>JAFKGE010000015.1:0-243640 GCA_017307865.1 Burkholderiales bacterium | reverse complement strand
CTGGCGTTCACGCACTGGGCGCAGTGGGTGGATGCCGAGGGCCGCCGCGCCAGCCGCGCCCATCTGGCCGCCCTGCTGGCCGACCACGGCCTGGCGGCGCCGGCCGAGGACGCGGCCTTCGTGCAGGCCGAGTGCGGCGCGCTCAGCCTGCGCTGGGAACTGCACACCGAGTTCGTCACCTGGTCCTTCCTGCGCCCGCTGCCGGCGGCGGAGCTGGCGGCGCTGGCCACGGACGCGCCGCCGACGGCGGCCGAGTGCCTGCCCGCCGCCTGGCGCGCGGCCTTGCCGGGCCAGGCGCTGACCGGCGTGCACCTGTGGGCCGTGCCGCGGCCGGCCGGCGGCGGCACGGGCCTGCTGCGGGCGCTGTTCGGCGAGTCGGCGGGCGTGACCGGCTCGCGCGTCATCAGCCATGGCAGCGACCTGCACACCGACCTGCGCCTGCGCGCCGACGGCTGCCTGCGCGTGCTGGTGCTGACCGGCGAGGAGGGCCCCGGCGCCGCCACGCCGCGGCGCCTGGGCCGATTGGTGCAGCGCGTGCTGGAGGTCGAGACCTACCGCATGGCCGCGCTGCTGGGCCTGCCGGCGGCGCGCCAGGTGGCACGCTGGCTGGACCGCGGCGAGGCCGAGCTGGCGGCGCTGGCGCAGGCCATCGGCAGCGCCGCGCGCGCCGACGAACCGGCGCTGCTGGACCGCCTGACCCGCCTGGCCGCCGAGCTGGAGGGCCTGTACGCCGGCACGCACACGCGCTTTTCGGCCAGCGCCGCCTACGACGAGCTGGTGCGCCAGCGCCTGGCCGACATGGCCGAGGTGCGCATCGAGGGCATGCAGTCGCTGCGCGACTTCATGGATCGGCGCTATGCGCCGGCCATGGCCACCTGCCGCTCGGCCGACCGGCGCCAGGCCGCGCTGTCGGCGCGCATCGCGCGCGTGGCCGAGCTGCTGCGCACGCGCGTGGAGGTCGAGCAGCAGCACAGCAGCCGCGAGCTGCTGGCGGCCATGAACCGCCGCCAGGGCCTGCAGCTGAAGCTGCAGTCCACGGTGGAGGGCCTGTCGGTGGCGGCCATCACCTATTACGTGGTCGGGCTGGTGGGCTACGTGGTGAAGGGCGCGCACGGCCTGGGCTGGCCGCTGGGCGTGGAAGCGAGCATGGCCATCGCCGTGCCGGTGGTGGCGCTGATCGTGTGGGCCGGGCTGCAGCGCCTGCACCACCGCATCGTCGACACCGATGCGCCGCCGCCGCCGAACTTGCAAGAAAAATAGGGCTGCAGCCGGCTTGCATCAAGCGCGAGTAGCTATCGGATCGATAGTTTCTCGCAGCAAAACGTGGCGGCACCCGGCGCGCCCGATCACCCCGGCGCCGGCAAAAAAGCGGCTGCTCCGCTATCCTCGACGGTTTTTCGCATCCAGGATTTCACCCTCATGTCGCTCAAGCTTCACGTCATCATCTGCAGTACCCGCCCGGGCCGGGTCGGGCCCGCCGTCGCGCGCTGGTTCCACGAGTTCGCGCGCCAGCACGGCGGCTTCGATGCCGAACTGGTCGACTTGGCCGACTTCAAGCTGCCGCTGTACGACGAGCCGGTGCACCCGCGCATGCAGCAGTACGAGCACGAGCACACCAAGCGCTGGAGCGCCAGCGTGGCGGCGGCCGACGCCTACGTGTTCGTGATGCCCGAGTACAACTACATGCCCACGCCGGTGCTGACCAACGCGCTGGACTACGTGTACCGCGAGTGGAACTACAAGCCCTGCGGCTTCGTCGGCTACGGCGGCGTCTCGGGCGGGCTGCGCGCGGTGCAGATGGCGCGCCTGCACGCCACCACGCTCAAGATGATGCCCATCGTCGAGGGCGTGGCCGTGCCCATGGTGGCCAGCCTGCTGGACGACACCGGCAAGTTCGGCTCCAACGAGTTGATCGACGCGTCGGCGCGCGGCCTGCTCGACGAGCTCAAGCGCTGGGCCGAGGCGCTGCGCCCCCTGCGCGCCTGAGGCACCGGGCGTCGCGCCAGAGTTTCAAGCAAAAAATGCCTGCAGCGCCCGCCCATCCAGCGCCGGCAGCTATCAACAGCAGAGCAGTCGGCATCGCGTTCGCGGCCGTGGGCGCCATCGGCTTCAGCGGCAAGGCCATCATCGTCAAGCTGGCCTATCGCTACGGGGTGGACGCCATCACCCTGCTGATGTATCGCATGCTGATGGCGCTGCCCTTCTTTTTGCTGATGGCCTGGTGGGGCGGGCGCGGGCGCCCGGCCTTGCGCCGCGACGAGCGTTGGGCGGTGCTGGGCCTGGGCTTTTGCGGCTACTACCTGGCCAGCATGCTGGACTTTGTCGGCCTGCGCTACATCACGGCCGGGCTGGAGCGGCTGATCCTGTATCTCACGCCCACCCTGGTGCTGCTCTACGACTGGGCCTGGCGCGGGCGCGCCATCACGCCCGGCCACGTGCTGGCCACGGTGGTGAGCTACGGCGGCGCGCTGCTGGTGTTCGGCTTCGAGGCGCACGCGGCGCCCGGCGGCGCCACGGCCCGGGGCGCGCTGTGGGTGCTGGGCTCGGCGGCGGCGTATGCGCTGTACCTGTTTTTCAGCGGCGAGTACGTGCGGCGCATCGGCGCGCTGCGGCTGGTGGGCCTGGCCTCCACCGTGGCCAGCCTGTGCTGCATCGGGCACTTCGCGCTGGTCAACCCGCTGAGTGCGGCGCGCGTGGCCGAGCCGGTGCTGTGGCTGTCGCTGCTCAACGCCACCCTGTGCACCGCCGCGCCGGTGCTGCTGGTGATGCTGGGGGTGGAGCGCATCGGCGCCAGCCTGGCGGCGCAGGTGGGCATGATCGGGCCGTTGTCGACCATCGCCATGAGCGTGGCGCTGCTGGGCGAACCCTTCACGCCGGGGCTGGCGGCGGGCACGGTGCTGGTGGTGGCCGGGATTGCGCTGTTCAGCCGCGCGGGCCAGGCGCGACCGGCGGCCGGATGAATTTGAAACCGCAAGGAGCTTGGAAATCATGGACTTGGGAATTGCCGGCAAGTGGGCGCTGGTGTGCGGCGCCAGCAAGGGCTTGGGGCGCGGTTGCGCCGAGGCGCTGGCGCGCGAAGGCGTCAACGTGGTGATGGTGGCGCGCGGCGCCGACGTGCTGCAGGCAGCGGCAAGCGCGCTGCGCGCCGAGGCCGGCGTGCAGGTGCTGCCGGTGGCGGCCGACATCACCACGCCCGAGGGGCGCGCGGCGGTGTTCGCGCAGCGCGCCGACTTCGACATCGTGGTGACCAACGCGGGCGGCCCGCCCATGGGGAACTTTCGCGACTGGGACCGCGCGGCCTGGATCAAGGCCGTGGACGCCAACATGCTGACGCCGATCGAGCTGATCAAGGCGACGATCGACGGCATGCTGGCGCGCGGCTTCGGGCGCGTGGTCAACATCACGTCGAGTGCGGTGAAGGCGCCGATCGACGTGCTGGGCCTGTCCAACGGCGCGCGCTCGGGCCTGACGGGCTTCATCGCCGGGCTGGCGCGCAACCCGCAGGTGGCGGCCAAGGGCGTGACCATCAACAACCTGCTGCCCGGCAAGTTCGACACCGACCGCCTGGCCGGCCTGGTGCAGGGCATGGTCAAGCAGGGCGGCAAGACGGCGGACGAGGTGCGCGCCGCTCAGGCCGCGCCCATTCCGGCGCGGCGCTTCGGCCAGCCGGCCGAGTTCGGCGCCGTGTGCGCCTTCCTGTGCAGCCAGCAGGCCGGCTACCTGACGGGGCAGAACATCCTGCTCGACGGCGGGGCCTATCCGGGCACCTTTTAGCGCCGTTTCAAGTAAAATGGGGCTGCAGCGCTTGTGCGGCAAGCGCTGGCAGCTATTACAGCGATAGCATCCGAGGATCGGCATCCAGGCGGATCGTTCGATCGGAGGATGCCGTGAACCCGCGTCAGGTGCTGGACAGCAGGCGGCACAAGGCCGCCAGGTCGCGCACCACGGCCTGCGGCGCGTCGGCATGCCCCGGCGGCCAGGCGGCGTCGGCGCGGTTGACCCAGACCGTTTGCATGCCGGCGCCCAGCGCGCCCGCGGCGTCCAGTTCGGCGTCGTCGCCGATGTGCAGCACGGCGCCCGCCGTCACGCCGGCGGCCTGCGCGGCGGTGTGGAAGATGCGCGCGTCGGGCTTGGCCACGCCGGCGCTGGCGGCCGACACGGCGGCGCGAAAGTAGCGCGCCAGGCCCACCTGGCCGACGTCGGCGTTGCCGTTGGACAGGGCGACGAGCGGGTAGCGCGCGGCCAGAAAATCCAGCGCCGGCAGCGCGTCGTCGAACAGGGTGACGCGCTGGCGCTCGCGGTAGAAGACCTCGAAGGCGGGCTCGGCCAGCGCCGGGTCGTCGCCGGCGGCGCGCAGCAGCTGGCGGATGACCTCCAGGCGGATGGCGCCCAGGTCGTGCGTCAGCTCGGGCCGCGCCTGCAGCACCGCGCGGCGCGCCTGCGGGGCACTGATCCCATCGGCCGCCAGCGCGGCGGTGCGCGGCGCGCGCGCGGCCAGCCAGTCGCGCAGGGCCTGGTCGGCGCGCTGGATGGTGGGCCACACCGGCCACAGCGTGTCGTCCAGGTCGAGCGTGATGGCGCGGATGCGGCGGGCGTCGATCATGCGGCGAGAATAGCGCATGCCTTTTTTCAGACCCGAGCCCGAGGCGGCGCGCCACGCGAATGGCCGCACGGGCGTGCTGCTGTGCAACCTGGGCACGCCCGACGCGGCCACGCCGCCGGCCGTGCGCCGCTATCTGGCCGAGTTCTTGAGCGATCCGCGCGTGGTGGAGATTCCGCCCGCGCTGTGGCAGCCGCTGCTGCACGGCCTGATCCTGCGCCGGCGCCCGGCGGCGTCGGCCAAGAAGTACCAGAGCATCTGGCTGCCCGAGGGCTCGCCCCTGCTGGTGTACAGCCGCAAGCAGGCCGCGCTGCTGCGCGGCTGGCTGGGCGAGCGCGGGGTGGATGTGAGCGTGCGGCTGGCGATGCGCTACGGCCAGCCCTCGGTGGCCGCCGAGCTGGACGCGCTGAAGGCCGAGGGCTGCACGCGCGTGCTGGTGCTGCCGCTGTACCCGCAGTATTCGGGCACCACCACGGCCAGCGTGATCGACGCCGTGACGGCCTGGTCGCGCTCGGTGCGCCACGTGCCCGAGCTGCGCTTTGTCAACCGCTTTCACGACGACGCGGGCTACATCGACGCCCTGGCCAGGCGCGTGCACGAGCACTGGATGACCGATGGCCGGCCCGAGCGGCTGCTGATGAGCTTTCACGGCGTGCCGCAGCGCGTGGTGGACGCGGGCGACCCGTATCACGGCGAATGCCTGGAGACGGCGCGCCGCCTGGCCCAGCGGCTGGCGCTGCGCGAGGGCGATTGGGCGCTGGCCTTTCAGTCGCGCTTTGGCCGCGCGAAGTGGGTGGGGCCGGCCACGCAGGCCACGCTGGAGGACTGGGGCCGCGCGGGCCTCAAGCGCGTGGACGTGATCTGCCCCGGCTTTGTCGCCGACTGCCTGGAGACGCTGGAGGAGATCGCCATCGAGGGGCGCGCCGCCTTCCAGGCCGCGGGCGGCGGCGAGCTGCGCTATGTGCCCTGCCTGAACGACCACCCCGCGTGGCTGGCGGCGCTGGCCGGCCTGGTGCAGACGCACTTGCAGGGCTGGCCGGTGGGGCGCTGAGCGACCGCGCGCCGCCTCATGCCGAGCGGCCATCCATGCGTTGAGAACGCCGGGCGAGTGGTGACGCGCGCCAAGGGGCATGGGTGGGCAGCTCCGCTCCTGTCCCCCGCTGTCCGTCTGCGACGGCCATCTCCTCCTTGACCTCGCTGCGCTGCCCACCCATGCCCCTTGGCGGGAAGCGGGGTCACCCGTCAGGCGGTCTGCACGGCCAGCAATGCCACGGATCAGGGCGTCGGGGTGCCCGGCGCAGTGAAGTGAAGGCGGAGCCGGCCGCAGGCCGGTGGGGGACATGAACGGAGCCGGGCGCCCCGACGGCCTGATCCCGCCCCGCGGCCAGCAGTTTTATCTTTTCGAATGCGCAACCGTATCACTCCTTCCAGGAATCCAGGTAGCCCGGCACCTTGACGGCGCCCACGTCGTCCAGCTCCAGCGGGTAGCGCGAGTCGATCATCACCGCCACCTCGTCGGTGGTTTTGCGCTCGCCCTGGTTGTTGGCCGCCGCCGCCGCGAAGGCCTTGGGGTGCGGGCCGTGGTGAAAGCCCGAGGGGTGCAGGGTGAACATGCCGGGCTTGATGTTGTCGCGCGAGAAGAAGTTGCCCTGGTGGTAGAAGATGGACTCGTCGAACTCGTCGTTGTTGTGGAAGAACGGCACCTTCAGCGCCCCCGGGTCGCTTTCGATCGGGCGCGGTGCGAAGGTGCAGACGATGATGGTGTTGGACAGGAAGGTGGCGTGCACCGTGGGCGGCAGGTGGTAGCGGTCGGACAGCAGCTCGCGGATGTCGCGCCAGTTGAGCTTGACCGGCACGCAGGTGCCGTGCCAGCCGGCGGCGTCGAGAAAGTTGTAGGGGAAGGTGACGGTGGTCACCTGGCCGCGGCGCTTGGCGCGCACGCGGCTTTCCTGCTCGCTGTACTGGGCTTTGAAGGCTTCGTCGATCTTGGGCGTGTCCAGCACCGCCAGGTCGAACTGCGCGTGATGGCCCAGGATGCCGCGCTCGGGCAGCATGAACAGGTCTTCGGTCGCCTCGATGGTGAGCACCTCGTTGCGCACCTGGGTTTCCAGCCGCCAGCTGGTGCCGCGCGGAATGTTGATGTAGTCGCCCTCGCGGTACGTCATGTGGCCGTAGTCGCAATAGAAGTCGCCCTCGCCCTTGTGGAAGAACAGGATCATGTCGCCGTCGCCGTTGCGCGCCAGCTCGGGCATGGAGACGCCGAACTTCCAGAAATGCACCTGCGTCTGCGCGTTGTGCATGAAGCGGCGCGCCTTCCAGGGGCAGGGCGCGCTGTCCTCCAACTTGTTCAAATCCAGCAGGGTCAGCTCCAGCGGGCCTTCCCACTTCGTCCAGCCGGTCGGCTTGTGCGTGTGCAGGATGTGGCTGGCCGGGCCGAAAAAGCCGTTGCGCCCGTGCTCGCGTTCGTACAGGCCAGCGGGAATGTCGCAGTGGGCCTGGCGGCTGTGCACGCCTTCGGCGAGGGGAAAGCTGATGAAGTTCTTCATGCTGGGTCTCCGATGTGGTTACGATTAAAATAACAACGTTATGAAATAAGAAACAAACGGAATTTAAGGCATACTCGTTCGCACGTCAACCGGTCGCCCGCCTGGCAGCAGGTGTATGCGGGCGCCCGGACGCGTCAAAACCATGAACCAGCCCGCAGAGCCGCCATCCAGCACCCCCATCGAGCCCGGCGCCGCCGCGCCGGTGGGCATCCAGTCGCTCGAGCTGGGCCTGGCCCTGTTCGACGTGCTGGCGCGCCAGCCCAAGGCCTGCGGGCTGTCCGAGCTGGCGCGGCTGGCCGGCATGCACCGGGCCAAGGCCTACCGCTACCTGGTCAGCCTGGGGCGCGCCGGCTGGGTGCAGCAGGACGCGGGCAGCGGCGCCTACGAGATCGGCCCGGCGGTGCGCAATCTGGCCCTGGCCTGGCTGGCGCGCCAGGACTGGATCGCGCTGGCCACGGCCGAGGCGCGCAGCCTGGCGCAGGCGCTGGGCGCCACCTGCCTGGTGGCGGTGCAGGGCGAGGCCGGCGTGACGGCGGTGCGCGTGTGCCAGCCGGGGCAGGGGGTGTCGGTGGGCGTGGTCGAGGGCGCGCTGTTCGACCTGCAGACCTCGGCCACCGGGCGCGTCTTTGCCGCCTGGTCCGACGCGCACGCCGATGCGCTGCCGGCGCTGCAGCGCGAGCAGATCCGCTGGCGCGGCGTGGCGGTGGTCGAGGGCGAATACGCCGCCGGCATCAACGCGCTGGGCGTGCCGGTGTTCGACGCCCAGGGCCAGTTGCTGCTGGCCTTGACGCTGGTGGGCCCCGCCGCCTCGCTGCCGGCCGATGCCGACGGCGAAGCCGCGCAGGCGCTGCGCGCGGCCTGCCAGCGCATTTCGGCGGCGCTGGGCTGGCAGGGGCCGTAGTCAGGGTGCCGTGACGGCCGCGGCGGCCTCGATGAAGGCCGTGACCGCGTCCAGCTGCGACGCCACGTTGAGCGCCGGCGCGTGGCCGCAGTCGGGCACCTCGATCCACTGGAGTTGTCCGCGCGCGCCGGGGCCGCGCGTTTGCATCTGCTCGGCCGTCTCGCGCAGCACCAGATCGGACTGCGCGCCGCGCAGCAGCAGCACCGGAATCTGCAGCGCGTCGTAGTGGTGCCAGATCAGGTAGTCGTCGGGGTGGTGCGTGAACTGGCCGACGATGGCCGGGTCGTAGTGCGGCGTCACGCGCCCGTCGGGCAGGCGGCGCGTGCTGCTTTCGGTCAGGCGCCGCCACTGCGCGTCGGTGAGCAGGCCGAAGGGCTGGTAGGCGGCGCGAAAAAACGCCTCCAGCTCGGTGACGCGGGCGAAGGCGGGCGGGCTGCCGGCGTATTGCTTGATGCGCTCGATGGCGGCGGCCGCCAGCTGCGGCGCGTTGTCGTTGAGCACCAGGCTCTGGATGCGGCGTTTCAGCTCGGGCTCGAAAAAGCCCGAGGCCGCCACGGTGCCGATGGCGCCGCCCATCGAGGTGCCGACCCAGTGGCAGCGCTCGATGCCCAGCTGCACCAGCAGCTCGCGCGCCAGCCGGGCGTAGAAGGCCAGGCAGTATTCGTACTCGGGCTGGCGCGCCCACTGGCTCAGGCCGCGGCCCAGGGTGTCGGGGCAGATCACGCGCCAGCCGCGCGCGGCCAGATGGGCCGCCAGCTCGTCCATGTCGCGGCCGGTGCGCGCCAGGCCGTGCCAGGCGATCACCACCGGGGCGTCGGGCGCGCCCCAGTCCAGGTAATGGATTTCATGGCCGGCGCAGGTGGCGTAGCGCGATGCGGGTGACATGGTGGGTGCGGGGCTTGAAGTGCGGGTGTGGACGGCGGGCTATTTCCGCAGCCGGCCTTCGCCGTCGATCACGGTGACCTCGACGTAGCGCGAACCGACGCGGTTGGTGGGCGAGTAGCTGACGGTGATGCCGCCCAGGTCGAAGTTGCGCAGCGACTCGAGCGCCTTGATGAGCTTGGCGCGCGTGGGCTCGGGGCCGGCGCGGCGCAGGCCCTCGACCAGCACCTTGGCGCCCAGGAATTCCTCGAAGTTGGTGTAGTTCACCTCGGCCTCGGGCGCGTATTTTTCGAGCAGCTGCTGGAACTCGCGCACCACCGGCAGACGCGGCTGGTAGGGGTAGGGCACCACCTGGCTGATGCCCACGCCGTGCGCGTTCTTGAGGCCGGCGATCTTGACGATCTCCGCCGGGTCGACCACCGAGATGCTCATCAGCTGCGCGCCGCCGCCCAGCTCGCGGTAGCGCTTGACGAAGGCCCCGGCCGCCTTGTTGATGGCGATCATGATGACGGCCTGCGCGTCGGCGGCCCGGATGGCCTTGGCGGCGTCCTCGACCTTGTCGGTGTTGCGTTCGTAGCCGACCGAGGTCACCAGCTTGAGATTGCGCTTGGCCAGCGCGGCCTCGACGCCCGCCAGGCCGGCCTTGCCGAAGCCGTCGTCCTGGTACACCACGGCGATGCGGCTCATGTTCAGCGTGGTCAGCTGCTGCACCATGTGCTCGGCCTCGTCGCCGTAGCTGGCGCGCAGGTGGAAGATCCACGGGTTGAACGGGCTGCGCAGCGGCTCGCCGCCGGTGTAGGGCGCCACCAGCGCGGCGCCGCCCTGCTCCAGCACGCCATCGGCCAGCAGCTGCGTGATGTTGGCCGTGCCCGCAAAGCCGAACAGCGCCACCACCTCGGGCTTGGCCAGCAGCGCGCGGGTCAGGCGCACGGTGTCGGGCACCTTGTAGCCGTCGTCCACCACCTCCTGGCGGATGGTGGCGCCGTTCACGCCGCCCTGGGAATTGACCCAGTCGAAGTAGATCTTGCCGCCCAGCACCATCTGCTGGCCGGTGGTGCCCAGCACGCCCGTCAGCGGCGCGACCTGGCCGATCACCACCTCGGCGGCCCCGGCCGACGGGCCCCAGGCCGTGAGCGCGCCGGCCGCCAGGGCGGCCAGGCTCCATGGCTTCAGCGACTTCATCATGTCTGTCTCCTCATGGGTTGTTGTCGATGGGTGACGAAATCAGGATCGGGGCTGGGCGCCGTGGGTGATGCGCGCCCGCAGCTTGCCCACCACGCCGGTCGGAAAGTAGTACACCGAGAGCACGAACAGCAGGCCCAGCCACAGCAGCCAGCGGTCGGGCGAGAACAGGGCGGGCAGCAGCGGCACGGCGGACGTGGCCTCGCCCGCCAGGCGCAGCAGGTCCTGCAGATAGCTTTGCGCGATCATGAACAGCACCGAGCCGATCAGCGCGCCGTAGATGGTGCCCATGCCGCCGATGACGACGATCAGCAGCACGTCGATCATGATCTCGAAGCTGAGCGAGGTGTCCGGCCCGTTGTAGCGCAGCCAGATCGCCAGCATGCAGCCCGCCAGGGTGGCGAACAGCGCCGACAGCACGGACGACAGCGTGCGGTACACCACCACCCGATAGCCGATGGCCTCGGCGCGGAACTCGTTTTCGCGGATGGCCTGCAGCACGCGCCCGAAGGGCGAGTTGACGATGCGCAGCAGCGCCAGCACCAGCAGCGCGCAGACGACGAACAGCAGGTAGTAGCTGATGATCTTGCCGTCGATCAGCACGCCCAGAAACTCGCTTTCGAACGGCTCGAAGCTGGGCGACAGCCACTCGGGCAGCTTGAAGCTCAGGCCATCCTCGCCGCCGGTGATGACCGACAGCTGCGAGGCCAGGGTCTGGAAGGCGGCGGCCACGGCCAGCGTGATCATGGCGAAAAAGATGGCGCGCACGCGCAGCGAGAACAGGCCGATCACCAGCGCCAGCACCAGCGACAAAAGCAGGGCGACGACCACCCCTACCACCAGCGCCGTCCAGGTCGGACCCAGGTGCGTGCAGGCCACGGCGATGCCGTAGGCGCCGATGCCGAAGAACATGGTGTGCGCGAAGCTGACGATGCCGGTGTAGCCCAGCAGCAGGTCGAACGCTGCCACCAGCACGATGAAGATCAGCACCTTGGCCGCCACGTTGAGCGCCTTGACGCCCGGAAACAGAAAGGGCGCAAAGGCCAGGCCCAGCACGATGACGATCAGGATCGCCGCCAGCAGCTTGCTGCGCGGCAGGTCATGGGAGAGAAGGCGGCTGAGCATGGTTTATGAATTAAAAGCGGTCTTGGCCCTTTTGAAACAAGCGCGGGCAGCTATGCTTATCGTAGTAACCGTCCAAAATGCCGGACGCAGAGGGCGCAAAAAATACGCAAAGGACGCAGAAGAAAACCACTTTGGGTTCTGCATTTTTTGCGCCCTTTGCGAATCCCTTGCGTCCTCTGCGTTCGGCTGTTTGAATTTCATTTCGACGCCGCGTAGATGCCCTGCGGCCGCCACAGCAGCACCGCCACCATCAGCGCGATGTTGGAAAACAGCGCCACCTTGGGCACCAGAAAGCCGGTGTAGTTGGCCATCAGGCCCACCAGCAGGGCGCCGATCAGCGCGCCGGTGGTGCTGCCCAGGCCGCCGATGATGATGACGATGAAGATCAGGATGTTGACCTGCGCGCCCATCTGCGGCACCACGCTTTGCTGGTACAGCCCCCACATCACGCCGCCCAGGCCGGCCAGCGCGCTGCCGGCCACGAACACGCCGACGAACAGGCGCCGGATGCGGTAGCCCAGGCTTTCGACCATCTCGCGGTCCTGCACGCCGGCGCGGATGAGCAGGCCCACCTTGGTGCGCGCCAGCGTCCAGATCAGCGCGGCGAATACCGCCACGCCGACGATCACGGCCAGCACGCGGTATTTTTCGATCACCGCCTCGCCCAGCAGCCACGAGCCCTGCATGGCCGCCGGCAGCGGCAGCGGAATCTGCGTCGGCCCCCAGATCACCTTGATCATCTCCTCGCCGATGATCATGCCGCCCATGGTGATCAGGATCTGCTTGAGGTGCTGGCCGTAGACCGGGCGCACGATGAAGCGCTCGAAGGCCACGCCCACGGCGCCCGCCACCAGCATGGCCGCCAGCATGGCCGGCAGCACCGCCACCAGGTTGCGCCACAGCTCGGTCGAGCCGGTCCAGCCGCTCATGCTGCCCAGCACGCTGGTGGCGACGAAGGCGCCCAGCGCGATGAACACGCCGTGGCCGAAGTTCAGTACGTCCATCAGGCCGAACACCAGGGTCAGGCCCGAGGCGATGATGAAGATGATCATGCCCATGGCCAGGCCCGCCACGGTGAGCGTGACCCAGGTCGAGCCCGAGCCGATCAGCGGCAGGGCCAGCAGCGCCAGCACGGGCACCAGCAGCAGGGGCTTGTAGTCGAAGTCGAGCGCTTTCATGCGGCGGAAAATACTATGAATAAAGTAGCTGCCCGCGCTTGATGGGAACGCGCTGCAAGTCGATTTGTCTTGAAACTCATGCCAGCGACAGGCCCAGCAGGCGCTGCTGCAGGGCCTCGTCCTGCGCCAGCTGCGCCATGGTGCCGGCATGCACGATGCGGCCGTTGTCCATCACCGCCACCGTGTCGCCCAGGCGCTTGGCAAAGCCGATGTTCTGCTCCACCAGCAGGATGGTCACGCCGCTCTTCTTGAGCTGCGCAAAGGCGTCGATCATGTTGTTGATGATGCTGGGCGCCAGGCCCTTGCTGGGCTCGTCGACGATCAGCAGCTCGCGCGGCTCGACGATGGCGCGCGCCACCGCCAGCATCTGCTTTTGCCCGCCCGAGAGCTTGCCCGCCGGGTGGTTCCAGAACTTCTCGACCGCCGGAAACAGCCGGAAGATCCACTGCAGGCGCTGGTTGTCGATCTGCGCCGCGGTGCGCGCGCCGCGCGCGGCCAGCACCATGTTTTCCTTCACCGTCAGGTCGGCGAAGATGCCCATGTTCTCGGGCACGTAGGCGATGCCGGCCTGCGCGATCTGCGGCGTGTGGCGCGCCGTGATGTCCTGGCCGTCGAAGCGCACGCGCCCCTGCGAGGCCTGCCACAGGCCCATGATGGTGCGCAGCGTGGTGGTCTTGCCGGCGCCGTTGCGACCCAGCAGCAGCGTCAGCTGCCCGCGCGGCACCTGCAAATCGACGCCGTGCAGGATGTGATAGGCGCCGATGTGGGTGTGCACGCCCTGCAGCTCAAGCAGATTGGCGCTCATTCAGCGGCCCCCTGAATACCGAACGCAGAGGACGCAAAGGAATCGCAAAGGGCGCAAAAAATACAGAATGAAAAATGGTTTCTTTCTGCGTCCTCTGCGAATTCTTTGCGTCCTCTGCGTTCGGCTGTTTGGAATGCTCGTGCTGCGCGTTTCATGCCGTCACCTCGTCTTCCTTGCTGACGCCCAGGTAGGCCTCTTGCACCACCGGCGAGGCGATGACCTCGGCCGGCTCGCCGTCGGCCACCAGGGTGCCGTTGGTCAGCACGATGATGCGGTCGGCCAGCTCGCGCACCACGTCCATCTTGTGCTCCACCAGCAGGATGGTCTTGCTCTTGTCCTGCTTCAGCGCGCGGATGAGGTCGAGGATGACGGGCGCCTCGTCGTGGCTCATGCCGGCGGTGGGCTCGTCGAACATGTAGACCTGCGGGTCGAGCGCCATCAAGAGGGCCACCTCCAGCTTGCGCTGGTCGCCGTGCGGCAGGCTGGCCACCGGCATGCCCTGCTGGCCCTGCATGGCCACCGATTCGAGGATGGCGTGGGCGCGCGCCGTCCAGTCGCGGTGGTCGCTCCAGATGCGCCACGGGTTGAGCGCCTGCGCGCCGCCCTGCGTGGCCTGCACGGCCAGGCGCACGTTTTCCAGCACGCTCAGGTTGGGAAACAGGTTGGTCAGCTGAAACGCCCGCCCCAGTCCTGCCTTGGTGCGCGCCGACGGCGGCAGCGCCGACAGGTCGCGCCCGTTCAGGCGCACGCGGCCCTCGCTGGCCTTGAGCTGGCCCGAGATCAGGTTGAAATAGGTGGTCTTGCCCGCGCCGTTGGGCCCGACGATGGCCGTCAGCGTGCCGGGTGCGAAGGCGCAGCTCACCGCGTTGACGGCCACGTGGCCGCCGAAGCGGATGGTGAGGTTCTCGGTTTCGAGCATGAAGTCCTGGACTCCCTCTCCCCGCTGGAGAGAGGGTGGGGGTGAGGGGCGGGGGCGGCGGATCGGGCCGGGGTGTTGCCGGGGCCGCTGGCCCCCACCCCAAACCTCCCCCAGCGGGGGAGGGAGAAAAGGCCCTGATCAGCGCTTGTTGCGGATCGGGATCTGCATCTCTTCAGGCTTGATCTCGTGCACCAGCTCGGGCACGCCCCAGGCGAAGGCCGGGTCCACCTTGATCTTGAAGTGGTACATGCTCTGCATGGCCTGGTGGTCTTCCTTGCGGAAGGTCATCTTGCCCTTGGGCGTGTCGAAGCTCATGCCCTCCATGGTCTTGATGAGCTTGTTGGTGTTGGTGTCGCCGCCGGTTTTCTTCAGCGCGGTGACGATGGCCTCGGCGGCGGCAAAACCGCCGGCGGTGAAGAAGTCGGGCGGTGCCTTGAACTCCTTGTAGTGCATGGCCACCAGCGCGTCGTTGGACGGGTTCTTGGGGATGCCGTAGTAGTAGTAGGTGGCGCCTTCCATGCCGGGGAAGGCCTTGTAGCTGGCCATGGCCGGCAGGATGTTGCCGCCGGTGAAGACCTCGATGCCGTAGCGCTTCTTCAGGTCCTGCGCGGCCAGGGCGGCGAAGGGCGGCGTGCCGCCGGCCCAGATCACCTCGATCGCCTTGCGGCCGGGCTTGTCCTTCAGCGCGTCGACCGCGCGCTGGATGCCGGCGGTGAAGTCGGTGGTGTTTTGCGGCAGGTATTCCTCGTGCACGATCTTGGCGTGCTTGAGCGCGTCCTTGAAGGCCTTCACGCCGTCGCGGCCGAAGGCATAGTCCTGCGCCAGCGTGACGATGGAGACACCGTCCTTGTCCATGGCCGTGGCGTTGCTGATGGCGTCCTGGCTGGAGTTGCGGCCGGTGCGGAAGATGTACTTGTTCCACTTGTCGCCGGTGATCGAGTCGGCCACGGCGGGCTCGACCAGCAGGATCTTCTTGTATTCCTCGGCCACCGGCAGCATGGCCAGCGCCACGCCCGAGCTGGTGGGGCCGACGGCCAGGTCGACCTTGTCGTCGGCGTAGGCGGTGGCCAGCAGGCTCTTGCCCAGGTCGGGCTTGCCCTGGTCGTCCTTCTCGATCAGCACGATCTTCTTGCCCGCCACTTCCATGGTGCCGCCGGTGGCGTAGTTCAGGCCCATCACCAGGCCGGTCTGGGTCTGCTTGCCATAAGCCTCCAGCGGACCGGTCTTGCTGTAGATGTGGGCGATCTTGATTTCGCCGGCGGCCAGGGCCGAGGTGCTGACGAGGGTGGCCGCGGCGGCCAGGGCCATGAGAGAGCGACGTTGCATGTGGGAATCTCCGTTTGAGTCGATGGGGGCAAGACGTACCAGTGAATATGGATGCAAAACGCATGCCAAAGTGCAAATGATGGGCGGCTGGGCGGTGTCTCCTTTAGAAAACAGGCAATTGATTGAAATACAGACAAATAATTGCCTTTATTTCATACATTTGTATGACTGGCGATCAGTATCAACCCGCGCCCAGGCGTTCGTACAGCGTGGCGCGCGAAATGCCCAGCCGGCGCGCCGCCGCCAGCTTGTTGCCGCCGGTGGCACGCAGGGCGGCGGCGATGGCGCGCTGCTCCAGCGCGCGCACCTGCTCGGCCAGCGGCTGCAGCAGGGCCGCTTCGTCGTCGGCGGAAGGCGGCGCGGCCGGCGGCAGCGCGGGCTGGATCGGCGCCAGGCCCGACAGGCGCAGCACGGCCTCCATGTGCGCCGCGTCCAGCCGGTCGGATTCGGCGTGCAGGGCGGCCTGCTCCAGCACGTTGCGCAGCTCGCGGATGTTGCCGCGCCAGTGCTGGGCGGACAGCAGCGCCAGCGCGTCCGGCGTCAGCTCGGGCGGCGCGGTGCCGCGCTGGGCCATGTCGTCGCCCAGCAGCTCGACCAGCGCCGGGATGTCGCCGCCGCGCTCGCGCAGCGGCGGCACGCGCAGCGGCAGCACGCTCAGGCGGTAGTACAGGTCCTCGCGAAACAGCCCGGCCTGCACCAGCGCCGCCAGGTCGCGGCTGGTGGCGGCGACGATGCGCGCGTCGAAGGGCACCAGCCGGTTGCTGCCCAGCGGCTCGATCTCGCCGTCCTGCAGCGCGCGCAGCAGCTTGGCCTGCAGCGCCAGCGGCATGTCGCCGATCTCGTCCAGAAACAGCGTGCCGCCGTCGGCCAGCTTGAACTTGCCCTGGCGCCCCTTGCGCTCGGCGCCGGTGTAGGCGCCGGGGGCGACGCCGAAGAACTCGGCCTCCAGCAGCGTCTCGGGCACGGCGGCGATGTTGATGCCGACGAAGGGCCCCAGCGCGCGCGCCGACGCGGCGTGGATGCCGTGCGCCAGCAGCTCCTTGCCGGTGCCGGTCTCGCCCAGCAGCAGCACCGGGCTGCCCGACTGCGCCGCGCGCCGCGCCTGGCGCTTGACCTCGACCGCCGCCGGGCTGACGCCGACGAAGCTGGCCAGCGTGTACTTGGTGCGGCGCGCCAGGCCGCCGGCGCTGCTGCGCTGCGCGTCCAGCTCGCGCTGGGCGTCCTGCAACTGCTGCTGCAGGCGCGCGAACTGCGTGGTCAGCGCCCGCATCTGCGCCGAGCTCTGGTCGAACAGCACGATGCCCAGCACCCCGATCACCGCGCCCGCCTCGTCGCGCAGCGGGATGCGGCTGACCACGAAGGTGCCCGCCTTGTTGCCCAGCAGGTCGATCAGGATCGGCTTGCCGGTGCTCAGCACCTCGTGCATCTGCGTGTTGTCGATCACCTGGGTCACCGGCTGGCCGACGAAGTCCTCCTCGCGCGCGAAGCCCATCGCCGGCAGGAAGCGCCGGTAGGGCTCGTTGATCCACACCACGCGCGCATCGCGGTCGATCAGCAGCATGCCCTCGCTGGCGTTCTCGAACAGCTCGAACATCGAGCGCGCGGCCAGCGCCAGGATGCGCTCGCCGTCGAGCGGCAGGGCGGGCGAGGGGGGTGTCTGGACGGCGGACATCGGGGCAATGGTAGCGGGCAAGCCACATTTCCAAAAATACCCGGGCAAAATTATTTAACCCGGGTAAAATTAAGCGATGAACACACCGTACTCGTCCCGCTACACGGCCTTTGTCGGCGACCGCCGGCTGGCGCAGGGCGCCTACGCCGACATCGCGCGGGCTCTGGCGTCGCTGGACGACGCCGAGCACGCGGCGCGGCTGGCGCGCATCGGCATCACGCCGGATGGGGCGTCTGCGGCCGCTCCCGAGGCGCCGCGCCCCGCGCCCGGCCGCCCGCGCCTGGGCGTGGTGGCGCGCGAGGTGACCCTGCTGCCGCGCCACTGGGACTGGCTGGCGGCGCAGCCGGGCGGCGCCTCGGCCGCCCTGCGCCGGCTGGTCGACCAGGCGCGCAAGACGGGCGACGCCGCCGACGAGCGCCGCCGGGCGCAGGAGCGCGCCTACAAGTTCATCAGCGCCATCGCCGGCCACCGACCGGGCTTCGAGGAAGCGGCGCGCGCCCTGTTCGCCGGCGAACGCACGCGCTTCGAAAGCCTCGTGGCAGCCTGGCCGGCCGACGTGGCGGCGCATGCCGTGCGGCTGGCCGGGGCCGGTTGGCGTGAATCCCCATCGACGCGTTGAGGGTCGGCATGAACCGCATCGACGACGCCCAGGCGGCCGACCCGCCCGCCCGCGCGGCGCAGGCAACGCCGGCACTCGCCGCCCGGCCCGAGCGCCCGCTGTGGCGCACCTACCTGGCCTTTCTGGGCCCCATGGTGCTGGCCAACATCCTGCAGTCGCTGTCGGGCAGCGTGAACGGGGTCTACATCGGGCAGATGCTGGGCACCGATGCGCTGGCCGCCGTGGCCGGCATGTTCCCGGTGGTGTTCTTCTTCATCGCGCTGGTCATCGGCGTGGGGGCTGGCGCCTCGGTGCTGATCGGCCAGGCCTGGGGCGCGCGCGAGCCGCACAAGGTCAAGGCCATCGCCGGCACCGCGCTGGCGCTGGGCGGCCTGATCGGCCTGGGCGCGGCCGTGCTGGGCGAGTCGTTTGCGCGCCCGGCGCTGGTGGCGCTGGGCACGGCGCCCGAGCTGCTGCCCGACGCCGTGGCCTACGCGCGGGTGATGATGCTCGCCATGCCGCTGCTGCTGGTGTTCATCCTGTACACGCAGCTGCTGCGCGGCGTGGGCGACACGGTGACGCCGCTGCTGGCGCTGTGCCTGTCGACCACGGTGGGCCTGCTGGTCACGCCGGCGCTGATCCGCGGCTGGCTGGGCCTGCCGCGCCTGGGCGTGGTCAGCGCCGCCGTGGCCGGCTGGGTGTCGTTCGCGCTGGCGCTGGCCTTCTTGTGGGTGTATCTGCGCCGCAAGAATCACCCGCTGGCGCCCGACGCCGAACTGCTGCGCGCGCTGCGCATCAAACCGCAGCTGCTGCGCGCGGTGCTGCGCATCGGCGTGCCCACCGGCGTGCAGATGGTGACCATCGCCATGGCCGAGCTGGCCATCCTGGGTCTGGTCAACGGCTACGGCGCCGACGCCACGGCGGCCTACGGCGCGGTCAACCAGATCGTCAACTACGTGCAGTTTCCCGCGCTGTCGATCGCCATCACGGCCTCGATCCTGGGGGCGCAGGCCATCGGCGCGGGCCGCACCGAGCGCCTGTCGGCCATCGTGCGCACCGGGCTGCTGCTGAACGCCGTGCTGACCGGCGCGCTGGTGCTGCTGGGCTATGGGCTGTCGCGCTGGCTGCTGGGCTTTTTCATCACCACGCCGCCCGTGCTGGTGATGGCGCAGGGCCTGCTGCAGGTGATGCTGTGGGGCAGCGTGGTGTTCGGCATGCAGGCCGTGGTGGCGGGCGTGATGCGCGCCAGCGGCACGGTGTGGGTGCCCACCGGCATCAGCGTGGCCTCGATCGTGCTGGTGCAGCTGCCGGCGGCGCACTTGCTGTCGGCACACTTCGGGCTGCCGGGCGTGTGGATGTCGTATCCGGTGGTGTTCTGCGTCATGCTGCTGCTGCAAAGCGCGTTTTATCGGCTGGTGTGGCGCGCGCGCCGGATCGAGCGCTTGATCTGAATCATGCGGCGCGGGCCGCCGGCGGCCCGCGCATGGCCGCGGCCGGCGCGATTGCCCTACACTGAATCGGCCCGACAACAACCCACGACCTGGAGGTGCTTGCTGTGTACGAACGCATTTTGGTGACCCTGGATGGCTCGTCCTATTCGGAAGAAATCATGGCCTACGCGGCCGGCCTGGCGGCGGCAGCCGGCAGCGCGCTGACGCTGCTGCGCGTGGTCGACAAGGCGGCCGACGCGCCCGAGGCCGAGGCCTATCTGCAGCGGCTGGCGGCGGCGCACGGCGCCCAGGGCGAATGCGTGGTGGCGCCCGGCGACGTGGCCACGGCCATCCTGGCGCACGCGCGCCAGGTGCCCGGCACGCTGGTGGCCATCACCTCGCACGGGCGCTCGGGCCTGCTGCTGCCCATGCTGGGCAGCGTGGCCTTGAACGTGGTGCGCGCCAGTGGCGGCGAGCCGGTGCTGGTGTACCGCCCCACCGGCCAGGCCCAGGTCGGCGCGGCGGCGCTGAAGGTGCGCAGCGTGGTGCTGCCGCTGGACGGCACCGAGCTGTCCGAGGCCATGATCCCGCAGGCCGGCGAGCTGGCCAAGCGCATCGGCGCCGAGCTGGAGATCGTCGGCGTGGTCGACCCGCGCCAGTTCTCGGGCAGCGACATGCCGCACAGCGACGACATGAAAGGACTGGAGTCGGGCTATGTGCGCAACCAGGCGCGCACCTTGTCCGAGCGCTACCAGGTGCCCGCCGACTGGGAGGTGCTGCACGGCGAGCCGGCCGAGGCCATCACCGGCTACATCAGCGGCCGGCGCGACGTCATCCTGGCCATGGCCACGCACGGCCGCACCGCGCTGAAGACCGCGCTGCTGGGCAGCGTCACCGCCGGCTGCCTGCGCGCGGCCGGGGTGCCGGTGCTGATGCGGGCGCCGTGAGCGCGCGGCCCGCAGGCAGCCGGCGGTGACGTCCAGGGGCTCGTGCCGATCGCTATCGTTTAAATAGCTGTCCGCGCTTGATCCATGGGCGTCAGAGCACGATTCGGCTTGAATTTGTTGACCGCTGGCGCGCCGCAGCGGAAGCATTGACGTGGACCTCAAGGGCGTCGATCTCAACCTGCTGCCGGTGCTGGACGCGCTGCTGCGCCAGCGCAGCGCCACGCGCGCGGCGCGCGAACTCGACGTCAGCCAGTCCACCCTCAGCTCGGCCCTGGCCCGCCTGCGCCAGCAGCTGGGCGACGAGCTGTTCGTGCGCACCGGGCGCGGGCTGCGCCCGACGGCGCGCGCCGCCGCGCTGGCCGCGCCGCTGGCCGACATCCTGGAGCGGGTGCGCGACCAGGTGCTGGCCACGCCCCGCTTCGACGCCGCCACGGCGCAGCGCGAGTTCCGCATCGCGCACACCGACGTCGGCGCCTACGTGCTGTGGCCGCGCATCGTGCACGCGGTGCGCGCGCGGGCGCCGCACGTGCGCCTGGCGCTGCGGGTGATGGAGCCGGCCAGCCTGGGCCAGGCGCTGGCCGATGGCGCGGTCGACTTGGCCGTGGGCAGTTTTCCGCGCCTGCCGCCCACCCTGATCCAGCGGCGCCTGTACGACCGGCACTTCGTCGCGGTGGTCAGTCGCACGCATGCGCTGGCGGGCCGGCGCCTGAGCCTGCGCCGCTTTGCCGACACGCCGCAGCTGGTGGTACACGGCCACTCGGGCGTGCAGGACACGATCACCGAGCTGCTGGCCGCGCAGCAGCTGCAGCGCCGCGAACTGCTGGAACTGCCCTCGTACCTGATGGTGCCGCCGCTGCTGGCGCAGGGCGAGTTTTTGGCGGTGGTGCCCACGCAGCTGGCCGAGGTGTTCAACGCGCATGGCGCGCTGGCGCTGCTGCCGCTGCCCTTCAAGCTGCCGCCCAGCACCGTGCGCCTGTACTGGCACCGCCGCTTCAACGACGACGCCGGCCTGCGCTGGCTGCGCGAGCTGCTGGTGGGCGATTTGTCGCCGGGCAGCGTGCGCGCCTGACGGCCTTAGGGCGATGCTGAATAAGTCACTGCGATGGCGCGCGCCCTGGTTTGGGATGGGCTGCAAGGCGCAAACCGCAGCGATAGCCGCAGCTATCGCGAGGATTTGCAACGCCGCAGACCGCACAAAGCGGGGATGCGCGGCGCGCGTGGGACTTGTTCAGCATTGCCTTATGCCGCGGCGCGCCCGGGGCCGAACAGCGCCTGCGCGTTGTCGTGGTCGATGGCGCGGCGCTGCTCGGGCGTCAGCGGGTAGACGTCCAGCAGCTGCGCGAAGTGCCGCGAGCGCTCGGCCGGCGCGTAGGGCCAGTCGCTGCCGAAAGTGATGTGCGTCGGGTCGGCAAAGGCCAGCAGCGAGGGCAGGGCATAGGCGCTGCTGCTGAGCGCGGTGTCGAACCAGTAGCGGCGCAGGCGCTCGATGCCGTGCGCGGTGTCGCCGCGCTCGGAGCAGCTGCGCGCGATGCGCTCGGCCGCGTAGGGCACGAAGCCGCCGGCGTGCGACAGGATGATGCGCACGCGCGGGTAGCGCTCCAGCCAGCCGGCGCGCGCCATGTGGATGGCCGCGCGCGTGGTGTCCAGCAAAAAGTCGGCCGCGAAGGGCGGGATGCCCGGCACCGGCGGCGCGTTCAGCTCCGACGGGTGCACGAAGACCACCGCCGCGCGCCGGTCCAGCTCAGCCATCAGCGGCTCGAAGGCGGCGTCGCCCAGGTAGGCGCCGCGCACGCTGGCCAGCAGCACCACGCCGTCGGCGCCCAGCACGTCGAAGGCGTGCGCGGCCTCGGCGATGGCGCCGTCCACGTCGGGCAGCGTCAGGGTGGCGAAGAAGCCGAACTGCGCCGGCCGATCGGCGCGCACGCGGGCGGCGAACTCGTTCACCTCGCGCGCCCAGCGCCGCGCCAGCGCGTCGTCGCCCAGGTGCACGCCGGGGGTGGACACCGACAGGATGCTGCGCGCCACGCCGATGCTGGCCATCAGCTCGAGCGCGGCATCGGCCGACCAGTCGGGAATGGCGCGGCCGCCGGCGGCGATGCCCTGGCTGGCCAGCCAGGCCTTGTAGCTGGGCGGGACGATGTGGTGGTGGGTGTCGATGCGGGTCGGGCTCATGGGCGGCGTCTCGGCAAGAAAGTCATTCGGGGTGGATGTCGGTGTTCTTCACGATGCCCGACCACAGCGCCTTTTCCTGCTTCAGAAAGGCGCGCGCATCGGCCGGCGAGCCGCCCAGCGGGTAGTTGGCCGTCTTGCCCAGCTTGTCCACCACGGCGGGCGACTGCAGCGCGGTGTTGACGATCTGGTTGATCTGCTGCACGCGCGCGCTGGGCGTGCCCTTCCTGGCAAACAGCATGAACCAGCCGGTGGCCTGCAGGCCGGGCACGATGTCCTTGGCCAGCGGGTAGCCCTCCAGGCCCGGCAGCACCTTGGCCGAGGTCACCGCCAGTCCCTTCAGGCGCCCGGACTTGACCAGCGGCAGCAGGGGCGCCACGCCGTTGACCGTCATGGCCGCCTCGCCGCCGACCACCGTCTGGATGCCCTGCCCAGTGGTGGCGGTGGGCACGATGTTGAAGGGCGCGCCGGTGGTTTGCACCAGCAGCTCGGCCGTCAGGTGCGGAATCGAGCCGCGGCTGGTGGTCGTCAGCGCCACCGCGCCCGGGTCCTTGCGCGCCGCGGCCAGCGCGTCGGCCAGCGTCTTGGGCCCGTGCTCGGCGTTGGCGACGAACATCATGGGTGTGTCGGCCACCGAGAGCACCGGCTCCATGTCGGTTTCGAGGTCGTATTTGGCCGCGCGGTAGGTGAGCGGGGTGACGGTGACCACCGCCGCCTGCGCCAGCAGCAGGGTGTCGGGGTTGCTGGCCGACTTGGCCGCCATCACCGCGATGATGCCGCCGGCGCCCGGCCGGTTGTTGACGACCACCGGGCGCTTGAGCCGGGTGCTCAGCTCGTCGCCGACGATGCGCGCAATGATGTCCGGCGCGCTGCCGGCGCCGGCCGGCACGATGATCTCGATCGGCTCCTGCCCCCAGGCCGCGCCGCCGATGAGGGCGCCGAGCGCCAGGGTGACGAGTGTTCGCCGAGTCTGCATGGGTGTCTCCTGTTGTCCGTGGTCAAGGCCGGCCCCCAGCTTAGGCAAGGCCCGCGCCCCGGAATAGGCCCGTGCGGGCCGATCAGATATCGATGCGGTCGATATGGCAGGGATCACGGCCGTGCGACCCGGCGCCGCCGCCCTGCCGGCGGCACAATGAGGCCTGACCATGACCGAACCCTTGGAGCGCCAACGCATCGACAAGTGGCTGTGGGCCGCGCGCTTTTTCAAGACCCGCGCCCTGGCCGTGCAGGCCATCGAGCGCGCGCGCGTGCAGTTCGGCGGCAGCGCCGTCAAGCCGGCGCGCGAGCTGAAGGTGGGCGACCTGGTGCACGTGCGCCAGGGCGAGCTGGAGCGCGAGGTTCGGGTGCTGGCTCTCAGCGCCCAGCGCGGGCCGGCGCCGGTGGCGCAGCAGTTGTACGCCGAGACCGCGCCCAGCGTGGCCGCGCGCGAACAGGCCGCCGCCCAGCGCCGCCTGGCGCCCGAGCCGGCGCACAGCATCACCCAGGGCCGCCCCACCAAGCGCGAACGCCGCGCGCTGGACGGCCAGCGCCGCGCCGATTGGGATCAGCGCTGGTCGGCGGCATTGGATGAATGAGCACCCGATGGACATGAGCACGCACAACCCTCCCGACGTGCCGCAAGCCCTGCCACCCGCCGTGCGCGCGCGCCTGCTGGCCGGCCAGCGGCAGGTGACGGGCGCCGGCAGCGAACGCGTGGTGTGGCACGCCTGGGGCACGCCCGATGGTGCGCCGCCGGTGGTGCTGCTGCACGGCGGCAGCGGCTCGTGGACGCACTGGGTGAAGAACATCGTGCCGCTGCTGGACGCCGGCCGCTGGGTGCTGGCGGCGGACATGCCGGGGTTCGGCGACTCCGATCCGCCGGCCACCGGCAACGACGCCGACGCCATGGCCGCTCCGCTGGCCGCGGGGCTGCGCGCGCTGGTGCCGGGTGTGGCGGTCGACCTGGTCGGCTTTTCGCTCGGCGGGCTGGTGTCGGCGCGGCTGCTGGCGGCCCAGCCCGAACTGGCGCGGCGCCTGGTGCTGGTGGGCGCGCCGGCCATGGGCGTGGCGGGCGGGCGGCCGGTGCAGCTCAAGGCCTGGCGCCACCTGCCCACGCGCGCGCAGCAGCTGGAGCACCACCGCCACAACCTGGCGGTGCTGATGCTGCACGACGCGCGCGCCATCGACGCGCTGGCGCTGGAGCTGCACGCCGCCAACGTGGTGCGCGACCGCCTGCCGCGCCGGCGCCGCACGTTTGCCGACTGGCTGGCGCGCACGCTGGCGGGCCTGAGGTGCCCGGTGCACGCCATCTACGGCGCGCAGGACGCGCTGTACGTGCCTCACGTGCGGCAATTGGCCGCGGCCTTTGCCGCCGCCGCGCCCGACTTTCGCGGCCTGCAGCTGATCGAGGGCGCAGGTCATTGGGTTCAGTTCGAGGCGCCGGAGGCCTTCAACGCCGCGCTCGGTCGTGCGTTGGCAAGCTGATTTTCAAGCCAAATCGGGCTGCAGCCGGTGTCCATCAAGCGCGAGAAGCTCTCATTTTCATTGCAAAGGATTTGTTTCATGCCGACCCCGATGCGCATCGATTTCGTTTCCGACGTGGCCTGCCCCTGGTGCGCGGTGGGTCTGGCCTCGCTGCAGCAGGCGCTGGCGCGCAGCGCCGACGCGGTGCAGGCCGAGCTGCACTTTCAGCCCTTCGAGCTCAACCCCGACATGGCGCCCGAGGGCGAGGACTCCGGCGAGCACCTGGGGCGCAAATACGGCTCCACGCCGGCGCAGCAGGCGCAGATCCGCGCCACCATCGCCGAGCGCGGCGCGGCGGTGGGTTTTGCCTTCAAGCCCGACGGGCGCGGGCGCATCGTCAACACCTTCAACGCGCACCGGCTGCTGCACTGGGCCGGGCTGGAGGGCGCCGAGCGGCAACTGGCGCTCAAGCGCGCGCTGATGGAGGCCTATCACGGCCGCGCCGAGCGCGTCGACCATGACGAGGTGCTGCTGGCCGCGGTGCGTGCGGCGGGGCTGGACGAGGCGCGGGCGCGGCAGATTTTGGCCGGCGACGAGTTTGCCGACGCCGTGCGCACGGCCGAGCGGCGCTGGCAGATGGCGGGCATCCAGTCGGTGCCGGCGGTGGTCATCAACCAGCGCCACCTGATCTCGGGCGGGCAGCCACCCGAGGTGTTCGAGCAGGCGCTGCGGCAGATCGCGGCGGGGCAGTAGCTATTTATTCGATAGCTGTCTGCGCTTGATTGACGGGCGCTGCGGGCTATTTTTGCTTGAAGAATTCGCGCAGGCTCAGGCTGAGGGCCGGAAACTCCTGCGCAAAGCGCTCGGGCTCGACGAAGTGCGCCTCGCAGGCCACGGCGAAGAATTCCGCCGGCGCGCTGGCGGCGTAGGCGTCCAGCCAGGGCCGGGGCTCGCCAAAGCGCTCGGCGCGAATCAGCTGCTCGCGAAAGTGCTGGTAGGCCGGCGCCCAGGTGCGCGCCCAGATGGCGGCGGCCTCGCGCGCGCTGCGGGCGCCCATGAAGCCGCGCGGCAGCGGCGGCGCGCCGTGGGCGCCGCCGGCCTGCATGTCCATCTTGTGCACGAACTCGTGGATCACCACGCTGCTGGCCGTGCCCGCGCCGTCGCCCCGCACGGCCGGCCAGCTCAGCATGACGGGGCCGTCCTGCATGGCTTCGCCGGCCAGCACCTCGGCGTAGTGGTGCACCACGCCGGCGTGGTCCATCACCTGCCGGGCCGCCACCGCGTCGGCCGGGTGCATGACGATGCCGACGAAGTCGTCGTACCAGGACAGGGCATCCTCCGGTGTCGCCGCCGGGCCCAGGTGCAGCAGCGGCAGGCAGGCCTGCGCGGCCACGGCCACGGCCATGGCGTCGCTCACCTGCAGGCCGTGCGCGCCGCTGAACTCCTTGTGCGCCAGAAAGTGCGTGGCCAGGCGCCGCAGGCGCGCCTGCTCGGGCGCGGGCAGGCGAGCGAGGAAGGGGTAGTGCGCCAGCGTGGCCTGCCACAGCGCATCGGGGATGGGCGTGGGCGCGCCGCGCACGGTGCGGCGCAGCCAGCGGGCAAGGGCGGGCAGGGGGGGCACGCGCCTATTGTGGGCCGTCGGGCGGCTGGCGCATGCGCGTGCCGTCGGCGCGCAGGCGCAGCACCTGGGCGCGCCGTGTGCCGGCGTCGATGTGCCAGTCGCTCAGCACCACACACGTCAGCGCGCGGCCTTCGGCATCCTGGCCCAACGCGTGGTCGGCCGGCTGGTGCGTGTGGCCGTGGATCAGCGTGCTGGCGTGGGCCTGCAGCAGCCACTGGCGCGCCAGCGCGGCGTCGGCGGGGGCGTAGTCGGCGGGCGCGGTGGCGGCGTGGCGCGCTTCGCTGTGCTCGCGCATCTGGCGCGCGATGGCCTGGCGCTCGGCCAGCGGCCGGGCCAGAAAAGCCTGCTGCCAGTCGGCATTGCGCACCTGCTGGCGAAACTGCTGGTAGGCCGTGTCGGCAATGCACAGCAGGTCGCCGTGGCTGAGGACGATGCGCTGCGCGCCCCATTCGAGCACGGTGGGGTCGTCGGCCAGGTCGCGCACGCGGTGGCGCGCCAGAAAGTCGCGGCCGACCAGAAAGTCGCGGTTGCCGCGCATGAAGGCGAGCTCGGCGCGGCAGTTGTCCAGCACCTGGCCGCAGCGCGCCTCGAAGCTGCCGGGCGTGGCGCCGTCGTCGCCCACCCAGGCCTCGAACAAATCGCCGAGGATGATGACCGCGTCGGCCGGCGTGCGCGCCATGTGGGCGGCCCAGGCCTCGAAGGTGGCCGGCTCCTCGGGCTTGAGGTGCAGGTCGGAGATGAGATCGACCGTGCGCCAGTGCTCGGGTGCGCGCAGCACGCCGAAGGAGGGCGCGGCCGTCATGGCGCAGGCGTCAGAGCTTGACGGCCTTTTCGATGATGACGTCCTCGCGCGGCACGTCGTCGTGAAAGCCCTTGCGCGTGGTGGGCAGGGCCTTGATGGCGTCCACCACCTCCTGGCCCTTGACGACCTTGCCGAACACGGCGTAGCCCCAGCCTTGCGCGGTCGGGGCCTTGAAGTCCAGGAAGTCGTTGTCCACCGTGTTGATGAAGAACTGCGCGGTGGCCGAGTGCGGGTCGCTGGTGCGGGCCATGGCCACGGTGTAGCGGGCGTTCTTCAGGCCGTTGTCGGCCTCGTTGGTGATGGGTGCCTGGGTGCCCTTTTGCTTCATGCCGGGCTCGAAGCCGCCGCCCTGGATCATGAAGTTCTTGATGACGCGGTGAAACACCGTGTTGTCGTAATGGCCGTTTTGCACGTAGGACAGGAAGTTGGTCACCGACTGGGGGGCCTTCTCGTGATCGAGTTCGAGCGTGATGACGCCGTGGTCCTTGATGTGCAGTTCGACTTGGGGGTTGCTCATGACAAAGTCTTTCAGTGGATGAGGGTGGCGGATTGGATGACGACCGGCTTTTGCGGCACGTCGCTGGGGAAGGGGCCGCCGGCGCCGGTGGGCTCGTCGCGAATCTTGTCGACCGTGTCCATGCCGCTCACCACCTTGCCGAACACGGTGTAGCCGAACAGCGCGGGATGGTTTTCGACCTGGGCGCGCGGGATGTCCTTTTGCAGCTGGCCCTGGTATTCGAAGGTGACCGGGTCGCCGGCGGGCAGGATCACCGGGTCCAGCCGCGGGTTGTCCACCACGTCGATGAAGAACTGCGCCTTGGCCGAATACGGGTCGTTGGTGCGCGCCATGGCGATGGCGCCGCGCACGTTTTTCAGGCCCTTGGCCAGCGCCTGGCGGCCTTCGTGGTTGATGGAGGCGCGGGTCGGCTTTTCCTTGTAGTCGGTGTCGTAGCCGCCGCCCTGGATCATGAAGTTCTTGATCACGCGGTGAAAGATGGTGCCGTTGTAGTGCCCGTCCTTCACGTACTGCAGAAAGTTGGCCACGGTCTTGGGCGCGGCGTCGGGGTAGAGCTCGACCACGAAGTCACCGTCGGTGGTGACGAACTTGACGCGCGGGTCGGCCGCCAGCGCGGGCAGGGCGGTGCCCAGGGCGGCCGCGGCCACGAGGGTGGTGCCCAGGCGGGCGAGCGTGCGACGGGACAGGAACATGGCTGGGGCTTTCGGCAATGGGGATCGTGATTGGTGCGCCGGCTGAGCGCGCAAGTTCCCGGATCAGGGCTTGGGCGCGGGAGTGGGCGCGGGCGTGGGTTTGGGCGCTGCACCCCACAGGCCCTGCAGCGCCTCGATCTTGGCGGGCAGCTGCGGGTCGTCGGCCTTGGTCTGGCGCGCGCGCTCGAAGGACTGCAGCGCCTCGCGCGCCTGCACGTCGCCCAGGTTGGCCAGCGCGGTGGCGTAGTCGGGCTGCACGCGCAGGGCGTTTTGCAGCGCGTCGCGCGCCTGCGCCAGGTGGCCGCCGGCGGCGTACAGCACGGCCAGGTTGTTCCAGGGCTCGGCCAGCTCGGGGTAGTCGCGCGTCAGCTGCAGCAGCAGGGCCTGCGCCTCGGCGGCCTGGCCGCTGGCGCTCAGCACATTGGCCTTGATGAAGCGCATCTGCGGATCGCGCGGGTGCTCCTTGATGTAGGCGTCGGCGGCGGCCAGGGCCTGCGCCGTCTGGCCTGCGGATTGCAACTGCTGTACCTGCGTGTAATCGTCGGCAGCGCGGGCCGAGCCGGCCAGCAGCAGGCAGGCCAGCAGCAGCGCCAGCACGGCGGGCCGATGGGTGGATAGGGATGACAGGCGCAGAAGCATCAACGGGCGCGGGGCGCGCAAGAGGCCGGGCGGAGGGCCGGGGCGCCGGGGCAGGTTTTATACTGCGGGGCATTGTAGCCAAGCAGGATGATTGCGCCGCCCGCGCCACCGCGAGCCGCGCTTTCCCTCTTGACGGGCGGCCCGCGGCGTCTGACGATGAGCCCAAACGGCTGGCCCGCACCTGCGGTATTCGGTTTTCCCATGACCCTTCGGATTTACAACACGCTCACGCGTGGGTTGGAAACTTTTGCGCCCATCGAGCCGGGCCACGTGCGCATGTACGTGTGCGGCATCACCGTCTACGACCTGTGCCACATCGGCCACGCGCGCTCGGCCGTGGCCTTCGACGTGGTGCAGCGCTGGCTGAAGGCCTCGGGCCTGGCCGTCACCTTCGTGCGCAACATCACCGACATCGAGGACAAGATCATCCGCCGCGCGATCGAGAACGGCGAAACCATCCGCCAGCTGACCGACCGCATGATCGCCGAGATGTACCGCGACTTCGACGCCCTGGGCGTGGAGCGCCCCACGCACGACCCGCGCGCCACCGACTACGTGCCGCAGATGCTGGACATCGTCGGCCGGCTGCAGGGCAAGGGCCTGGCCTACCAGGCCGACAACGGCGACGTGAATTACGCCGTGCGCAAGTTCGCCGGCTACGGCAAGCTGTCGGGCAAGTCGCTGGACGAGCTGCAGGCCGGCACACGCGAACTGCAGGGCTCGCGCCTGCAGGAGCGCGTGGCGGTGGATGCGGGCAAGCACGACCCGCTGGACTTCGTGCTGTGGAAATCCGCCAAGCCCAGCGAGCCCGAGGGCGCCAAGTGGGACAGCCCCTTCGGCCTGGGCCGGCCGGGTTGGCACATCGAGTGCTCGGCCATGAGCTGCGCGCTGCTGGGCGACACCTTCGACATCCACGGCGGCGGCGCCGATCTCACGTTCCCGCACCACGAAAACGAGATCGCCCAGAGCGAGGGCGCCAACGGCCAGCCGCTGGCCCGGCTGTGGATGCACAACGGTTTCGTCAACATCGACAACGAGAAGATGTCCAAGTCGTTGGGCAACTTCTTCACCATCCGCGAGGTGCTGCAGCAGTTCGATGCCGAGACCATTCGCTTCTTCATCGTGCGCGCGCACTACCGCAGCCCGCTGAACTACAGCGACGTGCACCTGCAGGACGCGCGCGCGGCGCTGCGGCGCCTGTACACCGCGCTGGACGCCGTGCCCGCGAGCGACGTGACGATCGATTGGTCGAACGCGTACGCCGCGCGTTTCAAGGCCGCGATGGACGAGGACTTCGGCACGCCCGAGGCGGTGGCCGTGCTGTTCGAACTGGCCAGCGAGGTCAACCGCGCGCGCCGGCCCGAGGACGCCGGCCTGCTCAAGGCCCTGGCCGGCTGCCTGGGCTTGCTGCAGGCCGACCCGCGGACGTTCCTGCAGGCCGGTAGCACGCTGGACGAGGCCGCCATCCAGGTCCGCATCGAAGCGCGCGCGGCGGCCAAGAAGGCCCGGGACTTTGCCGCCGCCGACGCCATCCGCGCCGAGCTGCTGGCCGCCGGCGTGGTGCTGAAAGACTCGCCCGCGGGCACCACCTGGGAGGCCGTTCAATGACCGGTTTTGCAAGCCAAACAGGCCGCTGGCGCTGACGGAGCGGGCGATGACAGCTACAAAAAACAAAGTCAACGGGGTGATGACCCCAGCCTACTGGGACGCCGCCTGCGAGCACCTCACGCGCAAGGACCGCGTGCTGCGCCGCCTGATCCCGCGCTTTGGCGACGCCTGCCTGCAGTCGCGCGGCGACGCCTTCGTCACGCTGGCGCGCTCCATCGTCGGCCAGCAGATTTCGGTCAAGGCCGCGCAGTCGGTGTGGGAGCGCTTCGAGGCGCTGCCGCGGCGCATGACGCCCGCGGCGGTGCTCAAGCTCAAGGTGGACGACATGCGCGGCGCCGGCCTGTCGGCGCGCAAGGTCGAATACCTGGTGGACCTGGCGCTGCACTTCGACGCCGGCAAGATCCACGTCGACGACTGGGTGGCGATGGATGATGAATCGATCATCGCCGAGCTGGTGGCCATTCGCGGCATCGGCCGCTGGACGGCCGAGATGTTCCTGATGTTCCACCTGCTGCGCCCCGACGTGCTGCCGCTGGACGACGTGGGCCTGATCAAGGGCATCAGCACCAACTACTTCTCCGGCGAGCCGGTCAGCCGCAGCGAGGCGCGCGAAGTGGCCGCCGGCTGGGCGCCCTGGCGCAGCGTGGCCACCTGGTACATGTGGCGCTCGCTGGAGCCGCTGCCCGTCGCCTATTGACGCGATGTCCGGCACGGCCGGGCACATCCGCTAACATTCCTTCCCTCTCGTCACCGAGGAGCCGCTTTTGGCCAAAAAAACATTTCTGGACTTCGAGCAACCGATCGCGGAGCTGGAAAACAAGATCGAGGAACTGCGCTACGTGCAGTCCGAAAGCGCGGTCGACATCTCCGAGGAGATCGACCAGCTGGGCAAGAAGAGCCTGAAGCTCACCAAGGACATCTACAGCGACCTGACGCCCTGGCAGATCACCAAGATCGCGCGTCACGCCGACCGGCCCTACACGCTGGACTACGTGCGCGAGTGCTTCACCGACTTCGTCGAGCTGCACGGCGACCGCCACTTCGCCGACGACCAGAGCATCGTCGGCGGGCTGGCGCGCTTCAACGGCAACGCCTGCATGGTGCTGGGCCACCAGAAGGGGCGCGACACCAAGGAGCGCGCCGCGCGCAACTTCGGCATGACGCGCCCCGAGGGCTACCGCAAGGCGCTGCGCCTGATGAAGACGGCCGAGAAGTTCAAGCTGCCGGTGTTCACCTTCGTCGACACGCCGGGCGCGTTTCCGGGCATCGACGCCGAAGAGCGCGGCCAGTCCGAGGCCATCGGCCGCAACATCTACGAGATGGCGCAGCTGGAGGTGCCGATCATCACCACCATCATCGGCGAGGGCGGCTCGGGCGGCGCGCTGGCCATTGCGGTGGCCGACCAGGTGCTGATGCTGCAGTACTCGATCTACTCGGTGATCAGCCCCGAGGGCTGCGCCTCCATCCTCTGGAAGACCAGCGACAAGGCCGAGGAGGCGGCCGCCGCTTTGGGCATCACCGCGCACCGCCTGAAGGCGCTGGGCCTGATCGACAAGATCGTGAGCGAGCCGGTGGGCGGCGCGCACCGCGACCCGCGCCAGATGGGCGGTTTTTTGAAGCGCGCGCTGGCCGACGCCTGGCGCCAGATCGGCGACCTGAAGCTGAAGGACCTGCTGGACCGGCGCTACGAGCGGCTGCAGGGCTACGGGCGCTTTACCGACACCAAGGCGGATCGCTGACGTTCAGCGCGCGCTGCGCGCGTCCACCTTGGCGCGCAGCGCCGCGTGCAGCTCGGCCGGCAGCAGCTTGAAGGCCAGCTGCAGCAGCACATAGGCCAGCAGGCCATCGTCCAGCCAGCCCAGCACCGGGATGGTGTCGGGGATCAGGTCGATGGGGCTGAGCACATACACGATGGCCAGCACCGTCGCCAGCTTGGCGGCCTTGGGCGCGCGCGGATCGCGCAGCAGGCCCCAGGCCAGCAGCAGCTCCTTGCGCAGCACGGTCAGCAGTCGGGTCAGTTTCCACATCGGACGCGGGCCTCCTTCGGGGACGGTCGCAGCCCGGGCGGGCGCGACCATGCCTTAACGTGGGGCCGCCGGCGGCGATGACAAGGGCTGGCCGCGGCGCCGGCAGGGCGGGCGATGGCCTACCATCGGCCCGAACCATGCCCGACGCACCGCCTCTTGCCGATCCCGCGGCGCTGGATCGCGCCATGGACGCCTTTGCCGCCCTCGCCCCGGCGCTGCCGCTGGCCGTGGCCTTCAGCGGCGGCGCCGACTCCAGCGCGCTGCTGCTGGCCTGCGCCGCGCGCTGGCCGGGCCAGGTGCAGGCCTGGCACGTGCACCATGGGCTGCAGGCGGCAGCCGATGATTTCGAGCGGCATTGCGCGGCGGTGTGCGCGCGCCTGCAGGTGCCGCTGCGCGTGCAGCGCGTGGACGCGCGCGCCGCGCCGGGCCAAAGTCCCGAGGCCGTGGCCCGCGCCCGGCGTTATGAGGCTTTCGAGGCTCTGGCCCGCACGGATCAAGCGCAGACAGCTATTAAAACAATAGTTATCGCGCAGCACGCCGACGACCAAGTCGAGACCGTGCTGCTGGCCCTCTCGCGCGGCGCCGGCCTGCCCGGGCTGGCCGCCATGCCGGCGCGCTGGCGCCGTGGCGGCCTGGTCTATGCCCGGCCCCTGCTGGACGTGCCCGCGCCGGCCATTCGCGCCTGGCTGCGCGCGCGCGGCGAGGACTGGGTCGAAGACCCCAGCAACGCCGACGAGCGCTACACGCGCAACCGCATTCGCGCCCGCCTGCTGCCGGTGCTGCAGGAGCTGTTTCCGGCCTTTCGCGCCACCTTCGCCCGCAGCGCCGCGCACGCCGCGCAGGCGCAGGACATCCTGGCCGAGGTGGCCGCGCAAGATCTGGCGGCCTGCGGCCAGCCGCCGCGCCTGGCGGCGCTGCGCCAGCTGGGCCCGGCGCGGCGCGCCAACGTGCTGCGCCACTGGCTGATGGCGGCGCATGGCCAGACGCCGACCCAGGCGCAACTGGCGGCGCTGCAGGTGCAGATCGAGGCCTGCACCACGCGCGGCCACCGCATCGACCTGAAGCTGGGCCAGGGCCGGGTGCGGCGCGTAGGCGAGGTGCTGCAGTGGCAGGCCGAACCGGCCGGCGCCGCCGGGACATCGGCGCGCCGCTAAAATCGAGGGTTTGCCGCGCCTGGGTGCGCGGCGCGGCTTTTTTCAACCCTTCAAATCATGGCTTTGATCGTCCAGAAATACGGCGGCACCTCGATGGGCTCGACCGAGCGCATCGCGCAGGTCGCCAAGCGCGTGGCCAAGTGGGCGCGCGCCGGCCACCAGGTGGTGGTGGTGCCCAGCGCGATGAGCGGCGAGACCAATCGCCTGCTCGGCCTGGCCAAGGAGCTGGCGCCCAGCCACGTCACGCGCGACTACTTCCGCGAGCTGGACATGCTGGCCTCCACCGGCGAGCAGGTGTCGGTCGGCCTGCTGTCGATCGCGCTGCAGGCCCAGGGCCAGCCCGCCGTCAGCTACACCGGCTGGCAGGTGCCGATCCGCACCACCAGCGCCTACACCAAGGCGCGCATCGAGAGCATCGACGACCAGAAGGTGCGTGCTGACCTGAACGCCGGCAAGGTGGTCATCATCACCGGCTTTCAGGGCATCGACGAGGCCGGCAACATCACCACGCTGGGGCGCGGCGGCTCCGACACCTCGGCGGTGGCGGTGGCGGCGGCGCTCAAGGCCGACGAATGCCTGATCTTCACCGACGTCGACGGCATCTACACCACCGACCCGCGCGTGGTGCCCGAGGCGCGGCGCATGGCCTCCATCAGCTTCGAGGAGATGCTGGAGATGGCCAGCCTGGGCAGCAAGGTGCTGCAGATCCGCTCGGTCGAATTCGCCGGCAAGTACCGCGTGCCGGTGCGCGTGCTCTCCAGCTTCACGCCCTGGGACATCGACGTGGCCGTGGAGGCCAAGTCCGGAACGCTCATCACTTTCGAGGAACACGAACAAATGGAACACGCCGTCGTATCGGGCATCGCCTTCAATCGGGACGAGGCCAAGATTTCCGTCTTTGGCGTGCCCGACCGCCCGGGCATCGCCTACCAGATCCTGGGCGCCGTGGCCGACGCCAACGTCGAGGTCGACGTCATCATCCAGAACGTCAGCAAGGACGGCAAGACCGACTTCAGCTTCACCGTGCCGCACCCCGACCTGGCGCGCACCATGGAGCTGCTCAAGGACAAGGTCGTGCCCGAGCTGGGCGCCGCCGATGTGGTGGGCGACCCGCGCATCTGCAAGGTCAGCATCGTCGGCATCGGCATGCGCAGCCACGCCGGCGTGGCGGCCAAGATGTTCCGCACGCTGAGCGAGGAGGGCATCAACATCCAGATGATTTCCACCAGCGAGATCAAGACCTCGGTGGTCATCGACGAGAAATACATGGAGCTGGCCGTGCGCGCGCTGCACCGCGCGTTCGAGCTGGACATGCCGGGAGTGACGGCCTGACTCCACTCGCAAGCGCATGAAAAGCGGGCCTCGAAAGGCCCGTTTTTCATGGTGGCGCGTGTCGCGCGCGAATCGGTGGATTCAACGGATCGCGGCCAGCTTCAGTACCGGCGGCCGCCACCGCTGCGCGGCTCCATCGGGCGGGCCAGGTTCACGGTCAGGGCGCGGCCGTCGACCTCCTTGCCGTTGAGGCCTTGAATGGCGACCTGGGCTTCAGCGGGCGTGCTCATCTCGACAAAGCCGAAGCCCTTCGAGCGGCCGGAGTCGCGATCCATCATGACCTTGGCCGACGAAACCTGGCCAAAGGCGGAGAACCGCTCCTGCAGGTTCTCATCGCGCATCGAGTAAGAAAGATTGCCAACGTAAAGTCTGTTTTCCATGGTGATTTCCTTGGTGGGGGTGGGTGCCGGGCCCGACGTGGGACCGGATTTCAGTGAACGGATGGGGGTCGGTGTGAGGTGCGGCCGCGGCCGTCAGCGTCGCTGTCTCCTTAGGGTGGAGGCGCCACCGGAGTGGCGGGTCTCCAGGTGCCGAAAGGTGATGCGGCCCTTGTTGAGATCATAGGGCGACATCTCCAGCGACACCTTGTCGCCGGCAAGCACGCGGATTCGATGCTTGCGCATCTTGCCCCCGGTGTAGCAGATCAACGTGTGACCGTTGTCCAGCGTGACGCGAAAGCGCGAATCGGGCAGCACTTCCTCGACGCGACCCTGCATTTCAATCAGTTCTTCCTTGGCCATGCGGCTCCTTTGAATGGCTTGGCGGGCTCTTTGCGTTACCCCAATTGGTTTTGCAAAATGAGGCGCCTGCCCTGAACCAGGGCGTAGCCAGTGGCTTCGGCGGCACTGCGAAACACCGGAACGAGGCGGAAAACACGGTCATGTTTGCCGCGCCGCACCGACACGGCGGCGGCGTAGTCGCCGCCATCGGTCTGGCTTGTGAGGGGGGTGACGGTGTACGGGCCCACGTGATGCGGGATGGAGAAGGTCATGTGTTGGCAGGGTGTGTCCGTGGCGTGATACGCATGTGCCAGCCGAGAGCCAAAAAGACTCGTCGGCGCAGCAAATCGAATCAGGTGCCCGGAAATGGCCCGGCAGACAAGCGCAGCGGACCGATGTGGAGCTCGTCGAGAGGAGAATGACGAACGATCAACGCGCAATGAGAATTCAACGCGCCTGATTGACCAAAGCCGTTGCGGGCAATGCACGCCGCAAGGTGTCAAGCAAGGACTGAGGCAACGAGCATGCCGCGGTCGATGGGTTCAGTATACGCCACCTGCTTCGCAAGCGGTTGCCGGTCTGCGCATTGCGCGGACGTCCAGGCCAAGTCTTCAGCCCTGAAACGCCAAAGGCCGTCTGAACCAATGGCATAATGCGAGTCTGCTTTCGAGCCGGCCCAAGGAGACGTGACCGAGTGGCCGAAGGTGCTCCCCTGCTAAGGGAGTATGGGGTGTAGAGCCTCATCGAGGGTTCGAATCCCTCCGTCTCCGCCAGTTCAAAAGCCAAGAATGCAAAACGGGCCCTTGGGCCCGTTTTTGTTTTTGGGTGACGGCCGCGCTCAGGTCGCCAGCGGCGGCTCGCTGCTCGCGGCGGGGCTTACCGCGACGTCACCTTCTGCGGCGCGGATGTTGGTGGCCAGCAGCCCCTTGGGGCCCTCGTTGACCTCATAGCTCACGCGAGCGCCTTCCTTCAAGGTCTTGAAACCTTCCATGGCGATGGCCGAAAAGTGGGCAAAGATGTCGGGCCCGCCGCCGTCGGGCTCGATGAAGCCGAAACCCTTCAGGTCATTGAACCATTTCACGCGTCCGTTTGGCATCACATTCTCCTCGTCAGTCGCTTATTTCCTGTAACGAACGAGTTTGGAACACGCCCAGCGCGCTTGTCAATCATGGTCATTCCCAGTGAACCGGCTCCCGGCCTTGCAAGCGTGGCGGGCACCCCCATCTTTCAGCGGTGACGCGCAAGCGCCGGCTCCTGCCGGGCGTGGGGCGCGCCGATAAAATGGATTTCATGGCAATCACGCAACCGATCAAGCCGGCCGGCGTGCCCGAGGACGACGGCGCGTCGGTCGTGCTCGAGCGCGTGCCGCAGAAGGTCAAGCCGCCGCAGATGCACCAGGTGGTGCTGCTCAACGACGACTACACGCCGATGGAATTTGTCGTGGTGGTGATCCAGGAGTTCTTCAGCAAGGACCGGGAGACGGCCACGCAGATCATGCTCAAGATTCACCTGGAGGGCAAAGGCGTGTGCGGCGTGTACACCCACGACGTCGCCGCGACCAAGGTCGACCAGGTGCTGGACGCCGCGCGCCAGGCCGGCCACCCGCTGCAATGCGTGAGCGAACCGGTGGACTGATGCGGGCCGACGTTGCCTTGGCGTTGAAATATGGGAAAACCTCCCCCACCTTTGCCTGTCAAAGCCTTGAGAACGTCGTAAGCTTGAGGCGCTAAAGGAAACACACCATGATTGCCCAGGAACTGGAAGTCAGCCTCCACATGGCCTTTGTCGAGGCGCGCCAGCAGCGCCACGAATTCATCACCGTCGAGCATCTGCTGCTCGCGCTGCTGGACAACCCGAGCGCCGCCGAGGTGCTGCGCGCCTGCTCGGCCAACATCGACGACCTGCGCAAGTCGCTGGCCGGCTTCATCAAGGACAACACGCCCCAGGTGGCGGGCACCGACGACGTCGACACCCAGCCCACGCTGGGTTTCCAGCGCGTCATTCAGCGCGCCATCATGCACGTGCAGTCCACCGGCAACGGCAAGAAAGAGGTGACCGGCGCCAACGTGCTGGTGGCCATCTTCGGCGAGAAGGACTCGCACGCCGTTTACTACCTGCACCAGCAGGGCGTGACGCGCCTGGACGTGGTCAACTTCATTGCCCACGGCATCCGCAAGAGCGACCCGCCCGAGGCCGGCAAGCCGGCCGAGGGCCAGCCCGGCGCCAGCGAGGCGGAAGAAGCGGCCAGCGAAAAGAGCGAGAAGGCCTCGCCGCTGGAGCAGTTCACGCAAAACCTCAACCAGCTGGCCAAGGACGGCAAGATCGACCCGCTGATCGGGCGCGACTACGAGGTCGAGCGCACCATCCAGATCCTGTGCCGCCGGCGCAAGAACAACCCGCTGCTGGTGGGCGAAGCCGGCGTGGGCAAGACGGCGATCGCCGAGGGCCTGGCCTGGCGCATCACCGAGGGCACGGTGCCCGAGATCCTGGCCGAGGCCAGTGTCTACGCGCTCGACATGGGTGCGCTGCTGGCAGGCACCAAGTACCGCGGCGACTTCGAGCAGCGCCTGAAGGGCGTGCTGAAAAGCCTCAAGGACAAGCCGCACGCCATCCTGTTCATCGACGAAATCCACACCCTGATCGGCGCGGGCGCCGCGTCGGGCGGCACGCTGGACGCGTCCAACCTGCTGAAACCCGCGCTGTCCAGCGGCCAGCTCAAGTGCATCGGGGCGACGACCTACACCGAGTACCGCGGCATCTTCGAGAAGGACGCGGCGCTGTCGCGACGCTTCCAGAAGGTGGACGTGGTCGAGCCCACGGTGCCCGAGACCATCGAAATCCTCAAGGGCCTCAAGACCCGCTTCGAGGAGCACCACGCCGTCAAGTACGCCACGGCGGCGCTGCAGGCCGCGGCCGAGCTGTCGGCCAAGTACATCACCGACCGTCACCTGCCCGACAAGGCCATCGACGTCATCGACGAGGCCGGCGCGGCGCAGCGCATCGCGGTGGCCAGCAAGCGCAAGAAGACCATCGGCAAGCACGAGATCGAAGAGATCGTGGCCAAGATCGCGCGCATTCCGCCGGCCAGCGTCAGCAACGACGACCGCGGCAAGCTGCAGACGCTGGAGCGTGATCTGAAGAGCGTGGTGTTCGGCCAGGATGCGGCGCTGGAGGTGCTGGCCGCCGCCGTCAAGATGGCGCGCTCGGGCCTGGGCAAGGGCGACAAGCCGATTGGCTCGTTCCTGTTCAGCGGCCCCACCGGCGTCGGCAAGACCGAGGCCGCCAAGCAGCTGGCCTACATCATGGGCGTCGATCTGATCCGCTTCGACATGTCCGAGTACATGGAACGTCACGCGGTCAGCCGCCTGATCGGCGCGCCCCCGGGCTATGTCGGCTTCGACCAGGGGGGCCTGCTGACCGAGGCGATTAGCAAGAAGCCGCACTGCGTGCTGCTGCTCGATGAAATCGAGAAGGCGCACCCGGACATCTTCAACGTGCTGCTGCAGGTGATGGACCACGGCACGCTGACGGACAACAATGGGCGCAAGGCCGACTTTCGCAACGTCATCATCATCATGACGACGAACGCCGGCGCCGAAACCATGAACAAGGCGACCATCGGCTTCACCAACGCGCGCCAGCAGGGCGACGAGATGGCGGACATCAAGCGCCTGTTCACGCCCGAGTTCCGCAACCGGCTGGACGCCATCGTCAGCTTCAAGGCGCTGGACGAGCAGATCATCCTGCGCGTAGTCGACAAGTTCCTGCTGCAGCTGGAGCAGCAGCTGGCCGAGAAGAAGGTCGAGGTCACCTTCACCGACAAGCTGCGCAAGTTCCTGGCCAAGAAGGGCTTCGACCCGCTGATGGGCGCGCGGCCGATGCAGCGCCTGATCCAGGACACCATCCGCAAGGCGCTGGCCGACGAGCTGCTGTTCGGCCGCCTGACCGAAGGCGGGCGCCTGACGGTGGATCTGGACGACAAGGACGAGGTGCTGCTGGACATCGTCCCGACGCCCAAGAAAGACCGCGCCAAGTCCGAGCCGGCCGAGCCCGAAGAAGAGCTGGCGGCCGACTGATCCATCGCAGCCAGACACCGACCACCGCCACCCGCTGCGCCCCGATGCGCAGCGGGTTTTTTTGCCGCCGGGCTGCCCCCAAGGCAAAAGCGCCCCCTTGGGGGCAGCGCACCTCGCGCAGCGGGGGAGCGTGGGGGTCTTTTTTGCCGCCGGGCCGCCCCAAGGCAAAAGCGCCCCCTTGGGGGCAGCGCACCTCGCGCAGCGGGGGAGCGTGGGGGGCTTTATTGCATCAGCGCCGCGCCGCTACCCAGATGCCGGCGACGATCAGCACGAAGGCCAGGGCGTGAAAGGGCTGCGGCGCCTCGCCCAGAAACAGCGCCGACAGGATGGCCGCGAACACCGGTGTGAGGTTGGCGAAAAAACCCACCAGTGCCGGCCCCGCGCGCTCCACCCCCAGGCCCCAGCAGCGGTAGGCCAGCACGGCGGGACCGATGGCGACAAAGGCCAGCGCGGCGGCCAGCGGCCAGCCCCACACGATGCGGGCGTCGGGGTGGATGGCCCATTCGCCGGCGGCGAACAGGCCCGACCAGCCCAGGCCGAACACCACCTGCGCCAGCAGCAGCGCGGCCCAGTCGCCGCGCAGCCGCGCCGGCTCGCCTGGGCGCGCCGGCAGCAGCCACGAGTACCAGGCCCAGGCGATGGTGGCCAGCACCATGTACAGATCGCCGGGCACCAGCTGCAGCGCGGCCAACTGCTGCCAGCGCCCGCGCGCCAGCACCACCCCCACGCCGGTGATCGACAGCAGCACGCCGGCGACCTGGGCCAGGCTGACCCGCATGCCGAAGAACAGCCGTCCCAGCGCCAGCATCCACAGCGGCATGCTTGATGCCACCAGGGTGACGTTCAGCGGCGTGGAAGTGCACAGGGCCAGGTATTGCAGCGCGTTGTAGCTGCCCACCCCCAGCAGGCCCAGCAGGGCGTAGCGCCGCCACAGCGGCCACAGCCCGCTGCCGCGGCCCAGCACCCAGGGCGCCAGCGGCAGCAGGATGACGAAGGCCAGCAGCCAGCGGATGAAGTTGAGCGTGATCGGCGGCACCAGGCCGACCACCGCGCGCCCCACCACGGCATTGCCGGCCCACAGCAGGGTCGAGGTGGTCAGCAGGGCGGCGGTGGAGGCGGTCAGGCGCATGGGGCAGCGAAAGGCGGTGGTGCAAGATTTGGCCAAGCCATGCCCCCGGCCGAACACCGATGGCGCGCGCCGTGGCACCATCGGCGGGAATCGCGAGCTTAACCTCAGGAGAAAGTCCCCATGTCCCTTGCAGTCCAGATCGCCCGCCAGGGCGGCATCGAAGAAATGAAGCTGGTCGACGTCGCGGTGGGCGACCCCGGCCCGGGCGAGGTGCGCATCCGGCACCGGGCCATCGGCCTGAACTACATCGACGTTTACCAGCGCAGCGGCGTGTACACCCTGCCCACGCCCCTCACGCTGGGCATGGAGGGCGCCGGCGTGATCGAGGCCGTGGGCGCGGGCGTCACGCACCTGAAGGCCGGCGACCGCGCCGCCTACGCCAGCAACCCGCCCGGCAGCTACAGCGAGGTGCGGGTGCTGCCCGCCTTGGCCGTGTGCAGGCTGCCCGATGCGATCGACTTCGACACCGGCGCCGCCATGATGCTCAAGGGCCTGACCGTGCAGTACCTGCTGCGCCGCACGCTGCCGGCCGAGGGCCTGCAGCCGGGCGACTTCGTGCTGTGGCACGCCGCCGCCGGCGGCGTGGGCCTGATCGCCTGTCAATGGGCCAAGGCGCTGGGCTATCACCTGATCGCCACCGCGGGTTCAGAGAAAAAATGCGCTCTGGCCCTTGCCAATGGCGCGCAACACGCTATCAATTACAGAGCTGAAAATTTTACCGAGCGGGTGCACGACATCACCGGCGGCGCGGGCGTCAAGGTGGTTTACGACTCGGTGGGCAAGGACACCTGGGAGGGCTCGCTGCAGTGCCTGCGCCCCTTCGGCCTGATGGTGACCTTCGGCAACGCCAGCGGCCCCGTGCCGCCGTTCGCGCCGGCCATTTTGGCGCCCAAGTGCCTGTACGTCACGCGCGCCACGCTGTTTGCCCACATCGCCACGCGCGAGCGCTGCCAGGCCATGGCCGACGATTTGTTCCAGGCCGTCGAGAGCGGCCAGGTCAAGATTCACATCGACCAGCGCTTTGCACTGGCCGACGTGCAGGCCGCGCACCGGGCGCTGGAGGCGCGCCAGACCACGGGTTGCAGCATCCTGACTCTGTGAGCGAACATGGCATTGCAGCAGGGGCCCCCAACCCAAGTGAAGGAAATGAACGATGTCACCTCGAAATCATCGCGACGGAAGTGCGGGCTCGTCGACCCGGTTGTGCCGGCTCGCACTGGCCTCCGCGCTGGCCCTGGGCGCCGTGCCCTGGGCGCAGGCGGCCGAGGTTGCCATCACCCAGCCGACCAACGAGCAGACCATTCACAGCAACCTCGGCGAGGTGATGGTGAGCGTGCAGGTGAGCGACGCCGCGCCGGGCAGCCGCGTGCGCCTGAGCGTCGATGGGCGGGCGCTGCCTTCGGACGGCGGCAGCATGATCGCGCTGCGTGGACTGGATCGCGGCACGCACGTGCTCAAGGCCGAACTGCTGGCGGCCGACGGGCAGGTTGTTGCCACGTCACCGCCGGTCACGTTCTATCTGTGGCACGCCTCGAGCCGCAACCCGCATCGCGCCAAGTGAGGTCCGTCGCTCGGGCTGACTACCCGTTGCCCGCTGTCCGTGACGGCGTCACCCCCGTCCGGCGAGGGCGGCAGGGTGGCAAACGGCGCCATGGACGGTGAGTTGGTCGCTTCACTGGCATTTGGGGCTTGGTGCGGTCTATCCCGTCTGGCCGACCAGCGGCCAATTGCCTTTTCCCGGTTTGCGGCTTATGGTGATCGGTCGCACTGTCACCAGCCTGCGCGCACCATGAAAATCCTGATTGCAGACGATCATCGGCTCATCATCGATGCGGTGGCGGACAAGCTGTCGGAGCTGGAGCCGGGCATCGAGTTCGTGGCCGCGGTCGATGCGCGCGAGTTGCTGGAGCGGGTGGGCGAGCCGCTGGACTTGGCGCTGGTCGATCTCAGCATGCCCGGCGCCGACGGCCTGTCGCACATCCAGCAGGTGCGCCAGCGCTGCCCGGACTTGCCGATCATCGTGCTGTCGGGCCAGGAAGACCCGGCCGTGATGCGCGACGTGCTGGACTGCGGCGCGCAGGGCTACATCCCCAAGGCCTACTCGCCGGCCGTCATGGTGTCGGCCGTGCGCCTGGTGATGGCGGGCGGCGTCTACGTGCCGCCGATGCTGCTGTCGATGTCGGGCCGCGATGCCGGCCCGAGTGCCGACGCCGCCGGTCAGCCCGCCGAAGCGGCCAGGGGGGAGGCGCTGGGCGACCTGCTGACCGAGCGCCAGGTCGACGTGCTGCGCCTGCTCTCGCAAGGCCAGCCCAACAAGGTGATTGGCCGCAGCCTGGGCATCAGCGAGGGCACGGTGAAGATTCACCTGGCGGCGATTTTTCGCGCCCTGAATGCGCGCAACCGCACCGAGGCGGTGATGAAGGCCCGCGCGCTGGCCGACAAGCCGGGGTCGATGTCGCGCGTGGTTTGAATCCGGGCGCGGCCGGCCGGGCGCCGTTGCGACCGTTTATCTGGCGCGCCGCACCCGCAGCAGCTCATCCAGGATCAGGCCGACCGCTCCGGCGGTGATGGCCGCGTCGGCCAGGTTGAAGGCCGGAAAGTGGCCGCGGTAGAACAGGCCGCTCAGGAACGGCCAGTGAAAGTCGAGGAAGTCGACCACGTAGCCGTGTTGCAGGCGGTCGACGACGTTGCCGACGGCGCCGCCCAGGATCATCGACAGCGAAAAGGCAAACAGCCGCTGCCCCGCATGCTGGCGCAGCAGCCAGACGATGAAGCCGGACGCGGCCAGCGCCAGGGCGACGAAAAACCAGCGCTGCCAGCCGCTGCCGCCGGCCAGAAACGAGAACGCCGCGCCGGTGTTGTGGGCGCGCACGATGTTGAAGAAGCCCGTGACGGGGGTGGCGTCGCCCAGCCGGTAGTGGCCCAGGATGAGCCACTTGCTGAACTGGTCGAGGACCACCACGAGGGCGGCCAGCGCCAGCCACAGGGCCAGGCCGGCGCCGCCGGATTTGCCGCGCGCCATGTCAGGCGATGCTGCGCGTCTCGCCCGCGCCGTACAGGTTGCTCACGCAGCGCCCGCACAGGGTGGGGTGCTCGGCATGCTGGCCGACGTCGGGCAGGTAGTGCCAGCAACGCTCGCATTTTTGGTCATTCGAGCCGCTGACGCTGATGGACAGTGCGCCGCCAGCTTTCAATTCGATAGCAGACACGATGAACACGAAGCGCAGGTCGGCCCCCAGGCTGGCCAGCAGGGCGTGGTCTTCGGGCGGCGCGCTCAGCACCGCCGTAGCCTGCAGCGACGAACCGACCTGGCCTTGCTCGCGCAGGGTTTCGATCTGCTTGTTGACGGCTTCGCGGATTTCGCGGATGCGCGCCCACTTGGCCAACAGCGCGGCGTCGGGCGCGTCGAAGCGCCAAAACTCTTCCAGAAAGATCGAGTCGCTTTGGCCCACCAGCTTCCAGGCCTCCTCGGCCGTGAAACTGAGGAAGGGTGCCATCCAGCGCAGCAGCGCCTGCGTCAGCTGCCACAGCGCGGTCTGCGCGCTGCGCCGCGCCAGGCTCTTGGGCTGGGTGGTGTACAGGCGATCCTTGAGCACGTCGAGGTAAAAGCCGCCCAGGTCTTCGGAGCAAAAGAGCTGCAGCTTGGCCACCACGGGGTGAAATTCATACACCTCGTAGTGCGCCAGCACCTCGGTCTGGAAGGCGGCGGCGCGCGCCAGCAGCCAGCGGTCGATCTCCAGCATGTCGGCCGGCGGCACGGCGTCCTGGGCCGGATCGAAGTCGCTGGTGTTGGCCAGCAGAAAGCGCAGCGTGTTGCGGATGCGGCGGTAGCTGTCGATCACGCGCGCCATGATCTTGTCGTCGCCGGCGATGTCGCCCGAGTAGTCGCTCGACGCCGTCCACAAGCGCAGCAGCTCGGCGCCCCATTTCTTGTTGGCCTGCTGCAGGTCGATGCCGTTGCCCAGGCTCTTGCTCATCTTGCGGCCCTGCGAGTCGACCGTGAAGCCGTGCGTCAGCAGGCTGCGGTAGGGCGCGCGGCCGCGGATGGCGCTGGCCAAGAGCAGCGAGGAGTGGAACCAGCCGCGGTGCTGGTCGTGGCCCTCCAGGTACATGTCGGCCTCGGGGCCGCTCTCATGGTGCTCGTCGGGGTGGGTGCCGCACAGGACGTGGTCGAAGGTGGAGCCCGAGTCGAACCACACCTCCAGGATGTCGTTGAACTTGCGGTAGTGCTGCGCTTCTTCGGCGCCCAGGATTTCCTCGGCCGTCACGCGGCTCCAGGCCTCGATGCCGCCCTGGGCGATGATGTCGGACGCTTGGTCCAGGATTTCCAGCGTGCGCGGGTGCAGTTCGTCGGTCTCCTTGTGCAGGAAGAAGGCGATCGGCACGCCCCAGGCGCGCTGGCGGCTGATGACCCAGTCGGGGCGGCCGGCAATCATGTCGCGCAGGCGGGCCTGGCCCGAGGGCGGGTAGAACCTGGTCTGCTCGATGGCGCGCAGGGCGGTGGTGCGCAGGGTCTCGGCAGCCTTGTCCTTGGTGAACACGCCAACGCCTTCGTCCATGCGCACGAACCACTGCGAGGCGGCGCGGTAGATCACGGGCGACTTGTGGCGCCAGCAGTGCGGATAGCTGTGCTGCAGGCTGCTGGTGGCCAGCAGGCGACCGGCGTCCTGCAGGGTCTGGATGATGACGGGCACGGCCTTCCAGATATCCAGGCCGCCGAACAGCGGAAAGTCGGCCGCGTAGCTGCCGCCGCCTTGCACCGGGTTCAGGATGTCGGCATGCGCCAGGCCGTGCGAGACGCAGGAGTTGAAGTCCTCCACGCCGTAGGCCGGCGCCGAGTGCACGATGCCGGTGCCGTCGGTGTCGGTGGCGTAGTCGGCCAGGTACACGGGCGACAGGCGCCGGTAGCCGGCATCGACGTCGTACAGCGGATGCTTGAAGTTCAGCCCGGCCAGCTTTGCGCCCTGGGTGGTGGCGATGATCTTGCCATCGATGCCATAGCGCTTGAGACAGTCGTCGACGCGCGCCGTGGCCAGCACCAGCAGGCCCTTGGGCGTGTCGACCAGCGCGTATTCGATCTGCGGGCCCAGGTTGAGCGCCTGGTTGGCCGGGAGGGTCCAGGCGGTGGTGGTCCAGATGACGACGAAGGCGGGCTTGTCCAGCTGGGGCAAGCCGAAGGCGGCGGCGAGCTTGGCGGGCTCGGCCGCCTCGAAGGCCACGTCCACCGTGGTGCTCTTGCGGTCCTGGTATTCGATCTCGGCCTCGGCCAGCGCCGAGCCGCAGTCGAAGCACCAGTACACGGGCTTGAGGCCCCGGTAGACGAAGCCGCGCTCGATCAGGCGCTTGAAGACGCGCAACTCGCGCGCCTCGTTGGCGAAGTTCATCGTCTTGTAGGGGTTGTCCCATTCGCCCAGCACGCCCAGGCGCTTGAAGTCCTTCATTTGCAGGGCGATCTGCTCGGTGGCGTAGGCACGGCCCTTGGCCTGCATCTCGTCGCGGCCGAGGTTGCGGCCGTACAGCTTCTCGATCTGGTTCTCGATCGGCAGGCCGTGGCAGTCCCAGCCCGGCACGTAGTGCGCGTCCATGCCCTTTAGCTGCCGCGCCTTGACGATCATGTCCTTCAGGATCTTGTTGACCGCGTGGCCGGCGTGCAGCGTGCCGTTGGCGTACGGCGGGCCGTCGTGCAGGATGAACTTCTCGCGCCCGGCGCGGGCCATGCGCAGGCGCTTGTACAGGCCCTCATCTTCCCACTGCTGCACCCAGCCGGGCTCGCGCTTGGGCAGGTCGCCGCGCATGGGGAAGGGCGTGTCCGGCAGGTTCAGCGCGGCGCGGTAGTCGGTCTTGTTCTCGGAGCTCATGGCGTGCAAAATTTTGAATCAAACAGGGCTTTGGCCCGCACCCAGCCAGCGCGAGCAGCTATCGAGTCAGGAGTGGGGCAGGGTGCGGGCGCTGGCCGTGGCGGCAGGCGAAAAGCGGGGCCCGCGGCCCCTTCAAATTCGCGCCGGGTGGGCGGCCAGCCAAGCGCGCGCATCAGCCAGGTCGCGCGCAATGCCGTCGGTGAGCGCCGCCAGGCTGTGATAGCGCAACTCGTCGTGCAGTTTGTGCAGCAGTTCCACGCGGATGATTTTACCGTAGGCCCCCTCGGCGCCCAGCCGGGCGGGCCACCGCAGGCAGTGCGTCTCCAGCAGCACGCGCCCGCCGTTCACGTCATTGGGGTCGAGCGACGGGCGCACCCCCAGGTTGGCCACGCCGGGCAGCGGGGCGGCGTCCAGCCCGTGCACACGGACCACGAAGATGCCGCTGGCCGCGGGTTTCCAGGCATGCGAGCGGCGCGAAAAGCGCAGGTTCAGCGTGCGAAAGCCGTCGGCACGGCCGGCCGCGCTTTCGCCCAGCTTGCGGCCCAGGTGGCGCCCATGCACGACGTGGCCGCTGATGGCGTAGGGGCGGCCCAGCAGCGCGGCGGCGTCGCGCATGCGGCCCTCGGCCAGCGCCGCGCGCACGGCGGTGCTGGACACGCGCACGCCGTGCACCTCGTAGCTTTGCATGCGCGCCACGTCGAAGCCGCGCTGCGGGCCGGCCGCGTCCAGCATGGCGTAGTCGCCCGCGCGCTTGGCGCCGAAGCGAAAGTCGTCGCCCACCAGCACGTAGCGCACGCCCAGGCCGCGTACCAGCATGTCGTCGATGAAGGCCTGGGGCGGCTGCGCGGCCAGGCGCGCGTTGAAGGGCAGCACGATGGTCTGGTCGATGCCGCAGCGCGCCAGCTCGGCCAGCTTGTCGCGAAAGGTGACGATGCGGGCGGGCGCCAGCTCGGGCTTGTTCAGCAGCGCGGCAAAGTGGTCGCGCGGGTGCGGCTCGAAGGTCATCACGCAACTGGGCACGCCGCGCTGCGCCGCCTCGCCGCGCAGCAGCGCCAGCATCGCCTGGTGGCCGCGGTGCACGCCGTCGAAGTTGCCGATGGTGAGCGCGCAGCCCGGCGCGATGCCGGGGTGATGCAGGCCGCGAAAGATCTTCATCGATTATTGAATTGATAGCGCCCCGCGCAAGCTGCACCCGCGCCAGACGGTCAAATCCCCGCAAAAAAAAGAGTATATTGCCTGTGCGCCTGTCGGATTTCCGCGGGCGCAGGGCGGCTGGCGCTGGCAACGCCGGCCACACACAGGGCTTCCGTGTCAGGAGTCGTTTTGTGAAGGTGCTCAAGCTGTCGGCCCAGGGGCTGCCGCAATCGTGGATTTCGCTCGAACAGGCGGTGATTCATTACGCCGCCGAAGAGGTGCGCTGGGAGGCCGGCGGCCCGATCGCGGTGTTTCACGGCGGGCACAACGCCATCACCGGCCAGCAGTCGATCATCGAGGTCAACAGCATCATCGGCACGCGCGGTGTGCCGGGCATCAACCCGTTCGACCTGCGCCCGGGCCTGACCAATGCCAAGCTGTTCGCGCGCGACCGCAATGTCTGCGCCTATTGCGGCGGACACTTTCACGAAACCGAACTCACGCGCGAGCACATCACCCCGCTGGCCCAACGCGGGCGCGACCACTGGATGAACGTGGTCACCGCCTGCCGCGCCTGCAACCACCGCAAGAGCGACCGCACGCCCGAGCAGGCACGCATGCCGCTGCTGTATGCGCCCTACGTGCCCAGCCTGTGGGAAGACTTCATCCTGCGCAACCGCCGCATCCTGGCCGACCAGATGGAGTTTCTGATGGCGCACCTGCCGCGCAATTCGCGCCTGCACGCTTAGCCGGTCGCCGGCAGGGGTTGGCCTGCAGCTATGCTTGCCGCATGCCCCGCCTCATCTTCTTCTGCGGCCACGCCGGCACCGGCAAGACCACGCTGGCCAAGCGCGCCCTGCCGCTGCTGCACCAGCGCAGCGGCGAATCGTTCTGCCTGCTGGACAAGGACACGCTGTACGGCGGCTACAGCAGCGCCGTGATGGGCGTGCTGACGGGCGACCCGAATGACCGCGACAGCCCCCTGTATCTGCAGCACCTGCGCGCGCCCGAGTACGCGGGCCTTTTGGGCACGGCGCGCGAGAACCTGGGGCTGGGCGTCAACTGCATCGTGGTCGGCCCGCTCTCGCGCGAGGTGCGCGCGCACCAGCTCGCCGATCGCGCCTGGCTGGGCGTGGGCGACGATGTGAGCGTGCACATCGTCTGGGTGCATCTGCAGGAAGCCGAGGCGCGCCGGCGCATCCAGGCGCGCGGCAACCCCAACGACGCCTGGAAGCTGGCGCACTGGGACGACTACCGCACGCGCCTGTTCATGCCCGAGGCCAAGCAGTATCCGGAGCTGCTTCTCTACGACAACACGCAGGCGCCCGATGCCGCTTTCGAGGCCTTGCTGGAGCAGCTGGAGCAGGGCTGAGGCGTTACAGCACCACCGGCACCTCGGTTGCCGGCGGCGTGTTGCGGCTGCGCCCGCAGCGCACCAAGCCGTCGATCATCACCATGCCGATGCCGGGGATGTCGCCCAGCTGAACGCTGTCCAGCAGGTCGCGCCCGGCGCTGTGCTGCGCCTTGTCCATGAAGACGAAGTCGGCCGCGCGGCCCACCTCGATCAGGCCGCAGTTGAGCTTTCGCATGCGTGCCGTGTTGCCGGTGGCAAAGCCGAACACCACCTCGGCCGGGATGCCGGCAAAGCTGGAGATCAGCGCAATCATGCGCAGGATGCCCAGCGGTTGCACGCCCGAGCCGGCGGGGCCGTCGGTGCCCAGTATGACGCGGTGCGGGCACTTCAGCTCGATGGCGGCGCGCGCCGCCTCGATGGCGATCTTCTCGTTGCCGTTGTGCACCAGCTCGATGGCGCGGCCGGACTTCTCGCACAGCTCGCACACGTGCTTCCAGGGCAGGGCGGTGTGGCCGCCGTTGATGTGGCCGATGATGTCGGCGTCGGCCGCCAGCACCACGTCCTTGTCGATCAGGCCCGAGCCGGGAATGGACGGTCCGCCCGTGTGAATGGTGCTCTGGATGCCGTACTTGCGCGCCCAGGCCACCATCCGGCCCGCCTCCTCGCCGGCCTTGACCGAGCCCAGGCCGACTTCGCCCAGCAGCTTGACACCCGCGTCGGCCAGGTCCTTGAAGTCCTGCTCGACCATGCCCTTTTCGATCACCGGCGCGCCGGCCAGCACCTTCACGCCACCGGGGCGGAAGTTGTCGAACGCGCGCTGCGCCGTGATGGCCAGCGCCTTCAGGCCCACCACGTCCTTGGGACGGCCGGGCAGGTGCACCTCGCCGGCCGAGATCATGGTGGTCACGCCGCCGTTCATGGTCGACTCGATCCAGCCCAGTTGCCCTTGGCGCGGCGTCCAGTCGCCGAACACCGGGTGCACGTGGCTGTCGATCAGGCCGGGCGCGACGCAGGTGCGGCGCGCGTCGATGGTGTGCCTGGCGCCGGCGGTGTCGCAGTCGGCGGCCTTGCCCACGGCGGTGATCAGCCCGTCGTCGACCACGAGGGTGTCGGCGTCGAGGATGGGGCGGTCGATGTCGCCCGACAGCAGCAGGCCGATGTTGGTGATGACGACCTTGCCGGACTTTTCGGTGCTTGCGGCTTCTGCCATGGGGTGCTCCTGCGGTGTGGAAGGGGGTCAGGCGCGCACGGCGCGCAGGACGGTGTCGATGACCTGCCGGTGCCAGTGCTCCAGCGCCTCGGGGCTTTCCAGCCGGGCGCCGAAGAAGGCCGACAGCGTGTGGCGGTTGGACAGATAGAAGTAGTTCAGGCTGGCGATCATCAGGTAGATGTCGCGCGCCGACAAGCCGCCGCGGAACACGCCCTGGGCCACGCCGCTGGCCAGCACCGCATCGATGATCTGCGTGGCGGGCGAAGAATAGTCGTGCGCGCGCAGCGACTTGGCGATGTGCTTGCCGCGGTGCAGGTTCTCGTCGTTGAGCAGGGTGATGAACTCGGGGTTGCGCTGGTAGTAGGTCCAGATGAAGCGGATGACGGCCACCAGCGCCTGCTCGGGCTCGCCGACGTCCAGCGCCAGCGCCGCCTCGGCCTCGTTGAAGCGCCGGTACAGGTTTTCGAGTACCGCGATGTACAGCCCTTCTTTGCTACCGAAATAGTAGTAGATCATGCGGTCGTGCGAGCGCGCCGCCCTGGAGATTTGCTCGATGCGCCCGCCCGAATAGCCGTGCTTGGCAAAGATGCGCGTGGCGGCCCGCAGGATGGCGTCCTGCGTTTCCTGCGCCGCCTGCTCGCGCACGCCCGGCTTGCGTCCGGGCTTGGCGCGGCCGCGGGAGGGTGGTTGCACGGGGGCGAGGGCCAGGTTGGTCTTCATGATTCGGCAAACGCCCGTTCGATCACGAAGTCGCCGGGACGTGTGGTGTTGCCTTCCCTGAAGCCGCGCGACTCGAGCAGCTGCCGCAGGTCCTTGAGCATGGCCGGACTGCCGCAGATCATGGCGCGGTCGTGCGCGGCGTCCAGCGGCGGCAGATCGAGGTCGGAGAACAGCTTGCCCGACTCGATCAGGTCGGGGATGCGCCCGACGTTGCGAAAGTCCTCGCGCGTGACGGTGGGGTAGTAGCGCAGCTGGCTGGCGACCATGTCGCCCAGAAATTCGTGCCGCGGCAGGTGGTCGAGGATCACGTCGTGATAGGCCAGCTCGCCCGCCGTGCGCACGCCGTGCACCAGGATGATCTGCTCGAATTTTTCGTAGCTCTCGGGGTCGCGGATGATGCTCATGAAGGGCGCCAGGCCGGTGCCGGTGGAAAACAGGTACAGGCGCTTGCCCGGCAGCAGGTAGTCCACCACCAGGGTGCCGGTGGGCTTGCGCCCGACCACGATGGTGTCGCCCGGCTGGATGTGCTGCAGGCGTGAGGTGAGCGGGCCGTCGTCCACCTTGATGCTGAGGAACTCCAGGTGGTCCTCGTAGTTGGGCGATGCGATGCTGTAGGCGCGCAGCAGCGGCTTGGCGTCGATGCGCAGGCCGATCATGGTGAAGTGGCCGTTGGAAAAGCGCAGCGCCGCATCGCGCGTGGTGGTGAAGCTGAACAGGCGGTCGGTCCAGTGGCGGACCGTCAGCACACGCTCTTCGATGAAGGCACTCATGATGCGAGTCGGCGGCGGGTTCAGGCTGGCAGGCTGGAGCACTGGCAGCCGGTACAAGCAGCGGTCACGACATGGGTCATCAAGCTTCCTCGACTGGAAGTCGGGCAGTGCCGGCGTTCAGGGCGACGGTCACGTCCGACGCATTGATGCAGCGCGGGCTGCATCGGAATTCGGAGAAGACTACATGAAAATTTTGCCAACTCGTTCAGGGTTTACTCCATGTCGATTTAGTGGTTACTACATTAAATTGCGGGTTCGTTCGCGGCCGCGTCGGGCCGCAAGGGCCATTCGCGACATGACCGAACACACCCGAACCGATGGTTTGCCCGAGCTGGCCGAGCCGCAGGTGCTGGAGCGCGCGCGCCCACGCAACGAGCGCATGGCGGCCACCAAGGTCGAGTGCAATGCCTGCCCCATCCTGTGCCAGATCGCCGAAGGCCGCACCGGCGCGTGCGACCGCTATGCCAACCAGGGCGGCGTGCTGATCCGGGTCGACCCGGTGCTGCTGCTGCGCCGGACGGTGGACGAGCAGCGCGCGCCGCTGGTGCAGTTCAGCGGCCGGGTGGTGCAGGACACGGGCCAGCCCGCGCAGGACGTGGCGCAGGCGCCCGACTGGAACGGCGACCTGCTGCGCGCCGACGAGGTGTTCGTCACCGGCGTGGGCTCGTCCACCACCTACCCCGACTACAAGCCGGCGCCCTTCATCGTCGGCTCGCAGGTGCAGGGCGTCGACATGGTGACGGTGGTGACCGAGGGCATCTTCAGCTACTGCAGCCTCAAGGTGAAGATCGACACCGACCGCTACCTGGGCCCGGAGCAGGCCAACGTGCGCTGCAAGGGCGAGGTGGTGGGCCATGTCACCACCGCCGAATACGGCTCGCAGATGCTGTCGCTGGGCGGGGTGCATCACCTCACCGGCGGCAGCAAGAAGGAGGGCCGCGTCACCCTGGAGGTGATGGAGCAGCTGGGCAACCGGCAGCCGATGGAGCTGTCCATCGACGGCGGCGCGCAGCTCGTCATCCAGGCTGGCCGCCCGCCCATCGTCAACGGCGTGGAAGAGCAGCGCATGCGCGTGGGCTGCGGCTCGGCCACGGTGGGCATCTTCGCCAAGCAGCTGTACGGCCATGCCGACGAGGTGGTGGTGGTCGACGACCACATCACCGGCGTGCTGACCGAGCACCAGGCCGGCCGCTGCCTGGACATGCGGCCTTCGGGCATCGCCATGCGCGGACGCAAGTCCACGCCGGGGCGCTATTTTCAGGTTGCCAACCCCGGCACCGGCTGGGGTGGCACGTCGATCGACGACCCCCTGACGGTGCTCGACCCCTGGGACGCCAGGCAGGGCTGGCCCGGCCTGCGCCTGCTCATGACCTCCACCACCGGCGAGCATGCCGCCTGGTACGTGCTGGACGAGCAGCTGGTGCCGCGCGAGCAGCCCATGCCCGATGCGGTGCGCGCGGTGGTCGAGCGCATCGGCGAAAACTGCGAGCCCTCGCTCACCACGGTGCTGTTCCTGGGCGGCGCGGGCGGCAGCCTGCGCGCCGGCGCCACCGAAAACCCGGTGCTGCTCACGCGCGCCATCAAGAACGCGCTGGTCAACGTCACCTGCGGTGGCGCACCGGCCTATGTGTGGCCGGGCGGCGGCATCACGGTGATGGTCGACGTGATGCGCATGCCCGAGCACAGCTTCGGCACCGTGCCGACCCCGGCCATCGTGGCGCCCATCGAGTTCAGCATGCGCCGCGACGACTATGCGGCGCTGGGCGGGCATGTCAGGCACGTGCGTTCGCTGGAGGACGTGCTGCGCGCCGGGGCCTGGCACAACGACGGCGCGCCCACGCGCCGCGCATGGGCGCCCGTCCATCCCGCCAACCCCTGGCCGCTGGGTCATCCGCCGCAACTGGGCTGAACCATGGGCGCGCAAGGCATGCTGCTGGACGATGGCCGCTTGCACCTGCAGCACGGGCCGATCGACATCGTCATCGGCGCCGATGGCCAGCCGGCCGCCGTGCAGCAGTCGCACGAGGCCGCGTGGCAGCGTTTTCGCGGCCTGCTGCAGGAGTTGGTGGGCGAGCTGCCCGCTTTGCGCGCGCCGGTGCGCGGCGCGTGTCCCGTGTACGGCGTGGTTGCGCAGCGTATGTGGCAGGCGGTGTACCCCTATCGTGCGGCCTACATCACGCCGATGGCCGCCGTGGCCGGCGCGGTGGCGCAGGAGCTGGCGGCGGCCTATCAACGGCCGGGCGTGCGCCGGGCCTGGGTCAACGACGGTGGCGACATCGCCCTGCACCTGACGGCCGGCGAGCGCTTTCGCGTCGGCCTGTTTGCCGATCTGGACCAGTGGCCGCGCGCCCTGGCCGCGCGCGGGCTGGCGGTGGACGGCGTGTTCGACGTCGGCCACGACAGTCCCGTGCGCGGCGTCGCCACCAGCGGCTGGAAGGGCCGCAGCTTTTCGCTGGGCATTGCCGACAGCGTGACCGTGCTGGCCGCCACCGCGGCGCAGGCCGACGCCGCGGCCACCGTCATCGGCAACGCCGTCGACCTGCCGCACGCGGGCATCGTGCGCCGGCCCGCCAATACCGTCCGCGACGACAGCGACCTGGGCACGATCCCGGTGACCGTGCAGGTGCCGCCACTGACGGCCGCGCAGGCCCAGGCGGCGCTGGCGGCCGGCTGCACGAGGGCGCTGCAGCTGCGCGCTGCGGGCCACATCGTTTCGTGTGTAATCACCTGCCAGGGCTGGGCCGCGTCAACCGATGGCGGCCCGGCGCGTTTTTTGCCTCTTGACGCCACCGCGCCGGGGCGTGCGCAGCACCTGCTGCTGGAGACCGCATGATCGAGATTCGACGCACTTTTACCCACGTGGAAGACATCTTCCACGAGTTCGGCCCGCCGGCGGCCGAGCCGCTGCAGCGCGGTTTCGTGGCCGCCGTACTGAGCAACCCGTTTGCCGGCCGCTACGAGCCCGACATCCTGCCCATGATGGAGGCGCTCAACGCCGTCGGCACGCAGATGGCGCACCAACTGCTGGGCGCCATGGCCGTGCCCGCCGAGCGCATCGAGAGCTACGGCAAGGGCGCCATCGTGGGCGCCGCCGGCGAGCTGGAGCACGGCGCGCTGTGGCACGTGCCGGGCGGTTACGCCATGCGCGAGCTGCTGGGTTGGAGCGGCGATCGCGCGGCCTACACCCAGGGCCAGGGCGAGGCCAAGACCGGCCAGCCAGCCAACGCCCTGTCGATCGTGCCCTCGACCAAGAAGGTCGGCCCGCCCGGCTGCACGCTGGACGTGCCGCTCACCCACATCAACGCCAGCTACGTGCGCAGCCACTTCGACGCCATCGAGGCGCGCGTGCCCGGCAGCCCGTGTGCCGACGAGGTGATCTATATCCTGGCCATGTCCACGGGCGCCCGCGTGCATGCGCGGGTGGGCGGCCTGAAGGCGGCCGACATCGCCAAGTGGGACGGCCTGCGCTGACCCGTCTGATAGAAAGGAACACCATGGCTGCAAAGATTCGCAAATTGCTGGTGCAGGTCGATGAAACCCGCATCGAGATGGGCCAGGCCGTCGACCCGCCCACGCGCCGCGCACTGGCGATGGCGGTGATCGAGAACCCCTACGCCGGCCGCTACGAACCCAAGCTGGACGCCCTGATCGACATTGGCGAGGAGCTGGGCGCGCTACTGGGCCGAAAATGCGTGGCCGCGCTGGGCATTGCGCCCGGCCAGGCGCAGAGCTACGGCAAGGCCGCCATCGTCGGCGAGGCCGGCGAGCTGGAGCACGCCGCCGCCGTGCTGCATCCCAAGCTGGGCGCGCCGCTGCGCCAGGCGGTCGAGAAGGGCGCCGCGCTGGTGCCCTCGGCCAAGAAGCGCGGTGGCCTGGGCACGGCCGTGGACGTGCCCCTGGGTCACAAGGACGCCGCCTTCGTGCGCAGCCACTTCGACGCCATCGAGGCGCGCGTGTCCGATGCGCCGCGCGCCAATGAAATCGTGGTGGCCGTGGCCGTTACCGACAGCGGGCGCCCGCTGCCGCGCATCGGCGGCCTGCAGGTCGCCGAGATCAAGGGTGAAGACGGATTGAGGTAAGCGGCCTCTGAAAATGTGTTCGACGACTGATTCAATCAAGGAAGGAACGATCATGTCCAAATTCAAGATGAACGCCCCGCGCCGCGCCCTGTTGGCCGCCGCCGCGGGCCTGATGCTGGCGGCGGGCGTCCAGGCGCAGGGCACGCTCAAGATCGGCGAGATCAACAGCTACAAGGCGCAACCCGCTTTCCTGGAGCCCTACAAGAAGGGCATGGAACTGGCGGTGGACGAGATCAACGCCTCCGGTGGCCTGCTGGGGCGCAAGGTCGAGCTGGTGATTCGCGACGACAACGCCAACCCCGGCGAGGCCGTGCGCGCCGCCGAGGAACTGCTCTCGCGCGAGAAGGTGGACGTGCTGATGGGCGGCTTCCTGTCCAACATCGGTCTGGCGCTGACGGATTTTGCCAAGCAGAAGAAGACCTTTTTTCTGGCCGGCGAGCCGCTGACGGACAAGATCGTCTGGGCCGACGGCAACCGCTACACCTACCGCCTGCGCGCCTCCACCTACATGCAGGTGGCCATGCTGATCCCCGACGTGGTGGCGATGAAGAAAAAGCGCTGGGCGCTGGTCTACCCCAACTACGAATACGGCCAGTCGGCCGCGGCCAGCTTCAAGACCTTGCTGAAGGCGGCGCAGCCCGATGTCGAGTTCGTGGCCGAGCAGGCCCCGCCGCTGGGCAAGGTGGACGCTGGCAGCGTGGTGCAGGCGCTGGCCGACGCCAAGCCCGACGCCATCTTCAACGTGCTGTTCGGCGCCGACCTGACCAAGTTCGTGCGCGAAGGCAACACGCGCGGCCTGTTCAAGGGCATCGAGGTGGCCAGCCTGCTGACCGGCGAGCCCGACTACCTCGACCCGCTCAAGGACGACGCGCCCAATGGCTGGCTGGTGACGGGCTACCCGTGGTACGGCATCAAGACGCCCGAGCACGAGGCCTTCCTGAAGGCCTACCAGGCCAAGTTCAAGGACTACCCGCGCCTGGGCTCGGTGGTGGGCTACTCGGCCGTCAAGTCGATCGAGGCGGGCGTGAAAAAGGCCGGCTCCACCGATTCCGAGAAATTGGTCGTCGCCTTCAGCGGACTGAATGTGGTGACGCCCTTCGGTCCCATCGTGTACCGCCCCGAAGACCACCAGTCGACCATGGGCGCCTACGTGGGCCGCACCAAGAACGTGGATGGCAAGGGCGTGATGGTGGACTTCCGCTACATGGACGGCGCCAAGTTCTTGCCCTCGGCCGCCGAAGTCAAGAAGCTGCGTCCGGCGGATTGATCTGATGACGACGGCGATGAAGCACCCGGCTGGGCGCTGCTTTGGCACGGGGCCCGGCGCATGAACCTGTCCGGCCTGGCGGTCCAGCTGCTCAACGGCCTGGCCGGAGCTTCGTCGCTGTTTCTGGTGTCGGCGGGGCTGTCGCTGATCTTCGGCGTCACCCGCATCGTCAACTTCGCCCACGGCTCGTTCTACATGGTCGGCATCTACGTGGCCTACGCGCTGGTCGAGCGGCTGGACTGGCTGGGCTTCTGGGTCGCGGTGCCGGTCGCCGCGCTGGTGGTGGGGCTGCTGGGCGTGGTGGTGGAGATGACGGTGCTGCGGCGCATCTACCGCGCGCCCGAGCTGTTCCAACTGCTGGCCACCTTCGCCCTGGTGCTGGTGATCAAGGACGCCATGCTGTGGCTGTTCGGCCCCGAGGAGCTGCTGGGCCCGCGCGCGCCCGGCATGAAGGGCGCGGTGGCCATCCTGGGGCGCAACTTTCCCACCTACGACCTGTTCCTGATCGTGGTCGGCCCCATCGTGCTGGGCGCGCTGTGGCTGCTGTTCACGCGCACGCGCTGGGGCACGCTGGTGCGCGCGGCCACGCAAGACCGCGAGATGGTGGGCGCGCTGGGCGTCAACCAGGTGTGGCTGTTCACGGCGGTGTTCGCGCTGGGCGCGGCGCTGGCGGGTCTGGGCGGCGCGCTGCAGCTGCCGCGCGAGCCGGCCAACCTGGAGATGGACCTGAACATCATCGGCTCGGCCTTCGTGGTGGTGGTGGTGGGCGGCATGGGCTCCATTCCGGGCGCCTTCGTGGCGGCGCTGCTGGTGTCGGAGATCAAGGCCGTGTGCATCTGGCTGGGGCTGGTCGATGTCTTCGACCTTGAAATTTCGTTTTCCAAACTGACGCTGGTGGCCGAGTTCGCGGTCATGGCCGTGGTGCTGGTGGTGCGCCCCTGGGGCCTGATGGGCAAGCCGCAGGCCGCGCCGCGCGTGATGGGCGAGGCCGAGTTGCCGATTCGCCCGGCCGACCGGACGGCGCTGGGCGTGGCTGCCTTCGTGGTGCTGGCGCTGATCAGCCTGCCGGCCGTGTCCAGCAGCGACGCCTATGCCGTGGTGCTCGCCATCGACCTGCTGGTGGCCGCGCTGTTTGCCGCCAGCCTGCACTTCATCATGGGGCCGGCCGGCATGCATTCCTTCGGCCATGCGGCCTATTTCGGCCTGGGGGCCTACGGTGCGGCGCTGGCGGTGCGCAGGCTGGGCCTGCCGATGGAGGTGGCGCTGGTGGTGGGCCCGCTGGTGGCTGCCGTGGGCGCGTTGATCGTGGGCTGGTTCTGCGTGCGCCTGACCGGTGTCTATCTGGCGATGCTGACGCTGGCGTTCGCGCAGATCGTGTGGGCGGGCGTCTATCAGTGGGACGCCGTCACCGGCGGCAGCAACGGCCTGACGGGCGTGTGGCCTGCGCCTTGGCTGGCGGGCAAGCAGGCCTACTACTACCTCACCCTGGCGCTGGTGCTGCTGGCGCTGTGGCTGCTGCGCCGCTTCCTGTTTTCGCCCTTCGGTTACGCCATGCGGGCCGGGCGCGACTCGCCGCTGCGCGCCGACGCCATCGGCATCGATGTCAAGCGCCAGCAATGGGCGGCCTTTGCCATCGCCGGCGGCTTTGCCGGCGTGGCGGGGGCGCTGTTCGCGTTTTCCAAGGGCAGCATCTCGCCCGAGACGCTGGGCGTGGGCAAGTCGGTCGACGGCCTGGTGATGGTGCTGCTGGGCGGCATCCAGACCCTCGTCGGCCCGGTGGTGGGCGCCGTCAGCTACACCTGGCTGCAGGACGTGATGGCGCGCAGCACCGACTACTGGCATGCGCTGCTGGGCGCGGTGATCCTGATCCTGGTGCTGCTGTTTCCGCAGGGCATCGCGGGCTTTTTCGGCCAGCTGTGGCAGGCGCGGCGGCTGCCGGCCGGGGGCGCGCGATGAGCCTGCTGCAAGTCGAGAACCTGGGCAAGTCCTTCGGCGGCGTCAAGGCCGTGGACGGCATCAACTTCCAGCTGCAGGCCGGCGAACTGCTGGCGCTGATCGGGCCCAACGGCGCGGGCAAGTCCACCACCTTCAACATGGTCAACGGCCAGTTGCGCGCCGACCGCGGCTCGATCCGGCTGGACGGCACCGAGCTGGTGGGCCTGCAGCCGCGCCAGATCTGGCGCCTGGGGGTGGGGCGCACCTTCCAGATCGCCGCCACGTTCTCCTCGCTCACCGTGGTCGAGAACGTTCAGATGGCGCTGCTGTCGCAAGACCGCAAGCTGTTTTCGCTGTGGGCGCCGGCCGCGCGGCATCGGCGCAGCGACGCGCTGGACCTGCTGGACCGGGTGGGCATGGCCGCGCAGGCCGATCGGCCGTGCAGCGTGCTGGCCTATGGCGACGTCAAGCGCGTGGAGCTGGCCGTGGCCATGGCCAACAATCCCAAGCTGTTGCTGATGGACGAGCCCACCGCCGGCATGGCGCCCAAGGAGCGCAACGAACTGATGGCGCTGACCAAGAAGCTGGTGGTGGAGCGCGGCATCGCCGTGCTGTTCACCGAGCACAGCATGGACGTGGTGTTCGCCTACGCCGACCGCATGGTGGTGCTGGCGCGCGGGCGCCTGATCGCCGAAGGTCGGGCCGAGGCCATCCGCAACGACCCCAAGGTGCAGGAGGTGTACTTCGGCAGTGGCAAGACCTTCGAGCGGCGCGGCGCGCGGGCCGCGCAGGAGCAGGCGGCATGACGGCGGCGCACCCCGATCCCGCCGACGTGCTGCTGGACGCGCACGGCCTGTGCGCCTGGTATGGCGCGGCGCAAATCCTGTTCGACCTGAACCTGCAGGTGCGCCGTGGCGAGGTGGTGGCCCTGATGGGGCGCAACGGCGCCGGCAAGTCCACCACGCTCAAGACCCTGATGGGCCTGATGGACAAGCGCAAGGGCACGGTGCAGTTCATGCAGCGCGACATCTCCGCGCGCCAGCCTTACCAGATCGCCGCGCTGGGCATGGGCTTCGTGCCCGAGGACCGGCGCATCTTCGTCGACCTGACGGTGACCGAGAACCTCGAGGTCGGCCGCCAGCCGCCGCGCCGCTGGCCCGACGGCTCGGCCGCGCCCCGGTGGACGCCGCAGGAGCTCTATCAGCTCTTTCCCAATCTGGGCGAAATGCCCGACCGTCCCGGCGGGCGCATGAGCGGCGGCGAGCAGCAGATGCTGACCGTCGGCCGCACGCTGATGGGCAACCCCTTCCTGGTGCTGCTCGACGAACCGTCGGAGGGCGTGGCGCCGGTCATCGTCGAGCAGATGGCGAACATGATCTCGGAGCTCAAGGCCAAGGGCGTGAGCATCCTGCTGTCGGAGCAGAACCTGCATTTCGCCGAACTGGTGTCGGATCGCGCCTACGTGCTCGAAAAGGGCCAGATCCGTTTCGAGGGAACGATGGACGAACTGGCCCAGGCCGAACTCGTGCGTCGAACCTACCTGAGTGTCTGAACCCGCCGACTGGAGCCGACCATGAACCCTGCGAGCCCCGTCAACGCATCCGCCGACTACCACGTGACCGACCAGGTCGGCCACCTGCTGCGGCGCGCCTATCAGCGTCACACCGCCATTTTCCAGTCGGTGGTGCCGGCCAGCCAGCTCAGCGCGGCGCAGTTCGTCGTGCTGTGCGTGGTGCGCGAGAGGCCCGGCGCCACCATCGCCGAGATCGCGCAGGCGAGCGCCATGGACGAGCCCTCGGTGCGCGGCCTGGTCGAGCGGCTCAAGTGGACCGACTGGGTGAGCGTGGCGCACGAGCCGGGCGACAAGCGCCACGCCACCGTGACGCTGACCGAGCAGGGCCAGCGCACGCTGGGCGAAACCTTGCCGCACGCGCAGCAGATCACCGAGCTGACCTTCGGCGACCTGAGCGCCGAGGAGCGCCAGCAGCTCATCCGCCTGCTGCGGCGCATCAGCGGCGCCGCCGCGGCCTGAGGGGCGGGCGCCTGCCATGGCGAGCGGCCGCGGCCCGATGCGGGACATCGTCGTGGATGTCAACGGAGCGCGGCACGCGCTCACCGTCGACCGCTCGGCCACGCTGCTGCAGGTGCTGCGGCACGACCTGCACCTCAACGGCCCCAAGTACGGCTGCGGCCTGGGCCAGTGCGGCGCCTGCACGGTGCATGTGGACGGCATGGCGGCGCGCGCCTGCGTGATTCCGGCGGCGCAGGTGCAAGGGCGGCGCGTCACCACGCTGGAGGGCTTGGGCGATCGCGCGCGGCCGCACCCGGTGCAAAGCGCCTTCATCCAGGCGCAGGCAGCGCAGTGCGGCTACTGCCTGAACGGCATGATCATGACCACCGCGGCGCTGCTGGCGCACGAGCCCCGGCCCAGCGCGCAGGCGGTGCGCGATGCGCTGGCCGGCAACCTGTGCCGCTGCGGCACGCACGTGGAAATCCTCGCGGCGGTCGAGCGCGCCGTCGCAGCCATGCCATGCAAGGCCACGAGCGCCTGAGCCGCCTGCGCACGCGCGGCGACTTCCTGCGCGCCCAGGGCGTGCTGCTGGTCACACGCGAGCCGCCGCCGCCCCCGCCACCCACGCCAGGGCAACCCCCGTTCATCGCCAGCAACCCCGCCGAGGGGGTCGAGATCCTGCTGGCGGTGTGGGACGATGGCACCGCGTTGGGGCTGAACGGTCACGTCGATCTGGGCACCGGCATCCGCACCGCGCTGGGGCAGATCGTGGCCGAGGAGCTGGACCTGCGGATGGACCAGGTGGACATGGTGTTGGGCGACACCGGCCGCGCGCCCAACCAGGGCCCCACCATTGCCAGCGCTTCCATCCAGATCAGCGCCGTGCCGCTGCGCCAGGCGGCGGCGCAGGCGCGTGCCTGGCTGCTGGCGCAGGCGGCCGAGCGGCTGCAGGTGGCGCCCGATCAACTGCGCGCCGATGCGGGCCACGTCAGTGTCAGCGGCGATGCCGCGCGCGGCGTGGGCTATGGCGAGCTGCTGCAAGGCCGGCGCGTGGTGCTGACGCTGGATGCCGACGTTCCCGTCAAGCCCGTGGCCGAGCACCGGGTGGTCGGCCAGAGTGCGCCGCGCGTGGACATCGCCGCCAAGGCCTTCGGCGAGGCGGTGTTCGTGCACGACGTGCGCCTGCCCGGCATGCTGCATGGCCGCGTGTTGCGCCCGCCGTATGCCGGGGCCGACCACGGCGAGTTCATCGGCAACACGCTCGAATCGGTGGACGAACGCTCGATCGCGCACATCCCGGGTCTTCGCGCCGTGGTGGTGATCCGCGACTTCGTCGGCGTGGTGGCCGAGCGCGAGGAGCAGGCCGAGCAGGCCGCCGCCCAGCTCGTCGTGCGCTGGAAGCCCTGGCCCGGCATGCCACCGCTGGGCGACGTGGCCCAGGCCCTGCGCGACAACCCCGCCACCGCGCGCCAGGTGGTCGACGAGGGCGACGTCGACGCGGCGCTGGCCGGTGCCAGCCAGGTGCTGGAGCGCACCTATGTGTGGCCGTACCAGCTGCACGCGTCCATCGGCCCCTCGTGTGCGGTGGCCGACTGGCGTGGTGAAGGCGAGGCGCCCACGCTGCGCGTGTACGCCGGCAGCCAGCACCCGCATGCGCTGCGCGCCGATTTGTCGCGCCTGCTGGGCCTGCCCGACGTGGCCATCGACGTGGTGCGGCTGGAGGCCTCGGGCTGCTACGGCCGCAACGGCGCAGACGACGTGGCGGCCGATGCGGCGTTGCTCGCCCGCGCCGTGGGCGCGCCGGTGCGCGTGCAGCTCACGCGCGAACAGGAAAACCTGTGGGAGCCCAAGGGCGCCGCGCAGCTGATGGAAGTGCGCGGCGGCGTGACGGCCGAGGGCGGCATCGCCGGCTACGACTTTCGCAGCAGCTACCCGTCCAATGCCGCGCCCACGCTGGCCCTGCTGCTGACGCGCGCGGTGGAACCCGGTGCGCACGCCTTCGCCATGGGCGATCGCACCGCGCGCCCGCCGTATGACATCGCCGATCTGCGCGTCACCATCAACGACATGGCGCCCATCCTGCGCGCGGCCTGGCTGCGCGGCGTGTCGGCCCTGCCCAACAGCTTTGCGCACGAGAGCTACATCGACGAATTGGCCCACGCCGCGGGCGCCGACCCGGTGGCCTTTCGCCTGCAATACCTGAAAGACCCACGTGCCCACGAGCTGCTGCAGGCCACCGCCACGCGCGCCGGCTGGCAGCCCCACACCACGCCGCAGCAGCAGGGCGCCCGCGGCGACTGGCTGCAAGGCCAGGGCGTGGCCTATGCGCGCTATGTGCACAGCAAGTGGCCGGGCTTCGGCGCGGCCTGGTCGGCCTGGGTGGCCGACGTGGATGTCAACCGCTCCACCGGCGAGGTGCACGTCAGGCGCGTGGTGGTGGGGCACGATGCGGGCCTGGTCGTCAACCCGGCGGGGGTGGAGCACCAGGTGCACGGCAACGTGCTGCAGACCACCAGCCGCGCGCTCAAGGAGCAGCTGCGCATCGACAGCGCCACCCAGCTGCCCGCCAGCCGCGAATGGGGCAGCTACCCCATCCTGAGCTTTCGTGAGGTGCCGGTCATCGAGGTGATGCAGATGCCACGGCCGGGCGAACCCCCGCTGGGCGTGGGCGAGTCGTCCTCGGTGCCGGGCACGGCGGCCATCGCCAACGCCATCTTCGACGCCACCGGCGTGCGCCTGCGCCAGCCACCCTTCACGCCCGAGGTGGTGCGCGCGGCGCTGAACCCCACGCCCTTGCCCGCCGCTCCCGGCGCGCCTGCGGGCGCGGCGCCGGCCCTGCCGCGGCCGCCCGCCGATGCGCCTTGGCCGCGCCGGCGCAAGCTCAAAGTGGGTGGGTTGCTTGCGGGCGCGCTCGGCGTGGTGCTGGGCCTGCTGGGCTGGCGCTCTGCCATCGCACCGGTGGCGCCAGCGTCGGCCACGGTCTACACGGCGCAGACCATCGAGAAAGGCCGCCAGCTCGCCGCGCTGGGCAATTGCGCGCAATGCCACAGCGCGCCCGATGGCCCCGCGCTGGCCGGCGGGCTGGCCATGGACACGCCTTTCGGCACCGTCTACAGCACCAACATCACGCCCGATGTGGCGACGGGCATCGGCGCCTGGTCCTTCAGCGCCTTTCAGCGCGCCATGCGCGAGGGCGTTGCGCGCGACGGCCATCGCCTGTACCCGGCCTTCCCCTACACGGCGTACACGCGGATGACGGACGAGGACTTGACGGCCCTCTACGCCTGGCTGATGAGCCAGCCGCCGGTGCGCGCCGAAGCCTCGTCCACGCAGCTGAAGTTTCCCTTCAGCCTGCGCCTGCTGCTGGTCGGCTGGAACGCGCTGTACCTGGACGCCGGCCCGCGCCCAAGCGGCGAGACCACGCGCTCGGCGCAGTGGCAGCGTGGCGAATACCTCGTCAATGGCGTGGGCCACTGCGGCGCCTGCCACACGCCGCGCAACGCGCTGGGCGCGGAGCAGGGCGGCACGGCCTTTCTGAGCGGCGCCTTGGTCAAGGGCTGGGAGGCGCCGTCGCTGACGGCACGCCAGCCCGGCCCCGTGCCTTGGACCGAGCAGGCCCTTTACGACTACCTGCGCCAGGGCCACAGCCCGCAGCACGGCGCGGTGGGCGGCCCCATGGCCGAGGTGGTGCGCAACCTGCAGGACGTGCCCGAGGCCGACGTGCGCGCCATGGCGCACTACCTGGCTTCGTTCGGCACCGGGGCCACGCCGCAGCAGGCCGAGCAGGCGGCGGCTGCCGCCATTGCCCGGGGCGCGCAGGCCGCGCCCGCGCTGCTGGGGCCGGCGCAGCGCCTGTTCGAGCAGGCCTGCGGCGCCTGCCACCACGACGGCAACGGCCCGGGCGTGCTGGGCCTGAACGTGCCGCTGGCGCTCAACGGCAACCTGCACAGCGACCGCCCCGACAACCTGCTGCGCACCATCCTGGAGGGCGTGCAGGAGCCGGCCACGCGCGACATCGGCTTCATGCCGGCGTTCAGCCAGGCGTTCGACGATGCGCAGTTGGCCGAGCTGGCCGGCTATATGCGCGCGCGCTTTGCACCGCAGCGCCCGGCCTGGCGCGACCTGCCCGAGGCGGTGGCACGGGCGCGGGCGCAGGCCGCGCCCTGATCACACGTCGTCGACCGCGTGGCTGCGCGTCGGCACCGCGTGGCGGCCCTGCTCCAGCTGCCAGAAGATGGCGGCCGAGCCCATGGTCATCACGCCGATGGCGATGAAGGCGGCGCGAAACACCGGCAGCCCGTGGCCGCCACCGTCCGAAAACCAGTTGCTGAAGGCCACCAGCAGGGCCGCCGCGCAGGTCACGCCCAGGCTCATGCCCAGCATCTGCACCATGGAAAACAGGCTGTTGCCGCTGGCCGCCTGTTGCGGCGCCAGGTCTTTCAGCGTGACCGCGTTCATGGCGGTGAACTGAAACGAGTTGATGGCGCCGAACAACGCCAGCTGCACGATGCGCGCCCACAGCGGCTGATCGGGGCCCATCAGAGCGAAGGAGGCGATCATCGCGCCCAGCAGCAGCGTGTTGCTGACCAGCACCGGCTGGTAGCCCCACTGGGTGATGATGCCCGTGGCCGCGCGCTTGCTGAGCATGCCGGCAATGGCCACCGGCAGCATCAGCATGCCGGCCTGCGCGGGCGAATAACCCAGCGCCAGCTGCAGCAGCAGCGGCAGCAGATAGGGCATGGCGCCCGAGCCGATGCGCGCGAACAGGTTGCCCAGCAGGCCCACGCGGTAGCTCTGCATGGTGAACAACGCCGGCGAGAAGATCGGCGCCGGGCTGCGCAGCGCGTGCAGCCAGTAGGCGGCCAGCGCGGCCAGGCCCAGCACCATCAGCAGCACCAGCAGCGTGTGCGCCCAGCCCAGGCCCGACAGGCCATCGAGCGCCAGCGAGGTCGCCACCATGGCGACCGCCAGCAGCAGGTAGCCGGCCAGATCGAAGCGGCCGGGCTTGGTGGCCAGAAAGTTGGGGATGTAGCGCTGCGAGGCCATGATGCCGATCAACCCGACCGGCACGTTGATGAGAAAAATCCAGTGCCAGCTGGCCACCTCGACCAGCCAGCCGCCCAGCGTGGGGCCGATCAGCGGGCCGACCAGCGCCGGGATGGCGACGAAGCTGATCGCCTCCAGGAACTGCTCCTTGGGAAAGGCGCGCAGCACCACCAGGCGCCCCACGGGCATCAGCATGGCGCCGCCCACGCCCTGCAGCACGCGCGCGGCGATCAGCTGGTTGAGCGTGGCCGAGGCCGCGCAGGCGATCGAGCCGGCGGTGAACAGGGCGATCGCCAGCGAGAAGATGCGCTGCGTGCCGAAGCGGTCGGCCAGCCAGCCGGTGGCCGGGATGACCACCGCCATGGTGAGCGCGTAGGACACCACCACCGCCTGCATGCGCAGCGGCTGCTCGCCCAGACTGCGCGCCATCGCCGGCAGCGCGGTGTTGACGATGGTCGAGTCCAGCAGCTGCATGAACATGCCGATGGCGATGATCCACAGCACCAGGCGCGGATTGGCGGGGCCTCGGGGGGCGTCGGCGGGCGTCGGCATGGGCAAAAACAAAAACGGCGCTGCACATGCGCAGCGCCGTTCGGCATGATAAGCCCGCGCCCCGGGGGGCGTGCGGGCGCCGGGGTCAGGCAAACACGCCGGCGGTCTCGGTCATGCGCTCGCTCACCTGGCCCAGGTGGTGCAGGGTGTCGCCCCAGCTCAGCTCCAGCTGCGTCAGGTACTTGAAGTAGTGGCTGCCGATGTACTCGTCGGTCACGCCGATGCCGCCGTGCAACTGCACCGACTGCTGGCCGACAAAGCGCATCGACTGGCCCAACTGCACCTTGGCGCGCGACAGCGCCTGGCCGCGCTCGGCCGCGGGCGCGCCCAGCTTGAGCGTGGCGTAGTAGCTCATCGAGCGCGCCAGCTCCAGCTGCATCTTCATGTCGGCCACGCGATGGCGCAGCGCCTGGAAGCTGGCGATGAGCACGCCGAACTGCTTGCGCTGGTTCATGTACTCGACCGTCAGCTTCAGCGTCTGGTCCATCGCGCCCACGCCCAGGGCGCAGGTGCAGGCGACGCCGACATCCGACGCGAGCTGCAGCGCCGCCAAGCCGTCGGTGGTGATGAGCTGCGCGGGGGCGCCGTCCAGCTTGAGGTCGGCCGCGCGCGCCTCGTCCTGCGTCGGGTAGCCGCGGGTGGCGACGCCCTGGGCCGAGCGCTCGACCAGAAACAGCGCCAGCTGGCCGTCCAGCATGGCGGACACCACGAAGGCGTCGGCCTGATCGCCGGCGGGAACTATGTTTTTGAGAGCTGTCAGCGCATATCCGGCGCCCGCTTTGGTGGCTTTTGCTTCGCAAACGTCGAGCCGGTAGCGCGCGGGGCGCTCCTGCTGCGCCAGCACCACCAGGGCCTGCCCGCTGGCAATTTTGGGCAGCCAGCTGTTCTTGACCTCGTTGCTGCCATGGGTCTGGATGACGGTGCTGGTGACGAAAGCCTGCGCCAGCGGCTCGCACACGATGCCGCGCCCCAGCTCCTCCAGCACCACCATGGCCTCCACCGGGCCCATGCCCAGGCCGCCGTGGTCCTCGCCGATGCAGATGCCGGTCAGGCCCAGCTCGGCCAGCGCGTCGTAGGCGCCGCGGTCGAAGCCGCCGGCCGCCACGATGGCCTTGCGGCGCTCGACGTCATAGCTTTTTTCAACCCACTTGGCGACGGCGTCGCGCAAGGCCAGTTGGTCGTCGGAAAAATCGAAATCCATGATGGTCTTCCTTGGAGTCTGTCAAGGCAGAACAGCCGAACGCAGAGAGCGCAAAGATGACGCAGAGGGCGCAGAAGAATTCAAAAACATGTTTTGGTTTTTCTTTTGCGTCCTCTGCGAATCCTTTGCGTCCTCTGCGTTCGGCTGTTTCTGGCGTCAGGTCAATAGCGCCTCTCAGCCCAGCACCGTCTGCGCGACGATGTTGCGCTGCACCTCGTTGCTGCCGCCGTAGATGGTGGTCTTGCGCATGTTGAAGTAGGTGGGCGCCAGCGGCGCGTTGTCGACGTTGCCGCCCGGAAAGCCCTGCAGGCCGGCCGCGGCGGCCTGGTCGCCCTGCCAGCCGGCTTCCATGGCCTCGAAGATGTAGGGCAGGGCGTAGGGCCCGGCGGCCAGCATCATCAGCTCGCTGTAGCGCTGCTGGATCTCGCTGCCCTTGATCTTCAGCAGGCCGGCGATGTCCAGCGCGTTGCGGCCCGATTTTTCGGCCGACAGCACGCGCAGCACCAGCATCTCCAGCGCCACGATGTCCACCTCCAGCAGGGCGATCTGGTCGCGAAAGCGCAGGTCGTCGTACACGCCCTCGGCCTTGGCGATGCGCTTGAGCCGCTCCAGCTCGCGCTTGGCGCGGTTGACGTCGGCGATGTTGGTGCGCTCGTGCGACAGCAGCAGCTTGGCGTAGGTCCAGCCCTTGTTCTCCTCGCCGATCAGCTGGTCGGCCGGCACCTCGACGTTGTCGAAGAACACGTCGTTGACCTCGTGCCCGCCCTCCAGCAGCTTGATCGGGCGCACGCTCACGCCGGGCGACTTCATGTCGATCAAGAGGAATGAAATGCCGGTCTGCGGCTTGCCCTCGCTGCTGGTGCGCACCAGGTTGAACATCCACTCGCCGTACTGGCCCAGCGTGGTCCAAGTCTTCTGGCCGTTGACGATGTACTTGTCGCCCTTGCGCTCGGCCTTGGTGCGCAGCGACGCCAGGTCCGAGCCCGAGCCCGGCTCGCTGTAGCCCTGGCTCCACCACACCTCGCCGCTGGCGATGCCGGGCAGAAAGCGCTTTTGCTGCTCGGGCGTGCCATAGGCCATGATGACCGGCGCCACCATCACCGGGCCGAAGGGCACGATGCGTGGCGCGCCGGCCATGGCGCATTCCTCTTCGAACAGGTGCTTTTGCACGGCGGTCCAGCCGGGGCCGCCGAATGGCTTGGGCCAGCCGTAGCCCAGCCAGCCCTTCTTGCCCAGAATCTTGGCCCAGGTTTGCATGTCGTCGCGCGTCAGGTTCTGCGCCTTGTGCACCTTGGCGGCAATCGCCGGTGGCAGGTTTGCCTTGACCCAGGCGCGAATCTCGTCGCGAAACTTCAACTCGTCGGGGGTGAATGCCAAATCCATGGGGAGATCTCCTTGTCAGCGCTCGGTTGTAGCATGCGCCGGCGGGTTGGTCGGTCCGTCAGGCGACACGCCCAGCTCGGCGCACAGGCGGGCCACCGTCGCGCTCAGGGCCGCCAGCTCCGCTTCGAGCCGGGCAATGCGCTCGGATTGAGCGTCGAATGTGCCTCCAGCGCTTGTTGGATGTGCGCCGGCAGCTATCAATTCGATAATAACCGGCCCGCACAGCAGCTGCACCCAGCGCGCCTCGCGCTCGCCCGGCGCGCGCGGCAGCAGCCGCGCCAGCGGCCCGCCCTTGTCCTCGGCGCGTTCGGCCAGCTCGTTCAGAAAGCCCTCGACCGAGGAGATGTCGGCAAAGCGGTACCAGCGCTCGGCGTTCAGGCGCAGTTCGGCGGCGGTCTGCGGCCCGCGCAGCATCAGCAGGCCCAGCAGCACCGCCGACTGCTCGGGCACGCCCAGGCGGCGCTGCAGGTTGTGCTCGTACTTGGTCACCCGCCCACCCTGCGACTCGTTCACCAGAGCCAGGCGCCGCAGCTCATCCAGCGCCTCCTGCGCCTGCGCGTCGCTGACATTCATCACCGGGTCGCGGCTGGTCTTCTGGTTGCAGCCGGTGACGACGAGGTTCAGCGACAGCGGATAGGTGTCCGGCACCGTGCGGGCCTTTTCCATCAGCGTGCCCAGCACGCGCGCTTCGATCGGGGTGAGGGGGCGCAGGTCGGTCATGCCGGCAAGGATAATCGCCTCGGCATGAAAAACATCGTCATCCTGATCTCCGGCACCGGCAGCAACATGGCCGCCATCGTGCGCGCGGCACAGCGGCAGGACTGGACGCGGCGGCTGGACGCGCGGGTGGCCGCCGTCATCGCCAACCGGCCGGACGCCAGGGGCCTGCAGACCGCGCGCGAGGCGGGCATCGCCACCGCCGTGGTCGATCACAAGGGTTTTGCCGACCGCGAGACTTTCGACGCCGCGCTGCAGGCCGAGATCGACCGCCACGCCCCCGCGCTGGTGGTGCTGGCCGGCTTCATGCGCATCCTCACGCCCGGCTTCGTGGCGCATTACGCCGGGCGCCTGATCAACATCCACCCCAGCCTGCTGCCCGCCTTTCCGGGCCTGCACACGCACCAGCGCGCCATCGACGAGGGCTGCCGCGTGGCGGGCGCCACCGTGCACCAGGTGACGGCCGAACTGGACCACGGCCACATCCTGGCGCAGGCCGTGGTGCCGGTGCTGGCGGGCGACACGGCCGACGCGCTGGCGGCGCGCGTGCTGACGCAGGAGCACTTGATCTACCCGCGTGCCGTAGCCGAATTACTGCAAAAAATATAGCTGCTCGCGCTTGTTGTGCAAGCGCTGGAGCCCGATTCGATTCATAAGGCACCGCCGCGGTGCGACAATCCCGCCATGCATCCCAAAGCCCTGCTCGACGCCGCCACCGAACTGGTGCGGCGCGTTCTGCAACTCGAGCACCCGGCCGACGCCGTGGTGTCGCGCTTTTTCCGCGAGCAGCGCGCGCTCGGTCCGCGCGAGCGGGCCACGCTGGCCGAAACCGCCTACGCCGTGCTGCGCCGCAAGCCGCTGTTCGAGCACCTGGCTCGCGCGGGCACGGGCTCGCGCGAGCGGCGGCTGGCCATCCTGGGCTTTCACGCCCCGCGCGACTTTCTGAAGCAGGCGCTGACCGAGCCCGAGAAGGCCTGGCTCGACGCCTGCGACGCCGTGCCGCCGGCCGAGCTGGCACCCGAGTACCACCACAATCTGCCGGCCTGGCTGGTGGCGCCGCTGCGCGCGCAGCTGGGGGATGAGTTCGACGCCCTGGCCGCCGCGCTGCTGACGCCGGCGCCGCTCGATCTGCGCGTCAACATCTTGAAGGAAAAAAGGCCTGCAGCGCAGGCGGAGCTTGCGCAAGCAGCTATCAAATCAGTAGAAACTCCGTACTCGCCCTGGGGCCTGCGCATCGACGGCAAGCCGGCGCTGCAAAAGCTGGATGTGTTCACGCGCGGCGCGGTCGAGGTGCAGGACGAGGGCTCGCAGCTGCTGGCGCTGCTGCTGGATGCGCGGCGCGGCGAGATGGTGGCCGACTTTTGTGCCGGCGCCGGCGGCAAGACGCTGGCCATCGGCGCCACCATGCGCAGCACCGGGCGGCTGTACGCCTTCGACGTGTCGGCGCACCGGCTGGACGCGCTCAAGCCGCGGCTGGCGCGCAGCGGCCTCAGCAACGTGCACCCGGTGGCCATCGCGCACGAGCGCGACGAGCGCATCAAGCGCCTGGCCGGCAAGCTGGACCGCGTGCTGGTCGACGCGCCCTGCTCGGGCCTGGGCACGTTGCGGCGCAACCCGGACCTGAAGTGGCGCCAGTCGCCCAAGGACGTGGCCGAGCTGGTGGTCAAGCAGCAGGCCATCTTGCAAAGCGCGGCGCGCCTGCTCAAGCCCGGTGGGCGGCTGGTGTACGCCACCTGCAGCGTGCTGCCCGACGAGAACGAGCAGGTGGCCGAGGCCTTCCGCGCCGCGCACGCCGACTTCGAGCCATGCGCCGTGGCCGACATTCTGAGCGGACTGAAGGTGCCGCAGGCCGCCCGCCTGTGCGTGGGTGAGGGGCGCTTTCTGCGCCTGTGGCCGCACCGGCATGGCACCGACGGCTTTTTTGCCGCGGTGTGGCAGCGCAAGGCTTGAAGCGCGGCGGCCAAGTCAGCGGCGCTGGCGTCCGCCTGCAGGCAATTGAATCGAGTCCTAAAATTTTGGCACCTGTTGTTTCGACATGAGGTGTGCCATGAGACGAAGTACTCTTGCGCATTCATTGGGTGCGCTAACCCTGTTGATGACCTTGGGCGCCAATGCCCAGGCGGCCGACATCAAGATCGGCATGGCCGAGGCGCTGACCGGCGGCGCCGCGCAGTACGGCATTTCGATCCGCCACGGCTTCGAGCTGGCCGCCGGCGAGATCAACGCCGCGGGCGGCGTCGACGGCAACCAGCTCAAGCTGATCGTCGACGACGACCAGGGCAAGAAGGAAGAGGCGATCAACGTCTTCAAGAAACTGATCTTCCAGGACAAGGTGCTGATGGTGTTCGGCCCCACGCTGTCCAACTCGGCGCAGGCCGCCGACCCGATCGCGCAGGGCGCCAGGACGGTGGCTTTCGGCACGTCCAACACCGCCGACGGCATCACCTCCATCGGCGACTACGTGTTTCGCAATTCGGTCACCGAGGCCGATGTGCTGCCCGAGACCCTGCGCGTGGCCGTCAAGCACGCCCACATCAAGAAGGTCGCCGTGATGTACGGCAACGACGACGTGTTTACCAAGAGCGGCTATGACAACTTCAAGAAGGCGCTGGAGGCCGCGCACATCCCGGTGACCACCACCGAGACTTTCGCCAAGGGTGACGTGGACTTCAAGGCCCAGCTCACCAAGATCAAGGCCACGCATCCGGACGCGATCGTGCTGTCGGCCCTGCTGGCCGAGGGCGCGCCCATCATGGTGCAGGCGCGCCAGCTGGGCATCAACGTGCCCTTCATCGGCGGCAACGGCATGAACTCGGTCAAGGTCTTCACCCTGGCCAAGGGCGCCTCGGATGACCTGTACGTGGGCAGCCCCTGGTCGGCCAGCAACGACAGCGCGGAGAACGTCGCCTTCATCAAGGCCTTCGAGGCCAAGTTCAACACCCCGCCCGACCAGTTCGCGGCCCAGTCCTACGACGCCATGCACATCATGGTGCAGGCGCTCAAGACCATCAAGCTGAGCGGCGACCTGGCCACCGAGCGCACGGCGCTGCGCGATGCCCTGCCCAAGGTCAAATGGACGGGTGCGACCGGCGCCTTCCAGTTTCACCGCGCCATGAACAAGGCCGGCAAGCCCGCCGGCTACGACGCCCAGCAGACCGCCATCGTCAGCGTGACCAAGGGCGAACAGTTCGTCATCGAGAAATGAGCCCGGCGCGCGCCGGTGGCCGGGTGCCGCCGCCGCGCGCCTGACGAACGGGGAGGACCCTGGCCGTGCTGGCCCAGCAGCTCGTCAATGCCCTGTCGCTCGGCTGCGTGTACGCGCTGTTCGCGCTGGGCTTCACGCTGATCTTCGGCGTGCTGGGCGTCATCAACCTGTCGCACGGCGCGGTGTTCATGGTGGGCGCCTACGCCGCCGAGCAGGCCGTGGCCCACTGGGCCTTGCCGCTGTGGACGGCCTTGTTGGTGGCCTTCGGCTTTGCCGGCGCCGTGGGCCTGCTGATCGACGTGCTGGTGCTGCGCCCCTTGCGCGCGCGCGGCGCGCCGCACCTGATCCCGATGATCGCGACCATCGGCGTCGGCATGATCCTGACCAACGTGGTGCAGGGCGTTTTTGGCGCGCAGAACATCCGCTTTCCGGCGGGACTGGTGTCGCAGCGCAGCCTGTCGCTGGGTGGGGTGGACATCACCGCGCTCGAACTCGGCATCATCTTCCTGTCCTTCGCGCTGATGGCGGTGCTGCTGCTGGCGCTGCAAAAAACCCAGCTCGGCCGCGCGCTGCGGGCCATTGCCGAATCGCCGCGCGCCGCCTGGCTGCTGGGCATCAACGTCGAGGGCCTGTTCATGCTCACCTCGTTCGTCGCCGCCGGGCTGGGCGGGGTGGCCGGCGTGCTGATCGGGCTGTACTCCAACGCGCTGTATCCGCTGATGGGCAAGTCCATGCTTGAAAAGGGCATCGCGGTCATCATCCTGGGCGGCATGGGCGACATGCGTGGCGCGCTGATCGGCGGCCTGTTCCTGGGCCTGGCCGAGGTGTTGTCGGTGGCCTACGTGGGCTCGAGCATGCGCGACGCGGTGGCGTTCGGCCTGCTGTTCGTGATCCTGCTGGTGCGGCCCAAGGGCCTGTTCGGCCGTGTGATGGAGCGCAAGGTATAGACATGGCGGCCTGGCTGGGCACCTTCTGGGACGTCTACAGCAACCTGGTGCTGTCGGTGGGCACCAACGCGCTGCTGGCGCTGTCCATCTGGCTTACCCTGGCCTGCGGCATGTTGTCGATCGCCAACGCCGGCTTCATGGCCCTGGGTGCCTACGCCTCGGCCCTGCTGACCGTCGATCTGGGCTGGCCGTTTCCGGTGGTGCTGGCCGCCGGCATGGCCGTGCCGGCGCTGATGGCGTTCCTGATCGGCAAGCCGACGCTGCGCCTGTCGGGCGTCTATCTGGCCATGGCCACGCTGGCCTTTGGCGAGGTGGTGCGCATCGTGCTGCTCAACGCCGACGCGATCACCGGCGGCGCCCTGGGCCTCAACGGCATTCCGCAGCTGACCCAGTGGTGGCACGTGGCGCTGGCCCTGGTGGCGGTGCTGCTGCTGCTGTGGCGCCTGCGCGTGTCGCGCATCGGCCGCGCGTTCGAGGCGATCCGCGAGGACGAAGTCGCGGCCGGCCTGATGGGCATGGACGTGGACGGCTGCAAGATGCTGGCCTTCGTGCTGGGCGCGGCCATCGCCGGCCTGGCCGGTGCGCTCAATGCACACCTGACCTTTTTCATCGGCCCGGACGAATACGGCTTCGACCGCGCGGTCGAGATTCTGACCATGGCCATTCTGGGCGGTATCGGCAGCCTCACCGGGCCGGTGCTGGGCGCCGTGATCCTGACCGTGCTGCCCGAGCTGCTGCGCGTGCTGCAGCAGTTCCGGCTGGTGATCAATGGCCTCATCCTGGTGCTGATCGTGCTGTTTCTGCCGCGCGGCATCTGGGACGTGGCGCGCTTTCGGCAGTGGCGCGATGCCGCGGCGCGGAGGCGGCCATGAGCGAGGCGGTCCGCGCGTCGCAGCCGGCGCCGCTGCTGCGCCTGGCCGGACTGTCGCGCGCCTTCGGCGGCCTGAAGGTGCTGCAGGAGGTCAACCTGGACATTCCGCGCGGCGGCATCTTCGGCCTGATCGGCCCCAATGGCGCGGGCAAGACCACGGTGTTCAACCTGATCACCGGCCTGCTGGAGCCCACCGGCGGGCGCATCGAGTTCGAGGGCCGGCCATTGGCCGGCCTGGCGCCGCACCAGATCACGCGCCTGGGCTTGGCGCGTACCTTCCAGAACATCCGCCTGTTCAAGGAGATGACGCTGCTGGACAACGTGATGGCGGGGCTGCACGCGCGGCTGCACTACCGCATGCATGACCTGGTCTTCGGTACGCCGCGTTTTCGCGGCCAGGAGCGCCAGGCGCGCGAGCGCGCGCGCGAGCTGCTGTCCTGGGTGGGGCTGGACGCGCGGCTGGACGATCGCGCGGACAACCTGTCGTACGGCGATCAGCGCAAGTTGGAACTGGCGCGCGCGCTGGCGAGCGAGCCCAAGCTGCTGCTGCTCGACGAGCCGGTCGCCGGCATGAACGGCGGCGAGAAAGACGAGCTGATGGACGAGGTGCGGCGCATCAGCGCACGCGGCTACACCATCTTCATGATCGAGCACGACATGCACTTCGTCATGAACCTGTGCCAGGACATCGCGGTGCTCAACTTCGGCCGCATCATCGCGCGCGGCACGCCCGAGGCCATTCGCAACAACCCCGAGGTGATCGAGGCCTACCTGGGGCGTGAGGACGAAGAAGACCATGCGTCGTTGCCGGAGGCTCGTCCATGAGCGATCCACGGCCAGTGCTTCAGGTGCAGGGCCTGACGGTGTCGTACGGCAAGGTCGAGGCCGTGCGCGGCATCGACCTGGAGCTGCGCGCGGGCGAGATCACCACGCTGGTGGGCGCCAATGGCGCCGGCAAGTCGAGCACCCTGCTGGCGCTGTCGGGGCTGGTCAGGAAGGCCGGCGGGCGCGTGCTGTTCGACGGGCAGGATTTGACGCACCTGGCGCCGCACCGCATCGTCGCCAGCGGCGTGGTGCAGGTGGCCGAGGGACGCGCCATCTTGAGCACGCTGACGGTGCGCGAGAACCTGGAGCTGGGCGCCTACACGCGGCGCGATCGCGGCGAGCGCGCGGCCGACATGGCGCGGGTCCACGCGCTGTTTCCGGTGCTGGCCGAGCGCGCCGACGGTCTGGCGGGCAACCTGTCGGGCGGCGAGCAACAGATGCTGGCGATCGGCCGGGCGCTGATGGCCAGGCCGCGCCTGCTGCTGCTGGACGAGCCCTCGATGGGCCTGGCGCCCATCATCGTGCAAGGCATTTTCCGCACGCTGCGCGAGATCAACCGCGCGGGCCTGACGATCTTCCTGGTCGAGCAGAACGTGCGCCAGGCCTTGAAGATCGCGCAGCGCGCCTACGTCATCGAGACCGGGCGCATCGTGCTGCAAGGCAGCGGACGCGAGCTGTTGGACAACCCGCGGGTGCGGCAGGCCTATCTCGGCGGTTGACACGGAGCCTGGGCCGTCCGTGCGTCCCACCTACGCCACCGCGCCGGTCCGGCGCTTTGGTTTCAGTTGATGGCCACCTTGGCCTTCTCGACCAGGCGCGCGTACCGCTCCTGCTCGGACTTCAGAAACTGCGCGCTGTGCTCGGGCGTGTCCAGGATCAAGAAGTCGTCGCGCTGGGCAAAGCCGGCCTTGACCTCGGGGTCGTTGAAGGCGGCGACCAGCGCGTCGTGCAGGCGCTTGACCTGGGCCGGCGGCAGACCCTTGGGGCCGACGGCGGCGAACCAGCCGGCGACGTCCACGTCCGGAAAGCCCTGCTCGGCGATGGTCGGCACGTCGGGCAGCGATTTCACGCGCTGCTTGCCCATCACGCCGATGGGACGCAGGCTGCCCTGCTTGATCTGGCCCTGCACGGCGGCCACGGCCGAGGCGCCCATCTCCACCTGGCCGCCCATCAGGTCGGTGATCATCGGGCCCATGCCCTTGTACGGAATGTGGCGCGCGTTGCCGCCGACGGCCTCGATCATCATTTCGCCGGCCAGGTGAATGATGGTGCCGTTGCCGGACGAGGCGAAGTTGAGTTCGCCGGGCTTGGACTTGAGCAGCGCCTGCAGCTCTTTCGCGTTGGTGGCCGGCAGCTTGGGGTTGACCACGAACACGAAGGGCGAGCCGCCGATGACGGTGATGGGCGTGATGTCGCCCAGGCTGTCGTAGGGCAGCTTCTTGAACACGCTGGGGTTGACCGAGTGGTTGTTGGAAACGATGGCGATGGTGTTGCCGTCGGGCGCGGCCTTGACCAGCGCCTGCGTGCCGGTGATGCCGCCCGCGCCGGGCATGTTCTCGATCACCACCGCCTGGCCGTCCAGCGCCTTGGTCAGCGCCACCTGCGCCGAGCGCACGATCACGTCCACGCCCGAGCCGGCGCTGACCGGCAGGATGACGCGCAGCGGCGGCGCGGCGGTGGCGGCGCTGGGGGCCAGCGCGGTCGCCAGCGCGGCGACGGCCAGGCTCAGCAGGCCGCGGCGTGCCAGGGTGGAAGGGGTCATGTGTGTCTCCTGATGGGGGTTGAGAAAGAAAGGTGCCAGACGGTTCAGAAGGTGTGAATGAATCCAGAGTGCCCGAAAGGATCGTCAAAAGCCGGCCGATCAAGGCGCAAAGCGCAGCCGTAGCCCGAGCTACGGCGAGCATTTGCAACGCCGAGCGGGCGTCTTTTGGCGGTCAAGGCGGGCATGAAGGCTTCGTTCACACCTTCTTAGGCGGTGGTCTTGAGGGACGAGAGGATTTCGTCGGTGTGCTCGCCCACCTTGGGCAGGGGCATGCGCACGCCGGGGCGGCGCCCACCCATGGTCAGGGGCAGCAGCACCACGTCGGTGCTGTCGCCGTCGTCGGTCTGCATGGGCACCAGGCCGCCGCTTTGCCGCAGATGCGGGTCGTCGACCAGCTGCTCGGGGCGCGACACCGGGGCGTAGGGAATGCCCGCCGCCTCCAGCCGCGGCGTCAGATCCGCGACGCGGTGCGAAGCCAGGATGCCGCCCAGCTCGGCCAGCAGCTGCGGGCGCACCGCCACGCGCGCGGCGTTGTCGGCGTATTCCCGGCGCTCCATCAGCTCGGGCCTCCCCAGCACGCGGCACAGCGCGTTGAACTGCTTGTCGCTGACGGCGCCGATGAACAGTTGCTCGCCCTCGGCCAGCGTGAAGATGTCGTACACGCTCCAGGCCGACACGCGTGCCGGCATGGGCGGCGGCGCCTCGCCGGTCATCAGGTACTGCTGCATGTGCTGCGACGACAGGAACACGCAGTTCTCGAACAGCGCGCTCTGCACCTCCTGGCCGTGGCCGGTGCGATCGCGTTCGCGCAGCGCGGCCAGCACGCCGATGGCGCCGAACATGCCGCCCATGATGTCGTTGACGCTGGTGCCGGCGCGCAGCGGGCGGCCCACCGGCCCGGTCATGTACGACAGCCCGCCCATCATTTGCACCACCTCGTCCAGCGCCAGGCGCTTTTCGTAGGGGCCGGGCAGAAAGCCCTTGTGGCTGACGTAGATCAGGCGCGGATGGCGCGCGGACAACGCGTCGTAGTCCAGCCCCAGCTCCTGCATCAGGCCGGGGCGAAAGTTCTCCAGCACCACGTCGCAGGTGCCGATCAGCTCGACCGCCGTCTCGCGTCCGGCCGCGCTGGTGATGTCCAGCACCACGCTTTTCTTGTTGCGGTTGAAGCTGCGGAAAAAGCCGATGCCCAGGCCCGGCAGCTTGCGCGTCTTGTCGCCGCCGGGCGGCTCGACCTTGATGACCTCGGCGCCCAGGTCGGCCAGGATCATGCCGCAGGTCGGGCCCATCACCATGTGGGTGAATTCAAGGACACGGATGCCGGCCAGCGGCAGAGTGTTTTCGGTGCTCATGACGGATGAATGCGATGAAGTCGGTTGGGTCTTTGGCGGCACCGTGATGCGTCAGGCGGCGGTCGCGGCAAAGGTCTTGGGCAGGCCGGCGCGCCACAGCGTGCCGTGCGTGGGTTCGCCGGCGATCCAGCCGGCCACCCGAGCGCGCAGCGCCAGCAGCGCAGGGATGTCCAGGCCCGTGTGGATGCCCATGGCTTCCAGCATGAAGGCCAGGTCCTCGGTCGCCGCGTTGCCGCTGGCGCCGGGCGCGTAGGGGCAACCGCCGATGCCGGCCAGCGAGGCGTCGAAGCGGGCGATGCCCAGCAGCAGGGCGGCGTGGACATTGGCCAGCGCCAGGCCGCGCGTGTCGTGAAAGTGGCCGCAGGACAGGCGCTCGCCGGCGATTTTCAGCGCCTGCTCGAGCAGTCGGCTGACCGAGGCCGGGTCGGCGTAGCCCACGGTGTCGGCCAGGCTCACGCGGTCGGCGCCGGCGTCCAGCAGCGCCTGCATCAGGCGCAGCACCTCGGCCGGCTCGACACGGCCCTGGAGGGTGCAGCCGAAGGCGGTGCCGACGCCGCCCTCGATCAGGGTCTTGCGGCCCGAGGCGTCGCGCGCCGCGCGGATGCGGCCCAGTTCGGCCACCACCTCGTCCGGCGTCTTGCGCAGGTTGGCCAGGCTGTGCGCGTGGCTGGCCGACAGCGGCAGGATCATCAAGTCCGCGTCGCCCGCCAGCGCCTGCTCGGCGCCGCGCAGGTTGGGCACCAGCACCGAGGCGAACAGGCCCGGCAGCGTCTTGGCCTGGGCCAGCACCTGCGCGGTGTCGGCCATTTGCGGCAGCAGCCGCGCCGGCACGAAGGAGCCGACCTCGATCTCGGTCTGGCCGGCCGCCACCGCCGCGCGCAGCCATTCGAGCTTGTGCGCCGTGGGCACCACGGTGGCGATGCTTTGCAGGCCGTCGCGCAGGCCGACCTCGCGGACGATGGCGTGACGGGGCAGGGACGAAGTGGCAGCGGTCATGGGGGTGTGGCGCAGTCGGAGCGATGGCGAACGGAATGTAGAATTTCCTAATCAACGGGTAAAGCGATGATTTTTCCGCCTGAAGTTTCCATTTCGGCATGGCTATCCGCGACCTCGACCTGACCACGCTGCGCCTGTTCGTCGCCGCCTGCGAGCTGCGCAACATGGCGCGCGCGGGCGAGCAGGAGCACATCGGCGCCTCGGCCATCAGCAAGCGCCTGGCATTGCTGGAGGAGCAGGTCGGCGCGCCGCTGCTGGAGCGCCATCGGCGCGGCGTGGTGCCGACGGCGGCGGGCGAAATCCTGCTGGAGCACGCGCGCGCGCTGCTGGCCACGTCCGACCGCGTGGCGCGCGACATGACGGCGTATCGCCATGGCGTGAAGGGGCAGGTGCGGGTGCTGGCCTCGATGTCCTCGATCACCGAATCGCTGCCCGACGACATCGCCGCGTTCCTGGCCAAGCCGGAGCACGCGCAGATCCGGGTCGACATCGAGGAGCGCACCAGCTCGGCCATCGTGCAGGCGCTGCGCGAGGGGCTGGCGCCGGTGGGGGTGTGCTGGGATGCGGCCGATCTCGAAGGCCTGCAGACGCGGCCCTACCGCAGCGACGAGCTGGTGCTGGTGGTGCACCCGGGCCATGCGCTGGCCCGGCTGCGTGCCTGCCACTTCGCGCAAACGCTGGCGCACGACCATGTGGGCCTGCCCACGCACACGGCGGTGCACACCATGCTGGGCCGGGCCGCCGCCATCATCGGCCAGCCGATCGCCTACCGCGCCGTGGTCTCGACCTTCGACGCCGCCCTGCGCTGCGTGCAGGCCGGCCTCGGCGTGGCCGTGGTGCCGCGCGAGATCGTGCGCCGCGCGGGCGATGCATCGCGCATGAAGATCGTGCCGCTCAAGGACGCCTGGGCCAGGCGGCGCTTTGCGATCTGCTTTCGCGACTACGAGCGCCTGTCACCGGCGGCGCGGCTGCTGGTCGACCACCTGAGCCAGGGCTGAACGCTGCCGCAGCCGGCACACGCGCAAGCCCCACTACGGTGCCGCCTTGCCGGCCTCGACCCGCGCCGCCTTCGACACGGTGGCCTCCTCGCCGATCAGCCCGCGCGGGCGCAGCACCAGCACCGCCATCAGCACCAGGCCGATCAGGATGATCTGCGCCGCGCCGCCCTTGACCTGCATGGTGGCGGGCAGCAAGACCTGCGCCGCGCTGCCGCTGAGCGTCCACACCGCCCACATCAGCACGGCGCCCAGCACCGCACCCTTGTTGTTGCCGCTGCCGCCGACGATCAGCATGCTCCAGATCTGGAAGGTCAGGATCGGCATGAAGTCTTCCGGGCTGATGTAGCCGATGAAGCTGGCGTTGAGCGCGCCGCCCAGGCCCATCACCGCCGAGCCGATGACGAAGGACTGCAGCCGGTAGCTGAAGGCGTTCTTGCCCAGCGACTCGGCCGCCGCCTCGTCCTCGCGGATGGCCTTCAGCACGCGGCCCCAGGGCGAGCGCACCATGGCCTCCAGGGCGGCGTACAGCACGATGACGATGACGACCAGCAGCCCCAGCAGCAGCCCGTTGCGCCCCGACACGCTGGCGATCAGCCCCGGCAGCGGGCGCGGAATGTCGGTGATGCCGCGGCTGCCGCCGGTGAGCCACGCGGTGTTCAGCGCGATCAGCTGCAAGGTGATGCCGATGCCGATGGTGACGATGGCCAGGTAGTCCTCGCGCAGCCGCAGCGTCGGGATGCCGACGATGAAGGCCACCACGCCCGCGGCCAGCATGGCGCCGACCAGGCCGACCACGAAGGGCAAGCCCCAGCCCGCCACGATGCCCACATGCGCCGGCCCGCACAGCAGGGCGAAGGCGTACGCCCCCACCAGGTAGAAGCCCGACACGCCGATGTTGAACAGGCCGGTGTAGCCCCATTGCAAATTGAGCCCCAGGCACACCACCGCGAACACCAGCGCCTGGATCAGGAAGAACACGAGGTAGGAGATCAAGCCGCTCATGTCTTCTCTCCCAGGATCCCCGTCGGGTGGACCAGCAGGATCAGGAACATCAGCGCAAACGCCACCGCCGGCTTGTAGCCCGGGTCGATGAAGGCCACCGACAGCGACTGCGCCACGCCGATGACCAGGCCGCCCAGCACCGCGCCGTAGATGCTGCCGATGCCGCCCAGGATGGCGGCGGCGAACATCGGCAGGATCAGGGTGAAGCCCATCTCGGGCGAGATCTGCACCGTCAGGCCGAACATCGCGCCGCCCACCGCCGCCAGGCCGCCGCCGATGATCCACACCCAGCGGATGATGCGCCGCACGTCGATGCCGGTCACCTGCGCCAGCGCCGGGTTGTCCGACACGGCGCGCATCTGCTGGCCCAGGCGCGTGCGCGTCAAGAACAGGTGCAGCGCCACCATCAGCACGGCGGTCAGCACGACCACGAACACTTCGTTGGCCGACAGGCGCACGCCCGGCAGCACCTCCTGCGCGATGGCGATGCTGCGCGTGTAGTACTCGGGCTGCGAGCCCCACACGAACACCACCACGTTGCGCAGCATCAGCGAGGCGCCGAAGGAGGCGATCACCAGCGCCACCGCCACGTCGCTCTTGCGCAGCGGTCGGTACAGCACCCAGTCCAGCACCAGCGCCAGCACGGCCGTCAGCACCAGCGCCAGCAGCAGCCCGCCCAGAAAGCTCCAGCCGAAGGTGAACGGGCCCAGCGTGGCGCCGCCGCTGAAGGCGCCGACGAACAGCAGCGCGAAGTAGGCGCCGAAGGTCAGAAATTCGCCATGCGCGAAGTTGGCGAAGCGCAGGATGTTGTAGGTCAGCGTCAGGCCGATCGCGCCCAGCGCCAGGGTGGCGCCCAGCACGACGCCGTCGGCCAGGTATTGGGCAATCATGTCAGTGTCGCCCAGCCGCCCGAAGGCGCTGAAGCCCCCTTGGGTGGCAGCGAACAAAGTGAGCGGGATTTCATGTCAGTCCCCTTTTTGCACCCAGGTACAGCGCGCCGACCTCGGGGTTGGCCAGCAGTTCGGCGGCCGCGCCGCTGACCTGCTCGCGCCCTTGCGCCAACACGTAGCCGCGGTCGGAGATGGCCAGCGCGGCGCGCGCGTTCTGCTCCACGATCAGCAGCGTCACGCCCAAGTCGCGCACCTCGCGCACCTTGGCGAACACCACGCCCACCAGCTTGGGCGACAGGCCGGCCGAGGGCTCGTCCAGCATCAGCATCGTCGGGCGCGCCATCAGCGCGCGCGCCACCGCCACCATCTGCCGCTCGCCGCCCGACAGCGTGCCGGCGGCCTGCCGGCGCCGCTCGGCCAGGCGCGGAAACAGCTGGTACATGCGTGCCAGGTCTTCGGCGATGCCGGCGCGGTCGTGGCGCGCGCAGGCGCCCAGCTCCAGGTTGTCCTGGATCGTCAGGCGCGCGAACACGTTGGCGGTCTGCGGCACGTAGGCCAGGCCGCGCCCGACCATGCGGTGCGCGGCTTCGCCCACCAGGCTGTGGCCGAACAGCTGCACCTCGCCGCTGCGCACCGGCACCAGGCCGGCGATGGTCTTGATCAGCGTGGACTTGCCGGCGCCGTTGGGCCCCAGCACGGTGACGATCTCGCCGCGCGCCACCTGCAGGTTGGCGCCGCGCAGGATGTCGACCTCGGGCGTGTAGCCGGCCACCAGGTCGCGGATCGACAGCGCGAGTTCGGACTGCTGGCTCATGCTGCCTCCCCGCCGAGATAGGCCTCGAGCACGCGCGGGTCGCTGCGCACGGCCTGCGGCGTGCCCTGCATCAGCAGCCGCCCCTGGGCCAGCACCAGCACCGGGTCGCACAGCTGGGCGATCAGGTCCATGTTGTGCTCGATGATAAGAAAGGTGATGCCGCGCGCGTGCAGCTCCTGCAGCTTGTCCATGATGGTGGCCAGCAGCGTCGGGTTGACGCCTGCGCCGGGCTCGTCCAGCAGGATCAGCCTGGGCTCGGCCATCAGCACGCGCGCCAGCTCCAGCAGCTTTTGCTGGCCGCCCGACAGGTTCTTGGCAAACTCGCCCGACAACCGCTCCAGCCCGACGAAGTCCAGCACCTGGCGCGCCTGCTCGCGCACCCGGCGCTCCTGGGCGCGCACGGCGGGGCGCGCGAACCAGTTGTTCCACAGGCGCTCGCCGGCCTGCCCGGCGGGCGCCAGCATGGCGTTTTCCAGCACGGTCATGCTGGCGAAGGGCCGCGGGATCTGGAAGGTGCGCACCAGCCCTGCGTGAAAGATGCGGTGCGGCGGTTGGCCACCGATGGCCTGGCCCAGAAACGAGATCGAGCCGGACGTGGGCCGGTGCGCGCCGGCGATGGTGTTGAACAGCGTGGTCTTGCCGGCGCCGTTGGGGCCGATCAGCCCGGTGATGGTGTGCGCGGCGAGCGTGAAAGACACGCCGTCCACCGCGCGCAGACCGCCGAACTCCTTGACCAGATCACGGACCTCGAGCATCGCTGTCCCCCTTTGTTGTTGTCACGTGGGCGGCCGATCCAGCGCCGCCCACGCGGGGCTTTCAGGCGGCTACTTCCTGGCCGTGCGCATCGCGTCGATCTGGGCCACGGTCACCATGCCCGTTCCTTCGACCTTGCCTTGGGCCGAAACGTTCCACACCTGCATGGGCGCGGCGATGTCGCCGTTGGCGTCGAACTGCAGCGGCCCGGTGGCACCGACGTACTGGATGCTCTTGCCTTCGGCCAGCAGCTGCGCGGCCTTCTTCAGCTCGGCCACGCCGGCGTAGACCTTCTCGCCCTTCGGGTCGGTCACCTTGCGGATGGCGTCGCGAATGGCCGGGCCCTTGCTGCTCTTGGCCTGCTCCATCGCCAGCCCGATCAGCACCGTGGCGTCGTAGGCGTTGGGGATGTAGGCCTGCGTCGGCAGGGTGCCGAACTTGGTCTTGAACTCGCCCTGGAAGGTGGCCAGCGAAGGCGTGGTGTCGGTGCCCGGCGCGGTGCCGTGCACGTCCTTCATGTACTGCGCGCCGACGTCGTTGACGAAGTCCTGCGACTCCAGCCCGTCGGGAAACAGGAACTTCTGCGGCCCGCCGGCGGCGATCCATTCGCGCGTGATGGTGGTGCCGTCGCCCGGATAGCCGATCAGGAACAGCGCGTCGGGCGTCGGGCCGAGGGCCTTGCCGACCTCGGCGCGGTACGACGGCTGGCTGGGGTTGTAGACCACGTTCTCGGTCACCGTGCCGCCCAGCTGCTTGAAGCCGGCCGTGAACTCCTGGCTCAGGCCCTGGCCGTACGGGTTGTTCAGGTACATCACCGCGACCTTCTTCAGGCCCGCGTCATGCGCCACCTTGGCCATGGCCAGGCCCTGCAGCGCGTCCGACGGGCAGGTGCGGAACCAGAAGCCGCCGGTCTTGCCCTGCTTGGCCAGGTCGCTGAAGGTCGGCGAGGTCGATGCCGGCGAAATCTGCACCACCTGGCTGGGCGCGGTCACCGAGGTCAGGATGGCGGCACTGACGCCGCTGGACAGCGCGCCGATGATGGCCGGCACCTGCTGCACGTCCACCAGCTTCTTGGCCGCGTCCACGCCCACCGAGGGGCTGGTCTGGTCGTCCAGCAGCGACAGCTTCAGCTCGCAGGTGTTGCCGCTGCGCGCGGCGTTCAGGTCGCTGATGGCCAGCTCGCTGCCCTTGGCGATCTGTTGGCCCAGCACGCCCAGCGAGCCGGTGAGCGACATCACGGCGCCCACCGTGGTGCTGCAGGCGGCTTCGGCGGGCGTCATGCCCAAGGTTGCCAGCGCAAGGCCGATGGCGGCCAGTTTCAGAGACGGATGTTTCATGTCGAAAACCTCCACAAGGTCAACACGCCACAAACGGCGGCAACGGACCTGTCCCGAAGGAATGAAGGATTCGAGGCATCTGCCCAGCATCGGATGGCAATCCGAAAAACAGCGGGGAAAGTCATCTGGTGTTGACGATCCGGTCGCCGGGCACCGAACACTTTACATCGCATCGACTGACTTTGCAGGGAAGCGCTCGGCCTGCCTGGCGTATGAAAGAATGCCGCCATGCAAGACGCAGACGTGCTCATCATCGGCGCCGGCATGGCCGGCGCGTCGCTGGCCTGGCGCCTGGCGCGCGGCGGCCAGCGCGTGCGGCTGCTGGAGCGCGAGAGCCAGCCCGGCATGCACAGCACCGGCCGCTCGGCCGCCATGTTCATGGAAAGCTACGGGCCGCCTGGCGTACGGGCGCTGACGCGCGCCAGCCGCGATTTCTACCTGCATCCGCCCGCCGGTTTTGCCGACGTGCCCCTGCTCACGCCGCGCCGCGCGCTGTTCGTGGCGACTGCTGGGCAACGCGCCGCGCTGGAGCGCATGCAGGCCGAGCTGGCGGCCAGCGGCACCGTCTTGACGCTATTGAATTCGCAGCTGCTCGCGCAGGCGGCGCCTGCGCTGCGGGCCGATTTGTTTCAAATCGCGCTGCTGGACGAAAACGGCTTCGACATCGACGTCAACGCGCTGCTGCAGGGCTTCTTGCGCGGCGCGCGCCAGGCCGGCGCGCAGCTGGTGACCGGCACGCAGCCGCAGGCGGCCGAGCGCACCGCAGGCGGCTGGCGGGTGCAGCTGTCCGACGGACAAAGCGTGCAGGCGCGCGTGGTGGTCAACGCGACGGGCGCCTGGGCCGACGAGCTGGCGCCGCTGTTCGGCGCCGCGCCGATCGGCCTCACGCCGCGCCGGCGCAGCGCCTTCACCTTTCGTCCGCCGGCAGGCGTGGACGTGTCGGACTGGCCGATGGTGGCCGACGTCGACGAGGCCTGGTACTTCAAGCCCGACGCCGGCCAGTTGCTGGGCTCGCCGGCCAATGCCGATGCGGTGGCGCCGCACGACGTGCAGCCCGAGGAGCTGGACATCGCGCTGGGCATCCACCGCATCGAAGAGGCCACCACGCTGCGCATCGAGCGGCCCACCGCCACCTGGGCCGGGCTGCGCAGCTTTGTCGACGACGGCGAGATCGTGATCGGCTTCGACGATGCGTGCGCGGGCTTTTTCTGGCTGGCCGGGCAGGGCGGCTATGGCATTCAAAGCGCGGCCGGGGCCAGTGCGCTGGCGGCCTGCCTGGTCACCGGCGCGCCGCTGACGGACGAGTTGATCCGTCACGGAGTCGACCCGCGGGTCGTGGCGCCGCGGCGCCTGCGTTGACGATGGGCGTACGTGCCCTGGGCTTACGCGCCGGCCAGCGAACGCAGGCCGTTCACGTTGAGCAGGCGCAGCTGGCGCCCGCGGCCGGCGATCAGCCCGCGCTCGCGCAGCTGGCGCAGCACGCGCGAGAAGGTCTCGGGCGCGATGCCCAGTTGCGCGGCGATGGAGCGCTTGCGCTGGCGCAGCGTGACGGCCGGCTGCGGCGATGCGTCGGGCGCGGGCTCGACGTGGCGCAGCAGCCATTCGGCGCAGCGCGCCTCGGCGTCCTTGCCCAGCCGGCTGACGGCCAGCTCGGCCTGCTGGCGATGCGCCTGAGCCAGGTCGCGCACCAGCGCCAGCGTGGGCGCGGGCAGGGTGCCCAGGTCGGCCGAGAACTCGGCCAGCGGCACGGCGCGCGCCTCGACCGGGGTGTCGGCCACCACGTCCATCAGGGGGGCTTGCCCCAGCACGGCGCTGCCGGGGTCGAGCCAGCATGGGCCTTCGATCCAGCCCAGCTGATGCGCCAGGCCGTCGGGGCCCAGCAGGCCCATGGCCAGGCGGCCACGGGCAATGTGGTAGATGGCGTCGTGGGGGCGGGCTCGGCGCAGCAGCACCGCGCCGGCCGGCAACAGGACGGCCTGATGGGTCGGGTCGGGCAGGGGAACGGTGAGCATGGGCGCACTGTGCCTTTGGCCCGCGGCCGGGGCATTGATGCATATCAACCACGCGAAAGTTGCTGAGGGCGCGCGCCGCCCTTGTCAAGGAGTGCTGAGGTGACGCAAAAGACCGCGGGTGCCACGTGCCCGCAAGCTGCCGCGATGTCATGGCATCGCTGGGCGTGCACCGTCGCCGGCCTGGCCCTGGCCGCCGCCCTGGCCGCGTGCGGCGGCACGGGCGAGCTGGCGCGCCCGCGCACGATGGACATCACCGTGCTGGGCTTCAACGACCTGCACGGCAACCTGGCGCCGCCGGGCCTGGCGGTCAACGCCGCCGCGCCGGACGAAGCGCCGGTGCCGGTGCCCGCTGGCGGCGCGGCCTACCTGGCCACGCTCGTCGCCCAGCAGCGCGCGGCGCACCCGCACAGCGTGCTGGTGGCGGCAGGCGACCTGATCGGCGCCTCGCCCATGGTGTCCTCGCTGTTTCTGGACGAGCCCACCATCGAGGCGCTGAACCTGATGCAACTGGACTTTGCCGCCACCGGCAACCACGAGTACGACCAGGGCTGGCACGAGCTGCTGCGCCTGCAGCACGGCGGCTGCGAGCGCTTCACGGCCAAGGTACCGTGCCAGCTCAGCCAGCCGTTTGCCGGCGCGCACTTTCAGTACCTGGCGGCCAACACCGTGCGCGCCGACGGCCAGCCGCTGCTGCCCGCCACCGGCATCCGGTTCTTCGAGCAGGACGGCGTGCGCATCGGCGTCGGCTTCATCGGCCTGACGCTGAAGAACACGCCGCACATGGTGCGCCCCAGCGGCGTGGCGGGCCTCAGCTTTGCCGACGAGGCCGCCACCGTCAACGCGCAAATCGCGCCGCTGCGCGCGCAGGGCGCCGATGTCATCGTGGTGCTGATCCACGAAGGCGGCCGTACCCGCAGCGGCTTGCAGGACGCCAGCTGCGCCGGCCTGTCGGGCGACATCGTGCCCATCCTCGACCGCCTGTCCGATCAGGTCGACCTGGTCGTCTCCGGCCACACGCATCGCGCCTATGTGTGCGACTACGCGCGCGTCAACCCCGCCAAGCCGTTCTGGCTGACCAGCTCCGGCCTGTACGGCACCCTGCTGACCGAGGTGCAGCTGACGGTGGACGTGCGCACGCGCCGCGTGGTGCGACGCGCGGCGCGCCAGCACATCGCGCAAGGCCAGGCCTTCACCGGGCCGCGGGGCGTGGTGCCGCTGCAGCCGGCTTGGCCCGTGCTTGCGCCCGACCCGGCGGTGGCCGCGCTGGTGGCGCGCTACGAGGCCGCCGCCGCGCCACTGGCCGCTGCCCCGGCCGGCCGCCTGGCCGCGCCCGCCACGCGGCAGCCGGGCGCCCACGGCGAATCCGTGCTGGGCCGCATCGTCGCCGACGCCATCCTGGCCGCCACGCAAGGCCCGGCGGCCGGCGGCGCGCAGCTGGCCTTCATGAACCCGGGCGGCGTGCGCGCCGACCTGCTGCCGGCCGCCGACGGCCGCGTCACGTATGGGCAGCTGTACGCGGCGCAGCCCTTCGGCAACACGCTGATGACGCTCACGCTCAGTGGCGCGCAGATCCGCCAGCTGCTGGAGCAGCAGTTCGACAGCGGCACCAACACCGTCGCCAGCCCGCGCATCCTGCAGGTATCGCAAGGCTTCGACTACGCCGTCGACCGCAGCGCCCCCGCCGGCCAGCGCATCGGCGCGATGCGCCTGCACGGCCAGCCCATCGAGCCGCAGCGCGCCTACCGCGTCGGCGTGCAAAGCTACCTGGGCGCGGGCGGCGACAACTTCAGCGTCTTCACCCAGGGGCGCGACATCATCGGCGGCGGGTTGGACGTGGACGCGCTGGCCGACTACATCAGCGCGCAAAGCGCCAACGGACCGATGACACTACCGCTGGCGCCGCGGATTGTGGGGTGGCACCGGTGAAGGTCGAAAGTACCGTCAAAAATACCGTCAAAAATGCGCGCTTCAATGCTGCATCCTGCGATTGCGGCAGACAAGAAAAAACCCGCATTGCCAGGAAGCATGCGGGTTTGTGAGGCAATCTGACGGTATCTTGAGACTATCGAATGGTGCGGCTGCGGGAATCGAATTTGATCCGGATACCCGTATGAACAGGCGGTTTTCAGAAATTAAATGTTCAACATACCAACAAAAATACCAACAATTCGCGCCGTGTCCCATTTTTTGACCCCGAGGTCATCAGGAGATGGCAACATCACCCGAGCGGCCGATCATGGCCGTGTGAGGGATGGACATGGACTGGTTTGAGCGTCTGACGGGCTTTCGGGAATCGGGCAGCGACGAAACGCGCCGGCAGTTGGTGGTCGAGGGTGATCGTCTGCGCTCCATGGTCAACGGCCAGAGCTATGGCATCGGGCGGCTGGAGCTGCCCTCCTTGGCCGAGTTGCGCCGTCGCGTGGGCGCTTCCCCCGGATCGCTCAAGGTGAGCATCGTCACCGGCGACGTGCGTGCGCTGCACCGCCAGCCGGAATTCGCTGGCGCGCTGCTCCAGGTCGCCAGCCAGTTCAACCTGCTGGAGATGGTCGGCCCCAACGTCTCGCCCGAGGACGGTGTCACGCGCTACGCCCATGACCGCACCCAGGGCCCGGCCTGCGCCATGGCCGCCGGTGCAGCCACCATCTACCGCAACTACTTCACGCCGTGTGGCGGTGCCATCGGCCAGACCCGCGACCGGCAGTTGGATGGCCTGGCCGACTTGGGCGCTGCCTTGGGCGAGCTGACCGGCCGCTCTGTGCCCGAACTCTGGCGCATGCAAAACGGCTACGCCCTGGCCAGATCGGACGGGTTGCAGGCCATCGCCCAAGCCCTGAAATCCGCTGATCCGGCCCTGATCGACGGCTTGCGTGGCCACCTGCGCATCGGGGTTCATGCCGGGGTGGAGGTCACCGATGCCGAGGGCGAACCTCGGCCCATCGTTTCCCAGGCGTTCTGCTCGGCCCTGCCCGTGGCCTACACCCGCGTGCCGGCCGCGCAATGGGCGCCGTTTGCCCGCCTGGTGCTCGAGGCCGCCTACGAGGCCACCCTGCTGGCCGCTGCCGAGAATGCGCAGGCCGGCGGCACCAACGTGGTGCTGCTGACGCACCTGGGCGGCGGGGCGTTCGGCAACGACGACGACTGGATCCATGACGCCATGGCCCGGGCGCTGGATCTGGCGCGCGGCTGGGCGCTGGATGTGCGCATCGTCTGCTACGGCGCGCCGTCGCGTGCCACGCGCGAGCTGGTGGGCCGGTATGTGCCCAGCTCGAACCCTTCTGGAGCCCGTTGATGCGCTTCCTCTGTTCGGTCTGCCAGCAGGAGTTTGCCTCGCCGCTGCGCACCCTCGACTGGCGCCGGCAGCGACTGGAATTTCAGCGGGTGGGGGAAGCGATCCAGAGCATGCTTCATATCGAGGATGCCGACACCCTGCGCAACTACTGCAGCGCGCAGTGCCGCGACAGCCAGGAGCCGCAGGTCATCGCCGCGCTGGGGTTGAAGTTCCTCAGCCCCAAGGCGGAGCCGATCATGCCCTGTGGCCAATGCGGCGGGCCGGTCGATGGCACCCAGCCGCACACGGCCTTTGCGCAGGTCACGCTGCAGCTGGATGAAAGCGGGGAGGTTGCCCAGTGCATCGGCGACCGGCAATTGGCCGTGCTGTGTGCCTCCTGCGATCCCCACGATGATGCCGAGCAGGCCGCCGAGGCACGCGAGCGGGAGCGGGCAGGCTGACGGCGCCGGCCGCCCAGCATGGCTTTGGGTTACCGGCGCATTCCGCTGCTGTAGGGCCCACCCGGCTGCAGCTTGCCGATGGCGCTCCACACGCCCATGTACGCATCGTGCAAGGGCTTGTCCTTGGTCGAACCCTTGAAGTTGCTGTAGTCGATGTCCATCACGCGCTGGGTGATCGCAGCGGCCACCTCGGCGCGCTTGATGCGTGCCCGGCAGCGGTAGTCGTTGCCCAGCGTCACTTCGACCTCGGCCCCCGGAAAGACGCGCTCGATGTCGCCATCACGGCGCGCGCGAACCAGCAGTTCGTCGGGGGCGCAGTCCTTGTCCACGATGGACAGGAATGCATTGTTCAGGCACAGCCACATGGGTTCACTCCTCTGTCAAGTCAGGTCGACGTTCCAAATCCATTCGCTGGCCCGTTTGCGTAGATCGACGGGGCCATTCGTGTCATAGCTGTGCTTCTGTCCGTGACCTCCTTCGGCTTCCAGCCGTGGTGTGTCGGTTGCATGCACCTTCAGTCGTTCATTCAACAGTCGCCATCCATACGGGGTGAAGATGGTGTCACGGAGTCCATCGTGCATGTCTATCTCAATGGAAATTTCTGTCGGCCACTCGCCATAGCGCGCGAAGTATCCCGCTAGCGTATCGAGAACCCTATGCCCGGATGCCAGCCCCCACTCGTAGGCAATGATTGCGCGGTGGGGCAGAGCAGAGATGATCGGGGCGTCGTTGGGGTGCGTCGTCACGCTGCGCAGTTCATTGATCGGCACCAGCATGACCGCCTGCGATTCCCAACCCATCGCCGCCGGGTTGCCGCCAACGCGCCGCGCGGTGTAGTAGCGCGTCACGCTGGTGGTGCGGACAATGTCGCACAGATAACCAGTCAGCTCGACACGCAAGCCGGATTCCTCGAAAGCTTCCTTGATGGCCGTGGCGCGTGGGCTCAAACCATCGAGCTTTCCCTTGGGAAAGGTCGTCGCGTAGCCGCCATACCCGTCGGTCGGCGCGACTGCCCACACCCTGCCGTCTGGCTCGATCGTCACCACGCCTGCGGCCGGCTTCTTGCCTAACGCGCTGGGCATCGGCGGCTCACTGAACGTCAGGCCTTTAACGAGCAGTTCCCAGTCCTCTGAAGTGGCAGGTGCGTCGTTCCATGCAGCCACAGACACGTCGCCAATCAAATCAGGCATGGTGCTGTCGGGCACCGCACGTGCTATCGCGGATGGGTCGCTCCATGTGCCCAGATCGGTGGGTTGGCTCGGTTTCAGGATTTGACGGTGCTTGCCGTTATCGTCGGCGCGTGGGTGGAAGGTGGTCATGTTTCGTTGTCTTTTGGCTTGCACATCTGCGACTGCTGACAACAGACACGCAATGCCAAGTTCAGGCATCCGTGCTCCCGTGTTGGTATCCGATTTGGCTGGTTTGGCTCCATACCAACAAAAGTGCCATCAATTTGCTGGTATGTCATGGTATCAATCGGGACTAACGGGGATAACAAAAAAACCCGCGATGCTAGGCTGCATGCGGGTTTCGGGAGGTTCTTGGACTTCGTGAGACCTTGAACTGGTGCGGCTGCCGGAATCGAATATCACTGTGTAGACCGCATGGATGCTAGGTTTTCACCAATCGTCATCCTGACATACCGTCAAAAATACCGACAAATCGTCGCGTGACCCATCTTGTGGCGCGGATGCGACCACCAGTCGGCTGCGTCCATGCCGCAAAGAAAAGCCCGGCACGCGGCCGGGCTTGTGGTGTAGGTGCCTTCCCTCGCCGCCGGTGGGTACGTCCGCAGGGGAGGCGTGCCGCTTGCAATGCCAGACAAGCGGGCGCGGTAACCGCCGAAACGCGGTGTTCGTTATACGTCGCCAGTGGCGCCGGTGTTCTGCACCCAGCCAACGGGCGAGACCCAGCCGCAACCGAAGTCCAGGCGGGCCTTGACCTCCAGGCCGTCGACCTCGAAGCCCTCGCGCTGGCTGATCTGCGGGCCGGCCTCGCCGTCCAGGTAGCCGTATTCGAGGGCGCGCTGATTGACGGCCACCAAATACCATCCATCGGCATCGGTCAGGCGCGGCTCGACCACCACGCCCAGCGGGCCGAAGGGCTGCACGTCGCTGGTCTTGGTGGCGCTGATGCTGGCCACCAATTGGCGCGCGGTCATTTCCAGCGCGGCGGGCACCACGATGGCGCCGGGCTCTTGGGCGACCAGCTCGCCGAAATGCTTTTGACTGCGCAGCGCCTGCACGGCAACGCCCAGTCCGGCCAGCGTCAGCTTGCGCGCGGTCTGCGTGCTGCGCGCGCTGCTGAACAGGGCGGCGCCGTCGACCTGACCGGGGCTCGTCAGGGCCTTGACCAGCTCGTCGGCCTCACGGCGCGCAGCGGCCTCGGCAAACATGCGCACCAGGTCGCCGAAGGCGCCCAGATCGTCATTGACCAGGGCTTGGCGCGTGATGGAGAAAATGCGGCCGTAGGTCGCCAGGCGCCAGACGGCGGCGCCCTCTTCGATGGTGCCGTAGTGGAACTCGCCGTGCTCGTTGACCTTCTCCAGCGACGGCGCGCTGCCCAAGCGAACCGCAGTGCGGTCGCGAAAGTCGGGCAGCAGGGTTTCGCGTGCAACCGCTTTCAGCGCGGCCGGCGCGGCGGCGTAGGCATCATGAAGCACACGGCCAGCCGCAGCGCCCAGCAGGTTCGGGAAGTCGCCCGTGCCGTGCATGGCGCGCTCAATGATCTGCGTGCGGCTCATGTCGGAGTAGACACGCTCGCCAGCCAGCTCCAGCGAGCGCAGCGCCAGGCCCACGGCGTCGAGGCCGCGCAGGATGGGCTGATCCTTCTGGCGCGCGCCCATGCGGTGCGCCAGGCTAGCAATCAGGACTTCGCGCTCGTTGCGCCCACCGGAGTAGTCCATCGGGCTCACGTTGATGTGACCGCCTGCGGCCAGGTCACGGGCGCCTAGCTCGTTCGCGATGGCGGTTCGGGCCGCGCCGATGTCGGTGGCGCTTTGCGCCAGGCCGCGCGCAAAGTCGGTCAGGCCGTGGCGCTTGCCCAGCTCCATGATCTCGGCTTGCAGTCCGGCGCGGTTGATGGCGGGCGCGGTGGTGGCGGGTGCGGTGGTGGCGGGCGCGGTGGTGTTCATGTTCGTGTCGTGCAATGAGCGGAAAAAACCGGCGGCGACGTCGGCGGGAACGGGGACGATGGAGACTTCATGCGGCTGCCAGCGGTACACGGTGCCGGCGTCGGTGGGCACGCCCTCGCCGATGTGCTGATAGCCGACGCTGAGCGATCGGTGAATGCCGGCTTTCACGTCGGCCAAAATCTGCTGAGCCTCGGGCGAGGTGGCGAAGCGCGCCCGGCCGGTCACGCGGTTGCCGTCGGCTGCCAATGCGTCAACGTGACCCACGGCCAGGCTACCGGCATCATGGGCGATCAACAGCGGCAACGGCGCGCGCGTGAGGTCTACACCGGCGGGCGTGCAATCGAGGATTTCGGCACCCATGGATCGCGGCACGGGCGCATTGGTGGCGATGGTGCAGGGGATTGCCTCGACATCGCCGGCAGCGTCGGCGCGCAGCTCGATTTGACGGGTCAGCATCAGCGCGCCCCCGTTTGGCGGTTGTCATGCGCAGCGGCGCGGCTGAGCACGGCACCGGCCAATTCCAGCGCGGCAGCGGCGTCGATGGCTGGCGCGGCGAGGTTCTCGACGTCGTGGCGACGGTGGTAGAGCAGGGTGTCGGCCTGGGCGCCAGCGAGCGCCTTACCAATTTGTTCGGCGGCCAGGATGGCCTCGCCGATGGCGTAGCTCAGGCGTGCGGCCAGCAGCGCGGTGCGGCGCGGGTCCAGGGTGGCAATCAGTTCGGTGTCGCCAGCGCGCAGCGCCAGGCGAACGAACGGGCCGTCGGGCTCGATACCGACGATGGTTTGGGGGGTGTTTTGCTGGGCCATGTTGCGATGATCACGGCCATTGCACTGACGCGGGGCGGCTCTTTGGTCAGTCGGCGCGCAGCAGCTCGAACAGGCGGCGCTGGCAGGTAACCGGCGTTGCACCAGTCAAAAAAGCCTCGTACAGGGCTTGCTCGATCTCCGACAGCTCCAGTCGCGCGCCGCCCAGCAGCGCCGGCCATAGGGCGCGCTCGAACCGCTCGATCGCGGCTGCCAGGCGCCCGGCAGTAATCCATGCGCCGCAACCGTCGCCAGACAGCAGCTCGGCCGCACGCCCCAAGGCTGCGTTGCGCCGGCGCGTGCGGCTTGCGCGGTCCAGGCCCAGCAGAGCAGGTAGGTCGGCGGGGTTGGCCTGCAGCAGCGTGGCGGCCAGGTCGGCGGGCATCGTCACTGCTTCACCTCTGGCGGCGCATGCCAGCAGCAGTAGCGGATCAACGGTCACGGTTTGACCTCCACCACCAGAACCTCGTCCCGGCGGAGCCAAGGCTCAGGTGGTCAAAGCTCATCGGGCAGCCTCCATGGTGGAAATCTTTTGAAGGTGTTGGGAGGTCGTGCGCAGTGTGTTTTCCACAAATTGCGCGATGGTTGATGCGATGACGTCCTCCGCCTTTCCCACCAGCTCGGGCGCGAGCGTGGCCGGCCTGGTCTTTGTCGCGCTCCTGGGCCTGCGCGATGGCGGCGACTTCGGTGGGGTCGAAGTCAAACAATGTCATGGTGTCAAGGGCACTGTCAAGCTATTGGAAAGCGCACCCACTAGCGAGAGATCGCGCGTCGCGATTACCCTCGATGGGGAGGGCTGGGGAGGACCCGCGCGCCCGCTGGCTGCCAGCCTGACGCCCCGTGGTCCACATGCATGCGTGCGCCCCGACAGGGTGAAAAACATGAAGAACGTGAAAGACCTGAGCGGCTTTGGCTTCTTCACGTTTTTCACGTTTTTCATGCCTCCCAGCCGCGTGCATGCGTATGTGTATGTAGATAAAGATGAATTCATTTATTCCTCTATATGGAGAAACGTGATTCACTGCAGGAACAGGCGCGGGTTGATGTGCCACACGTCGGACGGACGCGCCCCTTGGTTCTTACGCTGCTCATGGCGCAGCGCGCCATTGGCCTGCAGCCGCTGCAGCGCAGCGATCAGGCGCTCCTTCTTGGTGAAGCGGCTGCGCAGGGCGAGGTGAACCTCGGACTGCTTGAACTCGTCGCGCAGGCCCGTGCGCACCGCCCACGCCAGCACGGCATCGGCGTCGCGGTCGGCTTCGTCGGCAGCCAGCAGGCGGAAGGCCGCCTTCGCGTGCGGCACCAGCAGGCGGCACAAGGCGATGGCGCGCTGGGTGCTGTCGGCGCACACCAGCTCGGCACCTGGCCCGCTGGTGACCAGCTCGAACAGCAGCGCGATGCGCGCGGCCAGGCCGGCCAGCTTGGCGCCCCAGTCGGCAATCGCGGCCAGCTCGCCATCGGGCGCCAGGGCGTGCTCGATCTCCTGCGCGTAGTCCAGCCAAGCCTCGCGCGCATCGTCGGCCAGCGGCAGCATGCGCGGCGGCAGGTGTGGACCTTCCATCGGATCGCCCAGCAGCGCGTCGACCTCGTGCTCGTACTCTTTTTGCAGGTCGGCCGGGATGGCCGTGTACGCCCGCACGTCGCGCCCGCCCACCACCTGGCCGGGGATGGCGTAGGCGAAGCGGGCCATCAAGCCGCTGGCGCGAAAGCGGTTGCTGCCGGCCGCGTCGTTCAACAGGTCGGGCTGCAGCATCAAGCCCAGCACCAGCGCGGCCCGGTCGACGTAGGCGGTACGGGTGGCGCGCTCCACACGCACCGACCCGCCGTGGTGACCTTTCAGCAGCACATCCAACGCCGGGCCGGCGCCCCCGCCGTAGGAGCCGGCGATGGTGTTGAACAGTCCACCCTCGTCGGACAACACGGCCACGCGCCCGCCCTGCTCGGACAGCACGCCCTGCAGCCGCTCGACGGTGCTGTCATCAAGGAACACGCGCGGCGCGAACAGCGGCTCGGGCATGGCGTTTTGCTCGTCCTCGATCTGCTGGCGCAGGCGCTCGCGCTCTTGCGGATCGTCAGTCTTGCCGGCCTGCCCCTGCAGGCGCTTGATGACGGATTCGGCCACGATGCGCCGGGAGGCGTTGGTGTTGATCTCGCGCCGCATGCGGTCGCTGGCGCGCTTTTCCCATGCGGCCAGCGGCCGGGTGAGGGGGTCGACGATGGCGCTCTTGCGGCTGCCGCTGGCGGCCACGGACAGCGACCAAAACGTCGCCGGTTCGGTGTAGCCGGCATCAACCCCCAGCGGCGCCACCACGTAGCGGCGTTGCGCGCAGGCGCTCACCACCGACAGCGCAAACAGCGCGCTCATGGTGACCGGCGTCTGCGTGCTGGCGGCCAGGGCGGCCACGTAGCGGCCCAGCCAGGCCGGCAGCAGGTCGGCACCAATGGCGGGCGGCAGGGCGGCGGACACGATGGGCACCGGCCAATCGGTCACGCCTTGGACGGCGGGCTCGATCTGCTGGCGCACGGCGGCCAGTCCGCGCGCGGCGGCCAGGTCGTTGAAATCGCTCGGCTGCGCGCTCATGCCGGCACCCCCGCAAAGTCGGGCGCCACCACCTCGCCGCCCACGGCGCGCGCGGCGGCGCGTGCATGGGTCAGGCCAGGATTGCCGGGCGTGCCGGCGTCGTTGTCGGCGCAGACGATCAGGCGCAGCGCGGGGAACTTGCGCCGCAGCGCCTGCGCAACCGGCAGCATGTTGCCGCAGTTGAAGCACACGGCAACGGCCTGGCCGGTGGCCGCAAAGATGGTGGCGCCCGTGGCGTAGCCCTCGCACACCAGCAAGCAGTCGGACGGCCGGCCCATGGCGCAGTAACAGCCCTGAATGCGCCCGCCCGTCAGGAATCGCTTGGTGCCATCCGGGCCGATGAATTGCAGCGTCGACAGCCGCCCGGACGTGTCGCGCGCCGGCACCATCAGCATGTCGCGCAACTGGCGCAGGCCGATGGCGCGCACGCGCTTTTTTGCCAGGTAAGGATGTGCATCCGTCGCCGGCCGGGCGCGCTGCCACAGCCGTTCGGCACGCTGGGCGGCCTGCGCCTGCACCTGGCGCTGTTCAGCGGCGCGCGCCTGCTGTGCGGCGGCTTGTTGCTGGCGCAGCGCCTGGCGTTCGGCCGCGCTCAGACGACGGTCACTGTTCTGGCGCCAGGTGTGCACGGCGCCGGTCTTCCAAGAGCCGAAGGCGCCGGACTGGATGGCGCCTTCGTGCAGCACGGCCCAGCCGTTGGCACTGCCGGGCTTGTCGCCCTCCACGCGGTAGCGGCGCAGGCGGCCATCGGCGGTCAGGATCAGCTCCTTGTGCGGCGCCAGGCCGGCCAGGCGCATGGCATCGATCATGCTGCTCATCGCGTCACCTCCCGCACGATCAGCGGCGGCGATTCGGCCACGATGGCGCCGTCGGCCGGGTCAAGAACCAGAATGGACAGGTCGACGCGCAGCTCGAAGTCGTAGCTGCGGCCATCCAGCGCGATGCGCCCCTTGCGCAGCGGGCGGTCGGGCTCGAAGCGATCAGCAAGCGACGTCCAGGCGGCGCGGACAAGGGGCTTGCTGGCGATACCCAGCAGCGAGCGCGCCGGGTTGCGTCGAGTGGGGCGGATTGCTACACTTGGGCCTGATTCGGGTTTGAGAATCTTTTTGGCCGCTGCGGGTGTTTGCACCACCCCAGCGGCCTTATCGTTTGAGGATTTCATTTCGCGCTGCCCTCCGGCGGCCAGGTGCGGCCCTCAAGGGCGGCGGCGCGCGTCAGGTGGCGCAGGTGGTCGCCAGCGGACGCAAGGCCGGCGCACTCGGCGGCGTAGCTGACACCGTTTTCCGCGTCGGACGCCCGGTAAACGATTTCGGTAAGCGCGCGGACGATCAGGGCGCCATCCATCCGGCCGGGGCCGTGGTCGATTTCTCTCAACGCCAGGTTGGCGAGCATCTCGATTGCACTCAGCGCGTCGGCGCTCAAGGCGTAGAGCGTGGCGGCCGTGGATTTGTAGTCGGCAGGCGGCGCGCGACGGGTGAGGATTTGCGGGTCGGCCATCGCTCAGCCCTCCACCTTGATGGTCCGGGCCTGGGCGTCGCGCCAAGCCAGGATTTCGCCGGTGTCGAAAACCGTGCAGCGTGCCGACAGGCGCCGGGCGCGTGGGAAATCATGGCGGGTTGCGGCCCAGCGCCACAGGGTCGCGCGGCTGATGCCCAGCAGCTCAGCAGCTTGCCGGGGGCGGCTTGAAGTGTTGGATTGAATCAATTGAACCCCTTTCGTCCCGCTTTGTTGCGGGACGTAGGGATTTCAACGTCAAGCGCACGCGGACGCTATGCCAGTCGCCTCGATTGATCCTTGTGGCGACTGGCATAGGTGCGCACTGCGCGCAATGCCACCTGCTTGCCGATGGTTACGCCGCGAAATGATGCGGCCTCGCCGATCAGCTCCGCAATCCATGGTGAAACAGGCAGTGGTCGGCCAAGCTCCGAGGATGCATGTGCAACAATGGATTTGGCCATCGCTTCAGCAGTCAAGCGATCAGGGCGAACCTGCGGCCCTTTGTTAGTGCTCGCGATCACTTGCTGCCCAAGGTTCACGACGTCTGATGTAACGTCCCATAGCGCAGCCAAGAACGAGCTTGAGCAATCCTCAAAAATTCCCGCCTCAAGGACGACGTACGCGACATCCAAGTGCCCCATGTGCCGCAACGCTTGGAACGGGTGCACCGCCATCAAGCCGGCGTCACTCAATTGAAGCTGATCGGGGTCGGGCGGGATACTGGCTGAAGCGTGTAAATCGATTGCAACGCGCGCGGCTTTGTCGGCAGTCTGAATTGCAAGCAGCAGTCGCTGGGCCGCGCTGACGATCGTCTGAACATCGGACGCGAGAGCGTTACCCGCAACTGAGACACGGCCACCTTGGGTATCGAAATATCCGATCGCGTGGTCAACACCGATCAGCAGCCGTTCGGCATCTGTCTGTCCGCGACGATTGCGCGTAGCGTCTTTGAACCAGCTCGCCGGCACATGGTTGGAACAGGCGACCCGCTCATGTTCGTTTAGGTTCCCCGCGCCGTACCAGATTGCCACGCGGCGCTCCCCTTCAAAATCTGGCTTCCTCTTTGTCATCACCCGCGCCTCACCCATGCCGCAACTGGATCACGTCCGCCCCCATGCGCAGCTTGTCCAGGTAGTCCGCCCACGACTGCAACATGCCGACGCGTTCATCGATGAACTGGGCGCGGTCGTAGGCGCCGCCGTGCGTGACCTGGCCCTTGTGCGCCAACTGGGTTTCGATCACGTCGGCGTCATAGCCCAGCACCTCGCGCAGCATCGTGCGCCCGCTGGCGCGGTAGCCGTGCCACGAATGGCGGCCCTTGTAGCCCATGGCGTGCAAGGCGGCGCTGATGCCGGCCTCGCTCATGGGCGCGGTCGGATCACGAAAGCCGGGGAACACGTATTCACGCGCGCCGGTCAGGGGCTGCAGCTCGCGCAGGATGGCGACGGCCTGGCGCGGCAGCGGGACGATGTGGGCCTGCCCGTTGATCTTTTGCGTCAGGGTGCGCTTCATGTCCTCGCTGGGGATGGACCAGCGCGCGCCGTCCAGGTCCAGGTCGGCCCATCGCATCGTGCGCAGGTTGCCGGGACGTTGGAACAGCAGCGGGGCCAGCGCCAGCGCGGCGCGCACCACCGGCCCGCCCTGATAGGCGTCACTCGCGCGCAGCAGCTCGCCAAAGGCGATCGGTTCGACGATGGCGGGCAGGTTGCGCTTGATGTGCGGCCTGAGGGCCTTCTTGATGTCCTGCGTGACGTCGCGCGTGGCGTGGCCGTGGGCGACGGCGTGTTGCCAAACGCCCCGCGCGGTAATCAGCACGCGGTGCGCCACGTCGAGGGCGCCACGGGCCTCGACCTTGCGGATCACCTGCAGCAACTCGGGCGGCTCGATATCGCCGATGCGGCGCTTGCCAAGGTAGGGGAACACGTCCTTCTTGAGGTTGCGCTCCTCGCGGGTGAAGTGCGCCTGACTCCATGCGCTGCGGTGCGTTGCCAGCCAGTCCAGGCCGACGGCCTCGACGATGCTGTCCACGGCGGCCGCATCGGCGGCCTTGCGGGCGCGTTTCTCCTCGGCGGGGTCTACGCCATCGGCCAGCAACTCGCGGGCCTCCTCGCGGCGTTTGCGGGCCTTGGCGAGGGTGACCTTGGGATAGACGCCCAGGGCCATGGTGCGGCGCTTGCCGGCGTGGCGGTAGTCCAGGCGCCAGTATTTGCCGCTGGCCGTCACCAGCAGGTACAGGCCGGCGCCGTCGGCGTGCTTGTCGCCGGCCTGCCTGCCGCGGTGCTTGACCTGCCGGATGAAGGTGTCTGTGAGTGCCATTGCGTCTCCCGTTGACGGTATTTTTTGGACCGAAATCGGTGAAGGCAAAAAACTACCGTCAAAAATACCGTCAAAAATGCGCGCTTCAATGCTACATCCTGCGATTACGGCAGACAAGAAAAAACCCGCATTGCTAGGAAGCATGCGGGTTTCGGGAGGTTCTTGGACTTCGTGAGACCTTGAACTGGTGCCGGCTGCCGGAATCGAACTGGCGACCTACGCGTTACGAGTGCGTTGCTCTACCAACTGAGCTAAGCCGGCTTTTCTCGTAAAGTCTACGATTATAGCTGGCCACTTGCTCGTTATTGGCCCGTCATCGACCCCCTCAACCAACCGCCCAGGAGGCCCCTGAAGATGCTGAAGACCGATCACCTGACCGATACCCGTGCGCTGCTGGATGTGGCGCCCGAGCGCGGCGTGCCCTCGCGCCGCCAGGCGCTGGGGCTGGCGCTGGGCGTGGGCTATGCGGCGGCCACGCTGCCGGCGCTGGCGCAGTCGGCCATCAAGACCTCGTCGGACGGCCTGACCACCGGCGAGGTGACGATCGACGTGGCCGGCTTCAAGATGCCGGCGTTTCGCGCCCAGCCGGCGGGCAAGACCGGCCTGCCGGTGGTGCTGGTGCTGTCGGAGATCTTCGGCGTGCACGAGTACATCGCCGACGTCGCGCGCCGCTTCGCGCATGCGGGCTATCTGGCCATCGCGCCCGAGCTGTTCGTGCGCCAGGGCGACGCGCAAAGCTATGGCGAGCTGTCCAAGCTGATGAGCGAGGTGATCGCCAAGGTGCCCGACGCGCAGGTGATGGGCGATCTGGACGCCACCGTGGCCTGGGCGGCGGCCAACGGCGGCAACACCGACAAGCTGGGCGTGACCGGCTTTTGCTGGGGCGGGCGCCAGGTGTGGCTGTATGCCGAGCACAACCCGAAGCTGAAGGCCGCCGTGGCCTGGTACGGGCGGCTGGTGGGCCAGCCCACGCCGCTGGCGCCCACCAACCCGCTGGACGGCGCGGCGCAGCTGAAGGCGCCAGTGCTGGGCCTGTACGGCGGCGCCGACACCGGCATTCCGCTTGACACGATTGATACGATGAAAAAAGCCTTGGCCGAGGCCGCCGCCAAGGGCAATGCCGCCGCCAAGGCCTGCGAGTTCGTGGTCTACCCCGATGCGCCGCACGCCTTTCATGCCGACTACCGTCCCAGCTACCGCAAGGACGCGGCCGAGGATGGCTACAAGCGCGCGCTGGCCTGGTTCAAGGCGCACGGGGTGGCTTGACAAGTCGGGTACGCTGGTTGGACGCAAGCCGCCCGCGAGGCGGCTTTTTTGATGTTTTATGAATCTGGCCCTTGCCAGACAAGCGCGAGCAGCTATGAATTTGATTTCAATCCTGACCGGCACCCTGATCGCCGGCGTGGGCAGCGTGTGGATCGCCGCCACCCTGTCCTTCGGCGTGCTGGCGCGCTACACCCAGCACATGCTCAGCCTGGCGGCCGGCGCGCTGCTGGCCACGGCCTTCATCCGGCTGCTGCCCGAGGGCTTCGAGAGCGGGGTGGAGGTGCACGTGCTGTCGGCCACGCTGCTGGCCGGCCTGCTGTTTTTCTTCTTGCTCGACAAGGCCGAGCTGTGGCACCACGGTCATGAGCACCACCCCAGCCTGCCGACGCTGGACGAGGCCATGGTCGACGCCGACGTGATGCACGAGCACGCCCACGCCCATGCGCAGGCCGACGCCCATCGCCACGACCGTGCCGGGCACACCCACGCCGCGCCGCAAGGCGGTGGCGGCTGGGCCGTGCTGACGGGCGACGCCGTGCACTGCTTCGGCGACGGCGTGCTGATCGCCTCGGCCTTCCTGGCCAGCCCCGCGCTGGGCTGGGCCGCCACGCTGGCGGTGCTGGTGCACGAGGTGCCGCACCACATGGGCGATCTGGCCGTGCTGCACCAGGGCAGCCGGCGCCGGTGGCGCACGGCGCTGGTCAAGGTGTCGCTGGCCGGCGCGGTGACCGCGCTGGGCGGGCTGGCCGGCTGGGCGCTGATCGAAAGCCTGAACGGGCTGCTGCCCTATTTGCTGATGCTGGCGGCCAGCAGCTTCATCTACGTGGCGCTGGCCGACTTGATTCCGCAGTTGCAAAAGCGCCTGAACGCGCGCCAGACGGCGGCGCAGATTCTGTGGCTGCTGGTCGGCATGGGGCTGGTGATTGCCGTCGGCCTGGCGGGGCCGGAGCATGCGCATTGACGGCGACCGTGGTCGCCGCCGCGGCCGCCTGTGCTATTCCTTGATGCCGGCGGTCTTCACCGCCTTTTCATAGCGCTGCTGCTCGGCTTTCCCGAAGCGCCCAAAGTCCTGCGCGCTGCCGCTGCCGGCAACGGCGCCCTGCTTTTGCAAGGTGGCGCGTACCTCGGGCAGAGACAGCACGGCGTTCAGTTCGTGGTTGAGCTGCTCGATCACCGGCGTCGGGGTTTTGGCGGGGGCGAACAGGCCCGTCCAGGCGACCACGTCATAACCCTTGAAGCCGGGTGTTTCGGCCACGGTGGGCACATTCGGCAGGATGTCCAGGCGCTTGGCGCCGGTCACGGCGATGGCCTTGAGCTTGCCGCTCTGCACGAAGGGTGCGGCCGACACGCTGACCAGCATGGCCAGGTCCACCTGGCCGCCGATCACGTCGGTGGCAATCTGCGCGCCGCCGCGGTAGGGCACGTGGGTGGCAAAGAACTGGCCCTGCTGCTTGATCAACTCCATCGCCAGATGCAGCACGGTGCCCACACCCGAAGTGGCGTAACTGAGCTTGCCAGGTTCCTTTTTGGCCAGTTGCACCAATTCGGCGAGGTTGCCCGCCGGAAGGTCCTTGCGCGCCACCAGCACCATGGGCGCGGTGTTGACCAGGCCGATGGGCGCCAGATCGCGCGCCACGTCGTAGCGCACGGCTTTGGGGTTGGCGTAGGGGGCGATGGCCACCGGGCTGTCGGCGCCCATCACCAGCGTGTAGCCGTCGGGCGCGGCCTGCGCGGCCTTGGTCAGGCCGATGACGCCGCCAGCGCCGGAGACGTTGTCCACCACCACGGACTGCTTCAGGCGCTCGCCCAGCTTGTCGGCCAGCAGGCGCGCCGTGGCATCCACGCTGCCGCCGGCGCCAAAGGGCACGATGATGCTGATGGGCTTGGCCGTCGGCCAGGCCGCCTGTGCGAAGACGGTGGGGGCGGCCAGCAGCACGGCACTGGCGAGGAAGAGGCGTTTGTTCATGATGGCTCGAATGGCCGGGTGGGCCGTGGGTCTTGAATCAGGGACTGGCTGCATCGAGGTGGGCGCGCAGTGCATCGAACTCGGCCAAGTGCTCGCGCTGCCAAGCGCGGCGCGTGTCCGCGTCGATCCAGGCCGCCCGCAGGCCGTTGTCGGTAAAGGCGCGCAAGTCATCCAGCCCGAAACCGAAATCGCGCGTCATCATGCGCCAGGCGCCGGTGGGTGTGACGTGGTGCAGTGTCGGGTCGTCGGTGTTGGGGTGCACGCGCAGGCCCAAGGCGGGCATGCGGCGGATGGGGTGGTCGAGCGCCCAGCGCTCGGGCGCCAGCGTGCGCAGGTAGTAGGAGTTGGTGGGCACCACGGTGAAGACGATGCCGGCGTCGGCGCACTGGCGCGCGAAGTCGGGCGCATCCACCACCGTGTAGCCGTGGTCGATGCGATCGACCTTGAGCAGCTCCACCGCGGTGCGCACGTTGGTCCAGGGCATGCCGAATTCGCCAGCGTGCGCGGTGGTTTTCAGGCCGGCCTGGCGCGCGGTGCGGTAGGCGGCGGCAAACAGCTCGGGCGGGCGGTCGTTTTCGCGGTAGTCGATGCCGATGCCCACCACCTCCTCGCAAGGCTGGGCGATCACCCATTGCACCATTTCCAGCGCGGCCTCGGGCGCGGCCTCGCGGTCGATGGCGGCGATAAGGCGGCCGCTGATGCCGAAGTCGGCTCGCGCGTCCGCGATGGCACGGCGAATGCCGGCCAGCGCCTGGGCATAGGACAGGCCGCCTAGTTGCGCGGTGCCGGTGGGGTTCCAGAAGAACTCGGCGTGGCGCACTTGGTGCGCTGCGGCGTCCTGCAGGTATTCGTAGGTCAGGCGGTGAAAGTCGTCGGGCGTGCGCAGCAGCCAGGCATCCAGCGCCCTCAGCACGCGCAGCACGCCCACGGGCTTTTCGCCGCGGGTGTAGAAGGCGGCGATGTCTTCGTCGCTGATGGGCGCCTGGGCGCGCCGCACCAGGTCGGTGAAGGTGCCGCGGCGCACGGTGCCCAACAGGTGGCAGTGCAACTCCACCTTGGGAATGCGGGCGAGGAAGTCGTCCAGCGTCATGCTCGTCCGACCCGGTTTCAGCCCTTGGCCACCGGCAAGCCCGGCGTGCGGCTCCATTCGCTCCAGCTGCCGGCGTACAGCGCCACCGGCGGGTAGCCGGCCAGCTCCATCGCGATGATGTTGGGCACGGTGCTGACGCCGCTGCCGCAGTGGTGCACCACGCCGGCGGCGTCGCGCCCGGCCAGCAGGGCGTCGAACTCGGTCTTGAGCTGCGCGGGCGACTTGAAGCGCCCGTCGGGCCCCAGGTTGTCGCCGAAGGGGCGGTTGAGCGCGCCGGGGATGTGGCCGGCAATCGGGTCCAGCGGCTCGACCTCACCGCGGTAGCGTGGCGCGCCGCGCGCGTCGATCAGCGTTTGCGTGGGCTGGCCCAGGTGCTGGGCGACCTCTTGCGTGCCGACCCAGTGGCGCAACTCGGGCTTGAGCTCGAAGTGGCCCGGCGCGCGCGCCGGCGCCGGCCCGCTGGCGGTGGCGCCGCCGGCGGCCAGCCAGGCTTGCAGGCCGCCGTCGAGCACGGCCACGGCCTCGTGGCCGGCCCATTTCAGCATCCACCACAGGCGCCCGCAGTAGTTGGCGCCGTTGCGGTCGACCACCACGGCCTGCATGATGTTTTCAAAGCCCAGTCGGCGCAGGGTCTGCGCGAACAGCTCTCGTTTGGGTAGCGGGTGACGGCCGCCGTTGGCGGCGTCTTGCGGCGCGTGCGCGCTCAGGTCGCGGTCCAGATGGGCCTGCACGCTGCCGGCGATGTGCTGCTGGGCAAACATCGCGTCGGCCTTGGCCGGGTCGGCCAGGTCGAAGCTGCAGTCGAACACCATCAGCGGCGCGCCGCTGGCCTGCAAGGCCTGGAGTTGATCGACCGAAATCAGGTGGGTGAACATCAGAACTCCTCGGCGGGCAGTTGGGGCAGGGCGCGGGCGCGCAGCACGGTGGCGGCCATGCCGCAGGCGATGATCAGCGCCATGCCCAGCCAGCCCAGCGGCGGGATGTGGTCGCCGAACAGCGTCATGCCCAGCAGCGCGCCGAACACGATGCCCGAGTATTGCAGGTTGGCCACCACGATGGTCGAGCCGTGGGTGTAGGCGCGCGTCATGCACAACTGGCCCAGGGCGCCCAGCAGGCCCATGGGCAGCAGCCACAGCGCCTGCGGCGTGGCCAGGCTGTGCGCGCCGAAGACCAGCATGCCGCCGGCGCCGGCCACCAGCGCGGCCAGCGAGAAATAAAACACCGTGCGCGTCTCGGGTTCGCCCACGCGGCCCAGCGCGGCCACCTGCATGTAGGCCAGCGCCGCCATCAGGCTGCCCAGCAGGCCGACCAGGCCGGCGAACAGCTGGTTCTGGTCCAGCGTGGGGCGCAGCAGCAGCACCACGCCGCCAAAGCCCAGCATCACCGTCCCGATCAACGGGCCCTGGCGGCGCACGTCGGCCAGCTTGCCCAGCGCCAGCGTGCCGCCGATGACGAAGGCGGCGATCCAGATGCCGCTCATGTAGTTGAGCGTGATGGCGGTGGACAGCGGCAGGTGCGCGATGGCGTAGAACCAGGCCAGCAGCGAGGCCACGCCCACCACGTTGCGCCACACGTGCATCATGGGCACGTGGGTGCGCAGGCTGACGCCGCGCGAGCGCGCCAGCACGCCGACGACGAGCACGCTGATGAGGCCGCGATAGAACACCACCTCCAGCGGCGTGTAGGTGTCGGAGGCGAACTTGATGCACGCGCCCATGCCGGCGAAGAACAGCGAGGCGGCGACCATCCAGGCGGCTTGCATGATGAGACGGACTACCCCCGTTGCTCCACTCGCTGCGCGATGTTTCGGCATCCCCTCTCAAGGGGGCATCGCCCGTGGCCGGGGAGACCCCGGCCACGGCGATTGCTGGCATGGCCTGCTCCGCGGCCGCGGGGCTCTTGGGCGCTCATGCAATGCGGGGCAGGCGCGGTTTGATGTTGTTTCTGAATTCGTCAGGTGGTGGTGACGAGGCCCATGGCACGCCGGTACCACTCATGAAAGTGCTGCATGCCGTCTTCCATCGGGCTTTGGTAGGGGCCCACCTCGTTGTCGCCGCGCCGCATCAGGGCCTTGCGGCCGGCATCCATGCGCTCGCCGATCTCGTCGTCCTCGACCGCGGTTTCCATGTAGGCGGCGCGCTGCGCCTCGACGAACTCGCGCTCGAAGCAGGCGATCTCCTCGGGGTAGAAGAACTCGACCATGTTGAGCGTCTTCTCGGGGCCGATCGGGTGCAGCGTCGACACCGTCAGCACGTGCGGATACCACTCGACCATGATGTGCGGGTAATACGTCAGCCAGATGGCGCCGCGCGTGGGCAGCGCGCCGCCCTGGTAGCGCAGCAGCACCTCGTGCCACAGCTTGTAGGCGTCGCTGCCCGGCCGGCCGAAGCTGGGTGCCACGCCCACGGTCTGCACCGAGTAGTCGCGGCCGAACTGCCAGCTCAGGTCTTCGCAGGACACGAAGTTGCCCAGGCCGGGGTGAAAGGGCCCGACGTGGTAGTCCTCCAGATAGACCTCGATGAAGGTCTTCCAGTTGTAGTTGCACTCGTGCAGCTCGACGTGGTCCAGCGCGTAGCCGTCGAACGAGAGCTCGGCGGCCACCTTCATGCCGGCCAGGTCGGCGCCGATGTCGCGGCCGTTGTCCTCGAACAAGAGGCCGTTCCACTCGCGCAGCGCGTAGTTGTTCAGGTCGAGGCCCGGATCGTGCGCGAAGTGCGGCGCGCCCAGCAGCTCGCCGCCGGGCGCATACGTCCAGCGGTGGATGGGGCACACGATGTTGCCACCCGCGTGGCCCTTGCCCTGGCCCTGCAGGTTGCCGCGCCCACCCAGCATGATGGCCTGTCGGTGGCGGCAGCAGTTGGAGATCAGCTCGACCTGGCCCTGCGCGTTGCGAACCAGCGCGCGGCCGTCCTGCTCTTGCCTGAGGGTGCTGTAGTCGCCCGGGTGGGGCACCGCCAGCGCATGCCCGACGTAGCGGGGGCCGCCATCGAAGAGCAGCTTCTTTTCACGCGCGAACAGCGCCGGATCGAAATAGGAATGGACGGGAAGTTGAGTTGCCGCCTGCTGGTGTTGAAGACTTAAATCAGACATCGAGTTCCGACCTAGAGACTCCCCCTATGAAGGGGCAGGAAAAAGCGCTTGGCATCCGCAGATCTTGGGCGCGCGAATTCTCCGAAGGGATGGGTTGGGAGAACCGCGCATTTTAGCCGACGTGGCCTGCCCGGAGGGACTCGAACCCCCGACCTGCTGCTTAGAAGGCAGCTGCTCTATCCAGTTGAGCTACGGGCAGAAAAACCTGGAAACCGCAGTTGATCGCTTTCATTCTCCGATAAACCGGAACGGACAGCGAACTTGGCTGCTTCGATCGCACGCATCGGTTGCGGGGCCGCGCTATGCACTCGCCAGCACCACTCTCGGTGTGCCATGCGGCGTTGCTCGTCCTTGCAGGCCTGAGCCTGCCGCGTCCTCGCGTCTTGCCTGGCCCGCCGATAGCGGCACTGGCAAGCGCATCCAACTGCGGTTTCCAGGTTCAACGAAAACAGGCCCGACGGATGCGGGCCTGTGTGTTCGATGGTCGGAGCGGCGGGATTCGAACTCGCGACCCTCTGGTCCCAAACCAGATGCGCTACCAGGCTGCGCTACGCTCCGACAAGGGGCGCATTCTACCGTGCGGCGGCTCAGTGCCGCTGGTATTGGGTGGCGCCGAACAGCACTTCCATTTCGGCGGCGCTGCGGGTTGCCTTGCGGCGATCGGCCAGCACCTGCACGCCGCGCTGCACGGCGGGGCGTGCCGCGATGCGGTCGAACCAGGCCTTGAGCGCCGGGTAGTCGGCCCAGGCTATGCCCTGGTTTTGCCACGAGCGCAGCCACGGAAAGATGGCGATGTCGGCGATGCTGTAGTCGGCGCCGGCGATGTAGGCGCCGGTGCGCTCGATCTGCCGGTCCATCACGCCGTACAGGCGCCGCGCCTCGTTGGTGTAGCGGTGGACGGCGTACTCGATGGGCTCGGGCGCGTAGATGCGAAAGTGATGCGCCTGGCCCAGCATGGGGCCGACGCCGCCCATCTGGAACATCAGCCACTGCAGCACCTCGAATTTGCCGCGCGTGTCGGGCGGCAAGAATTGGCCCGTCTTGCCGGCCAGGTACAGCAGGATGGCGCCCGACTCGAATACCGAAATGGGCTGTCCATCGGGGCCGTCGGAGTCGACGATGGCCGGAATCTTGTTGTTGGGGCTGATGGCCAAGAACGCCGGCTTGAACTGGTCGCCCGCGCCGATGTCTACCGGGTGCACGCGGTAAGGCAGGCCGCATTCCTCCAGCATGATGTGCACCTTGTGGCCGTTGGGCGTGGGCCAGGAATGAACGTCGATCATGAGCGAGATCCTGAAAGTCGGGGCGCTGGTCCGGCCCTGTGCCGGCTGCGCAGCCGGCAGCTTAGCAGTCGGCCCGCGGGCGCCGAGGCGCGCTCATACGCCTGTGACGAGCCGCGCCATCACCACGATGATGGCCACCTGCATCGCGCCCTGGCTGGCCACCACGTAGTAGAAGCGGCTCATGGTGCGGCCGATCCAGGCGCCGTCGGGACGCTCCTTTTGCAGCTCCAGGCAGATGCGCAGGCTGGTGGGCAGCAGGTAGCCGATGCCCTGGAGGGTCATCAGCGTCACCAGCACCAGCGCCGCCGCGATCCAGCCGAACTGCGGCCAGGGCAGTTGTGTCAGGCCCATCTGCACGGCCAGGAACCAGCCGGCGGTGCCGGTGATGATGGACAGCGTGGGCAGCAGAAACAGCGTCACCGGCGTCAGCCGCGTCAGGATGGCCTTGCGCACCGGCACGTCCACGCGCCGCAGGATCGGCCCGATGACGAAGCCCATGAACAGGTCGATGCCGGTCCACAGCACGCCGCTCATCACGTGCACCCAGTTGAGGAACCACAGGTTGCCGATGACGATGGCCGCCACCATGACGGCCAGCGCCGCGGCCACATACCACAGGTAGTGCAGGCGGATCAGCGAGACGGGGGGGGCTGCGGTGGCAAGGGCGGTGGTCATGGTGCACCTCGCAGGCAATGGCCGGGCGAAGGCCATGGTACGCCGTTTGACCGAGTCGGGCAGCGCTTCAGAATGCGCAAAACGTCATCCGAATCTCATGCTCCCGCGCTAACCGTTAACTATATAAAACATAGCTGCCCGCGCTTGATGGACGGGCGCTACAGGTGATTTTAATCAATGGTCTGCCGTAGCGGCCGATGTGCGGGTCGGTGCGCCGTCAACCCGGCTTGCGCGATCGGCTCAGCCGGCGCGCATTGGCGCGGGCGCGCCGCTGAAAGGGCCTCAGGGCGTTGTTGGCCGTGCTCGCCATGGCATGGGTGGACCACTGCGGCGCCTGGCCGCGGGCCCAGGATGACCAGGCGCCGAAGAACAGTTGCTGCGACAACGTGACCGCGCTCGCCAGCATGGCGAAGTACGACTCGGTTGCCGCCGCCTGCTTTTCGGCAAACATGCGAAAAAACTCGACCTGGCCGTTGGCCGACAGCAGGGCGCCCGGTTGGGTGAGCTGCAGCGTGCGGCTGGCGATGACCAGGGGCGAGTGCCAGGCCAGGCTGCTGAGGGTCTGGGCGAGTTGAAAGGGGCTGGAGCGGGACGGGGTCATGGCTTGAAAAATGTACGGGATCCGAGGGCCGGGGCAGGGGTTGATCACGAGGCCCCGGCGGTGTCTTGCTCTTGTCGCGCCGCGCGCACCAGCACCGGAATGTCCTTGTACGCCGGCGTGCGCGTGTGCAGCGACAGGTTGCTGGCCGCCAGCAGCGGCGTGGCCTCGGGAAAGTACGCCGCCGCGCAGCCGGCGGGGATGTCGTAGCGCACGGCCTTGAAGCCGCGCACCACGCGCTCGTGCTCGTCCTCGTCGCCGCAGCCGTGCAAGTCCACCAGCTGGCCGTCGCGCAGGCCACGCGCCTGCAGGTCGGCCGCGCTTAGGAACACCACGCGCCGGCCGCCGAACACGCCGCGGTAGCGGTCGTCGGGGCCGTAGACGGTGGTGTTGAACTGATCGTGCGAGCGCACCGTCATCAGTGCCAGCACGGCCTCGCCGTGGCGCTGGCGCGCGCGTGCCACCGCGCCCGCCGTCGGCACCGGGTGCACGTTGAACTCGGCCTTGCCGCTGGCGGTCTTCCACTGGCGCTCGCGCGCGCTGTTGGTCAGCGTCAGGCGGCCGCGCTCGGCCAGCTTGCGGTTGAAGTCGGCGAAGTCGTCGTTGATGCCACGCTGCACGCGCTCGATGTGCTCGCGGATCTGGCCGTAGTCGGCGGCCATGGCGGCCCAGTCGATGCCGCCGGCCGGCACCAGCGCCTGACCCAGGCCGCAGACGATGGCCGGCTCGCTCATCATGGTGGCGGCCAGCGGGGCCTGGATGCCGCGCGAGCTGCGCACCGTGCTGGTCGAGTCTTCCACGCTCACCACCTGCGGGCGGCCCTGCTGCAGGTCCAGGTCGGTGCGCCCCAGCGTGGGCAGCAGCAGGCCGACCTGCCCCGGATGGCAGTGCGTGCGGTTGAGCTTGGTGGCGATGTGCAGCGTGAAGCGGCAGCCCGACAGCGCCGCCAGCACGCGAGTGGAGTCGGGCCCGGCGACGGCGAAGTTGCCGCCCAGGCTCAGCAGCGCGCCCAGGTCGCCGCGCAGCAGGCGCTCGGTCACGCCGGCGGCGTCCAGGCCCGCCTGGCGGGTGATGGCGGCCTGCGGAAACTCGCCCGTCAGGTTGTCGAGCCAGCGCGCCGGCATGGTCGAGGTGGCGCCCATGGTGCGGTCGCCCTGCACGTTGCTGTGGCCGCGCACCGGCATGGCGCCGGCACCGGGGCGGCCGATGTTGCCGCGCAGCAGCAGCAGGTTGGCCAGGGTCTGGATGGTGGCCACGCTGTGCTCGTGGTGCGTCAGGCCCATGCACCAGGTGGCCATGGTGGCCGGCGCCTCGGCGTACAGCTGCGCCAGCTCGTCGATCTGCTCGCGCCGCACGCCCGACTCGGCCACCAGCAGGTCCCACGACTCGGCCGCCAGGTCGGCCGCCACGGCCTCGAAGCCGGTGGTGTGCTGGGCGATGAAGGCCTCGTCGATCGGGCGCGGCGCGCCGCTGGCGCGGGCCTGCTCGTCCAGCTCCAGCAGGCGCTTCATCACGCCCTTGAACAGCGCCAAGTCGCCGCCGATGCGCACCTGGATGATGCGGTGCGCCACCGCCATGCCGCGGCCCGTCAGCATCTCGCCCACCGCCTTGGGGTCGGAAAAATTGGTGAAGCCGCGCTCGCGCAGCGGGTTGATGGCCACCACCTTGGCGCCGCGCCGCGCCGCGTCGTGCAGCGCCGCCATCATGCGCGGGTGGTTGGTGGCCGGGTTCTGGCCGATCACCAGGATCAGGTCGGCGCGCTCGAAGTCATCCAGCTGGCAGGTGCCCTTGCCCACGCCGATGGCGGCCTTGAGCGCGTAGCCCGAGGGCTCGTGGCAGAAGTTGGACGAGTCCGGCAGGTTGGAGCAGCCCCAGGCGCGCGCCACCAGCTGCCACAAGAACGCCGCCTCGTTGCTGCTGCGTCCTGAGGCGTAGAAGGCGGCCTGATCGGGTCCCAGCGCGCCCAGCTCGCGGCCCGTGATCTCGAACACCTGGTCCCAGCCGATGGGCGTGTAGTGCCCGCTCTCGGTCGTGTACAGCAAGGGCACCGTCAGCCGCCCCTGCGATTCCAGCTCGTAGTCGCTGAGCGCGCGCAGCTGTTCCAGCGAATGGCCGGCAAAAAAATCCGGCCCCGGTGCCTTGCGCGTCATCTCCCAGGCCACGGCCTTCTGGCCCTGCTCGCAGGTGTCGACCACGGCCTTGCCCGGCTTGTCCGGAAAGGCGCAGCCCGGGCAGTCGAAGGCGCCGGGCTGGTTGGTGCGCAGCAGGCCGGTGCCGACCTTGCCGGCGATCTCCTGCAGGCGAAACACCTTGAAGGTGCTCTTGACCGCGCCCCAGCCGCCGGCGGGGTGGTTGCTGCGGTCGATGCGGATGGTGTTGGGGTCTTCCGTCATGGGTGATTCGGGCGAAGGGGTGTTATGCACGCCGGGCTATCCGGACGTGTTCAAACCTCGCACGATAACCGCACGGCGCTGACGGTGCCAGCGCGCCGTCTCCAGGCGCGAAAGTTCTCAGCGCCGGGTGACGAACAGCACCAGCATGCACAGGCCCCCGACGACGCCCAGGGCGACCAGGAAGCTGAGGCCCGCCGTGAAGCTGCCGCCGTTGCTGGCGATCAGGTAACCCACCAGGGCCGGGATGCCGGCCGAACCCAGGCTGGCCACGCCGTTCATCACGCCGGCGGCCACGCCGACGGAGGCCTTGGCGACGATGGCCTGCATCATGGTCCAGTAGGTTGCCAGGCCGATGCCCAGCGAAGCGATGGCGGCCGTCATGGCCAACGCGCTGGTGGTGTTGTCGGCGGCGTGCACGCTGGCCCAGATGCCAGCCGCGGCGCCGAACAGCGCAATCACCGGCAGGATGGCCTTGTTGCGCTGCATGCGGTCGGCCACGATGCCGGCGATGATGATGGTGACCACGCCCGCCACGTAGGGCAGCGTGGCGAGCGAACCCATCTGCGCCCACGAGAAGCCGCGCGCGGTCTTCAGGTAGGCCGGCAGCCAGGCCAGCACGCCCCAGAACATGCCCGCCGAGCACAGGAAGGCCACCACGATCAGCCAGTAGCGCATGTCGCGCAGGAAGGCGAACGAGGACTGGCCCGGCGTGCTGGCCTGCTGCTCGGCGCGCAGGCCGGCCTCGATGTATTCGACCTCGGCGGCGTTGGCGAAGCGGCTGCCGCGCGGCTCGTCGCTGGTGAAGAACCACACCAGGGTCAGCGGAATCAGGCTCAGCAGCACCAGCACGAAAAAGCTGGCGCGCCAGCCCGCGCCCGCCACCACGGCGGTGATCAGGGGGATGGCGATCATCGGCCCGACCGTGATGCCCAGCAGCCAGGCCGAGTTGGCGCGCGCGCGCTCGCTGGGCGGAAACCAGTTTTTCACGAAGGTGCTTTGCATCGGCCAGTGCAGGCCCTCGCCCAGGCCCAGCAGCACGCGGGTGGCCAGCAGCATGCCGAAACTGCCGGCCAGGCCGCCCAGCGCCACCGACACGGCCCACAGCAGGATGGACAGGGCCATGGCCTTGCGCGGCCCCAGCCAGTTGCCGATGGGCGTGAGCACGATGTTGCCGATGCCGTAGGCAAACAGGAAAAGCGACATCAACATGCCCATCTTCACCGGCTGGCCGGCAATGCCCATGCTGTCCAGGAAGGTTGGATCGGCCACCAGCACCGAGACGTTGACGCGATCGAAGTACGAGATCAACAGGGTGACGAAAAGGATGACGGCCAGCCCCACGCGGGCGCGCGTGGGTCGGGCGGTGGTGGCCGAGGTGGCCGCGATGGATGACATGGAGAACTCCGGGGAAAGGGGCGGGAGGAGGGCGAGCGGTGCAGGCAGCCGCAACGATAGGCGGGGCGCCCGGATACTGTCTAATACCGATCGATGCGTGCTCGATACCGAATGAGTATGGCGAGCAAGAAGCCAACCAGGAGAGCCGGCCGATGGAGCTCAAGCAGATGCGCCAGTTTCTGGCGGTGGCCGAGGAGCGCAACTTCACGCGCGCCGCCGAGCGGCTGCACATGGCCCAGCCGCCGCTGACGCGGCAGATCCGCGCGCTGGAGGACGAGTTGGGCACCGCGCTGTTCCTGCGCATGCCCCGGGGCGCGGAGCTGACCGAGGCCGGCGCAGCGCTGCTGGAGGAGGCGCCCAACCTGCTGGCGCTGGCGCAACGCGCGCGCGAACGCACGCAACTGGCCGGCCAGGGGCGCAGCGGGCGGCTCGACGTCGGCGTGTTCGGCTCGGGCGTGCTCGAGGTGATCCCGCGCCTGCTGGCGCGCTTTCACGCGCTGCGGCCCGGCGTGCGCATCGTGCTGCACAGCCAGACCAAGGACGAGCAGATCGACGCGCTGCGCGAGCGGCGCATCGCCGTCGGCTTCAACCGCCTGGTGCCGCCGGCCAGCGACCTGGTGATTGAAACCGTGCTGCGCGAGAGCGTGGTCGTCGCGTTGCCCAGGCGCCACAACTTGGCCAAGCGCAAGCGCCTGACCCTGGCCGACCTGGCCGGGGAGCCGATCATCCTCTACCTCAGCCAGCCGCTGCCCGGCATGGCGCAGCGCGTGGCGGCCGCCTTTGCGCACGAGGGCGTGCCCCTGCACGTCGAGCAGGAGGTCGAGGGCGTGCTGACGGCCATGGCGCTGGTGGCCGGTGGTTTCGGCCTGTGCCTGGCCGCCGCGGCGAGCACCAGCCTGCGCCTGCCCGGCGTGGTCTATCGCCCGCTCGACAGCGATGCGCTGCGCGACCTCGAACTGGCCTGCCTGTATCGCCGGGGCGATGCGTCGCCGGTGCTGGCCGCGTTTCTGGACGTGGTCCACGAGTTCGCGCAGCAGCAGGATGGGCCGAGCCTGCGTCGGCCTCGACGTGGGCGAGCGCTGGCGACAGGCGGGCGCTGAGGCCCGCACGCCAAGGCTCCGGCGCATCTGATGCGGCCGTGCGCGGCTGGCTGGGGTCTATCCGCCGGGTGCCAGGAGGGATTGATCGCGCAGGCGTATGTCGGCGCGCGGCGATGTGTCGAATGCACCCACATGCCGCGCCAGCGCCCCCGCCGTGAAGGGCTGCTCGGCCGCCCAATGATCGGCGACCCAGCCATGCCGATAGACCGCATCGGCCGCCGCCTGGGGCGCGCTTTGCCCGGCGGCCAGGTGCGCGCCGATCAGCCCGGCCAGCACGTCGCCGGTGCCGGCGGTGGCCAGGCGGGCGTTGCCGGTGGGGTTGATGACCGGCGGCTGCCCTGGCGTGGCGATGACGCTGCCCGAGCCCTTGAGCACCACGGTGCAGGCAAAGCGCTCGGCCAGTTGCGTGGCGGCCTGCAGGCGGCCTTGTTGCACCTGGGCAGAGGTGCTGCCCAGCAGGCGCGCGGCTTCGAGCGGGTGGGGCGTCAGCACGGTGGCCTGGCCGGCGGGGGCGCGTTGGCGCAGGGCGGCTTGCAGCGCGGCGTCGGCGGCGATGACGTTGAGCGCGTCGGCGTCCAGCACCGCACGCGGCGCGGCGTGCAGCACGGCGGGCAGCACGGCGGAGACCGCGTCGCCGCCGCCGCAGCCGCACACCACCGTGAGCGCTGGCAGTTCCAACCGCTCGAAGCGGCGCAGCATCAGCTCGGGCTGGCTGGCGATGTGGGTCATTTGGCCATCGTCCAGCAGGCTGAGCAGCACGCGGCCGGCGCCCCCGTGCAGCGCGGCGCTGGCGGCCAGCAGGGCGGCGCCGGTCATGCCCAGGCCGCGCGCGGCCAGGCCCTCGCCGCCGACGATGGCGACGTCGCCGAAGCTGCCCTTGTGGCTGGCGTGCGGGCGCGGCGCGGCGGTGGGCGCGGCGTTCAGCCAGGCGCTGGGCGCCTCGGCGTCGCGCAGGGTGGCGGGCAGGCCCAGGTCGTCGAACCAGATCGCGCCGCTCGCGTCGCGGCCGTGGGCGGTGAACAGGCCGGGCTTGAGCGTGAGCAGGCTCAGGGTGTGGTGTGGCGGTGGCAACGGCTTCAAGCCAAATTGGCCTGCAGCGCTTGCTGAATCAGCGCGGGCAGCTATTATTTCAGTAGTTTCCGGCGTCCGCATCCAGCCTGTGTCGGTATTCAGCCCGGTGGGCACATCGACCGCCAGCACGGGCGCGGGGCCGGCGTGCAGGCGCCGCAGCCAGTCGGCCATGCGGCCGCCGGGCGCGCGCGTGGCGCCGATGCCCAGCAGCGCGTCGATGGCCAGGTCCTGCGGGCCCAGGTCGGCCGGCGGCTGCTCGGCCAAGGTCACGCCGGCCTGCACGGCGCGCTGCCACGAGGCGCGCGCATCGGGTGGCGCCGTGTCGGACCTGCCCAGCCAGGTGACGACGGGGTTCAGGCCCCAGGCGTACAGGTGCACAGCCGCTTCCAGCCCGTCGCCGCCGTTGTTGCCGGGGCCGGCGGCGATCCAGACGCGGCGCGCGTGCGGCGCCAGCGCCAGCGCCAGGCGCGCGGTGGCCAGGCCGGCGCGCTGCATCAGGGTGTGCGGGGGCAGGGCGCTGGCCGCGGCGTGCTCGATGCGGCGGGTGGCGGCGCTGTCGTGCAGCGCCAGCGGGTGCGTGCTGCGAACCAGGGTGGGCATGGCGCAGCCATTGTGCCCGCGCGGCGGGCGCGCCGTCAGCCACGGCGGGCACGCCGTCAGCGGTAGCGCGCCACGTCGAAGCCGCGGGCGTCGATGGCGGGCTCGCGGCCGGCGATCTGGTCGGCCAGCACGCGGGCCGAGCCGCAGGACAGCGCCCAGCCGCTGGAGCCGTGTCCCAGGTTGAGCCACAGGCCCGGCACGCCGCTGGCGCCGATCAGCGGCGGGCCGTCGGGCAGCATGGGGCGCGCGCCCTTCCACACCTGCACGGCGCCGGTGCGGCGCGCGGCGCCGGGAAACCAGTCGTCCAGCACCTTGTAGAGCGTCTGCACGGCGCGCCCGCTGACGGCGTCGGGCCGGCCGCCGATCTCGGCCGAGCCGGCCACGCGCACGCGCTGGCCCAGGCGCGAGATGGCCACCTTGTAGCGCTCGTCCATCACGCCGCTGCGCGGGCCCCGGTCCGGGTCGGGCATGTGCGCGCTGACCGAGTAGCCGTACACCGGCCGCAGCGGCACGCGCAGGCCCAGCGGCGCCAGCCAGGCGGCCGAGCGCACGCCCGCGCACAGCACCACGGCGTCGAAGCGCGCGCTGCCGCCGTCCCACTGCAGCGTGGTCGGGGCGGCGGCGCTGGGCGCCGGCACGGCGGTGTCGAAGCGGAACTGCGCGCCCAGCGTCTGCGCCGCGTCGCGCAGGATGACGGCGAACTGGCGGCAGTTGCCCACCTCGTCCTGCGGCAGGTGGATGGCGCCCGCCAGCGGCGTGTCGGGCTTGAGCGCGGGCTCGATGCGGCGCGCGTGCTCGCCGTCGATTTCGTGAAACACCACGCCGGCCTCGCGCAGCAGCGCCAGGCCGGGCTGCACGATGCGCTGCTCGGGCTCGCCGCGCAGCAGCACCAGGTAGCCCTGGCTGCGGTCGAACTCGTACTGCATGCGCGCGGCCACCTCGTGCAGGCGCTGGCGGCTGTAGAAGGCCAGGCGCTGCAGCTGAGCGCGGTGGGCGGCGTAGTGGCCGGCCTCGCAGGCGCGCAGCCAGCGGCGCATCCAGGCCAGGTCGGCCATGGCCAGGGGTCGCGCCACGCGCACCGGGGCGTGGCGTGCCAGCAGGTGGCCGATGACCTTGGCCGGCATGCCCGGCGCGGCCCAGGGCGTGACGTAGCCCGGCGCCAGCACACCGGCGTTGGCAAAGCTGGCTCCCTCGGCCACGCTGGCGTGGCGCTCGAAGACGGTGACTTGGTGGCCATCAAAGGCCAGTTCGTACGCGGTGGCGACGCCGATGATGCCGGCGCCGATGATGGCAATGTGCATGGGGGCGGCCGAACGCGGGTGGGCGCGTGCTAAAATCCTTGGGTTTTGCAGTTCGCTGGGCATGTCGCCCGGCCCGGCAAAGCAAATCGCAAACCGGCCCTCACGAGGTGTCGCCCCGGCCTGAAACACGGCGCCAGGGGCGATGAGCGGGCCGGATTTTAGACCCAACCTTGCAAAGGTAAGACCATGTCCGTCACCATGCGTGAAATGCTGGAAGCCGGTGTCCACTTCGGGCACCAGACGCGCTTCTGGAACCCCAAGATGGCCCCGTATATCTTCGGCCATCGCAACAAGATCCACATCATCAACCTGGAAAAATCGCTGCCGATGTTCCAGGAGGCGCAAAAGTTCGCGCGCCAACTGGCGGCCAACCGCGGCACCGTGCTGTTCGTGGGCACCAAGCGCCAGGCGCGCGAGATCGTGGCCGAGGAGGCCCGTCGCGCCGGCATGCCCTACGTCGACCAGCGCTGGCTGGGTGGCATGCTGACCAACTTCAAGACCGTCAAGACCTCCATCAAGCGCCTGAAGGACATGAAGGCGCAGCAGGAAGGCGGCCTGGACGCGATGAGCAAGAAGGAGCAGCTGATGTTCACGCGCGAGATCGCCAAGCTCGAGCGCGACATCGGCGGCATCCAGGACATGGCCGCCCTGCCCGACGCCATCTTCGTGATCGACGTGGGCTACCACAAGATCGCCGTGTCCGAGGCGCAAAAGCTCGGCATCCCGCTGATCGGCGTGGTGGATTCCAACCACAACCCGGTGGGCATCGACTACGTCATCCCCGGCAACGACGACTCGGCCAAGGCCGTGACGCTGTACGCCCGCGGCATGGCCGACGCCGTGCTCGAAGGCAAGGCCAACGCCGTCAATGACGTGGTCAAGGCCGTGGCCGCCGAAGGCAGCGACGAATTCGTCGAAGTGCAGGACGGCGCCGCCTGAGCGTTCCCTCCGGCCGCGCGCCCCGCGGCTGACGGCAAAGGGGCCCCGCAGCCCCTTTTTTCAATTCTTTCGGCCGCCTGCGAGCGCGGCCCCGAACACACTGGAGAAGCACACATGGCAGCAATCACCGCAAGCATGGTCGCCGAACTGCGCGCCAAGACCGACGCCCCCATGATGGAATGCAAGAAGGCCCTGACCGAGGCCGACGGCGACATGGCCAAGGCCGAGGAGCTGCTGCGCGTCAAGCTGGGCACCAAGGCCGGCAAGGCCGCCAGCCGCGTCACCGCCGAAGGCGTGATCGCCGCGCACATCGAAGGCAGCACCGGCGCGATGCTCGAGGTCAACTGCGAGACCGACTTCGTCACCAAGAACGACATGTTCATCGCCATGGCCAACGCCGCCGCCCGCCTGGTGGCCGAGAAAAACCCCGCCGACGTTGCCGCGCTGGGCGCGCTGGCGTACGAGCAGGACGGCTACGGCCCCACGCTGGAAGACGTGCGCAAGGGCCTGATCGGCAAGATCGGCGAGAACATGAGCTTTCGCCGCTTCGTGCGCAAGGCCGGCGGCGGCCAGCTGACCAGCTACCTGCACGGCACGCGCATCGGCGTGCTGGTCGAATACTCGGGCGACGAGGCCGCCGCGCGCGACGTCGCCATGCACGTGGCCGCCATGAAGCCCAAGGCGCTGACCGCCGCCGACGTGCCGGCCGAACTGGTCGAGACCGAGCGCAGCGTGGCGCAGGCCAAGGCCGCCGAGTCCGGCAAGCCGGCCGACATCGCCGCCAAGATGGTCGAAGGCTCGGTGCAGAAGTTCTTGAAGGAAGTGTCGCTGTTCAACCAGCCCTTCGTGAAGAACGACAAGCAGAGTGTGGAGCAGATGCTGAAGGAAAAGGCCACCCAGGTGCGCGGCTTCACGCTGTACGTGGTGGGCGAGGGCATCGAGAAGAAAGCCGACGACTTTGCCGCCGAGGTGGCCGCCCAGGTCGCCGCCGCGCAAGGCAAGGCCTGATTGGCCTGTCCCAGCCGAGGGCGCGTCGCGCAGGCGGCGCGCCTTTGTCACGTCTGCCGGCCTGTCAGACGCTAAACTTGACGGGTTTAACGCCCGCCAGCCTGCCCATGACCAAAGCCAAACCCGCCCATCAACGCATTTTGCTCAAACTGTCCGGCGAGGCCCTGATGGGCGACGATGCCTTCGGCATCAACCGGGCGACGATCGAGCGCATCGTGGGCGAGATCGCCGAGGTCACGGGCATGGGCGTGCAGGTGGCGGTGGTGATCGGCGGCGGCAACATCTTTCGCGGCGTGGCCGGCGGCTCGGCCGGCATGGACCGCGCCACGGCCGACTACATGGGCATGCTGGCCACGGTGATGAACGCGCTGGCGCTGGCCGACGCCATGAACCACCAGGGCCTGGTGGCGCGCGTGATGTCCGCCATCGCCATCGAGCAGGTGGTCGAGCCCTACGTGCGGCCCAAGGCCCTGCAGTACCTGGAAGAAGGCAAGGTGGTGGTGTTCGCGGCCGGCACCGGCAACCCCTTTTTCACCACCGACACGGCGGCCGCGCTGCGCGGCGCCGAGATCGGCGCCGAGCTGGTGCTCAAGGCCACCAAGGTCGACGGCGTGTACACCGCCGACCCGCACAAGGACAAGACGGCCACGCGCTACGCCAAGCTCACGTTCGACGAGGCCATGAGCCGCAACCTGGGCATCATGGACGCCACCGCCTTCGCGCTGTGCCGCGACCAGAAGCTGCCGGTCAAGGTGTTTTCCATCTTCAAGCCCGGTGCGCTCAAGGCCATCGTGCTGGGCAGCGACGAAGGCACCCTGGTGCACGCCTGATTCGAGGAGTTTTTGACATGACGATCGCCGACATCAAGAAAAACGCGCAGGGCAAGATGGACCAGTCCATCGCCGCCTTCAAGCAGAACCTGACCAAGATCCGCACCGGCCGTGCCAACCCGGCGCTGCTGGACACCATCCACGTCGAGTACTACGGCAACCACGTGCCGCTGTCGCAGGTGGCCAACGTGTCGCTGCTGGACGCGCGCACCATCAGCGTGCAGCCGTGGGAAAAGGGCATGGGCGCCAAGATCGAGAAGGCAATCCGCGAAAGCGAGCTGGGCCTCAACCCATCCAACATGGGCGATTTGATCCGCGTGCCCATGCCGCCCATGAGCGAGGAGCGCCGCAAGGAGATGACCAAGGTCGTGCGCGCCGAGGGCGAGCAGTCCAAGATCGCCATCCGCAACCTGCGCCGCGACGCCAACGACGCCATCAAGAAGCTGGTCAAGGACAAGGAAGCCACCGAGGACGAGCAAAAGCGCTCGGAGGCCGAGATCCAGAAGGTCACCGACAAGCACGTGGGCGACATCGACGCGCTGGTTGCGGCCAAGGAAAAGGACATCCTCGAAGTGTGACTTCGGCGCGGGTTCCTGTCTCGATTCGTCCCATGCTCGCACGCACTGCCGCCAGCCGCCCGGCGGCCGTTCCCCGTCACATCGCCATCGTGATGGATGGCAACGGCCGCTGGGCCAAGCGGCGCCTGCTGCCGCGCATTGCCGGCCATCGCCAGGGCGTGGAGTCGCTGCGCCGCTGCATTCGCGCCTGCGCCGAGCGCGGCGTGCAGGCGCTGACGGTGTTCGCGTTCTCGTCCGAGAACTGGAATCGCCCGCCCGAGGAGGTCAGTGGCCTGATGGAGCTGATGGCCAAGGCGCTGGCGCGCGAGGTGCCCGAGCTGCGGCAAAACGGCATCCGCCTGCGCTTCGTGGGCGAGCGCGCCAGCCTGTCCGAGCGCATGAAGGCGGGCCTGGCCGAGGCCGAGGCCGCCACCGCCGCCGGTACCGGCATGGGCCTGAACGTGTGCTTCAACTACGGCGGGCGCTGGGACATCGCGCAGGCCGCCGCCGGCCTGGCCGCCCGCGGCGAGCCGATCACCGAAGCCGCGCTGGCCGGCGCCATGGCGCTGGCGCACGTGCCCGACCCGGATCTGCTGATCCGCACCGGCGGCGAGCAGCGCATCAGCAACTTCCTGCTGTGGCAGTGCGCCTACAGCGAGCTGTACTTCAGCGACACGCTGTGGCCCGACTTCGACGAGGCCGCGCTGGACGAGGCGCTGGCGGCCTACGCCGCGCGCGAGCGCCGTTTCGGCCAGACCTCCGAGCAGGTCGCCGCCCCGCCGCAGGCCGCGGCGGGCTGAGGGCGTCTCGACATGCTGCTGCCCCGCATCCTGACCGCGCTGGTGCTGCTGGCGATCCTGTTGCCGGCGCTGTTTGCCGCCGCGCCCGAGCCCTTCATCGGCCTGACCCTGCTGTTCATCGCCGCCGCCGCCTGGGAGTGGGCGCGCCTGAACGGCGTGACCGGCGCGCGGGCGCTGGCCACCGGCGTGCTGTGCGCCGCGCTGTGCGCCGGCCTGTGGGGCATGGGGCTGGTGCAGCGGCCGCTGCCTGGGGTGTGGATGGTTGCCGGCGCGGCCTGGGTGCTGGGCGGCATCTGGCTGCTGGGGCGTGGCGTGGCGGGCTGGCCGCGGCTGCCGCGCGCGCTGCGCTGGGCGCTGGGCCTGGCCATGCTGTGCACCGCCTGGCTGGCGCTGGCGCAGGCGCGGCGCGTGGGCGTCAATTTCTTGCTGTCGGTGCTGGTGCTGGTGTGGGCCGCCGACATCTTTGCCTACTTTGCCGGCCGCGCGCTGGGCGGGCGCTTCACGCGGGGGCGCAAGCTGGCGCCCAGCATCAGCCCGGGCAAGAGCTGGGAAGGCGTGTGGGGCGGCATGCTGGGCGTGCTGCTGGTCGGCGCGTGCTGGATCGCCTACGACCGCGCGCACCCTGAGGCGGCGCCCAGCCTGTACAGCCGGCTCCATGAATTCGGCTTGGCGGGCCTGGTGCTGGGCATCGTGTTTCTGGCCGCCATGAGCGTGGTGGGCGACCTGATCGAGTCGCTGGTCAAGCGCAGCGCCGGCATGAAGGATTCGAGCCAACTGCTGCCCGGCCACGGCGGCGTGCTGGACCGCATCGACGCGCTGCTGCCCACGCTGCCGCTGGCCATGCTGGCGGCGACGCTGGTGTCGAGGTTCGCATGACGGCGCGCCAGCGCATCGCCGTGCTGGGCAGCACCGGCTCGATCGGCGTGAACACGCTGGACGTGGTGGCGCGCCACCCCGAGCGCTTCGAGGTGGTCGCACTGACGGCCGCCACGCGGGTGGACGCGATGCTGGCGCAGTGCGCGCGCTTTCGCCCGCGCCGGGCCGTGATGGCCAGCGCCGCTCATGCCGCCGAACTGGCGCGCAAATTGAAGGAAAATGGCCTTCCGACGCAGGTGGAGCAAGCGCCAGACGCTCTTGAATCAATAGCGTCGTCACCCGATGTCGATACCGTCATGGCCGCCATCGTCGGCGCCGCCGGCCTGGCGCCCTGCTTGGCGGCGGCGCGCGCCGGCAAGCGCCTGCTGCTGGCCAACAAGGAGGCGCTGGTGGTGGGCGGCGAGGTCTTTTTGCGTGCCGTGCGCGAAGGGGGTGCCACCCTGCTGCCGATCGACAGCGAGCACTCGGCGGTGTTCCAGTCGCTGCCCGAGGACCCGGCCACCTGGGCCGCGCGCGTCGACAAGATCATCCTGACCGCCTCGGGCGGGCCGTTTCGCACGCGCGAGCCCGCCACCCTGCGCGATGTGACGCCCGAACAGGCCTGCGCCCACCCGAACTGGGTGATGGGCCGCAAGATCTCGGTCGACTCTGCCACCATGATGAACAAGGCGCTGGAAGTGATCGAGGCGCGCTACCTGTTCGGCGTGGCGCCCGAGCAGATCGAGGTGGTGATCCACCCGCAAAGCGTGATTCATTCGATGGTGCAGTACCGGGACACCTCGGTGGTGGCGCAGCTGGGCACGCCCGACATGCGCGTGCCCATTGCCTACGGCCTGGCCTGGCCCGAGCGCATCGCCTCGGGCGCGCAGGCGCTGGACTTTCACGCCCTGCAGGGCCTCAGCTTCGAGGCCATCGACGGCGACGGGCACCGCGCGCGCTACCCCGGCCTGGCGCTGGCCTGGGAGGCCCTGCGCGCAGCGCCCGGCACCTGCGCGGTGCTGAACGCCGCCAACGAGGTGGCCGTTGCCGCCTTTCTGGATCGGCGCATCCGCTTCGACCAGATTCACCAGGTCAACCGCGCCACGCTGGACGCCGTGCAGCCCGAGCGCCCCGACACGCTGGCGGCGCTGCTGGCGCTGGACCAGCGTGCCCGCGGGCGGGCGGAACTTGCGGTGCGCGCCTGCAGTCCATGACGCATCGACGCCGCGCCGCGCGGGCGCCGGCAGGAGGACAATGCCAGCCATGCTGACCACCTTGATCGCCTTTCTGGCCGCCTTGGCGATCCTGATCGCCGTGCACGAATGGGGCCACTACCGCGTGGCCGTGGCCTGCGGCGTCAAGGTGCTGCGCTTTTCGATCGGTTTCGGGCCCACGCTGGCGCGCTGGAAGCCGCGCAAGCAGCACCCCGGCCAGGACACCGAATTCGTCATCGCCGCCTTTCCGTTGGGCGGCTACGTCAAGATGCTGGACGAGCGCGAGGCCGCCGTGGCGCCCGAGGAGCGTCACCAGGCCTTCAACACCCAGCCGCTCAAGTCGCGCGCGCTGGTGGTGGCCGCCGGCCCGGTGGCCAACCTGGTGCTGGCCGCGCTGCTGTACGCGCTGGTCAACTGGGTGGGGGTGGACGAGCCGCGCGCGGTGCTGGCGCCGCCGGTGGCCGGATCGCTGGCCGCCAAGGCCGGCCTGCAGGGCGGCGACCTGGTGGAGCAGGGCGCGCTGGCCGGCGACGAGCTGGAGCCGCTGGCCTCGTTCGAGAGCCTGCGCTGGCTGCTGACGCGCGGCGCCCTGGACGGCCAGGACGTGGTGCTCGAGGTGGCCGCCGCCGCCGGCACCGGCCGCCACCACGAGCTGCGGCTGCCGCTGTCCGCGCTGGCGGGGCACGACCCCGACGCCAGCCTGTTTCGCGCCATCGGCATCACCGCGCCGCTGAGCCGCCCCTTGATCGGCGAGGTGGTGCCCGGCGGCGCGGCCGAGCGCGCGGGCCTGCAGCCGGGCGACCTGGTGCGGCGCATGGGCGACGTCGTGATCGACGACGGCCAGCAGCTGCGCGAGCGCATCCGCGCCTCGGCCCAGGATGGCGAGCCGCGCGCGAGTCAGTGGCAGATCGTGCGCGGCGACCAGGTGATGGACCTCACCGTGCGGCCCGACGTGGTGCAGGAGCAGGGCCAGCGCATCGGCCGCATCGGCGCCATGGTGGGCGGGGCGCCCGAGATGGTGCTGGTGCGCCTGGGGCCCCTCGACGGGCTGTGGTCGGGCGTCTCGCGCGTGTGGGAGGTGTCGGCGCTGTCGCTGCGCCTGCTGGGGCGCATGGCGGTGGGCGAGGTGTCGCTGCGCAACCTCAGCGGCCCGATCGCCATCGCCGATTACGCGGGCAAGTCGGCCAGCCTGGGTTTGACGTATTACCTGGCCTTTCTGGCCTTCATCAGCGTCAGCCTGGGGGTGCTCAATCTGCTGCCGATTCCCGTCTTGGACGGGGGGCACCTGATGTATTATCTTTGGGAGGCGGTGACGGGCAAGGCAGTCACCGGCGTCTGGCTGGAACGCCTGCAATACGTCGGCATGGCTTTGCTGCTGAGCATGATGGCGATCGCGATGTTCAACGACATCGCCAACCGGTTGGGCTGATTGATTTTTCTCCACGTCGCGGCCTTCAGCAGGCCGCTTGTTTTGCTGCATTCATGAAACGTTCAGCTCATCGCCTGCACCTGCGTGCCACGGCCGTCCTGGTTTCCCTGGCCTTCGCCGCGCAGCTGGCTTGGGCCGTGACGCCCTTCACCGTGCGCGACATTCGCATCGAGGGCCTGCAGCGCGTCGAGCCGGGCACGGTGTTCGCCTCGCTGCCGGTGCACATCGGCGACACCTACAACGACGACAAGGGCGCGGCGGCCATCCGCGCGCTGTTCGCGCTGGGCCTGTTCTCGGACGTGCGCCTGGAGACCAGCGGCGACGTGCTGGTGGTGGTGGTGCAGGAGCGCCCGACCATTGCCGCGGTCGACTTCGCCGGCAACAAGGAGTTCAGCAACGAGATTCTGCAGGGCGTGCTGCGCGATGCCGGCGTGACCTCGGGCCGCGCCTACGACCGCGCGCTGGCCGACCGCGCCGAGCAGGAGATCAAGCGCCAGTACATCAACCGCAGCCTGTACGGCGCCGAGGTGCAGACCACCGTCACGCCGACCGAGCGCAACCAGGTGCGCCTGACCTTCAACATCATCGAGGGGCGGCCGGCGCGCATCAAGGACATCAGCATTGTCGGCAACCACGCCTTCGACGAGGGCACGCTCAAGGACCTGTTCAACCTGGACACCGGCGGCTGGCTGGCCTGGTACACCAAGAGCGACCAGTATTCGCGCAGCAAGCTCAACGCCGACCTGGAGGCGCTGCGCTCGTACTACCTCAACCGCGGCTACCTCGATTTCAAGATCGACTCCACCCAGGTCGCCATCTCGCCCGACAAGCAGTCGATCTCGATCACCGTCAACGTCACCGAGGGCCAGCGTTTCGTGGTCTCGGGCGTGTCCATCGACGGCAATCTGCTGGGGCGCGATGACGAGTTCAAGTCGCTCATCACCATCAAGCCGGGCGAGGCCTACAACGCCGAGCAGGTGGCCAACACCACCAAGGCCATCACCGACCAGCTGGGCAACTACGGCTACGCCTTCGCCAAGGTCGAGGCCGTACCCGACGTCGACCGCGCCAACAACCGCGTGGCGATCGAGCTGCGGGTCGACCCCGAGCGCCGCGCCTACGTGCGCCGCATCAACATCGCGGGCAACAACCGCACGCGCGACGAAGTCATCCGGCGCGAGTTTCGCCAGTACGAGTCGAGCTGGTACGACGCCGACAAGATCAAGCTCTCGCGCGACCGCGTCGACCGCCTGGGCTACTTCACCGAGCTGTCCATCACCACCGCCGAGGTGCCCGGCGCGCCCGACGAGGTCGACCTGAACGTCGAGGTCAAGGAAAAGCCCACCGGCAACATCTCGCTGGGCGCCGGCTACTCGTCGGCCGAAAAGCTCTCGTTCACCTTCGGCCTGTCGCAGGACAACGTGTTCGGCTCGGGCAACCGGCTCGACCTGCAGCTCAACACCGGCAAGTTCAACCGCACCGTGGTGGTCAGCGCCACCGACCCGTACTTCACCAACAACGGCGTCTCGCGCACGGTCGAGGTCTACTACAAGACGCAGAAGCCCTACCAGGACCAGGGCGGCAACTACACCCTGGTCACCATGGGCGCGGGCCTGAAGTTCGGCGTGCCGGTGACCGAGCTCGACACGGTCTACCTGGGCATGAACATCGAGCGCACGCGCATCAAGCCCGGCACCAACATCCCGGCCTCCTACCTGGACTACGCCAACCGCTTCGGCTACAGCAGCTCGGCCTTTCCCTTCACCCTGGGCTGGTCGCGCGACTCGCGCGACAGCGCGCTGGCGCCCAACTCGGGCCGCTACCAGCGCCTGATGGGCGAGCTGGGCCTGTTCGGCGATGCGCGCTACGCCAAGGCCAACTACCAGTACCAGCAGTACGTGCCGCTGTCCAAGGCCTATACCCTGGCCTTCAACGGCGAGGCGGGCTGGGGCAAGGGCCTTGGCGGACGGTCGTTCCCGGTGTTCAAGAACTTCTACTCCGGCGGCCTGGGTTCGGTGCGCGGCTACGACCAGGGCACCTTGGGCCCGCGCGACGTCACCGGCGCCTTCATCGGCGGCACGCGCAAGTTCACGCTCAACACCGAGCTGCTGACCCCCTTCCCCGGCGCCGGCAACGACCGCACGCTGCGCCTGTTCGCCTTTGTCGACGCCGGCGCGCTGTACGGCGACGGCGAGAAGATCAGCGGCAGCGCGCTGCGCTACTCCACCGGCATCGGCCTGTCCTGGATCTCGCCGCTGGGGCCGCTGCGCTTTGCCTGGGCCGTGCCCTTGCGCAAGCGCCCCGGCGATAGAATCCAGCGCCTGCAGTTTCAGATCGGAACCTCGTTTTGATGTCCCCCCTTGTTCGTCGTTTGTCGGTGGCCCTGCTCGCGGGTGCCGCCTTGTGCGCCCCGGTCGCCTGGGCGCAGGATGTCGCCCGCATCGCCTTTGTCAACACCGACCGCCTGCTGCGCGAGGCCGCGCCCGCCAAGGCCGCGCAGGCCAAGCTGGAGCAGGAGTTCTCCAAGCGCGAGAAGGAAATCGACGACGCCAGCCAGGCGCTCAAGAACGCGTCCGACCGCTTCGAGCGTGAGTCGCTCACGCTGAGCGACGGCCAGCGCCAGGCGCGCCAGCGCCAGCTGGTCGACCAGGACCGCGAGCTGCAGCGCAAGCGCCGCGAGTTCCAGGAAGACCTGAACGCGCGCAAGCAGGAAGAGCTGCAGCAGATCCTCGACCGCGCCAACCGCATCGTGCGCCAGCTGGCCGAGGCCGAGAAGTACGACGCCATCTTCCAGGAAGCGGTCTACATCAACCCGCGCCTGGACATCACCGACAAGGTGATCAAGGCGCTCAACGGCGGCAACGGCGGCAAGTGAGGGCGGCGCGCGCTGCCCCGGCCGGCCCCGCTGATCACCCCCACCCCCGCGCTCCCATGTCGCTGCGCATCGGCGCCATCGTCGAAGCCCTGGGCGGCGAGCTGCGGGGCGATGCCGAGCGCGTGGTCACCCGGCTGGCGCCGCTCGAAAGCGCCCAGCCCGACGAGCTGAGCTTTCTGGTCGATCCGCGGCTGGCCCATCGGCTGGCCGACACGCGCGCCGGCTGCATCATCGTCGGCCCCGCGGGCGCGGCAGCGGCCAGCCGGCGCGGCGACTGCATCGTGGCCGACAACCCGCACCTGTACTTCGCCCGCGTCACGCAGTTGTGGCGGCGCGCGCACGGCGGCACGCCGCGCGCCGGCGTGCACCCGACCGCAGTGGTGGAGGAGGGCGCCCGCATCGATCCCAGCGCCAGCATCGGCGCGCAGTGCTTCATCGGCCGCGGTGCGCGCATCGGCGCCGGCACGGTGCTCAAACCACGCGTCACCGTGGGCGAGGACTGCGTCATCGGCGCGCGCGGCCTGATCCAAAGCGGCGCCGTGATCGGCGGCGACGGCTTCGGCTTCGCGCCCGACGAAGGACGCTGGGAGCGCATCGAGCAGCTGGGCGCGGTGCGCCTGGGCGACGACGTGGAGGTCGGCGCCAACACCTGCATCGACCGCGGCGCGTTGCAGGACACGGTGATCGAGGACGGCGTCAAGCTCGACAACCTGATCCAGATCGGCCACAACTGCCACATCGGCAAGCACACGGCCATGGCCGGCTGCGTGGGCGTGGCCGGCAGCGCGCGCATCGGCGCCCATTGCACGGTGGGCGGCGCGGGCATGATCCTGGGGCATCTGACGATCGTCGACCACGTGCACATCTCCTCGGCCTCCATCGTCACGCGCTCCATCCTCAAGCCGGGCCACTACACGGGCTTTTTCCCCATCGACGACAACGGCAGCTGGGAGAAGAACGCCGCTGCGCTCAAGCACATCCACGCGCTGCGCGATCGCGTGCGCGCGCTCGAAAAGCGGCTGGACGGCCCGTCTCATGCGTAGAATGGGCTGTCGCGCGGGCAGCTTCTGCGCCAATAGCTATTAAAATTGCAGCATTCGCCATGATGGACATCCACCGCATCCTCGAGAAACTGCCCCATCGCTACCCGTTTCTGCTGGTCGATCGGGTGCTCGACATCGACCTGCAGGCCAAGACGATCCGCGCCATCAAGAACGTCACCGTCAACGAGCCCTGCTTCACCGGCCACTTTCCCGGCCGCCCGGTGATGCCCGGCGTGCTGATGCTCGAAGCCATGGCCCAGTCCTGCGCGCTGCTCTCGTTCGAGACCGAGGGCGTCTCGCTGGGCGACAACCAGGTGTTTTATTTCGTCGGCATCGACGGCGCGCGCTTCAAGCGCCCGGTCGAGCCCGGCGACCAGTTGGTGCTGCATGCGGCGCTCGACCGCGCGCGCGCCGGCATCTACCGCTTCAACTGCAAGGCCATGGTGGGCGAGGAGGTGGCCTGCGAGGCCGCCATCATGTGCACCATGCGCGACGTGGGCTGATGGCGCCCCCCGGCCCGGCGATCCACCCGACCGCCCTGGTCGACCCCCAGGCCGAGCTTCATGCCTCGGTGCAGGTCGGGCCCTACGCCCTCATCGGCCCGCACGTGCGCATCGGCGCCGGCACCACCATCGGCGCGCACAGCGTGATCGAGGGCCACACCACCATCGGCGCCGACAACCGCATCTTCCAGTTCACCAGCATCGGCGCGCCGCCGCAGGACAAGAAGTACGCCGGCGAGCCCACGCGGCTCACCATCGGCGCCGGCAACACCATCCGCGAGTTCGTCACCATCAACACCGGTACCGTGCAGGATGCCGGCGTCACGCGCGTGGGCGACGACAACTGGGTCATGGCCTACGTGCACATCGCGCACGACTGCCAGGTGGGCGACCACACCATCCTGGCCAACTCGGTGCAGCTGGCCGGCCACGTGCACCTGGGCGACTGGGTGTTTCTGGGCGGCCTCACGGGCGTGCACCAGTTCGTGCGCGTCGGCGCGCACGCGATGACCGGCTTTCACACCCGGCTGGCGCAAGACCTGCCGCCCTTCGTCACCGCTGGCGGCAACCCGGCCGAGGCGCAGGGCATCAACGCCGAGGGCCTGCGCCGGCGCGGCTACACCCCCGAGCGCATCGCCATCGTCAAGCAGATGCACCGCCTGCTGTACCGGCGCGGCCTGACGCTGGAGGCCGCGCGCCAGCAGATCGAGGCGCTGCGCGGCGAGGTGGCGGAGGCCGATGCCGACATTGCGTCGATGCAAGCCTTCTTGAGCGCGGCGTCGCGCGGCATCGTGCGCTGAAGCCATGAGCGGCGAGCCGCGCCTGGCGCTGGTGGCGGGCGAGAGCTCGGGCGACCTGCTGGGCGGCCACCTGCTGGCCGCGCTGCGCGCGCGCTGGCCCGGCCTGCAGGCCGCCGGCATCGGTGGCGCCCAGATGGCGGCGCAGGGCTTTGCGGCCTGGTGGCCGATGGAGAAGCTGGCCGTGCGCGGCTACCTGGAGGTGCTGCCGCGCCTGCCCGAGCTGCTGCGCATGCGCCGCCAGCTGGGCGACCGCCTGCTGGCCGAGCGGCCGGATGCCTTCATCGGCATCGACGCGCCCGACTTCAACTTCGACCTGGAGGCGCGCCTGAAGGCCGGCGGCATCAAGACCCTGCACTTCGTCAGCCCCTCGTTCTGGGCCTGGCGACCCGAGAAGCTCATCAAGCTGAAGGCCGCCGCCGACCAGGTGCTGTGCCTGTTTCCGTTCGAGCCCGCCCTGCTGGCCGCGCACGGCATTGCGGCCACCTACGTCGGCCACCCGCTGGCCAGCGTGATCCCCATGCAGCCCGACCGCGCGGCCGCGCGCCAGGCGCTGGGCCTGCCCGCCGACGCCCCCGTGGTGGCGCTGTTGCCGGGCAGCCGCGCGGCCGAGATCGAGCATCTGGCCTCAAGATTTTTTCGGGCTGCAGCGCTGATCCAGAAAGCGCGACCAGCTACAAAATTCATAGTTCCGGCGGTGCCGCACCTGCTGGCCCGCGTGCAGGCGCTGGCGCGCGCCAGCGGCCTGGGCGCGGTGCTGCAGGTGCTGCCCGGCCAGTCGCATGCGGCGCTGGCGGCCTGCGACGTGACACTGATCGCCAGCGGCACCGCCACGCTGGAGGCGGCGCTGTTCAAGCGCCCCATGGTCATCGCCTACGCCATGCCGCGCCTGAGTCATGCGCTGATGCGCCGTCGGCGCCAGCTGCCCTGGGTGGGCCTGCCCAATGTGCTGTGCGCGCCGCCGGCGTGGCTGCAGCGGCCGGCGGGCCTGACGGCGCGGCAGGCCGCCGACCGGCCCGATGCGCCCTTCGTGGTGCCCGAGCTGCTGCAGGACGCCGCCACGCCCGATGCGCTGGCGCGCGCCGTGCTGGACTGGCTGGCCGCGCCTGAGAAAATGGCGGCCCTGCAGGCGCGCTTTGCCCGGCTCCACGACGAGTTGCGGCGCGACACCGCGCGCCTGGCCACCGATGCGATCCAAACGCTTCTTGCACGCTGAACAATCGCCCCTGGACTGGGACGCGCCGGGCCTGGTGGCCGGCGTGGACGAGGCCGGGCGCGGGCCGCTGGCCGGGCCGGTGGTGGCGGCGGCCGTGATCCTCGATCCGCGCCAGCCGATTGCCGGCCTGGCCGATTCCAAGAAGCTCACCGCGCTGCGGCGCGCGCGGCTGTACGACGAAATCCGCGCCAAGGCCCTGTGCTGCGCCGTGGCCGAGGCCAGCGTCGAGGAGATCGACCGCCTGAACATCCTGCAGGCCACGCTGCTGGCCATGCAGCGCGCCGTCGCCGGCCTGCGCCTGCCGCCGTCCAAGGTGCTGGTCGACGGCAACCGCCTGCCCAGGCTGACCATGCGCGCCGAGGCGGTGGTGGGCGGCGACGCGCGGGTGCCGGCCATCTCGGCGGCCTCGATCCTGGCCAAGGTGCATCGCGACCGCTGGTGCGCCGAGGTCGATGTCGAGTGGCCGCAATACGGCTTTGCCGCCCACAAGGGCTATGGCACGGCCGCGCACCTGGCGGCGCTGCAGGCGCTGGGCCCCTGCGCGCTGCATCGCCGCAGCTTCGCGCCGGTGGCGCGGGCCGCGGCACGCCACACGATCCCGGCATGAGCGCGCCGGGCCGCCCCAAGCGCGAATCCCGCAGCGCATGGCGCGGAGGGTGGTCCAATGAGCGCGCCGGGCCGCCCCAAGCGCGAATCCCGCAGCGCATGGCGCGGAGGGTGATTCAATGAGCGCGCCGCAGTTCATCCACTCGCGCGACAACGCCCAGGTCAAGGACTTGCGGCGGCTGGCGCAGGACAGCGGCGCCTACCGCAAGCAGGGCCGCATCTGGGTCGAGGGCGACCACCTGTGCCGCGCCGCGCTGGCGCGCGGCCTGAAGCCGGCGCTGGCGGTGTTTTCGGAGTCATTCTGGCCTGTGGCGCCCGTCGAATATGCGCAGGCAGCTAGCAAAATAATAGTGGTTGGCGATGCGTTGATGCACCACATCGGCGGCCTGCCGTCGCCCGCACCGCTGGCCTTCGTGCTCGACTGGCCGGCCGCGCCCGCGCTGGTGGCCGATGCGCCCACGGTCGTGCTCGACCGCGTGCAGGACGCCGGCAACGTGGGCTCCATCCTGCGCAGCGCGGCGGCCTTCGGCTTCACGCAGATCGCGGCCATTGCCGGCACGGCGCTGCTGGGTTCGCCCAAGGTGCTGCGTGCCGGCATGGGCGCGCACTTCGGCCTGCGCCTGGTCGAGGGGCTGGCGGCCGATGAGCTGGCCGCGCTGCGGGTGCCGCTGCTGGTCACCAGTTCGCACCAGGGCCAGTGGCTGCACCAGGCGAGCCTGCCCTGGCCCTGCGCCTGGGTGCTGGGGCACGAGGGGCAGGGCGTGGATGCGGCGCTGGCCGCGCGCGCCGCGCTGGCGCTGCGCATCGCCCAGCCGGGCGGCGAGGAGTCGCTCAACGTGGCGGCGGCCGCGGCCATCTGCCTGCACGCCAGCGCGCTCGCCGCGGCGGCGCCGGCGCAGGCCTGAGCGGGCGGGCCGTCGGGCGTCGGCTACAATCAAGAGCTTTTCGCAACAGCGTCGCCCGACCGCGTCAAAAGCACCTCCAGCAGTGCCTTCAGCCGTCGCCCGCGCGACGCGCCCCGCACCGGCACGGGCGACCGTCACCATACGGAGAACCCCAGTGCTTTCTTCCCTGCAGGGGAAATTCCCACCCGCCATCCTGGCCCTCGCCGACGGCAGCATCTTCATCGGCGAGGCCATCGGCGCCACCGGCACCACGGTGGGCGAGGTGGTGTTCAACACCTCGATGACGGGCTATCAGGAAATCCTGACCGACCCCAGCTACTGCCAGCAGCTCGTCACGCTGACCTACCCCCACATCGGCAACACCGGCGCCAACCCCGAGGACGTCGAGTCGGCCAAGGTGCAGGCCGCCGGCCTGATCGTGCGCGACCTGCCGCTGCTGCACAGCAACTTTCGCGCCACGCAAAGCCTGTCCGACTACCTGCGCGCCGAGGGCGCGGTGGCCATTGCCGGCATCGACACGCGCCAGCTCACGCGCCTGCTGCGCGACAAGGGGGCGCAAAACGGCTGCATCCTGGCGCTGGCCGCCGGCGAGACGGCCACGCCCGCTCGCACCCGGCAGGCCTTGGCCGCCGCGCGCGCCGTGCCGGCCATGAACGGGCTGGACCTGGCCAAGGTGGTGAGCACCGCCGCGCCTTACGAATGGAACGAGACGGTCTGGAGCCTGGGCAGCGGCTATGGCACGCAGGCCGCGCCGCGCTTCAAGGTCGTGGCCTACGACTACGGCGTCAAGTTCAACATCCTGCGCATGCTGGCCGCGCGCGGCTGCCAGATCACGGTGGTGCCGGCGCAGACGCCGGCCGCCGAGGTGCTGGCCATGCGCCCCGACGGCGTGTTCCTGTCCAACGGCCCGGGCGACCCCGAGCCCTGCGACTACGCCATCGCCGCCACGCGCACCATCGTGGGCAGCGGCATGCCCACCTTCGGCATCTGCCTGGGCCACCAGATCATGGCGCTGGCGGTGGGCGCCAAGACCTTCAAGATGGCCAACAGCCACCACGGCGCCAACCACCCGGTGCGCGAGCTGGCCAGCGGCCGCGTCAGCATCACCAGCCAGAACCACGGCTTCGCGGTCGACCCCAAGACCCTGCCGGGCAACGTGCGCACCACGCACATCAGCCTGTTCGACGGCACGCTGCAGGGCTTCGAGTTCAAGGACCAGCCGGCGTTCTGCTTCCAGGGCCACCCCGAGGCCTCGGGCGGCCCGCAGGACATCGCCTACCTGTTCGACCGCTTCATCACCCTGATGGAGCAGGCCCGCAAGCCCGCCTGATCGCCGCGCCATGAAGCTCTATTCCTTTCCCCAGGCCAGCCTCGAAAAAGCCATTGCCAAGCGCATGCTGGGCCTGGCCGCGCCCGAGCGCGCTTGGTTTGCCGAGCGCTGGAGCCAGAAGCCCTACAAGAAGTCCTTCATCGAGCTGAAGGCCATGCCGCTGGTGACTTTCCTGGCCAAGGGCAAGAGCTGGAGCGACGAGGAATTCGCCGCCGAGCTGGCCGGCTGGGACGTGAAGTTCTACGCCGCCGAGGCCGCCGTGCTGCGCCCGCTGATCGAGGGCGACGGCCTGATTCAACTGATGCAAAAAAACATGCCTGCCGAGCGCGCCCAGGCGCTGCTCGACAAGCTGGACAACGACCGCCATGCCTAAACGCAACGACCTGAAAACCATCCTCATCATCGGCGCCGGCCCCATCGTCATCGGCCAGGCCTGCGAATTCGACTACTCCGGCGTGCAGGCCTGCAAGGCGCTGCGCGAGGAGGGCTACCGCGTGGTGCTGATCAACAGCAACCCCGCCACCATCATGACCGACCCGGCCACGGCCGACGTCACCTACATCGAGCCCATCACCTGGCAGACGGTCGAAAAAATCATCGCCAAGGAGCGCCAGCACAGCAGCGAGGGCTTCGCCATCCTGCCCACCATGGGTGGACAGACGGCGCTGAACTGCGCGCTCGACCTGTGGCGCAACGGCGTGCTGGCCAAGTACAACGTCGAGCTGATCGGCGCCAAGCCCGAGGCCATCGACAAGGCCGAGGACCGCCTGAAGTTCAAGGAGGCGATGACGCGCATCGGCCTCGAATCGGCGCGCTCGGGCATCGCGCACAGCATGGACGAGGCCTGGGCGGTGCAGCGGCACGTGGGCTTTCCGACCGTCATCCGCCCCAGCTTCACCCTGGGCGGCACGGGCGGCGGCATCGCCTACAACCCCGAGGAATTCGAGACCATCTGCAAGCGCGGCCTGGAGGCCTCGCCCACCAACGAGCTGCTGATCGAGGAGTCGCTGCTGGGCTGGAAGGAGTACGAGATGGAGGTGGTGCGCGACCCGGCGGACAACTGCATCATCGTCTGCTCGATCGAGAACCTCGACCCCATGGGCGTGCACACCGGCGACTCGATCACCGTGGCGCCGGCGCAGACGCTGACCGACAAGGAATACCAGCTGATGCGCAACGCCAGCATCGCCATCCTGCGCGAGATCGGCGTCGATACCGGCGGCTCCAACGTGCAGTTCTCGGTCAACCCGGCCAACGGCCGCATGATCGTGATCGAGATGAACCCGCGCGTCAGCCGCTCGTCGGCGCTGGCGTCCAAGGCCACGGGTTTCCCGATCGCCAAGGTGGCGGCCAAGCTGGCCGTGGGCTACACGCTGGACGAACTGAAGAACGAGGTCACGGGCGGCGCCACGCCGGCCTCGTTCGAGCCGACCATCGACTACGTGGTCACCAAGATCCCGCGCTTCGCGTTCGAGAAGTTTCCCGCCGCCGACAACCGCCTGACCACGCAGATGAAGAGCGTGGGCGAGGTCATGGCGATCGGCCGCACTTTTCAGGAATCGTTCCAGAAGGCGCTGCGTGGCCTGGAGGTCGGCGTCGACGGCATGAACGAGAAGACGCAGGACCGCGAGCTGCTTGAAAAAGAGCTGGGCGAGCCCGGCCCCGAGCGCATCTGGTACGTGGGCGACGCCTTTGCCGCCGGCTGGTCGCTCGATGAGGTGCATCAGCTGACCAAGATCGACCCCTGGTTCCTGGTGCAGATCGAGGAGATCGTCAAGATCGAGCTGGAGCTGGACGCGCACACCGCGCAGCACGGCGACCAGGCCTTGGCGACGCTATCGAAAGAAGAGCTGCTGGCGCTCAAGCGCAAGGGCTTTTCCGACCGCCGCCTGGCCAAGCTGCTGAAGACGACGGATCAGGCGGTGCGCGAGGCGCGCCGCGCCCGGGGCGTGCGCCCGGTCTACAAGCGGGTGGACACCTGCGCGGCCGAGTTTCCGACCAACACCGCCTACATGTACTCGACCTACGAGAGCGAGTGCGAGGCCGCGCCCAGCGGCAAGAAGAAGATCATGGTGCTGGGCGGTGGCCCCAACCGCATCGGCCAGGGCATCGAGTTCGACTACTGCTGCGTGCACGCGGCGCTGGCGATGCGCGAGGACGGCTACGAGACCATCATGGTCAACTGCAACCCGGAGACCGTCTCGACCGACTACGACACCAGCGACCGCCTGTACTTCGAGCCGCTGACGCTGGAGGACGTGCTGGAGATCGTCGACACCGAAAAGCCCGCGGGCGTGATCGTGCAGTACGGCGGCCAGACACCGCTCAAGCTGGCGCTGGACCTGGAGGCCGCGGGCGTGCCCATCGTCGGCACCAGCCCCGACATGATCGATGCGGCCGAAGACCGCGAGCGCTTTCAGCACCTGCTGCAAGAGTTGGGCCTGCGCCAGCCGCCCAATGCCACCGCGCGCACCGAGGGCGAGGCCATCGAAAAGGCCACCGCGCTGGGCTACCCGCTGGTGGTGCGCCCCAGCTACGTGCTGGGCGGGCGCGCGATGGAGATCGTGCACGAGCAGCAGGGCCTGGAGCGCTACATGCGCGAGGCGGTCAAGGTCAGCAATGACTCGCCGGTGCTGCTGGACCGCTTTCTGTCCGACGCCATCGAGTGCGACGTCGATGCCGTGCGCGACAGCGCCGGGCGCGTGTTCATCGGCGGCGTGATGGAGCACATCGAGCAGGCCGGCGTGCACTCGGGCGACTCGGGCTGCTCGCTGCCGCCGTACTACCTCAAGGCCGCGACGGTGGCCGAGCTCAAGCGCCAGACCGCCGCCATGGCCCAGGGCCTGAACGTGGTCGGCCTGATGAACGTGCAGTTCGCCATTCAGGAGAAGCCGCTGGACGGCGGCGGCACCGAGGACGTGATCTTCGTGCTGGAGGTCAACCCGCGCGCCAGCCGTACCGTGCCCTTCGTCAGCAAGGCCACCGGCGTGCAGCTGGCCAAGGTGGCCGCGCGCTGCATGGTGGGCCAGACGCTGGACGCGCAGGGCATCGGCGCCGAAGTGACGCCGCCGTACTTCAGCGTGAAAGAGGCGGTGTTCCCCTTCGTCAAGTTCCCCGGCGTGGACACCATCCTGGGTCCCGAGATGAAGTCCACCGGCGAGGTGATGGGCGTGGGCCAGAGCTTCGGCGAGGCCTACATCAAGGCCGAGATCGGCGCCGGCGAACGCCTGCCGCGCCCGCTCAAGGCCGACGGCACGCCGGCCGGCAAGGTGTTTCTGACGGTCAAGAACCACGACAAGCCGCAGGCGGTGCAGATCGCGCGCGACCTGGTGGCGATGGGCTTCGCGCTGGTGGCCACGCGCGGCACGGCCGCCGCCATCCAGGCCGCGGGCATCGCCTGCGAGACCGTCAACAAGGTCACCGAAGGCCGCCCGCACGTGGTCGACCTGATCAAGAACGGCGGCATCTCGCTGGTCATCAACACCGTCGAGGAGCGGCGCAACGCCATTGCCGACAGCCGCGCCATCCGCACCAGCGCGCTGCAGGCGCGCGTGCCCACCATCACCACCATCTTCGGCGCCGAGGCCGCGGTGGTGGGCATGAAGAGCATGGACCAGCTGGGCGTGATCTCGGTGCAGGAGATGCACGCGCAACTGACCTGAACACGAGGCACCCAACAAAAAGCCGCCTGCGGGCGGCTTTTTGCTGGGCGTTTCAGTTTCAGCCCATCCAGCGCAGGCGTCCGGTGCCCAGGTCGTGCATGGCGCCGACGATTTTCAGGCGCTCGGCCTGCACCAGCTTGGCCAGCACCGGCGCGCGCGCCAGGCGGGCCACGCCGTCCTGCACGTTGCGCTCGGCCACGCGCTGCACCAGCTCGGCGTTCCTGGAGCTGGCGACGCCCTGGTACTTGAGCGCACCCAAGGCGGGGCGGATCTTGGCCAGCAGCCCGGTCAGGTGGCCCAGCTTGACGCCGTCGATGGCGCCCTTGATGGCGCCGCACTCGGAGTGGCCCAGCACCACGATCAGCCGGGCGCCGGCCACGTGGGTGGCGAATTCCAGGCTGCCCAGCATGTCGTCGTCGACCAAATTGCCGGCGATGCGCGCGGTGAAGATGTCGCCGATGCGCTGGTCGAACAGCAGCTCGGGCGGCGCCCGGCTGTCGATGCAGCCCAGCACGGCCGCGAACGGCGCCTGCCCGCCGGCGGTCTGCCGGACCTGTTCGAGCAGGTCGCAGTGCTCCGGCTGGCCGGCGACGAAGCGGGCGTTGCCGTCCTGCAGGCGCTGCAGCGCCGCCGCGGGCGTCATGGCGGCCTGGCTGGCGGCGGTCTGCACCGCGCAGGTGGCGGCGGCCACGCCGGCGGTGGTGGCGGTCGCGGCCAGGGCGGCGGCGGCCTTGAGGGCGAAGCGGCGGTCGAGGGGCGGCATGGGCGGGCTCCTGCAGGGGTTCAACGGGCGGGGAAAGGATGGCCCGGCGCGCGCCACCCGCTAAAATGCAACCAAGCACATGAAGCCATCGGGTTCTGCCCGGATGGCTTCTTATTTTTCAAATTGTTGCATGAGTGTGCATGTCATGGCTACCCTTCCCATCACCAAGCGCGGCGCTGAATTGCTCAAGGCCGAACTGCAGCGCCTGAAGACGCAAGACCGCCCGGCCGTGATCGCCGCGATCGCCGAGGCGCGCTCGCACGGCGACTTGAGCGAGAACGCCGAGTACGACGCCGCCAAGGACCGCCAGGGCTTCATCGAGGGCCGCATCAAGGAGGTCGAGGGCAAGCTGGCGGCGGCGCAGATCATCGATCCGGCCACGCTCAAGGCCGGCGGGCGCGTGGTGTTCGGCGCCACGGTCGAGCTGGAAGAGGAGAGCAGCGGCGAGCAGGTCACCTACCAGATCGTGGGCGAGGACGAGGCCGACCTGAAGCAGGGCCTGATCAACGTCGGCAGCCCGATCGGGCGCGCGCTGATCGGCAAGGAAGAGGGCGACACCGCCGAGGTGCAGGCGCCCGGCGGCGCGCGGCACTACGAGATCATCGCCGTCAAATACGTTTGAGCGCGCCTGCCATGAGCGAACGCCTGCCCGTCTACGCCGCCGCCCTGTGGTGGGGCAGCCTGTCGGTGGTCGGTTTCATGGCGGTGCCGCTGCTGTTCGCCAACCTGCCCAGCAAGGCGCTGGCCGGCCACGCGGCGGCGCATTTGTTTGCCGCGCAGACTTGGGTGTCGCTGGCCTGCGGCGTGGTGCTGTTGCTGGTTTACAAGCAAAACAGGGCTCTGGCGCCCGCCAATCAAGCGCGAATAGCTATTGTTTTCGTAGTATTCGGCATGCTGCTGGCGCTGCTGCTGGAGTACGCCGTGGCGCCGCGCATCGTGGCGCGACAGAACCTGCGGCTGTGGCACAGCCTGGGCGCGGCGCTGTACGTCGTGCAGTGGCTCAGCGCCGCCCTGGTGCTGTGGCCGCTGGCCGGCCGCCGAGGAGGTGCTCCCGCATGAACACGCCCATCGTCGAGATCGACACCGCCGACTGGCAGCTGGCCGGCCGCCCCGAATGGACGGCCGCCGTCGAGGACGGCCGGGTGCTGTACTTTCCGCGCCTGGCCTTCGAGGTGCTGCCCACCGAGCGCGGGCTGCTGCGCGAAGGCATGCTCTCGCCCAAGGCGCGCAACGTCAGCCTGGGGGCCGACGGCGTGCTCAGGGGCGCCGGCGGCAGCGCCGCCGAGCAGGCGCAGCTGGCGGCCATGGTGGGGCGTTTTCGCCAGCAGGCGCTGCGGCTCATCGACGGCCTGCTGCCCGAATACCGGGGCCTGCTGCGCGCCGCGCCCACCAGCTTTCGCCCGCGCCAGGTCGAGACGCGCAAGCAGTCGGTGCGCGCCGACGACCAGCGCCTGCACGTCGACGCCTTCCCTACCCGACCCAACTACGGCGAGCGCATCCTGCGCGTGTTCGCCAACATCAACCCCGAGGGCGTGCCGCGCGTGTGGCGCGTGGGCGATTCGTTCGAGGCGGTGGCGCGCCAGTTTCTGCCGCGCGCCAAGCCCTATCGCCGCTGGCAGGCCCGGGCGCTGAACGCCCTGCACGTCACCAAGTCGCTGCGCAGCGAGTACGACCACCTGATGCTGCAGCTGCACGACGGCATGAAGTTCGACGAGCAGTACCAGAAGAGCGGCGCCCAAGTCACCGTGCCCTTTGCCGCCGGCAGCGTGTGGGTGTGCTATTCGGACCAGGCCACGCACGCGGTGATGAGCGGCCAGTTCATGATGGAGCAGACGCTGTATCTGCCGCCCGGCCACGAGGCCGACCCGCAGGCCAGCCCGCTGGCCATCCTCACGCGCCTGGTCGGGCGCCCGCTGGTGGGCGTGGGCGCCGGCGTGGCGCGCTGACGGGCGAAAAAAGGCCCCCCACGCTCCCCCGCTGTGCGAGGTGCGCTGCCCCCCATGGGGGCGTTTTTGCCTTGGGGCGGCCCGGCGGCAAAAAAGTGCTTCAGTCCTTCCAGGCCTGGGCCACCCACAGCGCCGGCTGAATGTGGCGCCAGCGCCGGTTGCGCCGGCCGGCCAGCGCGTCGTGCGGGTTGACCTCGCCGTGAAAGATGACGATGCGCGCATCGGCGGGCGGCACCGGCTCGCGCCAGTAGTTGCTCGGCCAGGGCGGGATGCAGTGGTACTTGAAGCTGGGGCACCAGCCGGCGGGCCAGTAGCCCAGCTTGCCCTGGCGGTGCAAGAAGTGCGAGAGGAATTCCTGCTCGTTGCGGTACTGCTTTTGCACCGCGTCCATGTGGCCGCGGAAATGCGCCAGCACGTCGGCGTGCGCGCCCAGCTCGAAGCGGTACACCGACGAGTTGCCGACGATGCGCTTGCCGAAGCGCCAGAAGCGCGGGTACTCGTGGATGATGAGGAACTCGCCCGGCTGGGTGAAAAAATCGTCCAGCGCGCCGACGATGACCACGTCCAGGTCGACGAACAGCGCCGTGCCGCGCAGGCCGTGCAGGTCGGCCTCGAAGGTGGTCAGCTTCTTCCAGGCGCCGTCGCGCTGGCCGGGCTTGAGCTGCAGGTTCAGCGGCGGAATCGGCAGGCACTGCACCTCGGGCCGCACGCCGGCGGCGTCGTCGGTCAGGCAGACGAAGCTGAAGTCGCCCTGCAGGTGACGGCGCACCATGCCGTACAGGCGGTTGACGTACTCGGGGCCGTACTTGGTGCCCCATTTCATGCACAAAATGTGCCGCTGTCCCTTGTCGGTCATGCGCGAGAAGCTATAAATATTGTAGTTGACGCAGCCTCAATCGTGCCGGCCCTTCTTGATCGACTTTTGCTTGACCGGCGCCTTCTTGAGCTTGCCGCCCGGCGTCAGGCGCTGGTTGCCCAGCACGCGCACCACGCGCACCTCGGGACGCTGGCCGCCGCGCTTGCTGTACTTCAGCACCTTCACGTCCTTGGGGCCGGCGCGGCGTTCGTCGTCCACCGCGTGCTCCTTGACGGGCTTGGGCCGCCACAGCACCAGCAGCTTGCCGATGTGCTGCACGGGCGCGGCGTCCAAGTCGCCGGCCAGTTGCTGGAACATCGCCTCGCGCGCGGCGCGGTCGTCGCCGTGCACGCGGATCTTGATCAGGCCGTGGGCGTTGAGCGCCCCGTCGGCCTCCTTGCGCACGGCGGGCGTCAGGCCGCCCTCGCCGATCATGACCACGGGGTCGAGGTGGTGCGCCTCGGCGCGGTGCGCCTTGCGCTCGGCGGGCGTGAGTTGGATTTGGGGCATGCCCGTATTATCCGGCCGCATGAAGCTGCGAACCAAAAGCAAGAAGGTCAACAAGGCCTGGCTGGTCGACCACATCAACGACCCCTACGTCAAGCTGGCGCAAAAGGACGGCTACCGGGCGCGCGCGGCCTACAAGCTGCAGGAGATCGACGAGACCCTGGGCCTGATCCGCCCCGGCCAGTGCGTGGTGGACCTGGGCAGCACGCCCGGCGCCTGGAGCCAGTACCTGCGCCGGCGCCTGTCGCCGCAGGGCGCGGCGGTGGGCGCGCTGGACGGCACCATCGTGGCGCTCGACATCCTGCCCATGGAGCCGATCGAGGGCGTGCAGTTCGTGCAGGGCGACTTTCGCGAGGACGAGGTGCTGGCGCGCCTGCACGCCGCGCTGGGCGGCCGGCCGGTGGACGTGGTGGTGTCGGACATGGCGCCCAACCTGTCGGGCGTCGAGTCGGTCGACGCGGCGCGCATCGCCCACCTGGTGGAGCTGGCGGTGGACTTTGCGGTGCAGCACCTGCGGCCCGAGGGCGCGCTGGTGGTCAAACTGTTTCACGGCAGCGGCTACAGCCAGCTGGTCAAGCTGTTCAAGCAGCGTTTTTGCATCGCCAAGCCGATCAAGCCCAAGGCCTCGCGCGCGCGCTCGGCGGAAACCTTCTTGGTGGGCATCGGTCTGAAGTAGTCCGCCGCCTGGCGCGCCGGGCCCAAGGCTGGCCGCGCCCGCGGGCCGCAACGGCCGCTTTCGTTACAGGGTCGAGGGCCTGAGCGCTGGGGGTTTTGGCTTGAAACGCCTAAAATCACCCCTATCTGCACCCTTCACGGGTCTATTTCACACTGGAGCACAAGGCTTTGAATAATCAATGGTTTTCCAAGATCGCCGTGTGGATGGTGATCGCCATGGTGCTGTTCACGGTGTTCAAGCAGTTCGATGGCGGCCGCATGGCCACGGCCAATCACGTGGCCTATTCGGACTTTCTGGCCGACGTGCGGGGTGACCGCGTCAAGAGCGCCACCATCCAGGAAGGCCCCAACGGCGCCGACATCGTCGCCATCCTCAACGACGACCGCCGCGTGCGCACCCAGGCCACCTACCTGGACCGCGGGCTGGTGGGCGACCTGATCAACCACAACGTCAAGTTCGACGTCAAGCCGCGCGAGGAAGGCTCGCTGCTCATGACCCTGCTGGTCAGCTGGGGCCCCATGCTGCTCTTGATCGGCGTGTGGGTGTACTTCATGCGCCAGATGCAGGGCGGCGGCAAGGGCGGCGCCTTCAGCTTCGGCAAGTCCAAGGCGCGCATGCTGGACGAAAACAACAACACCGTCACCTTTGCCGACGTCGCCGGCTGCGACGAGGCCAAGGAAGAGGTCAAGGAAGTCGTCGACTTCCTGAAGGACCCGCAGAAGTTCCAGAAGCTGGGCGGCCGCATTCCGCGCGGCCTGTTGCTGGTGGGCCCGCCGGGCACCGGCAAGACGCTGCTGGCCAAGTCCATCGCGGGCGAGGCCAAGGTGCCGTTCTTCAGCATCAGCGGCTCCGACTTCGTCGAGATGTTCGTCGGCGTGGGCGCGGCGCGCGTGCGCGACATGTTCGAGAACGCCAAGAAGAACGCGCCCTGCATCATCTTCGTCGACGAGATTGACGCCGTGGGTCGCCAGCGTGGCGCCGGCCTGGGCGGCGGCAACGACGAGCGCGAGCAGACGCTGAACCAGATGCTGGTCGAGATGGACGGCTTCGAAACCAATCTGGGCGTGATCGTGGTGGCCGCCACCAACCGCCCCGACATCCTGGACTCGGCCCTGCTGCGTCCGGGCCGCTTCGACCGCCAGGTCTACGTCACGCTGCCCGACATCCGCGGGCGCGAGCAGATCCTGAATGTGCACATGCGCAAGATCCCGATCGGGCAGGACGTCAACCCCAGCATCATCGCGCGCGGCACGCCCGGCATGAGCGGGGCCGACCTGGCCAACCTGTGCAACGAGGCCGCGCTGATGGCCGCGCGCCGCAACGCGCGCGTGGTCGAGATGCAGGACTTCGAGAAGGCCAAGGACAAGATCTTCATGGGCCCCGAGCGCAAGAGCATGGTCATGCCCGAGGAAGAGCGCCGCAACACCGCCTATCACGAGAGCGGCCATGCGCTGATCGGCAAGCTGCTGCCCAAGTGCGACCCGGTCTACAAGGTCACCATCATCCCGCGCGGGCGCGCGCTGGGCGTGACCATGAGCCTGCCCGAGACCGACCGCTACGGCTACGACAAGGAGTACATGCTGAACCAGATCAGCATGCTGTTCGGCGGCCGCATCGCCGAGGAGGTGTTCATGGGCCACATGACCACCGGCGCCTCCAACGACTTCGAGCGCGCCACCAACCTGGCGCGCGACATGGTCATGAAGTACGGCATGAGCGAGGCCCTGGGCCCCATGGTCTATGCCGAGAACGAGGGCGAGGTGTTCCTGGGCCGCAGCGTCACCAAGACCACCAACATCTCCGAGGAGACCATGCAGAAGGTCGACAAGGAGGTGCGCCGCATCATCGACGAGCAGTACGCCCTGGCGCGCCGCCTGATCGAGGACAACCAGGACAAGATGCACGCCATGGCCAAGGCCCTGCTGGACTGGGAAACCATCGACGGCGAGCAGATCGACGACATCATGGCCGGCCGCGACCCGCGCCCGCCCAAGGACTTCACGCCGCGCACCCCGCCCACCGGCGGCCCCAGCGGCGGCAGCCCGGCCGAGGCCAAGCCCGCCGAGCCGGCGCCCTCGGCGGCCTGAAGCAGGCGTCTTCAAAACAGCCGAACGCAGAGGACGCAAAGGCTGCGCAGAGGACGCAAAAGAACCCTAGAAATGGTTTCTTTTGCGTCCTCTGCGTTTTTTTCGCGTTCTCCGCGCCCGGTTTTTCTTGCTCGGTGTTCCCCAGCCCATGAACTGCTGGCAGACCACGCGTTTTGACGTCGACCTGACGCTGCCCCGGGTCATGGGCATCGTCAATGTCACGCCCGACTCGTTTTCGGACGGCGGCGCGCACGCCACGCCCACTGCCGCGCTGCGCCACTGCGAGCAGCTGCTGAAGGACGGCGCCGACATGCTGGACATCGGCGGTGAATCGACGCGGCCCGGCAGCCCGCCGCTGCCGCTGGCCGACGAGCTGGCGCGCGTGCTGCCGGTGCTGGCCGGCGCCGCCGCGCTGGGCGTGCCGGTTTCGGTGGACACCTACAAGGCCGGGGTGATGCAGGCCGCGCTGGATGCGGGCGCCGACATCGTCAACGACGTGTGGGCGCTGCGCCAGCCGGGCGCGGCCCAAGTGGTGGCGCGCCACGGCCGCTGCGGCGTGTGCCTGATGCACATGCACCGCGACCCGCAGACCATGCAGGCGGCGCCCATGGCGGGCGACGCCGTGCCCCAGGTGCTTCAATTTTTGCAGCATGCCGCGCACGATCTGCGCGGGCTGGGGGTCGAAAAGGCCCGCATCGTGCTGGACCCCGGCATCGGCTTCGGCAAGACCGTGGCGCAAAACTTCGCGCTGCTGGCGCGCCAGGGCGAGCTCTTGGCCCTGGGCTATCCGCTGCTGGCCGGCTGGTCGCGCAAGTCCGCCCTGGGCGCGGCGCTGCAGGGCGCTGCGGCCGCGCCCCCGCCGCCGGCCGAGCGCGTGGCCGCCAGCGTGGCCGCCGCCCTGCTGGCGGTCGAGCGCGGCGCGCGCATTGTGCGCGTGCACGACGTGCGCGAGACGGTGCAGGCGCTGGCCGTGTGGCGCCGGGTGCGGGCCGCGTCGCCCGCGCCGTAGGCTGTTTACGCGCCGAATTCGCGCAGCGGCGCCAGCGGCTCGAACAGCGCCGGGCGCTTGTCCTTGACGGCGTTCACGGCCTCCTGCACGCGCGCGTTGCTCCAGATCGCGCCCTGCAGCAGGCCCACCTGGCGCAAGCCGTCGTCCACGCTGTGGTCGCGCGCGTAGTTCAGCACCTGCTTGCTGCCCCAGACGACCACCGGCGGCTTGGCCGCGATCTCGCGCGCGCACTGCATCGCGCCTTCCAGGCAGGCGGCGGGCGTGTCGAACACCTCGTTGACCAGACCGACCTCGCGCGCCCGCGCCGCCGGCATGCGCCGGCCGGTGTAGGCCAGCTCTTTCACCACGCCCAGCGGCACCAGCTTGGGCAGGCGCTGCATCGTGCCCACGTCGGCCACCAGGCCGATGTTGATCTCCTGGATGCAGAAGAAGGCGTCGGCGCTGGCATAGCGGATGCAGGCGGCCGTCACCAGGTCCACCGCGCCGCCGATGCAGCCGCCCTGGATGGCGGCGATGACCGGAATGCGCAGCGTCTCCAGCCGCGTGAAGGTGGCCTGCAGCGCCGTCAGCCAGTCGCCGAAGGCCGCGCGCCCCTCGGCGCTCTGGTCGTCCACCTGGATGCTGCTGCCGAACACGTCCAGCGCCATGCCGGCCGAAAAGTGCTTGCCGGTGCTGGAGACGACCAGCGCGCGCGCCGCGTTGCCGCGCTGCAGCGCGTCGAGTACGCCGTCCAGCTCGCGCCAGAACACCGGGCCCATGGTGTTCAGCTCTTGCGGGCGGCTCAGCACCAGGTGGGCGATGTGGTCCTGGATGTCCAGCGTGAAGCAGTGCAGGGCGGTTGGGGTCATGGCGAGGTCCGGGTCGAGTGGATGGATGGGCATTGTCCGCGCTGGCCGCGGCCTGGCGCCGCGCATGGGCGACAAGGCCGGGGCGGGGCGATGTTCTACCATGCCCGCCTGACTCGGTTTTCACCAAGGAGACTGCATGACCGTCCAGGGTTTCGATCCCGCCCGCCTGGCCCGCATCGGGGCGCACTTTGCCGCCTACGTCGACGATGGGCGCCTGCCCGGCTGGCAGCTGCAGGTCAGCCGCCGCGGCGAGGTGGTCTACCGCGCCCAGCATGGCTGGCGCGACGTCGAGGCCCGGCAGCCGGTCGAGGACGACACGGTGTTTCGCATCTACTCCATGACCAAGCCCATCACCTCGGTGGCGGCCATGATGCTGTACGAGGAGGGGCACTTCGAGCTGAGCGACCCCATCGCCAGGTTCATTCCCGCCTTTGCCGACATGCAGGTGCTGGAGGGCGGCACGGCGCTCAAGCCCGTCACCCGGCCGGCCGCGGGGCCGATCCGCGTGCAGCACCTGCTGAACCACACCTCGGGCCTGACCTACGGCTTTCACCACATCCACGTGCAGGACGAGATGTACCGCAACGCCGGCTACGAATGGGGCGTGCCCAAGGGCAAGACGCTGGAGCAGGCGGTGGCCGACTGGGCGCGGCTGCCGCTGCGCTTCGACCCCGGCACGCGCTGGAACTACTCGGTGGCCACCGACGTGCTGGGGCGCCTGGTCGAGGTGGTGTCGGGCCAAAGCCTGGACCGCTTCTTTCAGCAGCGCATCTTCGATCCGCTGGGCATGAAGGACAGCTCGTTCACCGTGCGCGGCGACCTCGGCGAGCGCCTGGGCGCGCTCTATATCCCCAATGCCGAAGGCAAGGCCACGCGCAACGACGACTTCAGCAATGCCGCGCGCGGCGAGATCACGTTTCTGTCGGGCGGCGGCGGCCTGCTGTCCACCACGGCCGACTACCACCGCTTCACGCAGATGCTGCTGCGCGGCGGCGAGCTGGACGGCGCGCGCCTGCTGGGCAGCCGCACCCTGCGCGCCATGACCCGCAACACGCTGCCCGGCGGGCAGGACCTGGTGCAGTTCGGCATCCCGCTGTTTGCCGAGGTCAAGTACGACGGCCAGGGCTTCGGCCTGGGCTTTTCGGTGGTGCAAGACCCGGTGGCCGCCGGCACGCTGGGCAGCGTGGGCGAATTCGCCTGGGGCGGCGCGGCCAGCACCGCCTTCTGGGTCGACCCGGCCGAGCAGATCACCGCCATCTTCATGACCCAGCTGCTGCCGTCGAGCACCTGGCCGCTGCGCACCCAGCTGCGGCAGATGGTTTATGCGGCGCTGGTCGACTGACCTTCAAACAGCGACAGACTTTCGCCGTCCGGCACCTCGGGCTGCTCGTGCACAGGCTCGCCGGCGTGCCGCAGCGAGCCCACGCGCACGCCCAGCAGGCGCAGGCGGCGTGACAGGTCCACGCGCTTGAGGCACTGGCCCGCCACCTGGCGGATGCGGCGCGCGTCGCTGGTGTACTCATGAACGGTCTGGTCGCGCGTGGCGATCTTGAAATCGTCGAAGCGCAGCTTGATGCCGATGGTCTTGCCCACGTAGCCCTTGCGCTGCAAATCGGCCGCCACCTGCTCGGCCAGTTCGGTGAAGATGGCCCCCAGCTCGGCGCGGTCGCGCACGGCGTGCAGATCGCGCTCGAAGGTCGTCTCGCGGCTCATGCTGACGGGCTCGCTCTCGGTCACCACGGGGCGCTCGTCGCGGCCCCAGGCGGCGGCGTGCAGCCAGGCGCCGTGGCTGGGGCCGAAGTGCTCGATCAGCCAGGGCGCCTCGCGCGCCGCCAGCTCGCCGATGGTGTGGATGCCGTGCTCTTGCAGGCGCGCGTCGGTCTTGGGGCCGATGCCGTTGATCTTGCGGCAGGGCAGGGGCCAGATCAGCGTCTGCGCGTCGCCTTCGTGGACGATGCTGATGCCGTTCGGCTTGTTGAACTCGCTGGCCATCTTGGCCAGCAGCTTGTTGGGCGCCACGCCCACCGAGCAGGTGAGGCCCGTGGCCTGCAGGATGCTTTTTTGCAGGAGCCGCGCCAGCACGCGCCCGCCCTCGCGCTGACCGCCCGGCACGTGGCTGAAGTCGATGTAGACCTCGTCGATGCCGCGGTCTTCCATCACCGGCGCGATCTCCAAGATGACCTGCTTGAAGGCGCGCGAGTATTTGCGGTACTCGGCAAAGTCCACCGGCAGCAGGATGGCCTGCGGGCACAGGCGCGCGGCCTTCATCAGCCCCATGGCCGAGCCGACGCCGAAGGCCCGCGCCGCATAGCTGGCGGTGGTGATGACGCCGCGGCCCACGTAGTCGCTCAGCCGCGGAAAGAAGTCGACCGGAATGTCGGCCAGGTCGGCCGGCGTCCACGCACGCTCGGGGCGTTCGGCGTTCAGGCGCTCGATCAGCTCGTCCTCGCGCCTTCGCGCTCCGCCGATCACCACCGGCAGGCCCTTGAGCTGCGGGTAGCGCAGCCACTCGACCGACGCGTAGAACGCGTCCATGTCGAGGTGGGCGATGCGGCGGAGGGCGGCGGAAGGCACGCGGCAAGTGTAGGGCGACGGACGCGAAAACGCCCCGCAGAGGGGGCGTTGGACGGTGGCGCGCCAAGGGGCATGGGCGGGCAGCTCCGCTCCTGTCCCCCGCTGTCCGTCTGCGACGGCCATCTCCGCCTTGACCTCGCTGCGCTGCCCACCCAAGCCCCTTGGCGGGAAGTGGCGGTCACGCACCAGGCGGCCTGCTCGGCCGGCGATGCATCGGATCAGGCCGTCGGGGTGCCCGGCGCAGTGAAGTGAAGGCGGAGCCGGCCGCAGGCCGGCGGGGGACATGAACGGAGCCGGGCGCCCCGATGGCGTGATCTCGCCCCGCGGCCGGCGTGTTTTGTCTTTTCGAATGCGAAACCGTTTCAGCCGGCCTTGGCGGGCAGCACCGTCCCCACGCATTCGCCAAAGCCGATGCGCGCCGCGCCCGGTTTCTCGCACCAGCCGCGCAGGATGATCGCGTCGCCGTCTTCCACCCAGCTGCGCAGCTCGCCGTTGGGCAGGTGCACCGGGTTCTTGCCGCCGGTGGTCAGCTCGATCAGCGCGCAGGCGGCGTCCAGCGTGGGGCCCGACAGCGTGCCGGTGCCCAGCAGGTCGCCCGGCTGCAGGTTGCAGCCGTTCACCGTGTGGTGGGTCAGCATCTGCGCCGCGCTCCAGTAGGCGTGGCGGTAATTGGTCAGCGCCAGCCGCACCGGGGCGTTCTGGCCCTGGCGCATCTGGCGCGTCTCGATCAGCGCCTCCAGCTGGATGTCGAAGCCGCCCGCCGCGCTGTGTTCGGGGCTGGCCAGGTAGGGCAGGGGCTGCGGGTCGGCGGCCGGCCGCGTGAAGGGCACGCGGTAGGGTGCCAGCGCCTCCATCGTCACCACCCAGGGCGAGACGGTGGAGGCGAAGTTCTTGGCCAAAAAGGGCCCCAGCGGCTGGTATTCCCAGGGCTGGATGTCGCGCGCCGACCAGTCGTTGAAGAGGGCCAGGCCGAAGATGTGATCCTCGGCGGCGTCGATGGTCACCGCGTCGCCCAGATCGTTGCCCTGGCCGACGAACACCGCCAACTCCAGCTCGATGTCCAGCCGCGCGCTGGCCTTGAGCTGCGGCGCCGGCGCGTCCGGCGCCTTGACCTGCCCGTGCGGGCGATGAAAGTCCTGGCCCGAGACGATGACCGACGAGGCGCGCCCGTGGTAGCCGATCGGAATCCACTTGAAGTTGGGCATCAGGGGGTTGTCGGGGCGAAACTGCCGTCCGATGTTGGTGGCGTGATAGACCGAGGTGTAGAAGTCGGTGTAGTCGCCGATGCGTGCCGGCACACTGTATTCGGCCGCGTCCTGCGCCACCAGGCAGGGCTTGAGCGCGGCCTCCTGCGGCGATCCGGTTTGCAATGCTTGCGATAGCGCGGCGCGCAGCACGGACAAGGGCTTGGGGCCCATGGCCATCAGACGGTTGAGCGTGGGTTCGGCGGCGGCCTGCGCCACGGCCAGCACCTCACCCCGGAAGATGCCAGCGGCCACGGCGGCCGCCAGGTCGACGATGCTGTCGCCGATGGCCACGCCGCCGCGCCAGTTTTCGCCCGTGCCCCGGCGGCGGAAGATGCCGTGCGGCAGGTTCTGGATCGGAAAGTCGGTGTTGCCGTCGTTGGCCGATGGCACCCAACTGGTGCGCTGCGGGTCGTGCGTGGCGTTGAGGTGGGACATGGCGGGCCTCGTGGGTCGTGGGGTTCGAAAAAGCTGGGGCGAGCATAGCGGCAAGCGCCTTGCCCGCGCCGCGGGGTGGATTGTCCGTGCGCCGCGGCCGCATTGTGCGCGTGCGGGCCCGAACGTGGGGGCGGCCGGCCAACCTGCGGGTTAACCCGTGACAAAACGGCGCGAAGCTGCGATAATCAAAAGCTTGCTCGAAAACGCATGCTTTTTGCGCAAGTTTGTAGAGACCGCATCTTCCTTCTCGCCCCTGGCCGCATTTGATTCGTTGCGCGGCCTGCTCGAACCGAGCCCCATGCCTTGTGCGCATCGGGTGGTTCCTTCAGGGCTTCGATCCCCCCGCGGGTGATCGCAGCCCTCGCTGTCGGATGGTGGGTGTCGATTCATGAACCCCGGCGCGCCAACGCAGTCACGGCTGCGTGCGCCATCCACCGACAGGCACGGGCTGCGCCGTGCCGTTCGAGAAAGTCATCATCATGACCTCATTCGAGGATAGCAGCGCCATGGCGCTGGACATCGTTGCGCCCGAAGCCTCTCAGGCCGAGGCCGCTCTCAACCCCTTTGCCGAGCTGGGCCTGGCGCCCGAACTGCTGGCCGCCATTGCCGATCTGGGCTACAGCCAGCCCACGCCGGTGCAGCAGCGCGCCATTCCCTTGGCAATGGCCCAGGGCGCCGACAACATCAACGACCTGATGGTCAGCAGCCAGACCGGCAGCGGCAAGACCGCCGCCTTCCTGCTGCCGGTGCTGCACACCCTGCTGACCATGCAGCGCGAAGCCGCCGCGCGCGAGAAGGCCGCCTGGGACGCCAAGGTGGCCGAGGCCCTGGCCAAGGGCGAGGCCGCGCCCAAGAAGCCGCGCCGCCACAACCCGACCGATCCGCGCCGCTTCAAGCCGGCCGTGCCCGGCGCGCTGGTGCTGGCGCCCACGCGCGAGCTGGCGCAGCAGGTGGCGCGCGACGCCATCGACCTGGTGCGCCACTGCCGCAACCTGCGCATCGCCACCGTGGTGGGCGGCATGCCCTACCGCGAGCAGATCGCCCAGCTGCAAAACGCCTCGCTGGTGGTGGCCACGCCCGGGCGCCTGCTCGACTTGGCCGGCAGCGGCCAGATCGTGCTGGACCAGGTGCGCTTTCTGGTGGTCGACGAGGCCGACCGCATGCTGGACCTGGGCTTTGCCGACGCGCTGGCGGAAATCCACCAGCTGACCGCGCAGCGCCAGCAGACCATGATGTTCAGCGCCACCTTTGCCGCGCCCATCCAGCAACTGGCCCTGCGCGTGATGCACGAGGGCGGCGCGCGCGTGCAACGGCTGCAGATCGACACGCCGCAGCAAAGCCACGCCAACATCCGCCAGGAGCTGTACTGGGCCGACAGCCCCGAGCACAAGCGGCGCCTGCTGGACTACTGGCTGCGCGACCCCAGCATCGACCAGGCCATCGTGTTTGCCTGCACCCAGATCGAGTGCGACGAGCTGGCGGCCGAGCTGCAGCAGACCGGCTTTGCCGCCGTGGCGCTGCATGGCGCGCTCAGCCAGGGCCTGCGCAACCGCCGCTTGCGCGCGCTGCGCGAGGGCAAGGTGCAAATCCTGGTGGCCACCGACGTGGCCGCGCGTGGCATCGACGTGCCCAGCATTACCCACGTCATCAACCACGGCCTGCCGATGAAGGCCGAGGACTACACGCACCGCATCGGCCGCACCGGCCGCGCCGGGCGCGACGGCCTGGCGGTGACGCTGGCCGAGTTCCGCGACCGCCGCCGCCTGGCCGACATCGAGGCGCACACGCGCCAGCCCTTCAACGCGCTGACGATCGACGGTCTGGAGCCCACGCGCTTCTTCCCGCCCATCACCCAGGCCGCGCCCCCGCGCAAGGGCGGCGCGCCGCGCCGCGGCAGCGGCGGCAAACCGGGTTTCAAGGCCAAACAGGGCTTTGGCGCCCGCCACGCAAGCGCGGACAGCTATAAAAACAGAAGCAATTCAGCCCCGCGCCCGCACGCCGGCCGCCCGGCCGCGCCGCGCGCCAAGGCCTACAGCGCGGCGCGCTGAGCCCAGGCAGCCAAAACAGCCGAACGCAAAGGGCGCAAAGAGCTCGCAAAGGGCGCAGAAGACTTCCTGGTTTTCTTTTGCGTCCTCTGCGTTCGGCTGTTCTTGTTTTTCAGACCAGCACGCGCCCCGGGTTCATGATGCCCTGCGGATCGAGCGCGCCCTTGATGGCGCGCATCAGCTCCAGCGCCACCTTCGACTTGTAGCGCGGCAGCTTGGCGGCCTTCAGGCTGCCCACGCCGTGCTCGGCGCTGATCGAACCCGCGTGGCGCGCCACGCTGTCGAACACCAGGGTGTTGATGCGCTCCTCTTCATCGCGCAGGAAGGCCTTGGCGTCGCCGCCCTCGGGCGCTTGCACGTTGTAGTGCAGGTTGCCGTCGCCCAGGTGGCCGAAGTTGACCAGGCGCACGCCGGCGATCTCGCGCGCCAGCAGGGCGTCGGTTTCTTCGACAAAGGCCGGGATGCGCGCGATCGGGACGCTGATGTCGTGCTTGATGTTCAGGCCCTCTTCGGCCTGCGCCAGCGGAATGCTCTCGCGGATGTGCCACAGCGCCTTGGCCTGCGCCAGGCTCTCGGCCACCACGGCGTCGCTCACGCAGCCGGCCTCCAGCGCGGCCTCCAGCAGGCGCTCGAACAGCGCGCGGGCGTGCGCTTCGCTTTCGTGGTCGGAGTTTTCCAGCAGCACGCAATACGGTGACTCGCGCCACAGCGGCACGCGCAGCTGCGGGTAGTGCTTGTCCACCAGGCCGAGGGCGAATTGCCCCATCACCTCGAAGCCCGTCAGCCCCGCGCCCAGGTGCTGGTGCGCCAGGCCCAGCAAGTCCACCGCGGCCTGCATCGAGGGCACGGCGGCCCAGGCCGTCAGGCGCGCGGCGGGGCGCGGGTAGAGCTTCATCGTGGCGGCGGTGATCACGCCCAGCGTGCCTTCGCTGCCGATGAACAAATCGCGCAGGTCGTAGCCCGTGTTGTCCTTGCGCAGGCCGCTCAAGCCGTCCCACACCTCGCCCTGCGGCGTGACCACTTCGAGGCCCAGGCACAGCTCGCGCGTGTTCCCGTAGCGCACCACGGCCGTGCCGCCGGCGTTGGTGCCCAGGTTGCCGCCGATGGTGCAACTGCCTTCGGCCGCCAGGCTGAGCGGAAACAGGTGGCCCGCGCCCTCGGCGGCGGCCTGCAGGTTCTGCAGGATGCAGCCGGCTTCCACCGTCATCGTCAGGTTGGCGCCATCGATGGCGCGCACCGCGTCCATGCGGCGCAGGCTGAGCACCACCTGGCGGCCGCTGACGTCGGGGACCGAGCCGACCGACAGGCCGGTGTTGCCGCCCTGCGGCACGATGGCCACGCCCTGCGCCGCGCAGGCGCGCACCACGGCGGCCACCTCGGCCGTGCTGGCGGGGCGCACCACGGCCAGCGCCCGGCCGCGCTCGCGCCGGCGCCAGTCCTGCTCGTAGGCGGCCAGGTCGCCCTCGGTCAGCACATGGGCGGCGCCCACGGCCTGGCGCAGGGTGTCGAGAAGAGAAGAGGAGGCAGTCATGACGATTACTATCAAAAAAATAGCTTCTCGCGCTTGTCCATCAAGCGCCAGAGGCCAAAATCATTGCGAATCGCTGGCGGCGTCGGCCTGCCGCCGAGCCTGCCTTTGGCGCAGCCGCACGTGCGCGGCGCAGGCGGCAAACAGCAGCAGCACCAGCGCCACCTCCAGCCCGGCCAGCCACGACGACGGCGGGCGGTCGCCAAAGGCGCGCACCACGCCTTCGATGAAGTACAGCCACACCAGCAGCGCCAGCCAGCGGTAGGTGTGCATGCGATAGCGCGCCAGGCCGGGCAGGGCGGCGGCCAGCGGCAGCACCTTCAGCGCCCACCACGAGCCGCCGGGGCGCAGCGGGGCCAGCCAAAGCTCCCAGGCCAGGCCCAGGGCGATCAGCGCCACGGTGGCGCACAGGGCCAAGGCGCGGGTGCGGCGGGCGGCGGGCGAGGGGGGGGCGGCGGGGGCCGCGAGCGAGGCGGTGGCGGAAGCGGACATCGGCAATGGCATCATACCCAGCATGCCGGGATCGAGACAGGGATTGGGGTTGGGCGCGCGCCTGCAGCGCGTGGCGGCGCAGGTGGCGGATTTTCCGCTCTACCCCACGCTGCTCACGCTGTGGCAGCGCCTGCTGCAAGACCGCCTGGGGCTGACGGCCAGTTCGCTCACCTTCACCACCGTGCTGGCGCTGGTGCCGCTGTTTGCCGTGGTGCTGTCGGTGTTCACCGCCTTTCCGGCCTTTGCCCATCTGCAGGGCGCGCTGCAGCAGTGGCTGGCGGGCAACCTGATCCCGCCCGGCATCGCCGCCAATGTCACGGACTATCTGGTGCAGTTTGCCGGCAAGGCCAGCCAGCTGGGGGCGGCGGGCTTTGCCGGCCTGGTGGTCACCGCGGTGTCGCTGCTGCTGACCATCGACAAGACCTTCAACCAGATCTGGCGCGCCAGCAGCCGGCGCCCGCTGGGCCAGCGCGTGCTGGTGTACTGGGCCGCGCTCACGCTGGGGCCGCTGGTGCTGGCCGCCAGCCTGGCCATCACGTCCTACCTGGCCACCGCCTCGCGCGGCTGGCTGCCGCACGGGTCCGGCGGGGTGAACACGGCGCTGGCGCTGCTGCAGTTTCTGCTGTCCACCGGCGCGCTGATGGCGCTGTACCGCTACGTGCCCAACACGCCGGTGCGCTGGCGGCACGCGGCCGTGGGCGCGCTGTTCGTCACCGTGTGCCTGGGCCTGGCGCGGCAGGCGCTGGGCTGGTATTTGACGCGCGTGCCGACCTACTCGGTCATCTACGGCACCTTCGCCACCGTGCCCATCCTGCTGCTGTGGATCTACCTGGGCTGGCTGATCGTGCTGTGGGGCGCGGTGATCGCCGCCTACCTGCCCAGCCTGCTGGGCGGCCCGGTGCGGCGCGCCAGCGGGCCGGGCTGGGAGTTTCAGCTGGCCTGCGAGGCGTTGCGGGCGCTGGCGCAGGCGCGCGACGCGGCCCCGCACGGCCTGGCCCTGCCCGAGCTGGCGCGCCGCCTGCGCGTCGACCCGCTGGTGCTGCACCCGGTGCTCGACACGCTGAGGGCGCTGGGCTGGACCGGCCTGCTGGCCCCCGCCGACGACAGCACGCCGCCGCGCCACGTGCTGCTGGCCGATGCGGCCAGCACGCCGCTGGCGCCGCTGATGGACCGGCTGCTGCTGGCGCCCGATGCGCAGGCCGGCTGGCGCCAGGGCGACAAGCCGTGGCGCGCGCTGACGCTGGCCGACGTGGTGGGGGAGTGAACCTTCGGCCGGCGCAGGTTCTCAGCGCGGCGCCGACAGGAACTTGCGCAGCGCATCCAGCACCGCCCCCGGCGCCTCGGTCATCAGGGCGTGGCCGGCGTCGACCTCGACCAGGCTGGGCTGCCGCGCCAGCTTGGCCAGCGCACGCGCCGACTTGGGCGGCGTCATCTGGTCGTGCGCGCCGATGACGAACAGGGTGGGGCATTGCACGGCTGCCATCGCCTGCTCGCCGCCCGCATAGTCGTCGCAGGCCTTGAAGCCGGTGTGAAACACGTTGACGCTGCGGTTGCTGGCCAGCATGCGGCGCATCAGCGCGCGGCTGGCGCCGTACAGCCAGGTGCCGGGGCCCAGGGCCGAGGGGGGCGGGCTGAGCGTGCTGTGCGAAAACACGTTGACCATGTGGATGGCCTTTTCGGGCGCGTTGACCGAGGCGTCCAGCAGCGCGGGCGACACCTTCATCGGAAAGGCGGTGCCGCACAGCACCAGCTGGCTCACGCGCTCGGGTGCGCGCGCGGCCGCCTCCAGCGCGATCAGCGAGCCGAAGCTGTGGCCCACCAGCGCGGCGCGGGGCGCGCCCACGGCGTCCAGCAGGGCCAGCACGGTTTGCGCCGCCTCTTCGACGCTGGCGGGCGGCGTACCGTGGCTGCGGCCCTGGCCGGGCAGGTCGATGGCCAGCACGTTCCAGCCGTGGTAGGCGAAGTGGCGGCTTTGCAAGATCCACACGCTGTGGTCGTTCAGCACGCCGGGGATGAACACCACCGTGGGCTGCGCCGCATCGAAGGGCTTGCCGCCGGTGTAGGCGTACAGCGGGTGGCCGTTGACGGGGATGTCCATGTTCAGGCTCCTGCTTTCTCGGCCGCTTTCAGCGCGCGCTTGAGGTCGTCGATCAGGTCGTCGGGGTCTTCCAGCCCGATCGACAGGCGGATGGTGCCGGGCCCGATGCCGGCGGCGGCCAGTGCCTCGTCGGTCATGCGGAAATGCGTGGTGCTGGCCGGGTGGATCACCAGGCTGCGGCTGTCGCCCACGTTGGCCAGGTGGCTGAAGATCTTCAGGCTGTCGATGAACACCTTGCCCTGCGCGCGCGTGCCCTTCATGTCGAAGCTGAACACGCTGCCCGCGCCCTTGGCGCCGTGCTTGAGCAGGCGGCCGGCCAGCGCGTGGCTGGGATGCGAGTCGAGCAGCGGATGGCCCACGCGCGCCACGAAGGGGTGCCCGGCCAGGAAGTGCACGAGCTTTTCGGTGTTGGCCAGGTGCCGCTCCATGCGCAGCGGCAGGGTCTCGATGCCCTGCAGCACCAGCCAGGCGGTGTGCGGGCTCATGCAGGCGCCGAAGTCGCGCAGGCCTTCGCGCCGCGCGCGCAGCAAAAACGCGCCCACGGTGCTCTCGTCGCTGAACACCATGTCGTGAAAGCCGGCGTAGGGTTCGGTCAGCTCGGGGAAGTTGCCCGAGGCCGCCCAGTCGAAGCTGCCGCCATCGACCAGCGCGCCGGCGATCACCGTGCCGTGACCGCCCAGAAACTTGGTGGCGGCGTGGTAGACGATGTCGGCGCCGTGCTCGAAGGGCTTGAGCAGATAGGGCGTGGTGAAGGTGTTGTCCACCCCCAGCGGCAGGCCGGCGGCGTGCGCGATGTCAGCCACGGCGGCGATGTCCAGCACGTCCAGGCCGGGGTTGCCCACGCTTTCGCCGAACAGCAGTCGCGTGTTGGGGCGGATGGCGGCGCGCCAGGCGTCCAGGTCGCCCGGCTGCACGAAGCTGGTGGTGATGCCGAAGCGCGGCAGCGTGTAGTTCAGCAGGTTCTGGCTGCCGCCGTAAATGGCGCTGCTGGCGACGATGTGACCGCCCGCGCCCATCAGCGTGGCGATCATCAGGTGCAGCGCCGCTTCGCCGCTGGCGGTGGCGACGGCGCCGATGCCGCCTTCCAGCGCCGCCACGCGCTGCTCCAGCACCGCGGTGGTGGGGTTGCTGATGCGGCTGTAGACGTGGCCGGCGCGCTCCATGTTGAACAGCTGCGCCGCCTGGTCGCTGGACTCGAACACGAAGGAGGTGGACAGGTGGATCGGCACCGCGCGCGCGCCGGTGGCCGGGTCGGGCTGGGCGCCGGCATGCAGGGCCAGGGTGTCGAAGCCGGGGTCGGAATAGCCGGGCATGGGGTCTCCAGGTGGGGGAAGGCAGCCGCCGATTGTGGGCTATATTCTTTCGATCATGAAAGTCCGCGACATCTTGCGCCTGAAGGGCCAGGCCCTGTACACCATCACGCCCGAGCACAGCCTGTCTCATGCGGCGCGCGTGATGGCGGACAACGACATCGGCTCGCTGGTGGTGATGGCGCACGGGCGCGTGGTGGGCATCCTGACCTTTCGCGAGGTGATCCGCGCGACGGTGAAAAACGGCGGCTCGTTCGAGGGCCTGTCGGTGTACCGCAACATGGACCCGGGCCCGCTGATCTGCACGCTGGAGACCGAGCTGGACGAGGTGCGCCGCATGATGCTGGACCGCCACGCGCGCTACCTGCCTGTCATCGACAAGCAGCAGCTGATGGGCGTCATCAGCTTCTACGACGTCGCCAAGACCGTGGTGGACAGCCAGAACTTCGAGAACCAGATGCTCAAGGCCTACATCCGCGATTGGCCCGAGGAGGGGGCGGGCGAGCAAGCCGGCGCCTGAGCGCGCGCCTTGCGTGGGTGCGGGCTGGCCCGCGCTGACGGGCCCACGCGCACAATCCGCGCCGCCCTCACGAATTCAGGAGCCCTTCATGCGCGCTGTCCGATGTGCCCGGTTCGCTGCCGTCGCCTTGCTGCTGGCGGCCAGCGGCGCCTGGGCCCAGTTCGATCCCGCCCGGGTGCACCCCGAGCCGCCGCCCGTGCACGCGCGCTTCGCGGCGCCGGCGATGCAGTTTCAAACCCCCGCCTTCGACCCCTGGCAGATCGATTTCACCAGCCACGCGCAGATGATGGCGCGGCTGCAGGCACTGGTGGGGCGCCCGTCGGTGCACCTGGAGATCGTGGGTGAAAGCGGCCAGGGCCGGGCGCTGCCGCTGGTGCTGCTGGCGCGTGGCGGGCGCTGGCAGGCGGACAAGCCCACGCTGATGCTGGTGGCGCACCAGCACGGCAACGAGCCGGCGCCGGGCGAGGCCATCCTGGTGCTGCTCGAGCGCTGGAGCGCGCCCGCCTACGCCGACCTGCTGCGGCGCGTCAACGTGGTGGTGCTGCCGCGTGCCAACCCCGACGGCGCGGCGCTGTTCAAGCGCGCCACCGCCGTCGGCGACATCGACATGAACCGCGACCACCTGCTGCTGCGCACGCCCGAGGCGCGCGCCGTGGCGCGGGTGGCGGCGCGCTATCGCCCGCAGGTGGTGCTGGACATGCACGAATTCACCGCCGGCGAGCGCTGGGTGACGCGCTTTGGCGCCTGGACCAAGTACGACGTGCTGCTGCAGGCGGCCACCACGGGCAACCTCGATGCGGGCGTTTACCAGGCCGGCATGGATGATTTCTTGCCCGCCATTCGCCGCGCCGTGCAGGCCGAGGGCCTGAGCGACTTCTGGTACCACACCACCACCGCCAGGCCCGACGCGCCGGTGGCCATGGGCGGCGTGCAGCCCGACACCTGGCGCAACATCGGCGGGCTGCGCAACGCCGTCAGCATCCTGCACGAGACGCGCGGCTATGGCATCGGCAAGCAGAATCTGGCGCGACGCGTGCAGTCGCACGTGGTGGCCGCGCAGGCCCTGCTGGAGCAGGTCGCCCAGGAGGGCCCGGCGCTGCTCGAACAGGCCCGGCGTGCCGACCGTGCCGTGGCCGGGCAGGCCTGCAAAGGCCAGGTGGTGGTGGCCGCGCAGCAAACGCCCGAAAAGCGCGAACTGACCCTGATCGACGCCCAGACGGGAGAAGACCGCGCCGTGCCGGTGGACTGGCGCTCGGCGCTGAAGCTGCAGGTGACCCGGCAGCGCCCACGGCCCTGCGGCTACTGGCTGGCCGCCAGCGAAGGCGCCGCCGTGCGCACGCTGCGCCTGCTGGGCGTGCAAGTCAAACCGCTTGCCAGCGCCCGGTCCATCCGCGTGGAACGCTACGATTTCAAGAGTATCGAGGCGGGCCAGCGGCAAGACGGCCGCGGCGCCATCCAGGACCAGGGTGGCATTGTCAAGACGCAGGTCGACGTGCAGCCGCTGCGCCGGCACCTGCCGGCGGGTGGCTGGTACGTCAGCCTGGCGCAACCCCTGGCCGGCCTGGTCACCGCCGCGCTGGAGCCCGACTCGCAAAGCAGCTATGTGGCGGCGCGCCTGATCGCCGTGCCGCGCCCGGGTGAGCCCGATCGGCTGTTGCGGGTGATGGAGCCGATGGGGCGCTGAGGCGCCGATTCGCATTGGCGCAGGAATACGTGCTACACTGATCCCGTGTTGGCCCAAAGGAATCGAGATGGCGAACTTGACTTTGAGTTTGGACGACGATCTTTTGCAAGCGGCGCGTGAAGTGGCTTTGCGCGAGCGCACCTCGGTCAACGCGGTGGTGCGCGAATTCCTGACGCGCTATGCCGACAACCGCGCGCGACGGCTTCAGGCGCTCGATACGCTGGATGCACTGGCTGCGCGCCATCCGGCCAAAAGCGACAGAGCGTGGTCGCGCGCGTCCCTGCATCAACGCTGACGTCGCAAGGGTTCATGCGCGTTTTCGTGGATACCAACCTGTGGGTGTATCGGCTGGATCAGCGAGAGCCCGAAAAATCACGTTTCATCGCGCAGTGGCTGCGTGCATTGGCGCGCGAGCACGAGATCGTGATCAGCACACAGGTGTTGATCGAATTGCGGGCGGTGTTGATGGGCAAGCTCAAGCCAGCGTTTTCAGAGGACGACACGCGAGATGCGCTGGACGCGTTGGACGCGTTTGAAGTCGTCGCCACCCATGCGGCGCTGGTGCTTGACGCGCATGAGCTGGCGGCACAAGAGCAGTTGTCCTGGTTTGATGCCCTCATCGCCGAGGCAGCGCTGCGCAGCCAGTGCAGTGTTCTGTTCAGTGAGGATTTCAGCCACGGGCGTCGTTTGACTGCAAGCCTCTTGGTGCAAAACCCGTTTCGGTCGATGTGACCGTCATCATCCAGGCGCAGATCAACGCCCCGGCTGCGCCAGCAGCACCAGCAAGGCCCCCGCGCCGCCTTCCAGCGGCTTGGCCTGCACGAAGGCCAGCACCTCCTTTTTCTGGATCAGCCAGCCGTGCACCTTGGCCTTGAGCACCGGCGCGCGGCCCGGCGAGCCCAGGCCCTTGCCGTGCACCACGCGCACGCAGCGCAGGCCGGTGCGCATGGCGTCGCGCACGAAGGCGCTCAGGGCGTCGCGCGCCTCATGAACACGCAGGCCGTGCAGGTCAATCTGGCCCTGCACGGCCCAGTGGCCGCGGCGCAGCTTGGCCGTCACGTCGGCGCCGATGCCGGGGCGGCGAAAGCTCAGGTGCTCGTCCACGTGCAGCAGGGTGCTGCTGTCGAACTCGTCGGACAGCGACTCGCGCAGCACGGCCTGCTCGTCCAGCGCGCGCTGGCGCGGCTCGGGCGGCGTGGGCGCCGGTGCGTGCACCACGCGGCCGTGTGCACGCAGCGGCTGCGTGGGGCCGATGGCGCGAGCGAACAGGTCCTGGTCGGCGCGTGCCTGCCGCGCGGTGCGCTCGCGCTCGGCGGCGGCCTGCGCGGCGCGTTGCTCGGCCTCGGCCTGTTGTGCGCGCATCGCCTTCAAGTCTTGAAAGGACTTGGCTTTCACAGAAAACCTTTCTCGGCCATCGACAGCGCCTGCCCCGGCGCGACGATGATGTGGTCGAGCACGCGCACGTCGACCAGCGCCAGCGCGGCCTTCAGGGTCTGCGTCAGCGCCTCGTCGGCGCGGCTGGGCGTGGTGCTGCCGCTGGGGTGGTTGTGCGCCAGCACCACCGCGCTGGCCTGGTGGTGCAGGGCGCGCAGCGCCACCTCGCGCGGGTAGACGCTGGTTTGCGTCAGCGTGCCGCGAAACAGCTCCTCCAGCGCGATCAGCCGGTGCTGGCTGTCCAGAAACAGCGCGGCAAAGACCTCGTGCGCGCGCGCCGCCAGCTGCAGCTGCAGGTAGTGCTGGACGGCCTGGGGCGTGTCCAGCGCCGCGCGCTCGCGCAGCTGCTCGGCCAGCGCGCGGCGCGCCAGCTCCAGTACCGCCACCAGCTCGGCGCGCTTGGCGCTGCCGCCCAGGCCCTTGATGCGTTTCAGGTCATCGGCGCTGGCGTGCAGCAGGCCGGCGATGCCCTTGAACTCATCCAGAAGCTCCTGCGCCAGCTGCAGCACGCTCTTGCCCGCCAGGCCGGTGCGCAGCAGCAAGGCCAGCAGCTCGGCATCGCTCAGGGCGCCGGGGCCGCGCGCCAGCAGCTTTTCGCGCGGGCGGGCGTCGGGGGGCAGGTCTTTCAGGGGCATGGGGGCAGCATAGCAAGGGCGGGGTGGGGGCGGCCGAATAGCCGAACAGCCGAACGCAGAGGGCGCAAAGGAATCGCAGAGAACGCGAAAGAATACAAATGACAAAAATCAATGGTTGCCGTTGACCATCAAGCGGAGCATGCTATTGATACTGTAGTCATTGGTTCAGATTCCTCTGCGCCCTTTGCGATTTCTCTGCGCCCTCTGCGTTCGGCTGCTGTGGAAGCCTTCCACAACCCGCAGTACCCGCAAACCCCACCCGGTCCACGGCGTTTCTTAAAATCAACAGTTTTCCACGTCCCTGCCATGACCCGCGTCGAACCTGCCTCTTTCCTGACCCTGCACTACCGCCTGGCCGGCCCGCAGGGCGATGTCATCAACACCTTTACCGGCCGGCCGGCCACGCTGTCGCTGGGCACGGGCGAGCTGGCGCCGGCGGTCGAGCAGCGCCTGCTGGGGCTGGAGGAGGGCACGCGCACGGTGTTCGAGATTCCGGCCGGCGAGGCCTATGGCGAGCGCAACCCCGACTTTTTGCAGTGGCTGGCGCGCCAAGACCTGAACGAGCTGGGCGACCCGGACGAGCACTACGCCGTGGGCGACATCATCCAGCTGCCCACGCCGGGCGGCGAAGGCCAGATCGGCGCCGTGGTGCGCGCGGTGCGCGAGGACGGCGCGCTGCGGCTGGACTTCAACCACCCGCTGGCGGGGCAGCCGGTGACCTTTGAAGTGCATGTGATCGGCGTGCTGTGAGCGATTCAACCCCATTCAATCCCGCCGAGGTCGTCCTTGCCGAGCCGCGCGGGTTCTGCGCCGGCGTGGATCGTGCGATTGAAATCGTCGAGCGCGCGCTGGCCAAATTCGGCGCGCCGATCTATGTGCGCCACGAGATCGTGCACAACACCTACGTGGTGAGCGACCTGAAGGCCAAGGGCGCGATCTTCGTCGAGGACCTGGCCGAGGTGCCGGCCGGCGCCACGCTGGTGTTCAGCGCGCACGGCGTGCCCAAGTCGGTCGAGCAGGAGGCCCAGCGGCGCGGCTTCACGGTGTTCAACGCCACCTGCCCGCTGGTGACCAAGGTGCACGTGGAGGTGGCCAAGCTGCACCGCGAAGGCTACGAGTTCATCATGATCGGCCACGCCGGCCACCCCGAGGTCGAGGGCACCATGGGCCAGCTCGACGCCGGCATCCACCTGGTGCAGGACGTGGCCGACGTGGCGCGCATCGAACCCGCGCAGGACGACAAGCTGGCGGTGGTGACGCAGACCACGCTGAGCGTGGACGACACCGCCGACATCATGGCGGCCATCAAGGCGCGCTTTCCGAAAATCCGCGAGCCCAAGCAGCAGGACATCTGCTATGCCACGCAAAACCGCCAGGACGCCGTCAAGCTGCTGACGCGCCAGGTGGACGTGGTGATCGTGGTGGGCAGCCCCACCAGCAGCAACACCAACCGCCTGCGCGAGGTGGCGCAAAAGCTGGGCACCACCACCTACATGATCGACTCGGCCGCCGAGCTGCGCCCCGAGTGGTTTGCCGGCCAGCCGCGCATCGGCGTCACGGCCGGTGCCTCGGCGCCCGAAATCCTGGTGCGCCAGGTGCTGGAGCGGCTGGACCAGATGGGCATCGGCTCGGTGCGCAAGCTGGGCGGCATCCAGGAGACGATGAAGTTTCCGCTGCCCAAGGGGCTCAAGCTGATCGGCGACGCCGAGCGCAAGCTGGAGCACCTGCGCTGAGTCGGCACTCAAGTCGGTCAAAAACTATCATTTGTATAGCTGCTCGCGCTTGTTGTATGGGCGCTGTAGCCACTTTTCTCTTGAAATCCGGTGACGGGTTACGCAAACCGCCCGCCCCTACAATCGCCCCATGCTCGATCCCGTTTTGCTCCGCAAGGACCTGGGCGCCGTGCTGGCGCTTCTCAACACCCGCAAGAATCCGCAGCCGTTTCTGGACGAAGCGGCCTTTACCGCGCTGGAGGCCGAGCGCAAGACCATCCAGACCCGCACCGAAGCCTTGCAGGCCGAGCGCAATGCCGCCAGCAAGCAGATCGGCCAGCGCAAGGCCAAGGGCGAGTCGGCCGACGATGTGATGGCCCGCGTGGCCGGCATCAAGGACGAGCTGGACGCCTCGGCCACGCGCCTGGACGCCATCCAGGCCGAGCTGAACGCGCTGCTGCTGGCGGTGCCCAACCTGCCGCACGCCAGCGTGCCGGTGGGCGCCGACGAGACGGCCAACGTCGAGGTGCGCCGCTGGAGTCCCGATGGCGAAGGGCCGCGCGCCTTCGACTTCGCCGTGCGCGACCACGTCGAGCTGGGCGAGGCCCTGGGCCTGGACTTCGAGACCGCGGCCAAGCTGTCGGGCGCGCGCTTTGCCTTCATGCGCGGGCCGGTGGCGCGGCTGCACCGGGCGCTGGCCCAGTTCATGCTGGACGTGCACACGCGCCAGCACGGCTACACCGAGTGCTACACGCCCTACATCGTCAACGCCGAAACGCTGCGCGGCACCGGCCAGCTGCCCAAGTTCGAGGCCGACCTGTTTGCCGCCAAGAAGGGCGGGCAAGAAGGCGAGGGCGAGGCGCTGTACCTGATCCCGACCTCGGAGGTCTCGCTCACCAACAGCGTGCGCGGCGAAATCCTGGCCGAGTCCGAACTGCCCGTCCGGCTGACCGCGCACACGCCCTGCTTTCGCTCCGAGGCCGGCAGCGCCGGGCGCGACACGCGCGGGCTGATCCGCCAGCACCAGTTCGACAAGGTCGAGATGGTGCAGATCGCCCACCCCGAGCACAGCTACGCCGCGCTGGAGCAGATGGTGGGCCACGCCGAGGCCATCCTGCAGCGGCTGGAGCTGCCCTATCGCGTGGTGCTGCTGTGCACCGGCGACATGGGCTTTGGCGCTGCCAAGACCTTCGATCTGGAGGTGTGGGTGCCGGCGCAGGGCACCTACCGCGAGATCTCGTCGGTCAGCAACTGCGAGGCCTTCCAGGCGCGGCGGCTGCAGGCGCGCTTCAAGAATGCGCAGGGCAAGAACGAGCTGGTGCACACGCTGAACGGCTCGGGCGTGGCCGTGGGCCGTGCGCTGGTCGCGGTGCTGGAGAACCACCAGCAAGCCGACGGCTCGGTCCGCGTGCCAAAGGCGCTGCGGCCCTATCTGGACGGTCTCGAGGTCTTGACGGCCTGATCCAGCTTCAGCGCCTCCTGCTGCAGATAGTGCAGCAGCGCGCGCACCAGGGGGTTGTCGGGTTCGCGGCGCCACATGGCCAGCATTTCGGACGCCGGGTGCGCGCCGCGCAGCGGCTTGAAGGCCAGATGCGGCAGGCCCACGCGCTGCAGCGCCGCCGGCACCAGTGCCACGCCCAGGCCCAGCGACACCATCGACAGCACCGACAGCCAGTGGCGCACCTCGTGCCGCACCTCGGGCGCGAAGCCGTGCGCCAGGCACATCTCGTAGATGCGCTGGTGGTAGGTGGGTGACACCAGGCTGGAAAACAGGATCAGGCGGTCGCGCTTCAGGTCGGCCAGGTCCACGTCGGCGGCACGCCGCAGGCGGTGGCCCTGCGGCAGGCAGGCGACGAATGGCTCGTCCACGATCAGCTGGCTGGCGATGCCCTCGGGCGGCAGGGTGGAATGCACCAGCGCCACGTCCAGCCGCAGCTGCTGCAGGCCCAGCACCTGCTCGGCGCTGTTGGCTTCCAGCAGGTCGACGCGCACCTGGGGGTGGCTTTGCTGCAGCAGCGCCAGCGCCTGCGGCAGGCCGCGGTACAGGCTGGAGCCGACAAAGCCCAGCCGCAGATGGCCGCGCGTGCCCTGGGCCACGTCCTGCGTCTCCTGCGCCGCCTGGCGGCTGAGCGCCAGCAGCTGGCGCGCGCGCTCCAGCAGGTGCTCGCCGGCGGCCGTCAGGCGCACGCCCTTGCTGCTGCGCTCGAACAGCTGTGCCTGCAGCTCGTCCTCCAGCTGTTTGATGGCCACCGACAGCGGCGGCTGCGAGATGAACAGGCGCTGCGCCGCGCGGCCGAAGTGCAGCTCCTCGGCCAGGGTCACGAAGTAGTGCAGCAGGCGCAGTTCCATGGTGGCTATTCGCAAATCCTATGGAGAAAGATTTTATTGATATTGGACACGAATGATCGAGCGGAATCCAATGGGGCCAGCACCACCAATCAGGAGACCCGCATGTCCGCCAACGACTCCTCCCAGATGTCCGCCCTGGCCCAGGCCAGTGCCGCCGCGCACCCGGTGCCCGACCGTGGCCACGTCAACAACTACCGGGAAGACAAAGAGCTGCAGCAGCTGCTGGCCTTGTACCTGCCGGCCGACCTGTACGCCCACCTGCAGCCGTACTTCGAGCGCATGGGCGAGCTGGCCGGCGGCGTGGTGGACGACTGGGCGCTGGAGGCCGACCACAACCCGCCCACCCTGCAGATGCGCAGCCGCAGCGGCCGGGAAGAGCAGCGCATCGTCAAGCATCCGGCCTACATCGAGATGGAAAAAATCGCCTTCCAGCAGTTCGGGCTGGCGGCGATTTCGCACCGCGAGGACATGCTGGGCTGGAAGGGCAAGCTGCCGGCCATCGTCAAGTACGCGCTGACCTATCTGTTCGTGCAGTCCGAGTTCGGCCTGTGCTGCCCGCTGTCGATGTCCGATTCGCTCACGCGCACGCTGAAGAAATACGGTGACGAAAAGCTGGTCGCCAAGTACCTGCCCACGCTGCTGTCCATGGATTTCGACTCCAGCGTGCAGGGCTCCATGTTCATGACCGAGCAGGCCGCGGGCTCGGACATCGCGGGCACCCTGACCATGGCCTACCCGCAGGATGACGGCAGCTGGCGCCTGGTGGGCGAGAAGTGGTTTTGCTCCAACCCCGACGCGGGCTTTGGCATGGTGCTGGCGCGCGTCGACGGTGGGCCGCCCGGCATGAAGGGCATCTCGCTTTTTCTGCTGCCGCGCCAGCTGGACGACGGCAACACCAACCACTACCACATCGTGCGCCTGAAGGACAAGATGGGCACGCGCTCCATGGCCAGCGGCGAGATCCGCATGGAGGGCGCCGTGGCGTATCTGGTGGGCGAGCAGGGCCGGGGCTTCGTGCAGATCGCCGACATGGTGAACAACTCGCGCCTGTCCAACGGCATGCGCGCCGCCGGCATGATGCGCCGCGCCGTGGCCGAGGCCGAGTTCATCGCCCGCGAACGCTGGGCCTTCAAGCACCGCCTGCAAGACCTGCCGCTGATGCAGGTGCAGCTGGACAAGCTGCGCGTGCCGGCCGAGCAGGCGCGCACCATGGTGTTCCAGACCGCGGCCACGCTGACGCGCTCTGACGCCGGCGACGCGACGGCTTATGCGCTGCTGCGCATCCTCACGCCGCTGATCAAGTTCCGCGCCTGCCGCGACGCCCGCAAGGTGACGGGCGACGCCATGGAGGTGCGCGGCGGCTGCGGCTACATCGAGGAATGGGCCGACCCGCGCCTGGTGCGCGATGCGCACCTGGGCTCGATCTGGGAAGGCACCAGCAACATCGTGGCGCTGGACGTCAAGCGCGCCATCAAGCGCGAGGGCTCGCTGCCGGTGCTGCAAAGCCATCTGCTGGGCCTGCTGGCCGACACCCAGGGCATCACCCCGGCCTATCGCCAGGCGCTCACCGACGCGCTGGCGCGCGCCGCGAAGCTGGCCGAGCGCGCCGTGCAGGATGACGGCGAAAAGGCGGTGCGCCAGGCCGCCACCGCGCTCTACAACTGCACCACGGCGATTGCCATGGCCTGGGAGGCGCGCAAGACCGGTTCCGCCGAACGCCTTCGCCTGTCGCAGCTGGTGATTGCCCACCGCGTGCTGCCGCGCGATCCGCTGCAGGCGGTGGAGCTGCCGGCCGACTGGTCTTGAGTTTATTGGTCAAAAACACCCGCAGCGCTTGTCCAGCAAGCGCGACCAGCTATCAACTTCATAGGAGACAAGACATGCCCATCAACAAGCGCCAACTGCTCACCCTGGCCGCCGTTGCCGCCACCGCGACCGCGCTGCCGGTTCTGCCGGCCGCCGCGCAGGAGAAATTTCCCGAGCGCATCATCAACTTCGTGGTGCCGTTCTCGCCCGGCGGGCCGACCGACGCCATGGCGCGCCTGCTGGCCGCCGAGCTCACCAGGGAGCTGGGCCAGAGCGTGGTGGTCGACAACCGCGCCGGCGCCGGCGGCAACATCGGCGCCGAGGCGGTGGCGCGCGCCAAGCCCGACGGCTACAACATCCTGTTCGGCACCTCGGGGCCGCTGGCCATCAACCACAGCCTGTACAAGGAAATCCGCTACGACCCGCGCACCAGCTTCGATCCGATCATCTACGTCGGCTATCTGCCCAACGTGCTGGTGGTGCGCCCCGACCTGGGCGTCAGCACGGTGCAGCAGCTGATCGCCAAGGAAAAGGCGGCGCCGGGCAAGCTCAACTATGCGTCCTCGGGCAACGGCGCCTCGTCGCACCTGGCCGGCGTGCTGTTCAACGACATGGCGGGCACCAAGCTGGTCCACGTGCCCTTCAAGGGCACGGGGCCGGCGCTGAACGCGCTGCTGGCCGGCCAGGTGGACATGACCTTCACCGACATCCTCACGGCCATGCCCTACATCAAGTCGGGCAAGTTCAAGGCCCTGGGCATGACCACCACGCAGCGCTCCAAGGCCATGCCCGACATTCCCACCGTGGCCGAGCAGGGCCTCAAGGGCTTCGACGTCAGCGTGTTCTTCGGCGTGGTGGCCCCCAAGGGCACGCCGCCCGATCGCATCAAGGTGCTGAACGAAGCCTTCGTGCGCGCGCTGGCCGCGCCCAAGGTCAAGGACACCTTTGCCGCGCAGGGGCTGGAGTCGGCGCCCGACCATTCGCCCGCCTACCTCGGCCAGCTGATCAACAAGGAAACCGACACCTGGGCCAAGGTGGTCCAGTCCTCGGGCGTGCGGCTGGACTGAACATCATGCAAAACAAGACGGGCGCGCTGGCGGGCATCAAGGTGCTCGACCTCTCGCGCATCCTCGGCGGGCCGCTGTGCGGCCAGATCCTGGGCGACCACGGCGCCGACGTGCTCAAGGTCGAGCCGCCGCAGGGCGACGACACGCGCGCCTGGGGGCCGCCGTTCAGGGACGGCGTGGCGTCCTACTACTTCGGCCTGAACCGCAACAAGCGCATCCAGTTTCTCGACCTGTCGGCCCCCGAAGGCCAGCAGCGCGTGCGTGAGCTGATGGCCGAGGCCGATGTGGTGCTGGAGAACTTCAAGGTCTGCACCATGGAGAAGTGGGGCATCGGCTACGAGCAGATGCGCGGCGACTTGCCGCGGCTCATCTGGTGCCGCGTGACGGGCTTTGGCGCCGACGGCCCGCTGGGCGCCTTGCCCGGCTACGACGCCGCCATCCAGGCCACGGCCGGCCTGATGAGCATCAACGGCGAGGCCGGCGGCGACCCGCTGCGCGTGGGCCTGCCGGTGGTCGACATGGTGACGGGGCTGAACGCGGTCATCGGCGTGCTGCTGGCGCTGCACGAGCGCGCCGCCAGCGGCCAGGGCCAGCTGGTCGACGCGGCGCTGTACGACTCGGGCCTGTCGCTGCTGCACCCGCACGCGGCCAACTGGTTCATGAGCGGCCAGCTGCCGCAGCGCACCGGCAACGCGCACCCCAACATCTACCCCTACGACGTCGTCCGCACGGGCGGCACGCCGGTGTTCCTGGCGGTGGGCAACGACCGCCAGTTCGCGCTGCTGTGCCGCCACATCGGCCAGCCCGAGCTGGCGCAGGACGCGCGCTTCGCCAGCGCCGGCCAGCGCTCGGTCAACCGGGTCGAGCTGAAGGCGCTGCTCGAAGCCGCCCTGACCCAGGCCGACGGCACCCGCCTGGCCGACGAACTGATGGCCATCGGCGTGCCCGCCGCCGCCGTGCTGAACGTCGAGCAGGCGCTGACCCACCCGCACACCCTGCATCGCCAGATGGTGGTCAAGATGGGCGCCTACACCGGCCTGGGCGCGCCGGTCAAGCTCAGCCGCACGCCCGCCACCTATCGCCACGCGCCCTTGAGCGAGGGCAGCGGCTTCTTGCCCAATGAAGATTCGGATGTAGGCGCCACTTGACCTGCTAGAATCTCCGGTTCGACACGATCACAGGAGAGGTGGCAGAGTGGTCGAATGCGCCGGACTCGAAATCCGGTATACGGTTTACCGTATCGAGGGTTCGAATCCCTCCTTCTCCGCCAAAACAAAGAAAACCGCGCTACGCAAAACGTAGCGCGGTTTCTCTTTTTCTACCCTTGTTCCCGCCATGCAGAAATCGATTGTGCGTTCGATTCAGTTGCGCATGGTTCCCGGCAGCCAGAGCGCCAGTTCGGGCAGCACCATCACCAGTCCCAGGACGAGAATCATGAGGACGACATAGGGCGCCGAACCCCGCACGATGGTCCCGATGGGGGCGCTGGTGATGGCCTTGATGGTGAACAGGTTCATGCCGACGGGCGGCGTGATCTGCGCGAGCTCAAGATTGATGACCAGCAGCACGCCGTACCACACCGGGTTGATACCGAGGTGGTGCATGACCGGCAGGATCACCGGCGTGGTGATGAGGATGATGGCGATCGATTCGAGAAACATGCCCAGGATGAAGATCACGATCATCATGACCAGCAAAAAGCCAACGACCCCAAGACCGGCGCCCATCACCATTTCGACGATCTGTTGCGGGATTCGCAGTTTGGTCAGCACGTGGCCGAATACCGAGGCACCGGCCAGGATCATGAACAGCATGGCCGAGATGCGGCTCGCATCGACGGCGGCGTCCCAGATCGCCCGCAGGTTCAGCGTTCGATAGATGAAGAACCCGATGAACAGGGCAAGCCACGCGCCGGCGGCGGCGGCTTCGGTTGCGGTGAAGACTCCTGCGTACATGCCGCCCAGAACGAATACCGGCAGCAGCAGGGCCCAGAACGCCTTGCGAACGGCATCGAGCACCTCTTTCCAACTGGCGCGTGGCTCGCGCTGAATGTGGCGGTGCTTGCGCGCCGTGCTCACCATGTGCCACGCGACAAAGACGCCCGCCATCACGATGCCGGGTATGACACCGGCCATGAACAGCGCGCCGATCGAGGTGTCGCTGATCACGCCATAGAGGATCATCGGCCCCGATGGGGGAATCAAGATGCCCAGCGTGCCGCCGGCGGCGACCAGGCCGTACGCCACCTTCGGTTCGTAGCCGTAGCGGACCATCTGCGGGATGGCCACCGCACCGATCGTCAGCGCCGTGGCGACGCTGGAGCCTGAAATCGCCGCGAAGATGGTGCACGCCGCGATGGTGGCGATCCCCAGGCCGCCCGGCAAGTGACGCGTGAGGGTGTAGGCGGTCTGATACAGGTCGTCGACGATCTTGCTGCGGATCATGATGTAGGCCATGAAGGCAAACAAGGGAATCGCCACCAGCAGGTACTGATCGATGTCGCCGAACATCACCTCCGCGACGGCACCGAGCCCGCCCTGAGTGATCAGGAGCAGCGCGCCGCCAAAAGCGGCCAAACCCGCGAAAATGGGCAAGCCCGTAAAGAGCAGCAGAAGCAACGCCAGGAACAGCAGGGCAATGGTCACGGCGCATCTCCGGCCGCGACTTCTGAGTTCGGCGAGCCGAACTCCAGCGTCTGATGGGTGCACACCCGCCATGCAGTCTCGATGGCCGCCAGCAACAGCAAGGCCCCACCCAGCGGCATCAGGATCATCAACCACCACACCGGCCATTCCAGGTGGCCCTCGGTCACCAGACCCAGGGTATGTGCCAGTACGGTCGATGTCCAACCGCTGTAGACCAGCACGACGGCGACCAGCCCCGTGACCAGCGCGGCCCACAGCATTGCCAGGCGTTTGCCGCGCGCCGTCAGGCGTTCCACCAGGATGTCGACCGCGATCTGTTCGCCGCGCCGGAAGGTTTGCGCGACGGCCAGCATCACGATGGCCACCAGCAGGTGTCCGACCAACTCATCCACCCAGACCGGCGCGGCATTGAAGAAGTAGCGCATCACCACCGACCAGCCGATGAGGATCAGGCAAACCAGCGTGGCCGCGGCCGACAGAGCCATGGCTCCTCCGGTGAGATAGGTGACGGCTTGGCTCAGGATGCGCAGTGCGCGGCTTTCGGCTCCTTTGGCATCAGAGCCGTGCTTGTCCGAGGCGCGCATGATGCAGCGGCCCGTTCAAAGTCCGTCGACGATGTCGAGCAGTTTCTTGCCATCGGCTCCGCTGTCGGCAAGAAACGCTTTGCGAACCGTCGGTTGCATGGCATCCGCCATCACCTTTTCCTGTGCCTTGGTCAGCGCGACGGCATTCATGCCGTGCTCGTTCAAGACCTTCAGGTCATCGGCAGGGATCCCGTCTTCTTGGGGGATCGATCGCTGCACCGCTGCGTCGGCGGCCGTCTGAATGGCCTGCTGGATGTCTGCGGGCAAGCTGGCCCACCAGGCCGGGTTGACCACCAGGTTGTCGAACGCCAGGATGATGTTGGACGCCACGCCGTACTTCTGCACCTCGTAGTACTTGCGGCTGTAGGCGGCCTTGACGCCGGTAAAGCCCGCGTCAAGCACCCCGGTCTGCAACGCCTGGTAGACCTCGGAGCCTGCCATGGCCGAGGGGCGCGCACCCATGGCCGACAGGCCCGTGTCCCACATCTTGTTCAGCCCGCGGATCTTCAGGCCATTGAAATCCGCTGGCGCAAGCAGCGGCTTGGCCTGCGATGTGAAGATGCCGTTGTTGGCATCCACGATCCACGCGATGTCCTTGACCCCGCGCTCGGCCATTTTTTCATCGAGCAGACGCGTCGCATCGGATTTCAGGAATGCCTTTTGCTTGGCGACGGTATTCAGCAGATACGGAATGATGGACACGCTCATTCCGGGTATGGTCGCGCCCCACTGGAAGCTCAGGATCGCCGCGGCCTCGATCTTGCCGCTCGCCACGGCGGGATGGTTCTGATTGGGCTTGAAAAGCTGGGAGGCGCCGAAGAGTTGCACGTCCACGCGGTGGTTCGTCGCGGCTTCCACGTCCTTCTCGAACTGCGCCAGATTGACAGCCGTCTGATGCGTGGGCGGGAACTGATGGCTGATCCGCATCACGTAATCGGCCGCGAACGCGTGACCGCCTGCACCCAGTGCGATCGTCACGGCGATCAGGGCGTGCCTGTAGGAAAGGTAAGTGCGCTTCATGGACTGTCTCCTTGGGAACGGTTCTTCAAAAATTCACGCAACGGCGTGCGCGACGCGCAAGGCCTGCACCTCGGAGGGTGCATAGCCCAGTGCCTTCAGCAAGTCATCGGTGTCCTGGCCCACCCGCGGCGGATTGCTGCGCACGCCCAGGCGCTCGCCCGCGAGCGAGATCGGGAACAGTGGCGCCCTGGCCGTTTCGCCGGCACGCGGGCCGTCGGGAATCTCGACCTCGGCCAAGCCGCCGGTCGCCTGCAGGTGCTCGTCCTCATAAAGGTCTTCCGGCCGCCGGATCGGCGCAAACGGCAAGCCCGCCTGCTCCATCAGGCGGGAGAGGTCTTCGGCGCTGCGTCCGGCAAGGCGATCCCGCAAGATCGCGAGCAGACGCGGACGCGCGCGCACACGGTCGTTGTTGGTGGCCAGTGCCGGGTCTTCGGCCAGATCCGGCAACTCCAGCACGCGACAGAAGGCAGCCCACTGGGCATCGCTCACCGCGGCCAGAAAAATCTGTTCGCCATCCTTGACCGTGAAGACGTCGTACACCGCCCACGGGTTGTCACGTGCCGGCAGCGGCGCGGCCGGTTTGCCCGTCAGCGCGTACTGCAGCATGTGCTGGCCGACCAGAAACACGTTGTTCTCGTACAAGGCGCTTTGCACCTCCATGCCGCGGCCGGTGATGCCGCGCTGGATCAGCGCACCCAGCACGCCAATCGCGCCAAAGAGACCACCCATGATGTCGTTGACACTGGTGCCGGCGCGCAGCGGGTCGCCGGGGCGGCCGGTCATGTAGGCGAGCCCACCCATCATTTGCACCACTTCGTCCAGCGCCGTGCGGTGCTCGTACGGACCCGGCAAAAAGCCCTTGAGCGCCACGCAAATGACGCGCGGGTTCACCCGTGACAGGGTGGCATGGTCGAGCCCGTACTTGGCCATGGTGCCGGGCTTGAAATTCTCGATCACCACGTCCGCGCTCTCCGCCATGCGGCGCGCCACCGCCGCTCCTTCCGGTGTGTGGAGGTCGATGGCGATGCTCTTCTTGTTGCGATTGAACATGGGGAAAAACCCCGCGCCCGCCCCCAGCAGGCGGCGCGTGCGGTCACCGCCGATGGGCTCGATCTTGACCACCTCGGCGCCCAAGTCGGCCAGCAACATGCCGCACGTCGGGCCCATCACCATGTGCGTGAATTCGATGACGCGCACGCCCGCCAGCGGCTGAGGCGGATGCTGCGCTGCCGGGGCGGTCATGACCTCACCGCCCGCGCGCGTTGCATGGTCTTGGGCAGACCGGCCCGCCACAAGGTTCCATGCAGGGGCTCGCCCTGAAGCCAGGCGGCCACGCGGCTGCGCAAGGTCAACAGGCGATCGATATCGATGCCGGTGTCCACGCCCATGCTGGCGAACAGGTAGGCGAGATCCTCGCTGGCCACGTTGCCGCTGGCGCCGGGCGCGTGCGGGCAGCCGCCGATGCCGGCCAGGCTCGCATCGAAACGCGTGATACCCAGGTCGAAGGCGGCCATCACGTTGGCCATGCCCAAACCGCGCGTGTCGTGGAAGTGTCCGCAGTCGAGCCGATCACCGGCAATGACCAGCGCCCGCTCGAACAGATGCTTCACTGCCCGTGGATCGGCGTAGCCGACGGTATCGGCAAGGCCCACGCGATCGACCCCCGCGTCCAAAGCGGCTTGCAGCAGGCGCAGCACTTCGGACGGCTCCACGCGGCCTTGAATGGTGCAGCCAAACGCCGTGCTGATCCCCACTTCGAGCAAGCAGTTCGATCCAGCCGCGTCGCGCGCTGCGCGGATGCGAGCAATCTCGGCAAGCACCTCGTCGGGCGTCTTGCGCAGGTTGGCGAGACTGTGCGCGTGGCTGGCAGACAGCGGCAGCAGCATCAGGTCGGCGCCCGATTCCATCGCGTGCTCGGCCCCTTTCAGGTTGGGCACGAGCACGGACACCACCAAGCCCGGCAAGGTCTTCGCGAACGCCACCAGCTCTGCCGTGTCGGCCAACTGAGGCAACAGGCGCGCAGGCACGAAGGAACCCACTTCAATTTCGCGCTGCCCGGCGTCCCACGCGCCGCGTATCCATTCCTTCTTTTGCTCGGTGGGCAGGATGCGGGCGATGCTTTGCAGGCCGTCGCGCAGGCCCACCTCGCGAATGATGACGCAATCCGAACTCTGGCTCACGCTGTCTCCTGATCGTCGGCGACAAATGAAATGCCGCTTGCTTTTTTCAGTCTATGTTTGACGATCGGGAAGTAAAGCGTTATTTTGGAAGCCTTAACGTTCCAAATGGGAACTTCTTGGATGTATCTGTCCCATGCTCGATCTGGACTTGACTTCGCTGCGCTTCTTCGTCGCCGTTTGCAACGCCGGCAATATCGCGCGCGCGGCCGAACAGTCACATGTGGTCAGCAGCGCCGTCAGCAAGCGCCTGGTCCAGCTCGAAACGCGCCTGGGTACGCGGCTGTTTTTCCGCCGGCGTCATGGCGTGGAACTCACGAGTGCCGGCGAGACCCTGCTTGAGCACGCGCGCGCCATGTTGTCGCGCGCGCAGCGCATCGAACGCGACATGGCCGCCTATGCCGCCGGTGTGCGTGGCCAGGTGCGCGTGCTGGCGACCGTGTCGGTGATGTCGGAATCGCTGGCGGACGACGTGGCCAAGTTTCTCGACAAACCCGAGCACGCCGGCATCCGGGTCGATATCGAGGAACGCGTGAGCACGACCGTAGTGCAGGGCGTGCGCGAAGGCGTCGCGTCGGTGGGCATCTGCTGGGACGCGGCCGATTTGCAAGGCCTGCAATCCCGAGCCTACCGGCATGACCAACTGGCCGTTGTTGTACCGCCAGAACACCCGCTCGCGCAACGCACCGGCGTTTCATTTGTCGAGTCACTGAATTGGGAGCACGTGGGCCTGCCTTTGAACAGTGCCGTCGTCGCCTTGATGATGCGCACCGCGGCCGAGCACGGGCGCAACCTGAACTTTCGCATGATCGTGACCAATTTCGAAGCGGCCATACGCGTCGTGCGCGCCCGTCTCGCGATCAGTGTCGTCCCGTTGGAAGCCGTCATCACCAACGTCCATGCGTATGACCTGCGGCTGATTCCACTCACCGATCCATGGGCCAAGCGCCGCTTCGCCATATGTTTCCGCAATCTCAACACGCTCACCGCTGCTTCACGCACATTGGTCGACTACCTCGGTTCGGATCCGGCGTCCTGAATCAGCTCGATGCCATGAAGGCACGGTTATGCCGCTCGGCACGAAGGCCACGCGGTCCGGGTGCAGACGGTAGACTGCGACACCGTGGACGCGCCGGCCGCCAACCGTTACCGGGGTGACTTTGTCGCCTGGACAGGCGTGTGCGGCTTCATTGGCGAGGGCGGCGGCGCGCCCATTTCACCGCACGCGCACTACGCGATTCAGCTGACCATGGGCGTGCCCTCGGGGCTGCGCGTGCAGTTCGGCCGCCGCGCGGAGTGGCAGTCGTGCGCGGCGGCGCTCGTGCCCTCCCGAGCGACGCACACCATCGACGTGAACGACTGCGACATGAGCGTCGTTCTCTTCATCGAACCCGAAACGCCGACGGGGAAGGCGCTGGCCGCGCGGATGAAGGGCAGACTTGAGCTGCTCGATGCCGATGTCGTCGGGCTTGCGGCGGCGGATTTGGAGCGGGCCTGGCGCAGGGACAAGAGCTACGACGCGGTCAAGGCGGTTTGCATGCGGTTGATTCAAGAGCTTTCCGACACCGCGCTTCGCGAGCCCTCCGACCCGCGCGTGCTGGCAGTCGTCGAGTACCTGCGCCAGCGGGTTGACCAGGTGGTGACGCTTGCCGAGGTCGCGAAGGTCGTCCATCTGTCGCCGGGTCGGTTTCGGCATCTCTTCGTGGAAGAGACCGGCATGCCTCTGAGAACCTACGTCTTGTGGCGTCGGCTGCTGCACGTCTGGACGTTGCTCATGCAAGGGGCGGCGCTGTCCACGGCGGCCCACGCGGCAGGCTTTGCGGACTCGGCGCACCTGTCCCGGACGGCGCGGAACATGTTTGGCCTCCCGCCGTCCGTCCTTCAAATGACCGGACCGCTCGGCGCGCAAATGCGCTGCCATGGACGTCACTCGGGCTGAACGACGGGGCCCGTGAGAGCGCCGAGGAAGGCCGCCAGGTCCTGGATGTCGGCGGCCGACAGCCGGATGGTCTGGCGCCCCGCATGCGGGTCCTCAGGCCGCGCCAGTTCGCTGTGACCCAGCGCCGCTCTGGGCGATGTGGCGTAGTGCTGCAACACCTGCCCGAGGGTCGCGAACTGGCCGGCGTGCATGTACGGCGCCCTGGCTGCCGCGTTGCGCAGGCTGGGCGTGCGGAAGGCGCCGAGCTGACCGGCGTCACCGGTGGACAGGAACTGAAGCTCTCCGCACTGCTCCGGCTTGGCGTCGCTGTAGGGGCCGAGACAGTTGAATTCATCCTTCAGCAGCTTCTGCAAGCCATCGATGCGCCCGCGGTCGGGGCTCCTGGGGTTCGTCGGCGGCACGCCCGTGTTGTGGAAGGCGTGGTCCGTCAGCAGCGGCCCGTTGTGACAGGTCACGCACTGGCCCTGGTTGAGAAATGCGCGCAGCCCGCGTACCTCTTGAAGCGTGAGACGTTCCTGGCCTTGCGCATCGCCACGCACCGTGGCCTCAGCGTATTGGTCGAAGCGCGATGGCCCATAGGAAATGTTGCGCTCGTAGGCGGCGATGGCCTTGCCCATGTTCGCGAACACCCGGTTGATTGCGTCTCGCGTGGCCGGCGGCAGGGCTGCCCACGCGGTGCGCTCGGCATCGCTGCCATGGGGTGACGCATGGTCCGGGAGCGGCCCCAACTCGGGCGCCGGGCCGAACACCGCCTGGTACTGGGCCTTGTATTGGCTCAGCACCTGCTTGGCCAACGCCAGCCGATTGCCGCCGTGCTCGGCGGCATCTTCCAGTGGGCCGAGCGCCTGGGACCAGGCGCTGTCCTTGCGGCCATCCCAAAAGAGGAACGGCGAGTGCGCCGCACCCATCACCGGCATGGTCCGGCGCTTGCCGGCTCCGAGGCCCCGGCCGAACGGTCGTCCATCCTCGAACTGGCCCGTCGTCGAGTGGCAGCTGGCACAGGAGACCTGGCCGTTCTTGCTGAGCCGCGCATCATTGAACAACGCACGCCCCAGCGCAGCGGCCTCGGCGCGTTGCTCGTAGGCGTTGGACGCATCGAGCGGGCGCTGGCCAGCCTCCGCGAGGCGCATGGATGCGAGGGTGGCGACTTCCTGGGCCGACCACGTGTCGCGCAGCGGCGGCTTCAGGTCCGGTGCGGCGAAGACCGAAACGGCGAGTGCGGCCGCCGTGGCCGCGACCCCGATGACGCGCTGCTTCATCTCGATCCTCAGCGCGCGGCCGGGTTGTTCACCACGGTGTTGAAGGTGACCCGGTCCGCTCCCTGAGGCCCGTCGATGGCCAGCTTCAACTCCCACCAGCCGGTCATGCTGAACTTCATGCCATCCAGCGCATAGGTGCCGGGCGCCAGTTCCCGGGTGACGCGCGGTTGCGTGGGAAGGCCATGGCCGTGCTGGGGCATGCCGCCATCGACACGGAACGTGGCGCCCCGCACGGGCGTGCCATCGGCCGTGGCCAGCTTCACCTGCCAGCTGTGCATCTGGTTGATGGCTGGCGCTTGTGCGGGTGGCAGCAGGGCGACTTGGTAGGCGCCACCTTCCGATCTCCGGGCGAGGGACAAGTCCAGATTCCTGGGTGGCGCCATGCAGCCCGCAACCATGAGTGCGGCCGCTGCAAGCGTGGCCGAAGCCGTCATTCTGTTGATCATGATGTCTCCAGGAATGCTGGCTTCAGGCCCGCGCGGCGTCGATGGTTTGCCGGAGATCTTGCGGTACCGGCAGGCGCCGGAAGCCGCCGACATCGGCGCCGCCGGTATTGCCTTCGGGTACCAATCCGGGCGCCGTGAAGAGGGCAGCGGCCATCAATCGCCAGAGTTGACCCATGGCTTCGCCGTGGCGGCGGTTGCGCAGTGCGAACCGAAGCATGGCTCCGTGCACGCGCACATGCTCGACGGTCGATGCCTGTCCAAGCACGTGGGCTCGCTCCAAGTGCCGGAATGCGGTGTAGAACTCGCCGCGCTTCTCGGCCACCGAGGCGGCGGCCAGTTCGGCTTGTACGGCGGGTCTGATGCGAATTGCGAAGGTGTTCACGAGGTGCTCCGAGTGGGTTTCGAAGCACTGAATTGTTCGCAAACGGAGCGTTTCGGGCTTGAACGCAGGGGCTGTCTCGGCAGCCTTTTCGTTCAAGTGAGGTGCGGTGCGGGAGCGGACGCCGCCGGGAGACGGGCGCGCCGATGAGGTTCAGGTGCCGGCGCTCTCGATGAGCCTGCCCTGGCTCGCCATCGCCATCATGCCTGCCACCCGATGCAGGCTGCTGGCACGCCGCGTGGGTCGCGCCAGCGCGGGGCGCTTATTGGCGCATGAAGTCGATCACCACGCCCTCGTGCGAGCGCTGGCGGTACTCGATGTGCACGGCCTCGCCGTAGCGTGCCTGCAGCTGGCCCAGCAGCGGGATCGGGTCGTGGTCGTTGACGAAGCGCATGGTCTCGCCGGGGTTCAGCGCGTCGAGCGCGCCGAAGATGGCCGAGTGGCGAAAGCGCCGCGCGATGCCGCGGGCGTCGAAGCCGTAGATGGCCTCGGGGGTGGTGTGGTCGTGTCCGGGTGGGTTTGACATGGCTTGGGGGTGCGCCTGCGGGCAGGCGCGGTGGTTGCAAAAAGGCAGGGGCCGCGCTCAGCGCTGCAGCTGCTCGCGCTTTTGCTCGACCTTGGCCCATTCGTCGGCGTCGGGCAGGGCGGCGATCTTGCGCGAGATGGTCTTCCAGCCCTTGGCCAGCTCTTCGTTCAGCGGGATGAAGTCGAGCTGGTCCTTGGGCACGTCCTCGTCGGCGTAGATGGCGTTGACGGGGCACTCGGGCACGCAGACGGCGCAGTCGATGCAGTCGTCGGGCTCGATGACCAGGAAGTTGGGGCCTTCACGGAAGGCGTCGGTGGGGCAGACGTCCACACAATCGGTGTACTTGCAGCGGATGCAGGCTTCGGTGACGACAAAGGTCATGATGGGAAGGGGCCTTGCGGGTTGATCTTAAAAATGCATAATGAATACATCTTTTAATGTACGCCATGGGGTCACGCGGTGCAATGCAAAGCCGCGTTGCCGTCATGGCGGCCGGACCCGTATTTTCCGCCATGCGCGTGACCACGTTTTCCGACTTCGCCCTGCGCGTGCTGATGTACCTGGCGGTGCAGGAAGATCGCCGCGCCACGGTGGACGAAATTGCGGCCGCCTACGGCATTTCGTCCAACCACCTGACCAAGGTGGTGCATCTGCTGGGGCGCGCCGGCTGGGTGCAGACGGTGCGCGGCAAGGGCGGCGGCCTGCGCCTGGGTCAGCCGGCCGAGTCGATCCGCCTGGGCGAGGTGGTGCGCCTGTGCGAGGGCAACGCCGCCTACGTCGAATGCATGGTGGCCGACCTCAGCCATCACTGCCGCATCGCGCCGGCGTGCAAGCTGTCGAGCATCCTGAGCGGCGCCTTCAAGGTGTTCTATGCCGAGCTCGACAAGCACACCCTGGCCGACCTGGTGCAGGAGCCGGCGGCGCTGAGCGAACTGCTGGCAGCGCCCTCCTGATTTCGCCGCAGTCCCGCCGCGCCGGCCAGATGCTGTCATGCTGAACTGGAGCGGCGACGAACCCGAAGCCTACCTGGCTCTGCTGGCCTGCGCGCCGGCGCTGGCGCTGGCCGTCGACCGCGTGCTGGGCGAGCCCGCCGTGCGCTGGCACCCGGTGACGTGGATGCGGCGCTATCTGATCTGGGCCGACGCCCGCCTGGCGCCACGCGCGGAACGGGTGGGCGTGGCCGCCGGGCCGCAGCTGCTGGCGCGCGGCGCCGCCGCATGGAGCGTCGCGGCCGCCGTGGTGCTGGCGCTGGCATGGCTGCTGCAGACCTGGGTGCTGACGCAGCCGGTGTGGCTGGCGACCTTGGCGCTGGGGCTGTTTCTCAAGCCGCTGCTGGCCTGGGCCCGCGTGCACGACGACACGCTGGCGGTCGAGCGCGGCCTGGCCGAAGCGCCCGGCGCCGCGCAGGAGCAGGAGGCCCCGCCGGTCGGCCACAACGCGGCCCCCGGGTCGGCGCACGAACGGCGCGAAGGCGCCATCCAGCGCCTGGCCACCAACCTGAACGATTCGCTGGTGGCGCCGCTGTTCTGGTTCGCGCTGCTGGGGCTGCCCGGCGCGGCCCTGTTTCGCTTTGCCCACACCGCCGCGGCCACCTGGGGCCGCCGCGGCGCGCGCTCGCCGGACGGCGTGGTGCGTGGGGGCAGTGCCGCCGGCCTGTGGGCCGTGCGCGCCGTCGACGCGCTGGCCTGGTTGCCGGCGCGTATCACGGCCGTGTTGATCGCGGGGCTGGGCGGGCCGGCTGCGCTGCGGGGCCTGCCGCGCCTGCCGGCCGAGGCGGCGCGCCTGCCCTCGACCCACGCCGGCTGGCCGGTGGCCGCCATGGCCCTGGCGCTGGGCGTGCAGTTGGGACGGCCCGGCGTGCACGCGCTCAACGCCGGCGCCCGCGCTCCGGAGCCGGACGACACCCTGCGCGCCTGCGCCATCGGCTCGCGCTGCGCCCTGGCCGCCACGCTGCTGGCCTGCGCGGTGCTGCTGCTGACGCTGTCGGCTTGAGGGTTTAATGCAAAATGAGCCGATCGCGCTGATGGAACAAGCGCCGGCAGCTACGATTTCAGGAGTTATGGGTTGTTGATTTCTCCGCATGCACGTCCGACGCGAGGAGCCGCCGCGTGACGGCGCGCTGCGTGATGGTGCTGGGCACCAGCAGCGGCGCCGGCAAAAGCTGGATCGCCACCGCGCTGTGCCGCCACTACGCCCGGCAAGGCCTGCGCGTGGCGCCCTTCAAGGCGCAGAACATGAGCAACAACGCAAGAGTGGTCGCCAGCATTTCTCCCTCCCCCGCTGGGGGCGGGCAGGGCTGGGGGCAACCCGCGCCCGCTGAGCCCGCCGCCGGCCCCTCACCCCAGCCCTCTCCCCAGAGGGGCGAGGGAGCGGATTTTCTCCCTCTCCCGCCTGCGGGAGAGGGCCGGGGTGAGGGTGCAGCGCCGCTCGGAGAGATCGGGAGCGCCCAATACTTCCAGGCCCTGGCCGCGCGCGCCGTGCCCGATGTGCGCATGAACCCGCTGCTGCTCAAACCCGAGGCCGACACGCGTAGCCAGGTGCTGCTGCTGGGGCAGGTCAGCCGCGAGCTGTCGGCGCTGCCCTGGCGCGGGCGCAGCGAGCGCGTGTGGCCGCCCATTGCCGCCGCGCTGGACGCGCTGCGCGCCGAGAACGACGTGGTGGTGATCGAGGGCGCGGGCTCGCCGGCCGAGATCAACCTGATGGCCAGCGACGTGGTCAACCTGCGCGTGGCGCGCCATGCCGACGCCGCCTGCCTGCTGGTGACCGACATCGACCGCGGCGGCGCCTTCGCCCACCTGTACGGCACCTGGGCGCTGCTGCCCGCGGCCGACCGGGCGCGCATCCGCGGCTTCGTGCTCAACAAGTTTCGCGGCGATGCCGGCCTGCTGGCGCCCGCGCCCGAACAGCTGCAGGCCTTGACCGGCGTACCCACCGTGGCCGTGGTGCCGATGCGCTTCGGTCACGGCCTGCCGGAAGAGGATGGCGTGTTCGACGACCGGCCCGTCGGGTTTGATGACAAAACGGGCTCTGGCGCCGATGGATCAAGCGCGAGCAGCTATCAAAATGATATTGATGCGCCGCGCCGCATCGCCATCGTCGCCTACCCGCGCATCAGCAACCTGGACGAGTTTCAGCCACTGAAGAACGTGCCCGGCCTGACGCTCGCCTGGGCGCGCACGCCGGCGGCGCTGGCGGGCGCCGACACCATCGTCCTGCCCGGCAGCAAGGCCACCGCCGCCGACCTGGCCTGGCTGCGCGCGCAGGGGCTGGACGCGGCCATTGCGGCGCACGCGGCGCGCGGCGCTCGCGTGCTGGGCATCTGCGGCGGCCTGCAGATGCTGGGCGAGGCCCTGATCGACGAACACGGCGTGGAAAGCACGGACAACGCACCGGGCCTGGGCCTGCTGCCGCTGGTGACGTGCTTCGAGCGCGCCAAGACCGTGCGCCACGCCACACAGCGCTTCGGCGCGCTCACCGGCGCGTGGGCGGCGCTGTCCAGGGTGCCGGTGACGGGCTATGAAATCCACAGCGGCCGCACCGTCCAGCACCCGGCCATGGCGGCCCGGGGCGACGTCGCACGCGAAGTGATGGCGGGCCTGGCCTGGCAAAACGGCGCCGGCAACGTACTGGGGGTTTATCTGCACGGGCTGTTCGAGGACGCGGCCGTGCTGCGCGCGCTGTTCGGCGCCGATGCGCCCGCGCTGGATGCGGTGTTCGACGGCCTGGCCGATGCCATCGAGCAGGCCTTCGCGCCCGGCGTGCTGGACGCTTTGGTTCAGCGCCGCACGCCCGCGAACGCCCGCGTGTGATAGGGAAAGCGCACTACGGCCTGCCCGCGCAGCGCCGGGTGGTGCTCGATCAGCGCCTCGATCTGCGCGCGCACCCGCGCCTGCTCGGCGGCCGGCAGCGCGGCGATGAAGCTGACCGACAGAAAGCGGTCGACGATGACCTGCTGCGGCGGGCCCTCGTGCACGTAGTCGAACACGCTTTCGTGCAGCGGCCCGAAGGCCGGGTGCGGAAAGGCCTGGCGCCAGCTGCCCTTGTAGAAACGCGGCGCGTCGCCTTCGTGCGGGGTGACGATGCGCGTCAACTCGGCCACCCAGTCCACCGACTCGTCGCGCACGTTCCATACCAGGCCCAGGTGCCCGCCCGGCTTCAGCACCCGCGCGAATTCATCCAGCGCGGCGCGCGTGGCGAACCAGTGGAAGGCCTGGGCGCAGACGATGGCGTCCAGCGAGGCGTCCGGCAGCGGCAGCGCGTCGGCCGTGCCGGGCTGGGCGCGCACCGTGGGCTGCGCGGTCGCCAGCTGCGCGCGCATGGCATCTACAGGCTCGATGGCCACCACCTCGGCTCCCGTTGCCGTGAGCAGCGGCGTGAACTTGCCCGTGCCCGCGCCCACGTCGGCCACCGCGCGGCCGGGACCCAGGGCCAGCGCGCCCCGCAGCCAGCCCTGCAGGGCGGGCGGGTAGTCGGGCCGGCCGCGCGCATAGGCGCCGGCCTGCCGCTCGAAGCCGTGTCGCGCGGCGGCGTGCACCGAATCACTCATCAGCGACCTCCCGTTTGATGCATGGACGACCTGCATGATGCCCGCTTGGCGGCCCGCGGCGCGGGGCATGAAAGAATGAGGCCATGAGCACATGGAAAAAAGCAGGCTGGGGCGCCCTGGTGGTGCTGGTGCTGGCGGGCACCGCCGGCTGGTTCAGCCTGGACAAGGAAACGCGCGGCCTGCTGGCCACCGTGCCCACCAACCGCAACCTGCTGTTCTGGAGCCAGTCGCAGCGCGACGCGGCGTTTCGCGCCATGGACCGCATCCCGCTGCTGGCCAAGTGGCACACCGCCTTGCCGGGCCCCGTGCCGCGCCCGCTGCCGCCGGGCGAAGCCATCCAGCTGCCGCTGGACGTGGATGCCTACCTGGCCAGCCAGCACGGTGCGGCGCTGCTGATCGTGCAAGGGGGCAAGCTGCGGCTGGAGCGCTACGGCCTGGGCTTCGACGGCAGCGGACGCTGGACCAGCTTCTCGGTCGCCAAGTCCTTCACCTCGACGCTGGTCGGCGCGGCGCTGAAGGACGGCCTGATCAAGAGCATGGACGACAAGGTGAGCGACTACCTGCCGGACATGAAGGGCTCGGCCTACGACGAGGTGAGCGTGCGCCAGCTGCTGACCATGACCTCGGGCGTGGCCTGGAACGAGGACTACGGCAACCCCAACTCGGACGTCGCGCGCTTCAACAACCACGTGCCCGAGCCGGGCGTGGACGCGCTGGTCAGCTACATGCGCAAGCTGCCGCGCGCGGCCCCGCCGGGTGAGCGCTGGAACTACAGCACGGGCGAGACCAACCTGGTGGGCGTGATGCTGATGGCGGCCATCCAGAAGCCGCTGGCGCAGTACCTGCAGGAGAAGATCTGGCAGCCGGTGGGCATGGAACAGGAGGCAACCTGGCTGCTGTCCAAGACCGGCAAGGAAATCAGCGGCTGCTGCCTGCAGGCCACGCCGCGCGACTTCGCGCGCTTCGGCCAGTTCGTCCTGGAAGGCGCCAAGGTGGGCGGCGAGCCGCTGGTGCCCGAGGGCTGGCTGCACGAGGCCACGCACAAACAGGCCGACATCGGCCAGCCCGGGCGCGGTTACGGCTATCAATGGTGGACCTACGACGACGGCAGCGTGGCGGCGCGCGGCATCTTCGGCCAGGGCATCTTCATCGACCCCAAGCGCCAGTTGGTCATCGTGACCAACTCGGACTGGAGCAAGGCCGGCTCGGCGGGCAACCCGCAGTACGCCGAGCGCGAGGCCATGTACCAGGCGGTGCAGAAGGCGGTGGACGACGAGGCAGCCGGGCGCTGAAGCTCAGATGCCCATGCCGCGCAGGCTGGCCTCGATGGCGGCGGCCGTGGCCAGGGGCTTTTCCATCGGGAACAGGTGCGTGCCTTCCAGCATCGTCACGCGCCCGCGGGCCAGGCGCGCGGTGGAATCGATGCCGCCCACCTGCTTCATCTCGGCCGACTGCAGGCCGCCGACAAAGGCCAGCGGGCATTTGAGCGGGTGGCGGCGCAGCAGGCGGTCCAGGTTGTGCGGCAGGGTCTCGTAGATGCGCGACTCGATCTCGCGGTCAAAGGCCAGGCGCCAGGTGCCGTCGGCGTCCACCGTGCCGTGGTCGACGTAGTCGCGCAGCACCTGCGGGTCCCAGCGGGCAAACAGCTTCTTGCCGGCAAAGTGCTGATAGACGGCCTCGCGGTCGTCCCACTGATCGCGCCGCCTGCGGCTGGTTTGTGCGGGTGAAAAGCGCTGCATCAGTACCGTGCGCTTGACCACGCGCACCGCGCCGGCGCGCCAGCCGCCCAGCACGGGCGAGTCGAGCATCACCACCGCGCGCGCCAGTTCGGGGTGGCGCGCGGCGCACATCAGGCTCAGGATGCCGCCCAGCGAATGGCCGACCAGCACCGGCGCCTGCCCCTGGTCGGCCGCCTTCTGCTGCGCGGCGAAGTCGGCCAGCTGCTGCACCAGCCGCGGCCAGTTGTCGGTGACGGGATACTGCGGGTCGTGGCCGAACTTTTCGATGGCGGCCACGGCGTAGCCGCGCCGGCGCAGGCTGCCCAGCATCACGCCGTAGGTGCTGGCCGGAAAGCTGTTGCCGTGGGAGAAGACGATGGAGCTCATGCTGTGCGTCGGGATCACCGGGGCGAAGTGTAGGGCCAGCCTTTCCGATAATCACCCATGACCCACGAATCTTCCGCATCGCCCGGCCCCGGCGCCACATCGTTTGCCCGCTTGCCGCTCACGCCGGCCATGCAGGCCAATTTGCAGCAGCTGGGCTATCTGGAGATGACCCCCATCCAGGCGGCCAGCCTGCCGCTGGCCCTGCAGGGCCGGGACCTGATCGCCCAGGCCAAGACCGGCAGCGGCAAGACCGCCGCCTTTGCGCTGACCCTGCTGGCCCGGTTGGATGCGCGCCGCTTTGCGGTGCAGGCGCTGGTGCTGTGCCCCACGCGCGAACTGGCCGATCAGGTGGCGGCCGAGGTGCGGCGCCTGGCGCGCGCCGAGGACAACATCAAGGTCGTCACGCTGTGCGGGGGCGTGCCGCTGCGCGGGCAGGCGGCCAACCTGGAGCACGGCGCGCACATCGCCATCGGCACGCCGGGGCGCGTGCTCGATCACCTGTTTCGCGAGACCCTGCGGCTGGACGCGCTGAACACCCTGGTGCTGGACGAGGCCGATCGCATGCTGGACATGGGCTTTCACGACGACATGGTCAAGGTCATGCGCCAGTGCCCGAAGGAGCGGCAGACGCTGCTGTTCTCCGCCACCTACCCGGATGACATCGCGCGGCTGGCCAAGCAGTTCATGCGTGATCCGCAAACCGTCAAGGTCGATGTGCGGCACGCCAGCGCGCACATCCGCGAGCTGTTTTTCGAGGTGGCGCCCGCCGAGCGGCTGCCCACCGTGGCCAAGCTGCTGGCGCACTTTCGGCCCGAGAGCACGCTGGCCTTTTGCAACACGCGCCAGCAGTGCAGGGCGCTGGTGGAGCTGCTGCAGGCGCAGGGTTTCGATGCGCTGGCGCTGCACGGCGAGCTGGAGCAGCGCGATCGCGACCAGGTGCTGGTGCAGTTTGCCAACCGCAGCTGCTCGGTGCTGGTGGCCACCGACCTGGCGGCGCGCGGGCTGGACATCACGCAGCTGGCGGCGGTGATCAACGTCGACATCACGCCCGATGCCGAGGTGCACGTGCACCGCATCGGCCGCACCGGGCGCGCGGGCGCGACCGGCCTGGCGCTCAGCCTGGCGACGATGGAGGACATGGGCCGCGTCGGCCGCATCGAGCAGTTCACCGGGCAGACCTCGCAATGGCGGGCCGTGGACACGCTCACGCCGGCCGCCGGGGCGCCCCTGCGCGCGCCCATGAGCACGCTGCAGATCGTGGGCGGTCGCAAGGAAAAAATCCGCGCCGGCGACGTGCTGGGCGCGCTGACCGGCGAGGCCGGCTTCACGCGCGAGCAGGTGGGCAAGATTCAGGTGATGGAGTACGCGACCTACGTGGCCGTGGCGCGTGACATTGGCGAAGAGGCGCTGGAGCGGCTGAACGGCGGGCGCATCAAGGGCAGGAAGGTGTCGGTGCGGCGGGTGGGGAAGGCGTAGCCGCGAGGCTATCGACCTTCGCGGCGCCAGAGGCGCACCCGCTGTCAGTCACCGGTCACTTTCCAATCCCGCAAGCAAGGGGGAAGGTGGGTCTGCAAACGGGTTGACCACGGTGACACCGCTCCAAGTAAAGCCGTCCTGAAAATCCTCTGACAGCAGCACGCGGCAGCGCTGCTCGGCGGACACGGCGAGGATCAGGGCGTCCCACAGGGGCAACTGGTGGTCCACCGTCAGGTCGAAGGCGGACTGAAAGGCCGGCCAGGTGGAGTCGGCCACCTCGAACGTGTCGGCCCAGCTCAGGACGGCGTCGCGGGCTTCAGCGGGCGTGCGCCGGGCTTTGGCCGTGAGCACGCGGAACAGCTCGCCGAGGGTTTGCGCCGGCAGCAAGGTTTGGTCGCTGGGCAGGTGCTCGATCAAACGCCGCGCCGCCGTGCAGCGCGCGGCATCGCCCAGGCCTTCGGCGTAGGCCAGGATGTTGGTGTCGAGGGCGACGCGCACGGATCAGCTTTCGTACAGTTCGTCCCGCGCCCAATGGCGAGTACCCGTCGGCGCCTGTTGTTGAAGACGCGCCAGCAGCCGCCGCTTGGCGGCGCCGCGCCCGGCCGCCTGCGCCCGCGGCTGCGCGATCGTCGCCACGGGTTTGCCGCGCGAGAGCACGGTGATGGTCTGGCCGGCCGCCACGTCGCGCAGCAGGGCGGAGAAGTGGCGGTTGGCTTCGGCGGCGGAGATGCTTTTCATGCCTTGGCCTTCATGTAGTGTTTAAAACTACATTTTCCGGCAGTCCAATCCGCGCGGTCAAGCACGGGGTTTGCTGGGATCGAGTCGCCGCTTCAGGCCATACAGCGCGTCTAAGGCTTCGCGCGGACTGAGCGCGTCGGGGTCGATGGCGGCCAGGGCGGCCTCCACCGCGCTGGGTTCGGGCGCGGCGGCGGCCGGCGGCGGCGCAAACAGATCGACCTGCGCCTGATGCGCGGCGGCGCCTTGCTCCAGCTGGGCCAGCGCGTGGCGCGCGTGGTTGACGACGGCGGCGGGCACGCCGGCCAGGCGCGCCACCTGGATGCCGTAGCTGCGGCTGGCGGGGCCGGGCTGCAGTTCGTGCAAAAAGACGATGTCGTGGCCGCCTGACCCCGTGGTTTCGGCCGCGGTCACGTGCACGTTGAAGGCCGCATGGTGCGTGGCCGGAAACTCGGTCAGCTCGAAGTAGTGCGTGGCGAACAGGGTGAAGGCCTGCACCTTGTCGTGCAGGTGCGCGGCGATGCCCGAGGCCAGCGCCAGGCCGTCGAAGGTGCTGGTGCCGCGGCCGATCTCGTCCATCAGCACCAGCGACTGCGCCGTGGCGGTGTGCAGGATCTGCGCCGCCTCGGTCATCTCCAGCATGAAGGTGGACTGCGCGTTGGCCAGGTCGTCGGCGGCGCCGATGCGGGTGTGGATGGCATCCAGCGGGCCCAGGCGGCAGCTTTGCGCCGGCACGTACGAGCCCATGCTGGCCAGCAGCGCGATCAGCGCCACCTGGCGCATGTAGGTGCTCTTGCCGCCCATGTTGGGGCCGGTGATGACCTGCATGCGCGCCTTGGGGCCGAGCAGCGTGTCGTTGGCGATGAAGGGCGTGCCGCTGGTCTCTTGCAGGCGCGCTTCGACGACCGGGTGGCGCCCGCCGCGGATTTCGATGCAGGGCTCGCGCACGAAGACCGGCGCGCACCAGCCCAGCGTCAGCGAGCGCTCGGCCAGCGCGCACAGGGCGTCGAGCGCGGCCAGGGCGCCGGCAAAGCGCGTGAGCTGGGGCACGTGCGGTTGCAGCTGGGCCAGCAACTGCTCGTACAGCCACTTCTCGCGCGCCAGCGCGCGCTCCTGCGCCGACAGCGCCTTGTCCTCGAAGGTCTTGAGCTCGGGCGTGATGAAGCGCTCGGCGTTTTTCAGCGTCTGGCGGCGGCGGTAGTCGTCGGGCACCTTGGCGGCCTGGCCGGCGCTGACCTCGATGTAGAAGCCGTGCACCTTGTTGAACTGCACGCGCAGGTTGGCGATGCCGGTGCGCGTGCGCTCGCGCGCTTCCAGCTCCAGCAAAAAGGCGTCGCAGTTGTCGGCGATGGCGCGCAGCTCGTCCAGCTCGGCGTCCAGGCCGGGGGCGATCACGCCGCCTTCGCGCAGCAGCGCGGCGGGTTCGTCCAGCAGGGCGGTCTGCAGCAGCTGGGTGGCGGCTTCGGGCGGATCCAAGTCACCCGAAATCAAGGCCAAAAGTGCCTCTGGCGCCCGCGCTACAAGCGCGAACAGCTCTTGTTTTTGTAGTGTCTGGCGCAAGGCCACCAGCTCGCGCGGGCGCACCTGGCCCAGCGCCAGGCGCGCGGTGATGCGCTCCACGTCGCTGGTGCCCTTGAGCTGCGCGCGCAGCCGCTCGGCCAAGCCACCTTCGCGCAGCGCGGCGGTGGCCTGGTGGCGGGCCTGGGCGGCGGCGCGCTCGCGCGCGGGCGACAGCAGCCAGCGCCGAAGGCAGCGGCTGCCCATGCCGGTCAGGCAGGTGTCGAGCAGCGACAGCAGCGTGGGCGCGTCCTCGCCGCGCAGGGTCTGCACCAGCTCCAGGTTGCGGCGCGTGCTGGCGGGCAGCTCGATCAGCTCGCCGGCGCGCTCCACCGCCAGCGCCCGCACGTGGGTCAGCGCGCGGCCTTGCGTGTGCTCGGCGTAGGCCAGCAGGGCGGCGGCGGCGGCGTGCGCCTGCGGCAGGTCGTCGGCGCCCCAGGCGGCCAGGCTGGCGGCCTGCAACTGCTCCAGCAGCTTGCGGCGGCCCAGCGCGGCGTCGAACTGGAAGGCCGGGCGGTGTGTGAGCGCGGCGCGCGTGCCGGCCAGGCGCTGCTCGAAGGCGGGCGCAGCGTCTTGCGCCAGCAGCAGCTCGCTGGGGGCGATGCGCTCCAGCCAGGCCGGCAATTCATCCAAGGCGCATTCGGCCAGCTGCACGCGGCCCTGCGTGACGGCCAGCCAGGCCAGGCCCACGCGCCCGCGCGCGCCGGCGTGCACGGCCAGCAGCAGCGACTCGCTCTTGTCGCTCATCAGCTCGCTGTCGGTCAGCGTGCCAGGGGTGACCACGCGCACCACCTTGCGCTCCACCGGCCCCTTGGCGGTGGCCACGTCGCCCACCTGCTCGCAGATCGCCACCGACTCGCCCAGCCTGATCAGGCGCGCCAGATAGCCGTCCACCGAGTGAAAGGGCACGCCCGCCATCGGGATCGGCTGCCCGGCCGACTGCCCGCGCGCGGTGAGCGTGATGTCCAGCAGCGCCGCGGCGCGCTCGGCGTCGCCGTAGAACATCTCGTAGAAGTCACCCATGCGGTAGAACAGCAGGGTGTCGGGAAAGTCGGCTTTCAGGCGCAGGTATTGCGCCATCATGGGGGTGTGGGCGGTCAGGTCGGTGGCGTTCATGGCGGGGCAGGGCGCTCGCGGGCGCCCCCCGATTGTGCGCAATGTGCGCACCCCGCCGCGCCGGGGGCGGGCGTAGACTCGGGCCCCTTGCCATTTCGCCGGCGTCACGGGTGCATCCTTCGTCTGGCACCGTGCCCATGTCCGCTGCCCCCACGCCTGCCTCGTCCGCCGACTTCAACGACCGTCCCGGTCCGCTGTTGCTGGTGACGATTGCGCTGGTCGGCGTGTTTGCCTTCTTGCAGGTGTATTCGGTGCAGTCCATCCTGCCCGAGCTGCAGCGCGATCTGAACGCCACCGTGGTCGAGATCGGCCGTGCGGTGGGGGCCACGGTGCTGGGGGTGGCGCTGCTGTCGCCGCTGATGGGCATGATGTCGGACGCGCTGGGGCGCAAGGCGCTGGTGGTGGCTTCGGTGTTCGCGCTGGCACTGCCCACGGCGGCCATGATCGGCGTGCAGACGGTGCACGGCCTGACGGTGTGGCGCTTCGTGCAGGGCCTGGCGGTGCCGGGCGTGACGGTGGTGGCCATTGCCTACATCGGCGAGGAGTTTCGCGCCGCGGCGATGGTGCGGGTGATGACGCTGTACATCACCGGCAGCGTGCTGGGCGGCTTTCTGGGGCGCTTTCTGCTGGGGCACCTGACCCGACTACATGTCCTGGCGCGCGGCCTTCGGCGTGATGGCCCTGCTCAACGTGGCCGGCGGCGTGCTGGTGTGGCGCGTGCTGCCGGCCTCGCGCCATTTCGTGGCCGACCGGCGGGTGGCCAGCACCCTGGCCACGCTGATGGCGCTGCTGCGCCATCCGGCGCTGCAGGCGGCGGGCGCGCTGGGCTTTACCGCGCTGTTCGCGCAGGTCGGCATGTTTACCTTCGTCAACTTTCACCTGGCGGCGGCGCCCTACCACTTCAGCCCGGCTGCCCTGGCCAACGTGTTCGGGGTCTACCTGATCGGGGTGGTGGTCACGCCGCTGGCGGGGCGCTGGATTCCGCGCCTGGGCGCGCGGCGCACCATCCTGCTGTCGGTCGGCCTGGCGGGCCTGGGCGTGCTGGTGACGCTGCTGCCCTCGGTGGCGGGCATCGTGACCGGCTTGGCGCTGGCGTCCTGCGGCACCTTCATCACGCAGTCGGCCACGCTCAGCTACATCGCCTATCGCATCGACCACGGCCGCTCGCTGGCCAGCGGCCTGTATTACACCGCCTACTACGCCGGCGGCTTTTGCGGTGCCTGGGTGGGCGGCGTGGCCTACGCCCACGGCGGTTGGGCGGGCACGGTGGCGCTGCTGGTGGCCACGCAGGCGCTGGGCTGGTGGGTGGCCTGGCGCTTCATGGCGGCGCCGGCGGCGGCCCGGGCCTGAGACGCGGGCGTTCAGGCGCGGGCGGGCACGGGCTCTGGCGAACCGGGCGCCAGCTCGGCCAGCACGCGGTCGGCATCGGCGCGCACCGCGCCGGCCAGGCGGCAGGCCAGGGCCAGGCGGCGCAGCAGCCAGGCGCTGGAGTCGGACTCGAACGGGTCGGGCAGGACCTCTGGCACGGCCGAGCCCAGCAGCGGCGCGTCGTCCGCGTCGTGGACATGGGGTTCGGACGGCTGCCAGGGGCGCGTCATGTCCAGCGCCTCCTCGATGACGCGCGCCGCCGCGTCGAGCGCGGGTTGCACGGCATCCAGCTGCAGGCGCTGGCGCCGCAGCAGCAGGATCGACTGGATGGCGCTGAGCTGGCCGAGCAGCTGGTAGCCGTGGCCCTGCAGCTGCTCCAGCGCAGCGATGGGCGGGCGCACGGCGCGCGGCTCGACCAGCGCGCGGTTGCTGGCCAGCACCAGGGCCGACAGCGCGTCGTAGGCTTCGCGCCGGGCCAGGCGCCAAGCCAGCTCGGGCTGGCCCGTGACCTCGGCCAGCGTGGCCAGTGCCAGCGAGAACCGGGCGTGGCGCCCCATGGCGCGGGCCACGCGGCGCACGGTGTCGGCGATCTGGTGGCGCTCCCACGAGGGCAGCACGTACGAAAAGGCCCAGGCGATGCCGGTGCCCAGCAGGGTGTCGCCCACGCGCTCGATGAAGTCGAGGGCGGGTTTGTCGCCGCTGTACAGCAGGTGGGCCAGCAGCAGGCCCATCACCGAGCCGGCCAGCGCGGTGGTGGCGTAGTGGCGCACCACGAAGGCGTGGGCCACGCCCTGGGCGACCACCACCACCAGCAGCAGCACGGCGGCCGGCGGGTGCAGCGCCAGCAGGCCCACGGCCAGCCCGCTGCCGACCAGCGTGCCCGCCACGCGTGCGTTGCGCCGCTCCAGCGTTTGCGCCAGGCTGCCGCGCAGCACGACGACGATGGTCAGCAACACCCAGTAGTCGCGCGAACCCCAGGGCAGCAGGCGTGCCAGCGTGTAGCCGGCGCCGATGGCCAGCGCCGCGCGCAGCGCATGGCGCAGCGCCGGCTGGCGCCAGTGCCACACGCCCAGCAGCGGCTGGATGGACCAGTAGGCCGGACTGACGAACAGCTGCCAGCCGCGCCGAACAGCCGACAGCTGGGGCGCCTGCTCGCCCCGGGCCAGGGCGGTCAGCTGGCGCACGGCGGCGTCTTCGTCGCCCACGCGCACGCAGACGCTGCGCACCAACGCGGCGCGCTCCAGGATCTCGTCGTCGTGCGGGTTGGCGGCGGCCAGGGCTTCGGCCCGGTCGCGCAGGGCTTGCAGCGCAGCGCGGTGGTCGCTGGCCGGCTCGGGCGTTCGGCCCAGCAGCATGGCGTCGGCCAGCGCCGCCACCTCGTCGGCCATGGTGTCCAGCGTGGCGGCCAGCGGCGCCAGGGCGGCGGGCTGGATGGCCTGCAGGCGTTCGATGTCCAGCTCGCCGGCAATCAGGCGGTCGCGCAGCTCCAGCACCACGATCAGCATGCCGGCCAGGCGCTGGCGCCGCGGCGTGCTGGGCGATTCGAGAATCAGGTCGCGCGCGGCCTGCAGCTGCTCGGCCAACGCGGCCTGGCGCTGCAGCACGTCGCCGACGGCGCGCGGATCGTCGGCCTGCGCCGAGTCGGCCGGCACGCGCGTGAAGCGGCCGGCATGGGTGCGCATCAGCGCCGCCACGCTCAGCAGCACGCTGGCCATGGTCTGGGTTCTATAGCGCCCATTCAGCAGGGCGTTGCTGGCCGTGGCGTACAGCACGTACAGGAAGGCGCCGCAAGCGCACCAGGCGGTGCGCAGCAGGGCCTCCTGCAGGCTGCTGGCCGGCTGCGGCGCCATGGCCAGCAGCATGGCGAACATCACCGCCGCCGCCACCGGCATGCCGGCGCGGCCCCAGGCGGTCGACAGAAAGGCCAGGAAGGTGGCGGGCACCAGCAGCAGGCCCAGCTCGACCGGGTGTCCACGCAGCAACTGCACCGCCAGGAACAGCGGCAGGCCCAGCAGCGGGGCGGCCAGCAGATGCGAGAACTTGCCGCGGCGCGCGCGCGGCGTGTCGGAAATGAGGGCGATGATGGTGCCCACGCTGGCGTTGGATGCGGCCGCCATGCCGAGCGCGGCGTACATGACGGCGACCACCAGCGCCATGCCGACGGCCACCGAGGCGCCGTTGAGGATGGCCGCGCTGAGCAGCGTGCGGCGTGCCTGCACCAAACGTTGGTTCAACGACGTGCCTTGAAGCAGGGCCATCGCGCGATTGTTGCATGGCTATCATCGAGCGATGAACAAGGCTTTCACGCGCGAAAGCGATGGCGAGGACGACGAGGACGACGTCGCGCTGCCGCCCCTGCCCGCGGGGGGCAGGAACTACCTCACGCCGCAGGGCTACGCGCGCCTGCGTGGCGAACTGCTGAACCTGATCGACGAGGAGCGCCCCAAGGTGGTCGAGGCGGTGCACTGGGCGGCCAAGAACGGCGACCGCAGTGAGAACGGCGACTACCTTTATGGCAAGAAGCGGTTGCGCGAGATCGACCGGCGCGTGCGCTTTCTGACCAAGCGCCTGGAGATCGCCGAGGTGACTGACCCCAGCGTGCACCATGGCGGCGACCAGGTGTTCTTCGGCGCCACGGTGACCTACGAGGACGAGCAGGGCACCCGCCGCACGGTGACCATCAAGGGCATCGACGAGGCCGAGAGCAGCCAGGGCGAGGTGAGCTGGATCAGCCCCATCGCCCGCACCCTGCTGCGCGCGCGGATCGGCGACGTGCTGCAACTGGCCACGCCGGCCGGGGTGCAGGAGATCGAGGTGCTGGCGGTGGACTATCCGGCGCCCGCGGCCTAGGCGTCAGGCGGCAGTGGGCACGGTGCGCGTGGCGCGCAGCACCGAGTGGGTCCAGCGCAGGGTGCGCAGCACGTGGTCCAGGTGGGTGCGATCGCGCACGGTGATGACGAAGCGCAGGTCCAGCGCGTCCTGCGCCACCTCGTCGGGCATGCCCAGGTGCACGATGTCGGATTCGGCCGAGGCGATGGCGGCGGCCACGCGCGCCAGCACGCCCTTGCCGTTGACCACGGTGACGACGATGCCGACCTCGAAGGCGCGCACCGGCTCGTCGGCCCAGGCGACGGTGATGAAGCGCTCGGGGTCCTTGTGCTGCAGGCGGCGCGCCACGGCGCAGTCGTCGGTGTGCACCACCAGGCCTTCGCCCCGGCCCAGGTAGCCCAGCAGGCCGTCGCCCGGAATCGGGCGGCAGCAGGTGGCGTACTTGATGGAGACGTCGGCGCTGCCGTCGACCGTGACGGCGCCTTGCGACAGGTTTTCGTGCGCGGTGTAGCGCGCGCGGGTGAGCAGCAGCGCGTCGGGCTTGACGCCCTGCTCGCCCAGCAGCGTGACCAGACGCTTGGCCACCATGCTGGCGCTGCGCTTGCCCAGGCCGATGTCCAGCAGCAGTTCGTCGCGCGCGCGGTTGCCGGTAAAGCGCAGCAGCTTGTCCCAGATCGCCTTGTCCTCGGGGCCGTCGCCCGGCGGCTTGCCCAGGCCTTCGGCGCGCAGCGCCTGGGCCAGCAGCTTGTCGCCCAGGGTGCGCGACTGGTCCTGCGCCAGCGACTTGAGATGGCTGCGGATCTTGGAGCGCGCGCGGCCGGTGCGCACGAAGCCCAGCCAGGCCGGGTTGGGGCTGGACACGGGGGCGGTGACGACCTCGATCACGTCGCCGTTGTTGACCTCGGTGCGCAGCGGCACCTGCTCGCCGTTGACCTTGGCGGCCACCGTGTGGTCGCCCACGTTGCTGTGGATGGCGTAGGCGAAGTCGACCACGGTGGCGCCGCGCGGCAGCGCCATGATCTGCCCCTTGGGCGTGAAGACGTAGACCGCGTCGGGAAACAGGTCGACCTTGACGTTGTCCCAGAACTCGGCGGCGTCGCGCGTTTCGTTCTGGATGTCCAGCAGCGACTGCAGCCACTGGTTGCCCAGTTGGGCGTCGTGCAGCTGGCCGTGCTCGCCGCTCTTGTACAGCCAGTGCGCGGCCACGCCGGCCTCGGCCACCAGGTCCATCGCCTCGGTGCGGATCTGGAACTCGACGTTGATGCTGGCCGGCCCCACCAGCGTGGTGTGCAGCGACTGGTAGCCATTGACCTTGGGGATGGCGATGTAGTCCTTGAAGCGCCCCGGCACCGGCTTGTAGAGCTGGTGCAGCAGGCCCAGCGCGGTGTAGCAGCTGATGATGTCGGGCAGGATCAGGCGCACGCCGTACAGGTCGCTCACCTGGGCGAAGGACAGGCGCTTGTCGTCCATCTTGCGGTAGATGGAGTACAGGGGCTTTTCGCGCCCGATGATGCGCGCCGCCAGGCCGGCCTCGCCCAGCGCCCGCTCGACGTCCTGCTGCACCTTCTGGATCAGGTCGCGCCGGCGCTGGCGCGCGCGCGTGACGGCCTTGGACAGCACGTTGTAGCGCCAGGGCTTGAGGTAGCGGAAGGCCAGGTCCTGCAGCTCGCGATAGGTCTGGTTGAGCCCCAGCCGATGCGCGATGGGGGCGTAGACGTCGAGCGTCTCGCTGCTGATGCGGCCCCACTTGTTGCGCGGCATGTCGCCCATGGTGCGCATGTTGTGCAGGCGGTCGGCCAGCTTGACCAGGATGACGCGCACGTCGCGCGCCATCGCCAGCAGCATCTTGCGAAAGGACTCGGCCTGGCCCTCCTCGCGCGTGTTGAAGCGCAGCTTGTCCAGCTTGGTCAGTCCGTCCACCAATTCGGCCACCGGCGCGCCGAAGCGCTCGACCAGGTCGGCCTTGGTGACGCCGCAGTCCTCCATGGTGTCGTGCAGCAGCGCGGCCATGATGGCCGGAGCGTCCAGCTTCCACTCGGCCGCCTGCGCGGCCACCGCGATGGGATGGGTGATGTAGGGCTCGCCGCTGTGGCGCAACTGGCCCAGGTGGGCGGTGTCGGCAAAACGATAGGCCTGGCGCACGCGCTCGACGTCGGCCGCGTCAAGGTAGCCCAGTTTGGACTCCAGCGCGGCAAAGCTGGCGGCCGCAGCGTTGGCGGCAGCCAGCGGGGGATCCAGGGGAGGCGCCGCGGTGCTCATCCCCCGAATTTAACCATTCGGGGCGCGGATTGTCCGTCGACATGAAAAATGCGCCGCAAGGGGCGCATTTTTCAGGGGGTTTGGGGGCGCGGGTGCGTTCAGGGCACCTTCTTGAGCATTTCCAGGCCGATCTGGCCGGCGGCGATCTCGCGCAGCGCGGTCACGCCGGGCTTGTTGGTGGTCTCGACCTTGGGGGCGTGGCCCTGGCTCAGCATGCGCGCGCGGTAGGTGGCTGCCAGCACCAGTTGAAAGCGGTTGGGGATTTTCTCGAGACAGTCTTCGACGGTGATGCGGGCCATGGCGGGTGCTGCGTGTAAGGGGTGGATCAGTCGATGTCGAGGGCCTTGAACGTATCGGCGTGGACACGCTTTTGGGCGCTGAATCTCAGGCGTTGCGCGTGAACGATGGCCTTGAGGTCAAACAGCGCGCGCTCGAATACCTCGTTGATTATAACGTAGTCGAACTGATTGACCTGGGCCAGCTCCTCGCGCGCATTGGCCAGGCGCAGCTCGATCACCTCGTCCGAATCCTCGCCGCGCCGCTGCAGGCGCGCGCGCAGCTCGTCCCAGCTGGGCGGCAGCACGAAGATCAGGATGGCATTGGCGAACAGCCGCCGGATCTGCAGCGCGCCCTGCCAGTCGATCTCGAGCACCACGTCGCCCCCGGCCTGCATGCGGGCGGCAATGGCCTGGCGCGAGGTGCCGTAGCGGTTGCCGTGCACCTGGGCCCACTCGAAGAAGTCGCCCGCTTCGATCATGCGGTCGAAGGTGGCGCGGTCGACGAAGAAATACTCCCGCCCGTCCTTTTCCTGGCCGCGCGGCGCGCGCGTGGTGTGCGAGACCGATGGGGCCACGCCCACATCCACCTCCATCAGCGCCTTGACCAGGCTTGACTTGCCCGAACCGCTGGGCGCGGCGACGACGAACAGATTGCCGAGAGTGTCCATGAAGGGTGCAAACCGAGGGTGTTTGCGGCCCGATTTTATTTCGGCGCGGCCACGCGGGCGGCCGCAGCGATGTCGAGCGCGCGCAGGCGCAGCGCGGGGTCGTACACGTCGCACACCAGCATCATCTCGTCGCAGTCGGTCTGCTCGGCCAGCGTCTGCAGGCCGGCGCGCACGGTCTGCGGGCCGCCGATCACGGCGCAGGCCAGGAAGTCGGCGATGCCGGCGCGCTCGGCCTCGGTCAGCCGCGCGAAAAAACCCTCTTGCGGCGGCTGCAGCAGGCCGCGCTCCCCGCGCAGGATGCTCAGCACGCGCTGGAACACGCTGCCGGCCAGGTGCATGGCCTCGGCGTCGGTGGGCGCGGCCACCACCGGCACGCCGATGGTCACATAGGGCCGCGGGCACTGGGCCGAGGGCTTGAACAGGCGGCGGTACAGGTCGATGGCCTGCAGCAGCAGCGCGGGCGCGAAATGCGAGGCGAAGGCATAGGGCAGGCCGCGCTCGGCCGCCAGCTGGGCCGAGAACAGGCTGGAGCCCAGCAGCCAGATCGGCACGCGCGTGCCGGCGCCGGGCGTGGCCACCAGCTTCTGGCCGGGCTGGGGCGTGTCCAGCAGGTGCTGCAGCTCAGCGACGTCGCGCGGAAAGTCGTCCACCGTCTCCACGCGGTCGCGGCGCAGCGCGCGCATGGTCATGGGGTCGGTGCCCGGCGCGCGGCCCAGGCCCAGATCGATGCGGCCGGGATACAGTTCGGCCAGGGTGCCGAAGGCCTCGGCCACCACCAGCGGGGCGTGGTTGGGCAGCATCACGCCGCCGGAGCCGACGCGAATGCGCTCGGTGCCGCCGGCGACGTGGCCCACCAGCACGGCCGTGGCCGAGGAGGCGATGCCGATCATGTTGTGGTGCTCGGCCATCCAGTAGCGCACGAAGCCCAGGCGCTCGACGTGCCGCGCCGTGGCCAGCGCCACCGACAGCGCGTCGGCCACCGAGCGGCCCTCGCGCACGGCCACCAGATCGAGCATGGAAAAGGCGATATCCTGCAAAGCTTTGGTCATGCGCCGATTGTGCGCGAAGCGTTTGACGCGGCGTTCGGCATCTTTGGCAACCCCTCGATCCATCATGAAACTCAAGGACACGCGCCTGGAAGTGCTGCCGCGCGATCTGTCGGCCTACCGGGCCGGCAACACCGGCATCGACTACGTGCACCGCTTCGACTCCGGCCGGCCGGGCCCGCACGTGCTGATCAACGCGCTGACGCACGGCAACGAGATCTGCGGCATGGTGGCCGCCACGCATCTGCTGGACACCGGCGTGCGCCCGCTGATCGGCACGCTGACGGTGAGCTTCGCCCACGTGCAGGCCTACGAGGCCTTCCAGGCCGAGGACCCGTTCGCCAACCGGCAACTGGTGCACAACCTCAACCGCGTTTGGTCGGCCGACTGGCTCGACGGCGCCGAGGACAGCCCCGAGCTGCGCCGGGCGCGCGCGCTGCGCCCGGTGGTGGCCGCGGCCGATCACATCCTGGACATCCACTCGACCAGCCACGACGGCGGGCCGTTCTGGGTCTATCCCGGCTTCGAGCGCAATGCACGGGCGGCACTGGCCATCGGCGCGCGCGGCGCGGTCGTCACGCACCTGGTGATGCCCAGCGGGCTGGGCAGCGGCACGCCGCTGATCCAGCATGGGCGCCACGGACTGGCGGGCGGTGGCGCCGGCGTGGCCCTGGTGGTCGAATGCGGCCAGCATTTTTTGCGTGCCAGCGCCGAGGTGGCCACGCGCACCGCGCTGGACTTTCTGGCGCACTTCGGCTTGATCGACGCACCCGCGCCGGCGAGCCAGCCGGCGACCCAGCGGCGCTTCGAGCTGCTGCGCACCTGCATGGTGCAGACCGAGGCCTTCCGCTTCGTGCGACCGCTGCAGGGCTTCGAGACCTTCGCGCAGGGTGAGCTGATCGCCACCGACGGCGAGGCGGGCGAAATCCGCGCTCCGTGCGACGAATGCACCGTTTTCATGCCCACGCGCAAACCAATCGTCGGGCGCGAGGCGGTATATTTGACGCAGCCGCTGGCGGCCTGAACGGGCCGCGCCCTCGACCGCGGCACGACCACCGACCCACGCGCCGCGCCGGCGCCGATTGCACCATGTCGACTGTTCCCGTTCTGTCCGATGACGCGCTGCAGCCGCAGGTGAAGGCGGTGTTCGACGACATTCGCGCCACGCGCCGCACCGACCGGATCAACAACTTCTGGCGCGCGTTGGCCGCCGCCGATGCACAGTTGCTGCAGTCCACCTGGACCGAAGTCAAGCAGGTGATGGGCGAGCCCGGCGCGCTCGATCCCCTGGTGCGCGAGCTGATCTACGTCGCCGTTTCGGTGGCCAACGGGTGCAGCTATTGCGTGCACTCGCACACGGCAGCCGCGCGCGCGCGCGGCATGAGCGAGGCGCAGTACGCCGAACTGCTGGCCATCGTCGGCCTGGCGGCCAAGACCAACCACCTGGCCACGGCGCTGCAGGTGCCCGTGGACGCCGCGTTCGACGCGCAGGCGCGCTGACCGGCCATGCGCACGGCCCGCGGCACCAGCCCACTGCTCGAGCGCAGCAAGCGCGAGGTGCTGCTGCGGGCCGCACCCATGCTGGAGCGCACGGTGCAGGCGGCGTGTGGCGCGATCGAGGAGACCGGGCGCGGTGCGCGCTCGGTGGCGCGCCGGCTGCAACTGGGCGATGCGCACGCGGCGCTGCTGCGCCATGCGCCGCGCCTGCGGGCCGAGTTTCCCGAGGTGTTGATGCAGGGCGTCGAGCGCGCGCTGCGGCAGGAGGCCGAGCCTGAACCCCGGCGCGCGCCGGAGCGCGAGGAGACGCTGCTGGCGCTGCTGGACGACGCCGAGGTGGCGCGCTTTGTCGAGACCTCGCGCCTGCAGCAAAACGCGATGCCGGTGGTCGAGCGCTCGCTGGGCGTGCTCGATTCGCTGATGAGTTCGGTGCTGGGCCTGCCCGTGGTGCGCGCCGACCTGAACCCGTTTCGCCCCGACGTGTTCTGCACGGCGCTGCTGCAGGTGCTGGAGGCCCAGCCCGAGGCACCGGAGTTGCGCAGCCACTGGCTTCGCCACATGGGCCGTCCCTTCGCGGCCGAGATGCATGTGCTGTACGAGACCCTGAACGCGATGCTGACGGCCCAGGGGGTCGAGGAGGCGCGCTACCGCCTGCGGCTGGTGGGAGGTGGTGGCTCCGGCGGTTCGGGCTCCGGCGGCACGCCGGGCACCGGTGCGGCGACGGATGCTGGTGGCGGTGGCGGTGGCGGCAGCGGTGGCGGTGGCGGCAGCGGTGGCAGTGGCGGTGGCGGTGGCGGTGGCGGCAGCGGTGGCGGCGGTTACGGGGCGGCCAGCTCGGGATTTGCCGGCGACGGTGCGGGTGGCCCGGGCCTGGCAGGCGGCGCCCGCGGTTCGGGCCGCGGCGCGCGCCGACGCGGTTTCGTGCCCCGGATGGAGCAGCTGTCGCAGGCCAAGCCCGCCGTGGATGCCGGCGTGATCCGCGACTTCCTGTACCAGCCGCAATGGATCGAGGCCCACGACGAGCCCTTGCCGCAGGGCTACTACAACGCGGTCGAGGCCGAGATGGAGGCCTTGGCGAGCCGGCCCGAGGCCGGGTTCGATGCGCTGGCGCACGTGCAGGAGCAGGAGCGCCGCCGCGGCCAGGACCTGATGGCGCGCGCGGCGCCGCGCGTCGGCGTCGATCGCCCGCTGCCGCCCGACGAATGGGGCGAGTGGGCTTCGGCGCGGGCCCGCACCGACACCTTGATGCGGCTCAAGGCCAAGGCCGCCCGCATCAGCCAGGTGCTGGGGCTGGACGCGGTGCGCGCGCTGATCAACCAGGTGGCCGGCGACGAGCGCATGCTGGCGCCGGTGCGCGAGGCCTTCGTCGCGCTGGAGCCGGCGCTGCTGCGCATGGCGCTAGACGATCCGCGCTTCTTCGGCGACGAGGCGCACCCGGCGCGCCTGCTGGTCGAGGCCATTGCCCAGCGCAGCTTCAAATACAACGACGAGTTCGCGCCCGAGTTCGAACGTTTCATGACGCCGGTGCGCACCGCCGTGCGCGAGCTGGTCGCGCTGCCGGCCGCCACGCCCAGCGACTTCGAGGCGCGCCGCCTGTCGCTGCAGGCCGACTGGCAGGCGCAGGACGAGGGCGAGCAAAGCGCGCGCGACCAGCTGCAGCACTCCATGCAGTTCGCCCAGGAGCGTCAGGCGCTGGCCGACCGCATTGCCTGGGAGTTCAGCCTGCGCTCCGATCTGGTGGGCGTGCCCGCCGTGGTGGCCGACTTCCTGTATCGCGACTGGTCGCTGGTGATCGCGCATGCGCAGCTGACCCACAAGGGCGCGAAGCTCGACCCGGGCGGCTACCTGGCCGTGGTCAGCGACCTGCTGTGGTCGGTCAACCGCGAGCAGGTGATGAAGCGGCCGGCGAGGCTGTTCGAGGTGGTGCCCGGCGTCATCAAGACCCTGCGCCGCGGCCTGGACATGCTGGGCAAGGAGCCGGCCGAGACGCAGGCCTTCTTCGACGCGCTGCTGCGCTATCACGACCCGGTGCTGCGCCTGCGCCGCCTGCGCAGCGCGCAGGACGTGGAGGCCACGGGCTTTGCCCGCACGGGCCAGGAATGGGCCGAGCTGCCGCCGCCCGAGCCCGAGGGCGCCGAGCGCCCCACGCCGCGCAAGGCCGACGAACCCTGGCTGGGCCGCCACGAGCGCGAGGCGGCCGGCTTCGAGGACACGCAGGGCCTGGACGACTGGCCCGCCACCCAGCCACCCGATGCACCCACCCAGCCGGCCGTGCCGACCGACGTGCAAAGCGCCTCGCAGCGCGCCGACCTGCCCCTGCTGACCGAGCGCGCCGACACGCCCCGGCCCGCGGCCGACGCGCCGGCCGGCCCGGCGCCGGCGGACTTGTCCGAGGGCGAGCTGATGGCGCGCATTCAGGCCGAGGTGGCCCGCCTGCGCACCGGCGACTGGGCCGACCTGTACGTGCACGGCGCCTGGCGCCGCGCCCAGATGAGCTGGATGAGCGACAACGGCTCGCTGTTCATGTTCGTCAGCCACGGCGGGCGCGCGCACAGCATGACGCGCCGCACCTGCGAGAAGCTGATGCGCCGGCGCCACCTGCATCCGGTCGACATCGACCCGGTGGTCGAGCGCGCGCTGCGCCGGCTGGCCGAGGAGGCGGGCGAAGCGCAGGCCGGCGACGCCGACGAGCCGTCCGTGTCGGCCCCGTTCGCCGACTGAAGCCCATCGTCGTGGGCGCGTGCCGGCTCACACGTCCAGAAACAGCGCCGGGTCGACCGACGCCCGATTGAGCACCACGCCCCAGTGCAGGTGCGGCCCGGTCACGCGGCCGGTGGCGCCCACGCGGCCCAGGCGCTCGCCCGCCGCCAGCGGCGTGCCCACCGTGGCGTCGATGCGGCTCAGGTGGCACATCATCGACAGCAGGCCGCCGCCGTGGTCCAGCCACACCGTGTTGCCGTTGAAGAAGTAGTCGCCGGTGTCGATCACCGTGCCGGCCAGCGGCGCGACCACGGGCGTGCCGCTGGCGGCGGCGATGTCCATGCCGCTGTGCGGGTTGCGTGGCTGGCCGTTGAAAAAGCGCCGCTTGCCGAACGAGTCCGATCGCTTGCCCGGCACCGGCGGGCGCATCGCCAGGCGACCGGCGGGCGGCGCGCTGCGGGTGGCGATCACACCGTCCTGGTGCTTGCGCTCGCGCTCGTAGCGCGCCAGGTCTTCGGGCGACAGGTCGACCGTGCGCGGCGCCACCTTCAGGTGCTGTTCGGCGTAGCGCTTGGGGGCGATGGTGTAGGCCAACTCGTGCACGGCGTCGCCCTGGCGCACGCGGATGGCCTCTGGGCCGGGTTTGGCGGCCAGCGCGATGCCGACCAGCGCCGTCCACGCGATCATGTCGCCCACCACCAGCAGCGGCATGTCGTCCGCGAAGGCCTGCGGCCGCTCGGGCGCCGGGCCCAGGGCGATGCGCGCCACGCCGCCAGGCACGCGTTCGTCCTGGGGCCAGGGCCCGCGGTCGGCCGACTGCGCCCAGACGGGGCCGACGCAGGCCAGGCCGGCGGCGGCAAGCAGGCTGCGGCGCGTGGGGGCGGTCGGCTTCGGGTCGTCGTGATTCATGGTCGAATTGACTGCTATCGCCCTATGGTCAAGCGCGGGCAGCTATCAATAATATAGTTCGTCGCAGACGGGGTGTGTCCATCAGCTGGCCGCTTCCAGGCCGCCCTCGAAGTGCTGGCGCATGCAGCGTGCGGCGCGCTCGCCGTCGCGTGCGGCCAGCGCGGCCATCAGGGTGCGGTGCTCCAGCAGCGCCTGCCTGGGGCGCCCCGATTTTTGCAGCGAGTGCTGGCGGTGCAGCTTCATCACCTTGCGCAAATCCTGCACCACCTGCAGGCGCCAACGGTTGTCGGCCAGCTCCAGCAGGCGCAGGTGAAAGGCCTCGTTGAGGGCGAAAAAGCGCGCCGTGTCGTCGATGGCGGCTTCCAGCTCCTGGTGCAGGGCGCCCAGCTCGGCCAGCGCGGCGTCGCTGGCGTGCCGCGCCACGGCGCGGGCGGCGTCGGCCTCCAGCAGCGACAGCAGGTGATAGACGTCGGCCAGGTCCTTGGGCGAGGCCTCGGTCACGTAGGCGCCGCGCCGCAGCTTCATGGTGATCAGGCCTTCGCTGGCCAGCACCTTCAGCGCCTCGCGCAGCGGCGTGCGGCTGATGCCCAACTCGTCCGCGATCTTCAGCTCGTCGATCCATTCACCCGGCGCCAGCTGGCGCGCGTAGATGCGCTGGCGCAGGCGCTCGGCCACCTCTTCGTAGAGGGCGCGGGGGGCGAGGGTGGCGGTCACGGCGGACAAGGGTGTCAAAAATATTTTTCGATTCTAGGCGCAAAACTGCATTTTGAATTAATAATTATGAAAACTTCGAGTGCGACCGTGAGGCAGCCCGTCGCGGGCCGCGCACGTCGCCTGACGCTTGCCGAGACCACCATGAGCCACGACGCCCCCGCCTTCAAACCCTCCACCCTGGCCGACTGGCAGCAGGCGGCGCAAAAGTCCGCCCCCGGCGGCGATGTGCAGGCCCTGAACTGGCACACCCCCGACGGCATCACGGTCAAGCCGCTGTACACCGCCGCCGACGTGCAGGGCCTGCCGTATGCGAACACGCTGCCCGGCTTCGAGCCCTTCGTGCGCGGCCCGCAGGCCACCATGTACGCGGTGCGGCCGTGGACGATCCGCCAGTACGCGGGCTTCTCGACCGCCGAGGAGAGCAACGCCTTCTACCGCAAGGCGCTGGCCGCCGGCGGGCAGGGCGTCAGCGTGGCGTTCGACCTGGCCACGCACCGCGGCTACGACAGCGACCACCCGCGCGTGACGGGCGACGTGGGCAAGGCGGGCGTGGCCATCGACAGCGTGGAGGACATGAAAATCCTGTTCGACGGCATTCCGCTCGACAAGGTGAGCGTCAGCATGACCATGAACGGCGCCGTGCTGCCGGTGCTGGCCGGCTACATCGTCGCGGCCGAGGAGCAGGGCGTGTCGCAAGACAAACTGGCGGGCACGATCCAGAACGACATCCTCAAGGAGTTCATGGTCCGCAACACCTACATCTACCCGCCCGAACCGTCGATGAAGATCATCGGCGACATCATCGAGTACACGGCGGCGCACATGCCCAAGTTCAACTCGATCAGCATCAGCGGCTACCACATGCAGGAGGCGGGCGCGACGCAGGCGCTCGAACTGGCCTTCACGCTGGCCGACGGCAAGGAGTACGTCAAGACCGCGCTGGCCAAGGGCATGGATGTCGATGCCTTCGCCGGGCGCCTGTCCTTCTTCTGGGCGGTGGGCATGAACTTCTACCTGGAAGTGGCCAAGATGCGCGCGGCGCGCCTGCTGTGGTGCCGCATCATGAAGGGCTTCGGTGCCAAGAACCCCAAGAGCCTGATGCTGCGCACGCACAGCCAGACCAGCGGCTGGAGCCTGACCGAGCAGGACCCCTACAACAACATCGTGCGCACCACCATCGAGGCCATGGCGGCGGTGTTCGGCGGCACGCAAAGTCTGCACACCAACAGCTTCGACGAAGCGATCGCGCTGCCGACCGAATTCAGCGCCCGCATCGCGCGCAACACGCAGCTCATCATCCAGGAGGAGACGCACATCACCAGCGTGGTCGACCCCTGGGCCGGCAGCTACCTGATGGAAAAGCTGACGCAGGAGATGGCGGACGCGGCCTGGGCCATCATCGAGGAGGTGGACGCCATGGGCGGCATGACCAAGGCGGTGGACAGCGGCTGGGCCAAGCTCAAGATCGAAGCCGCCGCCGCCGAGAAGCAGGCACGCATCGACTCGGGCCAGGACGTGATCGTGGGCGTCAACAAATACAAGCTGGCGCACGAGGACGCCATCGACATCCTGGAAGTCGACAACGTGAAGGTGCGCGAGTCGCAGATCGCGCGCCTGAAGAATATCAAGAAAAAACGCGATGCAGCCCAGGTGCAGCAAGCGCTGGAAGCTATCACAAACGTAGCGAACAGCGGCCAGGGCAACCTGCTGGCCGCCGCCATCGATGCCATCCGTGCCCGCGCCACCGTGGGCGAAGTGAGCGACGCCATGGAAAAGGTCTTCGGGCGCCACCGCGCCGACACGCAAAAGGTCAGCGGCGTGTATGCCGCCGCCTACCAGGGGGCCGAAGGCTGGGACAAGCTCAAGCACGAGATCGACGCCTTTGCCGAGGCCGAGGGCCGCCGTCCGCGCGTGATGATCGCCAAACTGGGCCAGGACGGCCACGACCGCGGTGCCAAGGTGGTGGCCACCGCCTTTGCCGACCTGGGCTTCGACGTGGACATCGGCAGCCTGTTTCAGACCCCCGAGGAATGCGCGCGCCAGGCGATCGAAAACGACGTGCACGCGGTCGGCGTCAGCACCTTGGCCGCTGGCCACAAGACCCTGGTGCCGGCCATCCTGGCCGAATTGAAGAAGCAGGGCGCCGACGACATCGTGGTCTTCGTCGGCGGCGTGGTGCCGCGGCAGGACTACGGGTTTCTGTACGAGGCGGGCGTGAAAGGCATCTACGGGCCCGGCACGCCGATTCCGGCCAGCGCCAAGGATGTGCTGGAGCAGATCAAGAAAGCCAAGTGCTGATTTGTGATACAGTAATACAGTATTCATTCAGGAGGCGTTATGGCTGTTTCCGTCCGCATGGATCCCTTGCTTGAGAAGGAGCTGGAGCTGGCCGCGCAACGCAAGGGCGTGACCAAGTCGCAGTTCATCACCGATGCCGTCGAGCGCGCACTGGGGCGCAAGAACCCCTATGACCTGCTGCTTCAAGTCAAGGCCGAAGCGGCTGCACAGGAAGCCCAGCCGCCGTTTGCTGCTGAGTCCGGATTCCAGGGGGATTTGTCAGACCCAGACGCCACGAGGGCCTTCATCACCAGCAAGCTGCGCCGCAAACATGGCCTCGGCCCTGCTTGATTCCGGCGCCATGGTGGCGCTTTTTGGTGCGCACGAGCCACATTCCGGACGCTACCAAGCCCTGCTGCGCCAGGCTGCCGACGAGCATTGGCATGTGAGCACCACATGGCCTTGCGTGGTGGAGGCCAGCCATTTGCTGCGCCCCGATCATCGGTTGCAGCTGTTGCGCTGGATCGCCCTGGGGGCCGTGAGTGTGTTCCCTTTTGCGCAGGAAAATCTGACCGACTTTGCCGATTTGATGGAGCGCTACACCGAACCCCCGCGCACCGAGATGGATCTGGCCGATGCGTCCCTGGTCTGGCTGGCGAACGAGACTGGTGTGACCGCCGTGATGACGGTGGATCACCGCGATTTTTCTCGCTACCGTCTGCCCGATGGACGGGCGTTCGACATTTTGTGAGCGGCCACCGATGAACCCTACTGTGCAGGCCATCACCGCGACGACCGGATCCGCCCAGCGCCGCGCCATCGCCAAGGCCATCACCCTGCTCGAATCGACCCGCGCCGACCACCGCGCGCAGGCCGACGAGCTGCTGACGGCCCTGCTGCCGCACACCGGCCGCTCGCTGCGCTTGGGCATCAGCGGCGTGCCGGGCGTGGGCAAGAGCACCTTCATCGAGACGCTGGGCGTGTACCTGATCGAGCGCGGCCACCGCGTGGCGGTGCTGGCGATCGACCCTTCATCGACCGTCTCGGGCGGGTCGATTCTGGGCGACAAGACGCGCATGGAGCGCCTGTCGGGTTTGGAGCAGGCCTACATCCGCCCCAGCCCCAGCAGCGGCACCCTGGGCGGCGTGGCCGAGAAGACGCGCGAGGCCATGCTGGTGTGCGAGGCCGCCGGCTACGACGTGGTGCTGGTCGAGACCGTGGGCGTGGGCCAGAGCGAGACGGCCGTGAGCGGCATGACCGACATGTTCGTGCTGCTGCAGCTGCCCAACGCGGGCGACGACCTGCAGGCCATCAAGAAGGGCGTGATGGAACTGGCCGACCTGGTGGTCATCAACAAGGCCGACATCGAGCCCGCCGCCGCCATCCGCGCGCAGGCGCAGATCAAGTCGGCCCTGCGCCTGCTGGGCCAGCAGGGCAACCCCGAGCACATGCGCCACGATGCGCAACAGTGGCACCCCGATGTGATCCGCATCAGCGGGCTGAAGGGCGAAGGGCTGGACGAATTCTGGAGCTGCGTCACGCGCTTTCGCGACCTGCAAACCGCCAACGGCAAGCTGGCCGTACGCCGCCAGCAGCAGGCGCGCGCCTGGATGGGCGCGCTGATCGACTCGGGCCTGAAGGCGGCCTTCAACCAACACCCCGCCGTGCGCGCCAGCCTGGCCGCCGTGACCGAGCAGGTGACGCGGGGGCTGCTGCCGCCATCCACCGCCGCGCGCCAGTTGCTGGCCGCGGCCGGCTTTCCCGCCACCGCCATGTGAATGACTTTTTTTGTGAAGAGCCAAGATGAACACCATCCTTGAACAACTGGAAAGCAAACGCGCCGCAGCCCGCCTGGGCGGCGGGCAAAAGCGCATCGATGCGCAGCACGCCAAGGGCAAGCTCAGCGCGCGCGAGCGCATCGAGGTGCTGCTGGATGTCGGCTCGTTCGAGGAGTGGGACATGTTCGTCGAGCACCGCTGCGCCGACTTCGGCATGGACCAGACGCACATCCCGGGCGATGGCGTCGTCACCGGCTACGGCACCATCAACGGCCGCCTGGTGTTCGTGTTCAGCCAGGACTTCACGGTGTTCGGCGGCGCCTTGAGCGAGGCGCATGCCGAGAAGATCTGCAAGGTGATGGACCAGGCCATGAAGGTCGGTGCGCCGGTGATCGGCCTGAACGACTCGGGCGGCGCGCGCATCCAGGAGGGCGTGGCCAGCCTGGGCGGCTATGCCGAGGTGTTCCAGCGCAACGTCATGGCGTCGGGCGTGGTGCCGCAGATCAGCATGATCATGGGCCCCTGCGCGGGCGGCGCGGTGTATTCGCCCGCCATGACCGACTTCATCTTCATGGTCAAGGACAGCAGCTACATGTTCGTCACCGGCCCCGAGGTGGTCAAGACCGTGACGCACGAAAGCGTGACGGCCGAGGAGCTGGGCGGCGCACTCACCCACACCACCAAGAGCGGCGTGGCCGACCTGGCGTTCGAGAACGACGTCGAGGCCCTCCTGATGCTGCGGCGCCTGTTCAATTACATCCCCGCCAGCAACCGCGAGAAGGCGCCGCACCGCCCCACGCAAGACGCGGTCGACCGCGCGGACCTGAGCCTGGACAGTCTGGTGCCCGAAAACCCCAACCTGCCCTACGACATCAAGGAGGCCATCGTCAAGACGGTGGACGACGCCGAGTTCTTCGAGCTGCAGCCCGACTACGCGGCCAACATCGTCATCGGCTTTGCGCGCATGGACGGCCACGTGGTCGGCATCGTCGCCAACCAGCCGCTGGTGCTGGCCGGCTGCCTGGACATCAAGAGCAGCATCAAGGCGGCGCGTTTCGTGCGCTTTTGCGACGCCTTCAACATCCCCATCCTGACCTTTGTCGACGTGCCCGGCTTCATGCCCGGAACCAGCCAGGAATACGGCGGCATCATCAAGCACGGCGCCAAGCTGCTCTACGCCTACGCCGAATGCACGGTGCCCAAGATCACCGTCATCACGCGCAAGGCCTACGGCGGCGCCTACGACGTGATGAGCTCCAAGCACCTGCGCGGCGACGTCAACCTGGCCTGGCCCAACGCCGAAATCGCCGTGATGGGCGCCAAGGGCGCGGTGGAGATCATCTTCCGCGAAGAGAAGAAAGACCCTGAAAAGCTGGCCGCGCGCGAGGCCGAATACAAGGCCCGCTTCGCCAACCCCTTCGTCGCCGGCAGCCGCGGCTATATCGACGACGTGATCCAGCCGCACGAAACGCGCAAGCGCATCTGCCGCAGCCTGGCGATGCTGAAAGACAAGAAGCTGGACAACCCGTGGCGCAAGCACGGGAACATGCCGTTGTGACCAGAGGTGAACATGACTTCAAAAGTTGAGCTGAAAAACTGGGTTCGAGACGCTTTGCGAGTGAATGGCGGTGAGGGGAGCGTACTTACCGTTGCGAAATACATCTGGGCCAATCATGAAGCTGCCCTTCGCGCATCAGGAGATCTCTTCTATACATGGCAATACGACATGCGATGGGCATGCACTGATCTGCGAAAAGAAGGAATTGTTGAGGAGCCGTCCCAGCGCGGGGTATGGAAACTCGTCGCTGGCCGCTAGGAAATAAAACCATCATGTTCAAGAAAATCCTCATCGCCAACCGCGGCGAAATCGCCTGCCGCGTCATCACCACCGCCCGCCGCATGGGCATCGCCACCGTCGCGGTGTATTCCGACGCCGACAAGAACGCGCGCTTCGTGCAACTGGCCGACGAGGCCGTGCGCCTGGGCCCGCCGCCTTCGCGCGAGTCGTATCTGCTGGCCGACAAGATCATCGAGATCTGCAAGGCCACCGGCGCCGAGGCCGTGCACCCGGGCTACGGCTTCCTGTCCGAGAACGCCGGGTTCGCCAAAAAGGTCGAAGAGCAGGGCATCGTCTTCATCGGCCCCAAGCACGCGGCCATTGCCGCCATGGGCGACAAGATCGCGTCCAAGAAGCTGGCGGGCGAGGCCAAGGTCAGCACCATCCCGGGCCACAACGCGGCCATCGACAGCCCCGAGCACGCGGTGGAGATCGCCAAGGGCATCGGCTACCCGGTGATGATCAAGGCCAGCGCGGGCGGCGGCGGCAAGGGCCTGCGCGTGGCCTTCAACGACAAAGAGGCATACGAAGGTTTTGCGTCGTGCAAGCACGAGGCACTGAGCGCCTTCGGCGACGACCGCGTGTTCATCGAGAAGTTCGTCGAGCAGCCGCGCCACATCGAGATCCAGGTGCTGGGCGACGGCTTTGGCAACGTGGTGTACCTGAACGAGCGCGAATGCTCGATCCAGCGCCGCCACCAGAAGGTGATCGAGGAAGCACCGTCGCCCTTTATCAGCGACGCCACGCGCCAGGCCATGGGCGAGCAGGCGGTGCAACTGGCCAAGGCCGTGGGCTACCAGAGCGCGGGCACGGTGGAGTTCGTGGTCGGCAAGAACCAGGACTTCTACTTTCTGGAGATGAACACCCGCCTGCAGGTGGAGCACCCGGTGACCGAGCTGATCACCGGCCTGGACCTGGTCGAGCAGATGATTCGCGTGGCGGCGGGCGAGAAGCTGGCCTTCACCCAGGCGGACGTCAAGCGCGAGGGCTGGGCCATCGAGTGCCGCATCAACGCCGAGGACCCGTTTCGCAACTTCCTGCCCAGCACCGGGCGGCTGGTGCGCTTCGTGCCACCGGCACAGGACTTGCAGCAGGGCCAGGCCACCACGGCGCTGGGCGTGCGCGTGGACACCGGCGTGGTCGACGGCGGCGAGATCCCGATGTACTACGACTCGATGATCGCCAAGCTCATCGTGCATGGCCGCGACCGCGCGGACGCCATCGCGCGCATGCGCGAGGCGCTCAACGGCTTCGTCATTCGCGGCGTGCAAAGCAACATCCCGTTCCAGGCCGCGCTGCTGGCGCATCCCAAGTTCCAGGCCGGCGACTTCAACACCGGCTTCATTGCCGAGCAGTACGCGCACGGCTTTTCGGCCGCCGACGTGCCGCATGCCGACCCGAGCTTTCTGGTGGCCCTGGCGGCCTGCCTGCACAAGTTCTATCGCAACCGCGCGCGCAGCCTGCAAGGCCAGTTCTGGGAAGGCAAGCAGCGCCCGCCGCGGCGCGACTTCGTGGTCTGCACGCTGGGCCACGCGGGCGACAACCACTACGCCAAGGTCACGCTGGAGGAGGGCGCCGTCGGCCCCGGCGCGCGCGTCACCGTGCACGCGCCGGGCGGCGACCGCGCCTACGACCTGCAGATCAAGCACCACCTGGGCGACGCGCGCGTCGAGGGCCTGTGCAACGGCCACGCCTTTACCGCCCAGCTGGAGCGCGGCCGCGCACGCAACCCGCTGGTCATCCGCGTGATCCACAACGGCACCCAGCTCGACGCCCTGGTGATGCAGCCGCGCACGGCCGAGCTGCACCGGCTGATGCCCTACAAGGCGCCGCCCGACATGAGCAAGTTCGTGCTCTCGCCCATGCCGGGCTTGCTGGTGCAGGTGGCCGTGCAGCCGGGGCAGGAGGTCAAGGCCGGCGAGCGCGTGGCCGTGATCGAGGCCATGAAGATGGAGAACGTGCTGTTCGCCAGTGCCGACGGCGTGGTCAAGGAGGTCAAGGCCCGGCAGGGCGACAGCCTGGCGGTGGATCAGGCGATCGTCGAGTTTGAATAGCGCGCCGCGCGGCGGGCTTGGCCATGCGCCCCCGGCATGGGTGTCGGCAGACAGCGGTCGATGCTATTAAAATGAAAGCTGCTTGCGCTGATCCCAGCTGGGCTGCTGGTCCAAATGGCACCGAATCGGCAAGCCTGCATCACCGGGCTGCGCCAAGCCTGCGCCGCCGCCGTCTGGGCGCCGCCGCCCTCGCACTCGGCGGCTTGGGCGCAGCGCCAAGCTGGGCCCAGCGCGCCGGCGCGGCGGTCGCGCCACCCGCCTCCGACCCGGCGCTCGCCGCGCGCCACCAGCACGCCTTTGCCGGCCTGGCGGCGCGCATCGACGCCTCGCTGGGCGACGTGCAAAGCGTGCTCGTGCGGCACCGGGGCCAGCTGGCCTTCGATTACTACCGCAGCGGCATCGGCGTCGACACGCTGCAGGACGTGCAGTCCGTCACCAAGAGCGTGCTGGCCCTGCTGTTCGGCCAGGCCATGGCCGACGGCCACGTGCGCGGGCCGGACGAACTGGTGGCGCTGCGCCTGCCCGCCCTGCTGCGCCTGGGCCTGGATGCGCGCGTGCAGCGCCTGCGCTTTGCGCACCTGCTGACCATGACCGCCGGCTGGCCGGGCGACGAGACGGCGCGGCGCGACCGCGACGACGACCTGCGCTGGCTGGCGCGCCGCCCCTTCGTGGCCGAGCCCGGCGCGCGCTTTGCCTACGACAACGGCGCCGCCAACCTGCTGGCGCTGGCCCTGGCCCAGGCGGTGGGCGAGCCGCTGGCGGACTACGCGCGCCGGCGCCTGTTTCAGCCGCTGGGCATCGAGCGCTTCGACTGGCGTCGCGGCGCGCAAGGCCATGCGCTGGGAGCCATCGGCCTGTCGCTCGCCACGCCGGCCATGGCGCGGCTGGGCGAGCTGGTGCTGGCCGAGGGCCAGTGGCAGGGCCGCGCGCTGGTGCCGCGCGCCTACATGCGGGCGCTGGGGCAGCGGCACAACGCCGGCGGCCCGCCCTTGGGCGCGGCCTATGGCTACCTGTGGTGGCTGGGCGCCGGCAGCCTGATGGCCAGCGGTTACGGCGGGCAGTGGATTCACGTCGAGCCCGCGCTGCAACTGGTGGTGGCCGTCACCTCGCGCCGCACGCCCGAGAGCGCCGCGCGCGGCCAGGGTCGCACGCTGATCCGCCGCGACATCGTGCCCGCCGTGCGACGCCTGCCGCGCGCGGGACAATAGCGGCATGAACAACTCCACCGCCCTGCTCATCGTCGACGCGCAATACGGCTTCATGCCCGGCGGCGGCCTGCCGGTGGCGGGCGGCCACGCCATCGTGCCCGTCGTCAACCGCGTAGCCCCCCGCTTTGCCAACGTGGTGCTGACGCAGGACTGGCACCCGCGCGATCACGTGTCCTTTGCCGCCAACCACCCGGGGCGCCAGCCGTTCGAGACCATCACGCTGCCTTACGGCGAGCAGGTGCTGTGGCCGGTGCACTGCGTGCAGGGCACGCGCGACGCGGCGCTGCACGACGGCTTGCGGGTGGACCACGCACAGCTCATCGTGCGCAAGGGGTACCAAAGGGACATCGACAGCTACTCGGCCTTTGTCGAGGCCGACCGCCGCACCACCACGGGGCTGGCGGCGTGGCTGCAGGCGCGCGGCATCGCGCGGCTGTGGCTGTGCGGCCTGGCCACCGACTACTGCGTGGCCTGGAGCGCGCTCGACGCGCGCGCGGCCGGCTTCGAGGTCACGGTGATCGAGGACGCCTGCCGCGCCATCGACCTGAACGGCTCGCTGGCGCAGGCCTGGGCCGACATGACGGCGGCGGGCGTGCGGCGCGTCGACTCGGCGCAGATCTGACGCTGCGGGCGCCGCCGACGGTGGGCGCCCGCTTCAACGCTGCGGCGGCGGGCAGTCGGGCGCCAGCCACCGGCCGGTTTCCACGAAGGTGATGGGCACGGCCGATTTTTTGTCGGGTGTGCTGGCCGGCCGCGGGTTGAGCGAGCCGTCGGCCCGAAAGGCATTGCGCAGGCTGCCGTCATCGCTCATGCGCAGCTCGGGCCCCGCCCACGCGCCGTCGAAGCGCAGGCTCGGTCGCCAGTCGTGGCGGCTGCTGGTTTGCCAGAGGACCGGGCGGTCGTACACCTCCAGCCAGAACGCGTGACCGTCCATCTGGCTCCAGATGCGCCCGCGCGCGCCGCCGCGCACCCGCGCCGGGTAGCGCGCGCCGTCGGGCGCGCAGATCACGCCGGTGCCCTTGACGCTGACACCCGGAAGACTGGCATGCCCGTAGTGCGCCGGGTAGAACGAGACATAGACTTGATAGCGGCCCGCAGGTCCGTCCGCCGTGCCGGTGCCCGACCAGATGGGCAGCAGCCGCTGTTTGCCACCCACCCGATAGATCCAGGGGTCGGTGATCCACACCAGGCCGATCAGGCCCGCGCCGGCGACCAGCGCCAGCACCAGCACGCCCAGAGCGAGCCGGGTCAGACAGCCACGCGGTTTTCCACTCATCGTCCAGGTCACGGGCTTGCCGTGCATCGAGAGTTGCCCGAGGCGGATTTTGACGCTTCGGCGGCGTGTCTGCGCTGGGCGTGAGGGACAATGCGGCCCATGCCAAACCGCCACCCATCCCTGCCTCGTGTCGTGTTGCTGGCCACCGGCGGCACCATCGCCGGCTCAGGCGCTGCCCATGCAGGCGTCGGCGCCGGCTCGGCCGCCTACCAGTCCGCCGTGGTGACGGCGCAGGACTTGATTGCGGGCGTTCCCGGATTGGCCGCGCTGGCCGAGCTGCGGGCCGAGCAACTGTTCCAGATCGACTCGGCCGACTTCACCGACCAGCACCTGCTGCAGCTGGCGCGGCGCGTGGCGGCGCTGTGCCGGCAGGACGAGGTGGACGCGGTGGTCGTCACCCACGGCACCGACACCATGGAGGAGACGGCCTACTTTCTGCACCTGACCGTGCCCACCGACAAGCCCATCGTGCTGACCGGCGCCATGCGCCCCGGCACCGCGCTGGCGGCCGACGGCCCGGCCAACCTGCGCCAGGCGGTGGCCGTGGCGGCGCACGCCAGCAGCGCCGGGCGCGGCGTGCTGATGGTGATGAACGAGGAAATCCACAGCGGGCGCGACGTGGCCAAGGTGCACAGCCTGCGGCTGGACGCCTTTGCCTCGCAGCACGGCGCGCTGGGCCTGGTGGTGGAGGGCGCGCCGCGCTGGTACCGCCGGGTGGAACGCCCGCACGGCGCGGCCAGCGAGTTCGACATCGACCGCATCGATGCGCTGCCGCTGGTCGGCGTGGTGACCAGCCACGGCAACATGCGCGCCGAGATCTACGACAGCTGGGCCGCCTTGGGCGCACGCGCCATCGTGCACGCGGGCTTTGGCGGCGGCACCGTGCCCGAGTACCTGAAGGCGCCGCTGGCCGAGCTGCGCGCGCGCGGCGTGCTGCTGGTGCGCTGCTCGCGCACGGGGGCGGGGCCGGTGGTGCGCGGCGCCAGCATCGACGACGACGCGCTGGGCTGGGTGGTGACCGACGACCAGAACCCGCCGCGCGCGCGCCTGCTGGCCGCGCTGGCGCTCACGCGCGGCGGCGATCCGACGGCGGTGCAGCAGGTGTTCCTGCGCTACTGACCGGGGCCGGCACCGCTTCGGCCGGCCCGATGTAGCGCTCGCGCTTGTGGGCCTTGATGCGCTGCACGTCCACCAGCACCAGGCCGTCCACGCAGTGGCCGAAGTCCGGGTCCACGCCGAAGTCCAGAAAGCGCACGCCGCCGGGCTCGGCCACCTCGGCGTACTGCTTGTACAGCGTGGGCACGCTGCAACCCATGTGGGCCAGCAGCAGTTTCAGCCGCACGAAGTCGGTCGCGCTGTCGCCGCTGGAGGGCGCCGTCGCGTCCAGGTCGGTGCCGGGCACGAAGGGGCGGCGGGCCTCGGCCACGCCCGGCGCGCCGTAGTGGCTGCGGTAGTGGTGCACCAGCAGGTCGCGCGCGGCCTGGGGCATGTCGCGCGATAGCGAGACCGGGCCGAACAGGTAGCGGCACTCGGGGTAGCGGCGCACGTAGGCGCCGATGCCGAACCACAGGTAGTCCAGCGAGCGGCGTCCCCAGTAGCGCGGCTGCACGAAGGAGCGACCCAGCTCCAAGCCGTGCTCCAGGCAGGTGCCCATGCCCTCGCCGAAGCGAAACAGGCTGTGCGTGTACAGGCCCTCGGCACCCATTTCCCGCAGCACCGGCGCCGTGCGCACCATGCGGTAGGCGCCGACGATTTCCAGCTCGCGCGGCTCCCACAGGATCAGGTGGTCGTAGTGCAGGTCGTAGCGGTCCAGATCGCGGCGCTGGCCGCTGCCTTCGCCCACGGCGCGAAAGGCCAGCTCGCGCAGGCGCCCGACCTCGCGCAGAATGGGCGAGTCCAGCCCGCCGCGGAACAGGTGGATGCGCTTGCCGTCCGGCGTCTGTCCCAACGGCTCGCACGCCGCCACGGCCTGCGCCAGCGCGCTGCGATCGACCGGATGCGCCACGGCGGTCTCGGTGCGCAGCAGGCCCGGCCGGTCCTGCGCCATGCGGTACAGATGCTTGCAAAACAGCTTGGCCTTGGCGGCATCCGGCAGGGGCATGGCGGCGTGGCTGCCGTGGGGAATCGGATGGCCGATGCGCAGCGCGATGCTCTTGCGGTGCTGGCCGAACATTTCCTGCACCAGCAGCAGCGAGGCCAGCGGCTTGCAGCACATCGACGCGCCATAGAACAGCGCCGAATTGCGCCCGTCGATGTGCACCGGCACGATGGGCGACTGCGTTTGCGCGGCCAGTCGCAGGAAGCCACTGTTCCAGCGCCGGTCGCGCACCCCGTTGGGCCGTAGGCGCGACACCTCGCCCGCCGGAAAGATGATGACCGCTCCCTCGCCGCGCAGGTGCTCCAGGATGGCCTTGAGCTGTCCGGCCGCGCTGCGCCCGCCCAGCATCGTGACCGGCAACAGCAGGCGCTGCAGCGGCGCCAGTGCCGCCAGCAGGCCGTTGGCGACGATCCTCACGTCGCCGCGGATGCCGCCCACCAGGTTCAGCAGCGCCAGCCCGTCCAGCGATCCGATGGGATGGTTGGCGATGATGACGACGCGCCCGCGCGCCGGAATGCGCTCGCGCTCGTTGTCGCGCACCGCGCAGCTGAAGGCGAAATGCTCCAGCACCTGCTCGACAAACGGAAAGCCCGCCAGGTGCGGATAGGTCTGGGCAAAGCGGTGGAAACTCGACTCGTGCAGCAGGCGGCGCAACAGGCCGCGAACGCCCTTGCTGAGCCAAGGGTGGTGGCGCAGTCGCGGCAGGTGCCGATCGACGATCTGGTCGACGGAGATCATGGGGCGCTCCCGGCAGTGGTGGCCGGCGGGCGGCTCCTTCCGGCACGGCGTCCATGGTGCCGCCGCGCCATGACAGGCCGGTGACACTGTCATGACAAGTCCGCGACGGCGGCCTGCGGGCGGTCTCAGCCGGGTCGCCGCAGCGCAGCCCGCGCTGCATCGACCTGGCCGCGCACCACGCAGCCCTCGGCGTGGTCGTTGATCAGGCCCATGGCCTGCAGGAAGGCATGCACGGTGGTGGGGCCGACAAAGCTGAAGCCGCGCTTTTTCAGCGCTTTCGACAGCTGGATCGAGGTGGGCGAGGTGGTGACGCCCTGGTGCGCGGCCTGCTCGGCGGCCGCGGGTTCGTGGCGCCAGATCCAGGCGGCCAGCGGGCCTTCGTCCCGCACCAGCTCTTGCGCGCGGCGCGCGTTGTTCAGCACGCTCTCGATCTTGCCGCGGTGGCGCACGATGCCGGCGTCCTGCAGCAGGCGCTCGACTTCGGGGGCACCCCAGCCGGCCAGCACGTCGATGTCGAAGCCGGCGAAGGCGTGGCGAAAGTTCTCGCGCTTTTCGAGGATGGTGCGCCAGCTCAGGCCGGCCTGAAAACCCTCCAGGCACAGCTTCTCGAACAGCCGCCGGTCCTCGATGACGGGAAAGCCCCACTCATGGTCGTGATAGGCCAGGTACTGCGGCGTGGCCAGGCACCAGCTGCAGCGCGGGCGGCCGTCGGGGGCGAGAGCGGTGCTCATGCTTCCTCCTTGAAACTATCGAAACAATAGCTCCCTGCGCTTGATGGACGGGCGTCACAGCCACTTTTCATGTCGAATCCTTGCGCAGCACCCGGATGTGCTGGCGCACCGTGGCGATGTGGTCGCGCAGGGCGTACAGCTCGTCGGCGTGCGCCAGCGGCACGGCGATGTGGTGCGCCACGCGGTCCAGCTCGTCCAGCTCGTCCAGCAGCTCGGCGGCGGGCACGCGCGGGTCTTGCGCGCGTGTTTCGATCTGGCGCAGCCGCGCGTACCAGCGGAACACCCGCTGGCGCACGCGGTAGGTGTACAGCGGCGGCACCACGCGCGACAGCGGCAACAGCAGCACGATCAGGCCGCCGATGACCAGCCACATGCGCTGCACCAGGTTGCTGGCCCAGAACGGCAGCCAGCGCTGCCAGAACGGCGGCGTGCCGTTGATGGCGCGGTCGCCCTCGGGGCTGACGGGCAGCTCGCTGGTGCGGGTGTTGGGAAATTCACGCGCGCCGTTGAGCCAACCGGCGCGGCCGTGAATGCCCTGCGCCGCCTGCGCGAACAGCTGGCGCAGCGCGGGGTGGGTCTGCTCGCGCGTCAGCAGCGAGGTGGTGGCCGCCAGCAGCGTGATGTCGTGCGGTGGCACGTCGGCCGCCAGGTCGGCCACGCCGCGCGGCAGGGTGACGGTGCGCAGAAACGGAAAGCGCCGCGTGTAGGCATCGGCCTGCGCCAGCTCCAGCGGGGCGATGCCGGGCGTGCGCAGCAGTTCGCGCACGACGGGCGACTGCGGCGCGCTGGTCAGCACCACGGCGTCCAGCTGGCCGGCCAGCAGGGCCTGGGCGGCGCTGCGCGCGTCCTGCTCGCTGAGATGCACCGCGTCGGCCGCCACACCGCTGGCCGCCAGCAGGCGCTGCATCAGCGCCGGCACGCCGCTGCCGGCCTGATCGACGCTGACGCGCAGGCCCTTGAGCCGCGCCAGCATGCCGGGCACGGCCTGGCTGTCCTGGCGCATGAAGATCCACAGCGGCTCGTAGAACAGCGCGCCCAGCGACTGCAGCGACTCGTTGGGGTCGGCCGCCGCGGCGGGCTCGCTGGCGGCGGCCGAGGCGCCGGCGGTGAGCGGCGCCGCCCCGCTGCCGCCGCGCACGAAGGCCACGTCGGCGCCGCCGTCCTGCAGCAGCCTGAGATTGGCGACCGAGCCCTCGGTGGCGATCAGCTGCACCGTGATGCCCTCGCGCGCCAGCGCCTGCACGTAGCGCCGGCCAAAGGCGGCATAGGCGCTGCCCTCGGGCCCGGTGGCCAGGCGCACGGTCTTGGGCGGCTGCGGCTGCAGCCACCAATAGGCGGCCACCAGCAGGCCCAAGGCCAGCAGCAACACCGGCCCGGCGCTGACCAGCAGGTCGCGGATGGACAGCAGGACGAGGGTGAGGCGGCGCATGGGGGTGTGCAGTGGGTGTTGGTAGGCTGGGTTGAGGCACGAAACCCAGCGGCTGTGCGTGGGCCCAAGCTGGGTTACGCTGCGCTAACCCAGCCTACGGTGCTATGGCGCTTGCAGATCCGAAGCGGATGGCAGCCACACATCATCCACCCGCACGCCGCGCGCCGCGCGCACCGCGTGGACGCAGGCGCGCGCCACCGCCTCGCCGGCCATGGCGCACAGCAGGTTGAAGTCGATCGCCGGCGCATGGCCGGTGGACAAGGCGAACAGCGTGTCGCCGTCGCTCATCGTGTGCACCGGGCGGATGGCGCGCGCCAGCCCGTCGTGGCCGGCGCCGGCCAGGCGCTGCGCGCGGGCCTTCGACAGCGGCGCGTCGGTGGCGATGACGCCGATGGTGGTGTTGCTGCCGGCCAGGATGGCCTGCGGCGCCTCGCCCGCCAGCAGGGCGCGCACGCTGTGGCGCAGGGCCCGACCGTCGGGCGTGCGTGCGCCGGCAATCGGCGCGCCCGTGTCCGGGTCCACCACGTCGCCCAGCGCGTTGACGGCGATCAGCGCGCCCACCGTCACCTCCCCCACGCGCACGCTGGCCGTGTCGATGCCGCCCTTCATGGCGCTGGCCATGCCAAACAGCTTGCCCACCACGGCGCCCGCGCCCGCGCCCACGTTGCCCTGCGCGGGCGGCGCGCCGCTGGCGGCCTGGCAGGCGGCATAGCCGGCCTCCGCGCCCGGGCGGATGCGCGCGTCGCCCACGTGCAGATCGAACAACACGGCCGCCGGCACGATGGGCACCAACTGGCCGGGCGCGCTGCCCACGGGCAGGCCGCGGCCGTGCTCTTCCAGCCAGCGCATCACGCCGGCGGCAGCGTCCAGCCCCCAGGCGCTGCCGCCCGAAAGCAGCACGGCGTGCACCTGCTGCACCAGATTGGCGGGGTCGAGCAGGTCGGTCTCGCGCGTGCCGGGCGCGGCGCCGCGCACGTCCACCCCGGCCACGGCGCCGCCGCCATCCGGGCCCTGCGCCAGCACCACGCTGCAGCCGGTGGGGCGGCGCGCGTCGCTGTGCTGGCCGACCTGGATGCCGCGCACGTCGGTGATGGCGTCGGCGCGCGCCGGCAGGGCCGCGTTGGGCGTGCTCACTTCAACGCGGCCCGCAGTTGGGCGGCGTACTCGTTCAAGGCGGCCGGCCCCGGGTCCTTGCGCGGCCAGGCCAGGTCGACCCCGTCGCCCGCGTGGCGCGGCAGTACGTGGATGTGGAAGTGCGCCACGGTTTGCCCGGCCACGGCGCCGTTGGCCTGGAACAGATTCAGCCCCTCGGGCGCGAAGGCGGCGCGCGCGGCCAGCGCCACGCGCCGGGCGGTCTGCATCAGCGCGCCGGCCTCGGCCGGCGTGAGGTCGAACAGCGTGGCCGCGTGGCGCTTGCTGGCCACCAGCACGTGGCCAGGGTTGACCTGGCCCAGGTCCATGAAGGCCAGGGTCAGCTCGTCCTCGAAGACCTTGGCCGCGGGAATCTGCCCCTGCACGAGCTTGCAGAAAATGCATTCGCCGGCGGGCGAGGTGTCGATGAATTCAGGCATATAGGACGCTCCTGGCAAGGCCCTGAATATAGTCCGCGCGCCAGCCGCTGAAACGATGAGGGCGCGTCGGACACGGGCCCCTCACAGCCACTTCTGCATCAGCAGCGCCTGCCCCTCGCGCGGGTCGAGCACGTAGGGCGCGAAGCCGAAGCGCTGGTAGCTGCGCAGCGCGCGGGCGTTGCCCGACAGCACCTCCAAGGTCAGCTTGCAGCAGCCGCGCTCTTGCGCATGCCGCTCGGCCGCGGCCAGCAGCGCCTGGCCGATGCCGCGCGCGCGGTGGGCGGGGCGCACCACGATGTCGTGCACGTTCAGCAGCGGCCGCGCCTTGAAGGTGGAAAAGCCCTCGAAGCAGTTGACGAGGCCCACCGCCTCATCGCCCAGCCAGGCGATGAAGCTGGCGGCCTGGGGCACCTGGGCCAATTGGTCACACAGCGTGGCGCGCACCTCGGCCGCCAGCGGCTGGCCGCCGCCCATGGGGTCGATGGCGTAGGCGTCGAGCAGTTCGACCAGGGCCGCGCCCTCGGCCGCGTCGGAGTAGTCGATGCGGCGCACCTGCACGGTAGCCGCGCTCACGCCAATTCGTCCAGCGGCACGCAGCTGCAAAACAGGTTGCGGTCGCCGTAGACGTTGTCGACCCGGCCCACGGGCGGCCAGTACTTGACGCTGCCCGGATGCTGCTGCGCCAGCGCGCCGCCCACGTCGCGCGGGTAGGGGTGGGGCCAGTCGGCCGTCAGCAGGCTGGCGGCGGTGTGCGGGGCGTTCTTGAGCGGGTTGTCGTCCTGCGGCCAGGCGCCGCTTTCGACCTGCCGGATCTCGGCGCGGATGGCGATCATGGCGTCGATGAAGCGGTCCAGCTCGACCAGATGCTCGCTCTCGGTGGGCTCGACCATCAGCGTGTTGGCGACGGGAAAGCTCAGCGTGGGCGCGTGAAAGCCGTAGTCGGCCAGGCGCTTGGCCACGTCCTCGGCCATCACGCCGCTCGTGTCCTTCAGTTGGCGCAAATCCAGGATGCATTCGTGCGCCACGTGGCCGTTGGCGCTGGCGTAGAGCGTGGGGTAATAGTCCTGCAGGCGCTTGCTGATGTAGTTGGCGCTGAGGATGGCCGCCTCGGTGGCGTGTTTCAGGCCCTCGGCGCCCATCATGCGAATGTACATCCACGAAATCGGCAGCACCGAGGCGTTGCCGTAGGGCGCCGCGCTGATGGCGCCCACGCCACCGGCCACGCCGCCCTCGCCATGGCCGGGCAGGTAGGGCACCAGGTCCTGCACCACGCAGACGGGGCCGACGCCGGGGCCGCCGCCGCCGTGCGGGATGCAGAAGGTCTTGTGCAGGTTGAGGTGGCTGACGTCGCCGCCGAATTCGCCCGGCGCGGCCAGGCCGACCAGGGCATTGAGGTTGGCGCCGTCCACGTACACGCGCCCGCCGTGGCGGTGCACGATCTGGCACAGCTCCTTCACCTGGGTTTCGAACACGCCGTGCGTGCTGGGGTAGGTGATCATCACGCAGGCCAGGTGGGCGGCGTGCTTCTCGCACTGGGCCTGCAAATCCTGCATGTCGACGTTGCCGTTGTCGTCGCACTGGGTGACCACCACCTTGAGGCCTGCCATCTGCGCGCTGGCCGGGTTGGTGCCGTGCGCGCTGGCCGGGATCAGGCACACGTCGCGCTGCGCCTGGCCCTGCGCGGCGTGCCAGGCCTTGATGGCCAGCAGGCCCGCGTACTCGCCTTGCGAGCCCGCGTTGGGCTGCAGGCTGACGCCCGCGTAGCCGGTGATGGCGGCCAGCCACTGGCACAGCTGGTCGTTGAGCAGCTGGTAGCCGCGGCGCTGGTCAAGCGGCGCGAAGGGGTGCACGTGGGCGAACTCGGGCCAGGTGATGGGCATCATCTCGCTGGTGGCGTTCAGCTTCATGGTGCAGCTGCCCAGCGGGATCATGCTGCGGTCCAGCGCCAGGTCCTTGTCGGACAGCTGGCGGATGTAGCGCAGCATGGCCGTCTCGCTGTGGTGCGTGTTGAACACCGGGTGCGTGAGGTAGCTGCTGGCGCGGCGCAGGGCGGCCGGGATCAAATCGGGCGCCGAGGCCTCCAGCGCGGCGAAGTCGGGCAGTGTTTTGCCTTCGCCGGCGAAGATGCGCCACAGCAGCTCGACGTCGGCGCGGGTGTGGGTCTCGTCCAGCGCGATGCACAGGAAAACATCCCAGGCTTTTCGCAGGTTGGCGCCCATCTGCACGGCGCGGGCAGCTATCGTATCGGTAGCGGCGTCGGTCTTCAGGCTGAGGGTGTCGAAGGCGCTGTCGTGGTGGCCGTGGGTGTAGCCCAGCTGCGCCAGGCCGGCCTTCAGGATGGCGGCCAGGCGCGCCGTGCGCTCGGCGATGCGCCGGATGCCGGCCGGGCCGTGGTAGACCGCGTACATGCTGGCAATCACCGCGGGCAGCACCTGCGCGGTGCAGATGTTGCTGGTGGCCTTTTCGCGGCGGATGTGCTGCTCGCGCGTTTGCAGCGCCAGGCGGTAGGCGGTGTGGCCGTGCGCGTCCACGCTGACGCCCACCAGCCGCCCGGGCAGCGAGCGCTTGAAGGCGTCCTTGCAGGCCATGTAGGCGGCGTGCGGGCCGCCCGCGCCCATGGGCATGCCCAAGCGCTGCGTGCTGCCGACCACGATGTCGGCGCCCATCTCGCCGGGCGACTTGAGCAGGGCCAGGGCCAGCAGGTCGGCGGCGAAGATGGCGGCCGCGCCCTTGGCCTGGATCTTCTTGACCTCATCGCTCCAGTCCATCAGCCAGCCGCTGCTGGCGGGGTACTGGATGAGGGCGGCGAAGTAGTCGTCTTGCGCCAGGGCGGCGTCCCATTCGGCGGCGCTGTTGGCCAGCTTGAGCACGAGGCCCAGCGGCGCGGCGCGCGTGCGCATCACCTCGATGGTCTGCGGGTGCGCATCGCCGAACACCACGATGGCGTTGCCCTTGGCCTTGACCGAGCGCCGCGCCAGCGTCATGGCCTCGGCGGCGGCGGTGGCTTCGTCCAGCATGGAGGCATTGGCGATGTCCATGCCCGTCAGGTCGGTCACCATGGTCTGGAAGTTGACCAGCGCCTCCATGCGGCCTTGCGAGATCTCGGCCTGATACGGCGTGTAGGCGGTGTACCAGGCGGGGTTCTCCAGCACGTTGCGCAAGATGACGCCCGGTGTGTGCGTGCCGTAATAGCCCTGGCCGATGAAGCTCTTCATCTGGTGCCGGTTTTGCGCCGCGATGGCCTTCAGCTCGGCCAGCGCGCCGGCCTCGGTCACCGGCGCGGGCAGGTTCATCGGCCCGGCGCGCGCGATGGAGCGCGGCACGATGGAGTCGATCAGCCGGTCGACCGAGGGCTCGCCGATGACGGCCAGCATCTGGCGCTCGTCCTCGGGCGTGAGGCCGATGTGGCGGGCGATGAACTCGCCGGGGTTTTCAAGATCGTGCAGGGCAGGGTGGCTCATGGCGGGGCAAACGACGAGATTGCTTCAAATTCAGGAGCTGCCGGCGCCCATCAAGCGGGCGCAAACGGCCGATTTGGTATAAAAACCGCACGCGGGCCAAGCCGCGTGCGGGGCACTTGGCAGGCGCTCAGTCCTTGCTGAACTCGGCGTAGGCCGCTTCGTCCATCAGCGCGTCGAGCTGGCCGGGGTCGGACAGCTTGACCTTGAAGAACCAGCCCGCGCCCAGCGGGTCGCTGTTGGCCAGGCTGGGCTCGGCGCGCAGGGCCTCGTTGACCTCGGTCACCTCGCCGCTGATCGGCATGTACACGTCGGCCGCGGCCTTCACGCTCTCGACCACGCCGGCCGTCTCCTTCTGCGCGTAGCCCTGGCCCACGGCGGGCAGGTCGACAAACACCACGTCGCCCAGCGCGTCCTGCGCGTGCGCCGTGATGCCGACGGTGGCGATGTCGCCCTCGACTTGGATCCATTCGTGGTCTTCGGTGTATTTGAGGCTCATGTTTGCTCCTGAAAAATCGGTGGTCCGGAAAAATGAGACGGTCACTGCGTCGGGCTTTTGCCTCGACATCAGACGCGGTGGTAGCGCGTGGGCACGAAGGGCGGGGCCACCACCTCCATGGGCACGGGCTTGCCGCGCACCATGGCGAACAGCTCGGTGCCGAGGGTGGCGTAGCCGGGCTTGACGTAGGCCATGGCGATGGGGCGGTCCAGCGTGGGGCTGAGCAGGCCGCTCGTGACCTGGCCGATGGTCTGGCCGTCCAGGTTCTCCAGCGGGGCGGGTTCGCGCACCGGCACGCGCTCCTTGGCGGCCAGGACGATGCGCTGGCGTTCGAGCTTGCGGCTGCCGTCGAGCTGGCCCAGCACCAGGTCGGCGCCGGGAAAGCCGCCGGCGCGCGCGCCGCCGGTGCGGCGCACCTTCTGGATGGCCCAGTTCAGGCCGGCCTCGATCGGGGTGGTGCTGGTGTCGATGTCGTTGCCGTACAGGCACAGGCCGGCTTCCAGCCGCAGCGAGTTGCGCGCGCCCAGGCCGATGGGCTTGACCTCGGGCTGCGCCAGCAGGGCGCGCGCCAGCGCCTCGGCCTGCGCGGCCGGCACCGAAATCTCGAAGCCGTCCTCGCCGGTGTAGCCGCTGCGGGTGATGAACAGCGGCGCGCCCTGCCAGTCGAAGTCGCGGCCGGTCATGAACACCAGCGCCTGCACGCCGGGCACCAGGCGCTGCAGGGCGGTGACGGCCTGCGGGCCTTGCAGGGCCAGCAGGGCCTGGTCGGGCAGGGGCCGGACCTGGCAGCGCGTGCCGATGCGCGCCTGGATGTGGGCGATGTCGCCCGCCTTGCAGGCGCCGTTGACGATGAGGAAAAGATGATCGCCCCGGTTGACGAACATCAGGTCGTCGATGATGGTGCCTTCGTCGGTCAGCAGCAGGCCGTAGCGCTGCTTGCCCAGGGCCAGGCCGATCACGTCGACCGGCATCAGCGATTCGAGCGCGGCGGCGGCATCGGGGCCGACGAGCTGCAGCTGGCCCATGTGCGAGACGTCGAACAGGCCGGCGCTCTCGCGCGTCTGCTTGTGCTCGGCGATCAGGCCGCTTTTGTATTGCACCGGCATCGAATAGCCGGCAAAGGGCACCATGCGGGCGCCCAGCTCGAGGTGCAGCTCGTGCAGTGGGGTCTTGAGCAAATCGGCGGTGTCGGACATGCGCTGTCTCCATGAAAGGGAAGTCGCGCAAGCGCGGTGGCTTGCGAGCATGCCCGGCTGTCCGCTTTACCTGAGAGATTCATGCGGGCGATGCCGCACTTGCTCCTTCGGTGGAAGGCCATGCCCGAATGCGGCGCCGCCTTCTCTCTCCAGCCCGGTGGCGCCCGGTCGCCCGGGCGTTTGCCAGTCCTTTTGCCTGAGCGTTTGGGCCTGTTGCCGCGCGCCTTCGGCGGCGCCGCACCGACCTCGGGTCGAGGCCGGGGGCGCGCTCTCCTGACAGGGCGCGATTTTACGGGCTATTTGGCGTAGACCAGATCGCGCAGCGCCAGCGAGATCCAGGGCACGTAGGTGATGACCATCAGGCAGGCCAGGATGACCAGCACGAAGGGGATCAGGTCGCGGCTGATCTTGTCCAGCGACACGCGCGCCACCGTGCAGACGGCGAACAGGTTGACGCCGAAGGGCGGCGTGATCATGCCCAGCGCCAGGTTGACCACCATGATCAGGCCGAAGTGCACCGGGTCGACGCCGAAGTGCGCGGCCACCGGCGCCAGGATGGGGCCCAGCACGATGATGGCGGCGCTGGTCTCGATGAACATGCCGATGACGAACAGCGCCGCGTTGACGCCCAGCAAGAACCAGTGCGGCGAGCGCAGGTTGGCCTCCAGCCAGTGGCCGATGGCGTCGGGCACGCCCGCGCGCGTGATCAGGAAGGCGAACAGGCCGGCGTTGGCGATGATGAACATGATCACCGCCGACGAAATGACCGACTTGCGCAGCACGGCGTACAGGTCCTTCACGCCGATCTCGCGGTAGATCGCCATGCCCACCACCAGCGCGTAGGCCACCGCCACGGCCGAGGCTTCGGTGGGGGTGAACACGCCGCCGTAGATGCCGCCCAGCACCACCACCGGCATCATCAGCGCCCAGGCCGCCTTGCGCGTGGCCGTCCACACGCTCAGGCGGCCGTCGCCGTCGTGCTTGCCCCAGCCCCGCCACTTGCAATAGGCCCAGACGAACAGCATCAGCGCGCCGCTGATCAGGATGCCGGGGCCGAAGCCGGCGATGAACAGCTCGCCGATCGACACCTCGGCGGCCACGCCGTACAGAATCATCGGGATCGAGGGCGGGATGATCACGCCCAGCTCGGCGCTGGTGGCCTGCAGCGCGGCGGCCCAGGTGGTGGGGTAGCCGTGCTTGATGAGCGCCGGCATCAGGATGGCGCCGATGGCGAAGGTGGTGGCCACCGACGAGCCCGACACCGCCGCGAAGATCATGCAGGTGAGCACGCAGGTCATGGGCAGGCCGCCCTGCACGCCGCCGACGATGCTCTTGGCGAAGTCGACCAGGCGGCGCGAGATGCCGCCGGTTTCCATCAGGTTGCCGGCCAGGATGAAGAAGGGGATGGCGGCCAGCGGAAACTTGTTCAGCGAGTTGAACATCTCCTTGACCGAAATGAGCATCGGCGCGTTGACGATCTGCATGCCGGTGATGGCCGCCAGCCCGATCGACACCGCGACCGAGACGCTGAGCGCGAAGCCCAGGATCATGGTGATGAGCATGGCGCTGGTCATGCGCGCTCCCCGGTGTGTGCGGTGCTGGCCTTCATTGCGCCGTCTCCAACTCCATCCGGCGCGGATCGAGGTAGTTGGCCACGATGCCCAGCAGCGAGAACATGGCGCCCACCGGCATCGCCACGTAGGCCCAGAACATGGTGACCGATTCGAGCCCGGCCACGGTCTGCACGCCGCCGCGGATGGCGTAGTCGGCACCCCACCACAGGATGATCAGCATCAACACCAGCGCGGCCAGCGCGACGATCAGATCGAGCACGCGCTTGAGTCGATCGGGCGCGGCGCGGTACAGCGCGTCCACACTCACCATCGCGCCCTGGCGAAAGGCCATGGGAATGCCCAGGAACACCATCCAGATGAGCGAGAAGCGGATCAGCACCTCGCTCCATTCGGCGGGCTGCTCCAGCACGAAGCGGGTGAAGATCTGGAACACGCCCAGGGCCGAGGCGATGACCAGCATCACACAGGCCAGCGCCATGGCGATGCGCGTGGTCCAGCCCTCCAGCGTCAAGACAAGCGCTTTCATGATTCTTGTGCTTTCAAATAAAAAAAGCCCGTCGCGCAGGGCGGACGGGCGCTGGAAGCTATCTTAAACGTAGCATTCGATGGGGCGTCGCGAGTGCCGCGCGCCGCTTACTTGTAGTTGCGGATGCGTTCCATGTTGGCCTTGCCGAACTTCTTCTCGAAGTCGGCCTCGACCGGTGCCAGGGCCTTGACGAAGGCCGGCTTGTCGACCTCGGTGTCCACCTGCATGCCCTTGCTGCGCAGCAGCTCGACGCCCTTGGCATCGTCCTCGTCCACGCGGGCGCGGTTGGCCTTGGTGCCTTCCTTGGCGGCGTCGAGGAAGGCCTGCTTGTCGGCCGCGCTCAGTTTGTCGAAGGCGCCCTTGTTCATCAGGAAGATGCAGGGCGAGTACACGTGGCCGGTGAGCGACAGGTACTTCTGCACCTGGTCGAACTTGGCCGAGATGATGACCGACAGCGGGTTCTCCTGCCCATCCACCGTGCCCTGCTGCAGCGCGGTGAACACCTCCGGGAAGGCCATGGGCGTGGTGATGATGCCCAGCGCCTTGTAGGCGGTGATGTGCACCGGGTTTTCCATCGTGCGCATCTTCAGGCCCTTGACGTCGGCCGGCTCCTTGATGTCGCGCTTGCTGTTGGTCATGTTGCGAAAGCCGTTCTCGGCCCAGGCCAGGCCCTTCATGCCCTTGGCGTCGAACTTGGTCAGCAGCTCCTGGCCGATCGGGCCGTCGAGCACGGCGCGCGCGTGCGCCTTGTCGCGGAACAGGAAAGGCACGTCCAGGATCTGCGTCTCGGGCACGAAGTTGGGGATCGGGCCGCTGGAGGTGAAGGTCAGCTCGTGCGTGCCCAGCTGCACCGCCTCGATCGACTCGCGCTCGCCGCCCAGCGAGCCGTTGTAGAAGGTCTGGATCTTGTAGCGGCCGCCCGTGCGCTGCTCGACCTCCTTGGCGAAGACGTCGATGGCCACGCCCTGGTGCGAGTTCTGCGCGGTGGAGATGTTGATGCGCATGACGGTTTGCGCGCCAGCGGTGGCCATCAGGCCGAAGGCGAGGCCGAGGCCCAGGGCGAGGGAACGAAATTTCATGGGGACAGGCTCCTGCAAGGGGTCGAAGGGGGCAACAAAAGGCGCGCTGCGTGCGCGCCGGGTGCGAGGGCCATTATGGTGGCGCAAGCGCCAAAAGTTTTACGGGGTTTTCGCGCATTTCCCCATGACGGACACAGGGTTGCCCGCGCGGGTCTACAGCGCCTTGAAGCGCGGCGCGAACAGGCGGCTGACCACCAGCGCCTCGGCGTGGCCGCGCAGGGTGAGGTGCAGGCGCCCGGCCTCGTCGCGCTGCACGGTGTCGATGGCGTCGGCGCGCACCACGGTGCCGCGGTGGATCTGCCAGAACTGCTCGGGGTCGAGCTGCGGCAGCAGCTCTTTCAGCGGCGTGCGCAGCAGGTGTTCGCCGCTGGCGGTGACCACGCGCACGTACTTGTCGGCCGCCTGCAGCAGCAGCACCTCGGCCACCGGCACCATGCGGATGGTGTTGCCGCCCGCGCCGGCCGGGCTGACGGGCAACTGGCGCAGCAGGGGCGCCGCCGGCGGTGCGGGCTGCAAGCTGGCCAGCAGGCGCTGCAGCTGCTCGGCCGTGGCCTGCAGCGGGCTGTCGTCATCTGCTCCTGATTGGATAGCTGCTTGCGCCCGCTGGTCAAGCGCTGCACGCAGTTTTTGCACCGATTTTTGCAGCCGGGCGGGCTGCACGGGCTTGAGCACGTAGTCCAGTGCCTGTGTCTCGAAGGCCTGCAGCGCGTACTGGTCGTAGGCGGTGACGAAGGCCAGTGCGGGAAAGGGGTGGGCAGCGGTGTCCCAGGCGTCGGCCAGCTCGGCGGCGGCGTCCAGCCCGCTCAGGGCCGGCATGCGGATGTCCAGCAGCAGCACGTCGGGTTGCAGGCGCAGCGCCTCGCGCACGGCGCTGGCGCCGTCGCCCACGGTGGCGACGACCTGCAGCTCGGGCCAGGCGCGCGCCAACTCGGTCTGCAGCGCGGCGGCCAGCAGGGGTTCGTCTTCGGCGATCAGGGCAGTGGGCATTGGGCTCAGGTGATGGGCAGGATGATGCGCACGGTGGCGCCGGCGCCGGGCTGCGACTGGATGTCGACGTGCCCCTGGCCGCCGGTGGCCGAGGCCACGCGCTCGCCCACCTGTGCCAGGCCGAAGTGGCCGACGCGCGGCGGCGCGTCGGGATCGAAGCCGGCGCCGCTGTCGTGCACCGACAGGATCAGCGCGTCCGCATCGCGCCGTGCCGCCACCTCGATGCGCCCGCCTGCCACGCAGGGCTCCAGCCCGTGGCGGATGGCGTTCTCGACCACCGGCTGCAGCAGCAGGGTGGGCACGGGCCGATCGCGCAGCGCGGCGGGCAGCTCGAGCGTGTAGGCCAGCCGCGGGCCCATGCGCACGGCCATCAGCTCCAGGTAGTCGCGCAGGCGATCGAACTCGTCGCCCAGCGGGTGCTGGGGTGCGCGCGAGGCACCCAGCGTGGCGCGCAGGTAGCCATCCAGCCGGTCGAGCATGTGCTGGGCGCGCGCGGGGTCGACGCCGATCAGTGCGCGCAGGTTGGCCAGGGTGTTGAACAGCATGTGCGGCTCCAGCTGGCTTTGCAGCAGCATCAGCCGGGCCTCGGCGGCGTCGCGCTCGGCGGCGGCGATGCTGGCCTGCAGGGCGGCCTGGCGCCCGCGCGTGAAAAAGTAAAAGCTGGCGACGAGACCGGCCACGATGGCGATCGCCAGCCCGATCACCTGGTCGCGCGGCGCGTAGGTCACGGTTTCGCCCAGCAGCGCCGCGGCCAGCCGGTTGCCGCCGACGTAGCCGACGGCAATGCCCACCAGGGTCAGCAGCACGCCGCGCCAGCCCTTGGGCCAGCCGTGGCCGGGGCGGCTCGGGTCGCGGTGGCAGTGCTCGGCCGGCACCAGCAGGCGGCCGAACTCGATCACCGCCCAGATCAGCATGCCGATCGACATCGAGTGCACCAGCTGCACGCCGTAGCCCGCCTGCGGCCAGATCAGGCTGGTGAACACCGCGATCAGGCAGCAAAAGACCAGCACCTGCAGGCCGTGGCGCAGCACGTCGAGCCAGAAGCTGCGCGGCATGGGATGACCTTCGGCCTGAAGGCCCGCGGTGCGAGCACCTTGGGGCGGCCCGGCGGTGCTCATCCATCCAGCTCCGGCTCGCGCACCGGTGCCGCCGTGGCGGCCTGGCCGGCCTGCCCCGAGCGCGTGCGCGCCGAGAACATGGCGCCGCGCGCCGCGCGCTGCGGCGCGAAGCGCGCAAAACCCACGTCCTGCGGCATGTCGATGTACACCGCCTCCATGCCGCCGCGCCTCAGGTAGCTCTCATGCCAGAAGCCGGTGCCGCCCGAGTCGTGCAGAAACTGCTGCCACCAGATGCGGTGCGGGTCGGAGCGCGTCCAGGCTTCCAGCGACTCGAAGTCGCGCCAGTACTGGCGCATGCCGGCGTGGGGCGGCCACAGCGAGAACAGGAAGTTCTCGTGCAGCAGCAGCCCGTCGGGCCGGGCCTGCACCGAGCCGGCGATCTTGGGGCCGAAGCCCAGCAGCGTCTTCAGGCCAGCGAGGGCGTTGACGCGCATGCCCAGGTAGACCACGACCAGGTCGGGCCAGGCGCTCAGGTCCACGGTGCGTCGGTTGGCGGTGGGTTTCATGGCGTTGTCATTCAGTATGGCGCCGAAGCTTGGCACGTTCGGCCTGCAGCAGGCGCTCGTGCAAACCCGCGCCGCCGGCACTCAGCCACACCACCGCGCCGTGGATGGCCAGGCCCAGGCCCCAGCCGGCCAGCGGAAACACGAACCAGTCCTGGCCGCTGCGCCAGGAGATCAGCGCCAGCCCGGCGTTGACGCAGACGTAGACCAGGGCGTGCACGGTCCAGCCCATCTTGGCGCCGGCACGGCGGCGCGCCAGGCGTTCGAGGGCGGCGGCGTCGCCGGCCGGGCCGGCGGGCAGTGCATCGAAATCGCGGTCGTGGCGAGACATGATGAGCTCCGTTCAGGCGGCAACGAGGGCGGTGGCTGATTTCTGCAGGCGCAGCACGCGCAGCGTGCGGGCGGCGATCCAGCCCGACAGCAGGCCGTACAGGCCGGTGACGGCCAGGGCAAAGCCGGCCTCGCGCGCCAGCGCGGGCTCCAGCGCCAGCTGCACGCCGACGGTGTACTTGATGAGAAACACGCCTCCGATCAGCGCCATCGGCGCCCAGGAGCCGGGCAGGTGAAAGCGGTGCGCGGCGGCGTTCCAGCGGGTGCCGGCCGGTGCCGCGCCGCGCAGGCCCAGCGCCAGCATGGCGGCAAAGCAGACGGCCCACAGCGCCAGCAACTCGGCCAGGCGCCCGCTGGTGGCAAAGGCCGACTGCACGCCCCACAGCGCCAGGCCCAGCATGGCCACCGGCAGCAGCGCCAGGCGCGCCGGGCTGGCCGAGCGCGCGCGTGTGGCGGACAGGCCCAGCACGATCAGCGCGGCCAGCAGGGCGCCGACCCAGGCGGGGGTGCCGCGCACGATGTCGAGCGCGGCTTCGGGGTGTTGGCTGAGCAGGGTGGTGAGCAGCATGGTCGATCTCCGGTGTTGGGTGGAAGTGGAAAGAACGGCGTGATGCTGCCGGCCGCCGCCCGGGCACGCCAGCGCCATGCGACGGAATGCCCGGCGGCGGCGCCAGTCGCCGCGACGGCGGATGAAATGCCCCAGGCTGGCGCGAATCTGTCGGCGCCGGGCCATCGGCCACCCTAAAATCGCCGCCCGAAGCTACAGATGCTGTAGCAGCTTGAAGGGATTGCGCGTGGACACGCTGTTGTTGCTGAAGGCCGCCGTGATGGGCGTGGTAGAAGGCCTGACCGAGTTTCTGCCCATCTCCAGCACCGGCCACCTGATTTTGGCGGGCAGCCTGCTGGGCTTTGCCGACGCCAAGGCCAAGGTGTTCGACATTGCCATCCAGACCGGCGCCATCGGGGCGGTGGTGATCGTTTACTGGCACAAGATATGGGGCGCCCTGGTGGCGCTGCCCAGCAGCCGGTCGGCGCAGCGCTTTGCGCTGAACGTGCTGATCGCCTTTTTGCCCGCGGTGGTGCTGGGGCTGCTGTTCGGCGAGGCCATCAAGGCGCACCTGTTCACGGCGCCGGTGGTGGCCGCCACCTTCATCCTGGGCGCCTTCGTCATCCTGTGGGCCGAGCGCCGGCCGCCCGGCGCGGCGCGGGTGCAGAGCGTGGACGACATGACGCCGCTGGACGCGCTGAAGGTCGGCCTGGCGCAGTGCGCGGCCATGATCCCGGGCACCAGCCGCTCGGGCGCCACCATCATCGGCGGCATGCTGCTGGGGCTGTCGCGCCAGACGGCGACCGATTTTTCCTTCTTCCTGGCCATCCCCACGCTGATCGGCGCCGGCGCGTATTCGCTCTACAAGGAGCGCGCGCTGCTGTCCTGGGCCGACGCGCCGCTGTTCGGTGTCGGCCTGCTGCTGTCCTTCGTCAGCGCCTGGATCTGCGTGCGCTGGCTGCTGCGCTACATCGCCAACCACAGCTTCGTGCCCTTCGCCTGGTACCGCATCGTGTTCGGGCTGATCGTGCTGCTGACCTGGTCCATGGGCTGGGTGGCGTGGGCCGACTGAAGGCCCGCAGCGGCGGCCCCGCGCTTTACATTTCTTCATCGCCCGCCGACCGGGCGTGCAAGCCGGGCGGCTACGATGAGCGCTGCGCGGGCCCCGGCTGCGCGTGCTCCTCATCCATGGATGCCCCTGCATGACCGCTGACCCGAGCCCCGTCCCGCCGCCTCCCGCACGCCGCCGCTGGCTGGGCGCGGCGCTGACGCTGCTGCTGATCGCGGCCATGGTGGCCGGCGCGGTGTACCTGGTGCAGCGTGCGAAGACGCCGGCGGCCGCTGGCCCGTCCGCCGGGGCGCCGCGCGGCCCGGGGGGCGGATTTGGCGGTGGTGGCGGCGGCGGCGGGGTGACGGTGGGCGCCACGCGCGCCGTGCAGGGCACGCTGCCGGTGCTGATCGACGCGCTGGGCACCGTCACGCCGCCGATGGCCGCCGCGCTGGTGCCGCAGGTGTCGGGCGTGCTGACGCAGGTGCTGTTCACCGAGGGGCAGAAGGTTGCCAAGGGTCAGGTGCTGGCGCGCATCGACGCGCGGCCCTACGAGCAGACGCTGGCGCAGGCGCGCGGGCAGCGCGCCAAGGACGAGGCGCAACTGTCGGCGGCGCGCCTGACGCTGGGGCGCTATCAAAAGCTGTGGGAGCAGGACTCCATCGCCCGGCAGGACGTGGACACGCAGGCGGCGCTGGTCAAGCAACTGGAGGGCGTGGTCGAGTCCGACCGCGCCAGCGAGCGCGCGGCCGAGCTGAACGTCGGCTTCACCACCTTGCGCGCGCCCATCGACGGCGTGATCGGCCTGCGCGCGGTCGACCCGGGCAACCTGGTCAACCCCAGCGGCACGGCCATTGCCACCATCACGCAGATGGCGCCGATCGACGTGCTGTTCTCGGTGCCGCAAGACCGCGTGCCGGCGGTGCGCGCGGCGCAGCGCGCCGGCCAGCTGCCGGTGCAGGCGCTGGACCGCGCGCGCAGCCACACCCTGGCCGAGGGCGTGTTCCTGACGCTGGACAACCAGATCAACACCGCCACCGGCACGGTGCGCGCCAAGGCGCGCTTCGCCAACGCCGACGGCCAGCTGTTTCCCAACCAGTTCGTCAACGCGCGCCTGCAGCTGGGCACCGAGTCCGGCGTGCTGGTGCCGGTCACCGCCGTGCGCACCGGCCCGCAGGGCGACTATGTTTACGTGGTGGACGAGCAGCACACGGCGCACATGCGGCCCGTCACGCGCGGGCTGGCCACGGTCGACCAGATCCTGATCGCCCAAGGCCTGGCGGCGGGCGAGCAGGTCGTCACCGAGGGCGGCGACCGCGTGAAGGACGGCGGCCGCGTGCAGTTGGCCGGCGACGCGCCGGCGGGCGGGCGACGCGCCGGCGCCTCGGCGCCCGCGGCGGGGGCGTCCGCGCCGCGCGATTTCAAGCGAAATCGGGCTTCGGCCCCCGCCGGCTCTGCGGCGTCAGCTCCTGTATCGGGAGCATCCACGGCCCCGTCGGCCACGCGCTGAGACCACACCACGCTGACTGGCGATGAACGTCTCGCGCCTGTTCATCCAGCGCCCGGTGGCCACGGGGCTGTTCATGCTGGCCATCGTGCTGGCCGGGCTGGTGGCGCTGCGCTTTTTGCCGGTGGCGGCGTTGCCGCAGGTGGACTACCCGACCATCCAGGTGCGCACGCTGTACCCCGGCGCCAGCCCCGACGTGATGAGCCGCACCGTGACCGCGCCGCTGGAGCAGCAGTTCGGCCAGATGCCGGGGCTGGACCGCATGAACAGCGTCAGCAGCGCCGGGGTGTCGCTGATCACGCTGCAGTTCGCGCTCAACCTGGGCATGGACGCCGCCGAGCAGCAGGTGCAGGCGGCGATGAACGCCGCCGGCTCGCTGCTGCCGGCCGACCTGCCGGCGCCGCCGGTGTACGCCAAGGTCAACCCGGCCGACGCGCCCATCCTGCAGCTGGCCGTGACGTCCGACAGCCTGCCGCTGACCGAGGTGCAGAACATGGTCAACACGCGGCTGGCGCTGAAGATCAGCCAGATCAGCGGCGTGGGCCTGGTGACGCTGGCGGGCGGCCAGCGGCCGGCCGTGCGGGTGCAGGCCAACCTGGACGCGCTGGCCGCCATGGGCCTGGGGCTGGACAGCGTCAGCAGCGCCATCAGCGCGGGCAATTCGAGCAGCGCCAAGGGCAGCTTCGACGGGCCCAAGCGCCAGTACACCATCAACGCCAACGACCAGCTGCTGAGCGCGGCCGAGTACCGCGAGCTGATCATCGCCTACGTGGCCGGCGCGCCGGTGCGGTTGAAGGACGTGGCGCAGGTGGTCGACGGCTCGGAGAACGACCGGCTGGGCGCGTGGACCGCCATCAAGGGCAGCGCGGCGGCGGCAGGGCTCACACCGGCGATCATCGTCAACGTGCAGCGCCAGCCCGGCGCCAACGTCATCGCCACCGTCGACGCCATCAAGCAGCAGCTGCCGCGGCTGGAGCAGGGCCTGCCGCAAAGCGTGCACCTGACGGTGCTGACCGACCGCACGCTGGGCATCCGCGCCTCGGTCGAGCACGTGCAGATCGAGCTGCTGCTGGCGGTGGTGATGGTGGTGCTGGTGATCTTCGCCTTTTTGCACAGCGCGCGCGCCACGCTGATCGCGTCGATTGCCGTGCCGATCTCGCTGCTGGGCACGATGGCCGCCATGTACGGCCTGGGCTATTCGCTCAACAACCTGAGCCTGATGGCGCTGACCATCGCCACCGGCTTCGTGGTGGACGACGCCATCGTGATGATCGAGAACGTCTCCCGGCATCGGGAAATGGGCAAGACGCCATTGCGAGCGGCGCTGGACGGGGCGGGCGAGATCGGCTTCACCATCATCTCGCTCACCGTCTCGCTGATCGCGGTGCTGATTCCGCTGCTGTTCATGCAGGAGGTGATCGGGCGGCTGTTTCGCGAGTTCGCCGTCACGCTGGCCATCACCATCCTGTTTTCGGCCCTGGTGTCGCTCACGCTGGTGCCCATGATGTCGGCGCGCATGCTGGAGCCGCTGGATGCCGTGCACGGCCGCCTGGGCGCCTGGGTGCAGGCGCGCATGGACTGGACCATCGCCCGCTACGACCGCGGCCTGCGCTGGGTGCTGGCGCACCAGCCGCTGACGCTGGCGGTGGCGCTGGCCACGCTGGTGGTCACGGGCCTCATGTACTGGGGCATGCCCAAGGGGCTGTTTCCGACGCAGAGCACGGGCCAGCTGCAGGGCCAGGTGCAGGCCGCGCCCGACGTGTCCTTCGAGCGCATGTCGGCGCTGCAGGCGGCCGTGGCCCGCGTGGTGCTGCAGGATGCCGCCGTGCAGTCGGTCAGCTCGGTGGTGGGGGTGGACGCGGCCAACAACACGGCGCTGTCGTCGGGGCGACTGGTGGTCAACCTGCGCGCGCGCACGCTGTTCGGCGATTCGCAGGCCGCCATCATGCAGCGCCTGCGCCAGCAGGTGGCGCAGCAGGTGGCGGGCGTCGCGCTGTTCTTGCAGCCCACGCAGGATCTGACCATCGACTCGGACAGCGGTCCGACCGAGTTCCGCTTCGACCTGGAGGGCGTGGACACGCCGCTGGTCAACCAGTGGGCGCAGCGCCTGGCGCGGCGCCTGGGCCAGTTGCCCGAAGTGCGCCAGGCCACCACCGACGCCGGCGCAACCGGCCTGGCCGCCATGGTGCGGGTGGACCGCGACACCGCGGCGCGCCTGGGCGTGACAGCCAGCGCGCTGGACAACACGCTGTACAACGCCTTCGGCCAGCGCATCGTCTCCACCATCTTCACCGAGACCAACCAGTACCGCGTGATTTTGCAGGCCGCCCAGGCCGACGCCGCCGGCCTGCGCACGCTGCGCGAGATGCCGGTCAAGACCAGCGGCGGCGGCACCACGCCGCTGGCCTCGTTCGCGCAGGTGGTGGAGGAGCCGGCGCCGCTGCGCATCACGCGCGTGGGTCAGTACCCGGCCGCCACCGTCGGCTTCGACACCGCGCCCGGCGTCAGCCTGGGCGCGGCGGTGCAGGCCATCCGCGCGGCGGCCACGGCCGAGGGCCTGCCGGCCAGCATCACGCTGCGTTTCACCGGTGCCTCGGGGGCCTACCAGAAGTCGCTGGCCAACCAGCTGTGGCTGATCCTGGCGGCGGTGGTGTGCGTGTACATCGTGCTGGGCGTGCTGTATGAGAGCTACGTGCACCCGCTCACCATCCTGTCCACGCTGCCGTCGGCGGGCGTGGGCGCGCTGCTGGCGCTGTGGGTCACCGGCCACCCGCTGGACGTGGTGGGCATCATCGGCCTGGTGCTGCTGATCGGCATCGTCAAGAAGAACGCGATCATGATGATCGACTTCGCCATCGAGGCCGAGCGCGTGGAGGGCAAGCCGGCGCTGGAGGCCATCCACCAGGCCGCGCTGCTGCGCTTTCGCCCCATCCTGATGACGACGCTGGCGGCGCTGGCCGCCGCCGTGCCCCTGATGCTGAGCTGGGGCGACGGCGCCGAGCTGCGCCGCCCGCTGGGCATCGCCATCTTCGGCGGGCTGGTGCTGTCGCAGTTGCTGACGCTGTTCACCACGCCGGTGATCTATCTTTGGTTTGATCGGTTGGGCGGTGGGGTCAAGCGGCTGGGCGATGTCGAGCTGGATGGTGCGCAGGGGGCGGAGCCGTGATGCGCGGGGGGCCTACTCCCTCGCCCCTTTGGGGAGAGGGTGGGGGTGAGGGGCAGCTGGCGTTGGATCGTTCGCTGTCGTTTGAAGTTCGTTTGACTCTGCTGTCTTCCGCTGGCCGGGATGTGCGCCCGGTGGCGCACCTTCTTTTCTTTGCGTCGCCAAAGAAAAGAAGGCAAAAGAAAGGCGACCCCACTGGCCGCGTCCCTT
>JAFKGE010000046.1 GCA_017307865.1 Burkholderiales bacterium | reverse complement strand
GCCTGGCGTGCCCGACCTGGCCCTGCTGCAGCAGACGGCGGCGGCGTGCGACGTGCAGGCCAATCTGGAGCTGGGCATCATGGCGGCGGACGAGCAACGAAGCGCCGAGGCGCTGCGCTTCTTCGAGCGCGCAAGTTCCCGGTCGCGCGCGGCCGAAACCAACCTGCAGATCCTCAAGAACGACCGCGGCGCGCCGGATCGCTCGACCGGCCCCTCGCCCACCCCCAACGCCGACGCGCAGGCGGCCCTGACCCAGGCGCAGCGCTATCACCGCCGGCCGGGCACGCAGGCCAATTTTGCCGAGGCGATCCACTACTACCAACTGGCGGCCAGCCGCGGCAGCCAGCAAGCCAGGCACATGCTGGAGTTGATCGACTCTCGTCCACTGCCCGGTGACAAGATCAACATCCGCTGGATGGAGCAACTGGCCTACGTGGACCCGCTGGCCAACTTTGCATCCCTGCCGCCCCAGAACACGCAAATGATGCAACGCGACCCCACGCCCCTGTTCGACCTGATGCCGGCCTTTTGGCGCCGGCAGCTGACGCAGGTCGAGCGCTGAGCGTTTACCCGCCGCGCAACTGCTGGCGCAGGCGCGCGCCGATCTCGGGGGTTTCCAGAAACGGGTCGGCCGGGTTCTGCATGGCCACGATGTTCTGCATGCGATGCGTGATGTTGCCCAGCGCCCTGGGGCTTTCGTGGCTGAAAACGTAGAACTGGTTGGCTGCGATGGCCTGGAAGACCTTTTGCGCGACCTCGGCGGCGCTGACCTTGCCGCTGGTGACGGCCTTTTCAAGCAGGGCCTGGCCGATCTGCTGGCTCTTGGTCAGGGCCTTGGACGCCGCGCCGTCCTGCGGCCGGTTGCGCTCGCTGTGGCTGATGCCGGTGGGCACGAAGTAGGGGCACAGCAGGCTGGCGCCGACCTGGTCGGTGACCAGGCGCAGGTCCTGGTACAGGGTCTCGGTCAGGCTGACCACCGCCGCCTTGGCGGCGTTGTAGACGCCCATGTTGGGCGCCGTCAGCAAGCCCGCCATGCTGGCGGTGTTGGTGACGTGGCCGCGATACGCCGGGTCTTGCGCGGCGGCCGCCAGCATCATGGGCACGAACAGGCGCACGCCGTGGATCACGCCCCACAAATCCACCCCCAGCACCCAGCTCCAGTCGGCGACGGTGTTTTCCCACACCAGGCCGGCGGCGCCCACGCCGGCGTTGTTGAACACGAAGTGCGGTGCGCCGAAGCGTGCCTTGACCTCAGCGGCCAGCGCCTCCATCTGCGCCGCGTCGGACACGTCCACCTTGCGCGCCATCACTTGCACGCCAGCGGCCTTCATCTCAGTCTCGGCCCGGTCGAGCGCGTCGGGCTGCACATCGACCAGCACCAGGTTCATGCCACGCGCCGCGCCAATGCGCGCGCACTCCAGCCCGAAACCCGAGCCAGCGCCGGTGAGCACGGCCGTCTTGCCTTTGAAGTCTTGAATCATGATGGGGTGAGCTTTCTACGTGAAAAAGACAGGAACAGCCGAACGCAGAGGACGCAAAGGATTCGCAAAGGGCGCAAAAAATACCGATTCAAATACTACTAAAAATATAGCTTATTACACTGATTGTGTACGGGTTAAAGCCGAATTTCATCAAATTTTTGTATCTCTTCTGCGCCCTTTGCGAATCCTTTGCGTCCTCTGCGTTCGGTATCCGGTATTCCTGCTTCAAGGCATCGCGCGCGCAATGATGGCATCCATGTCGGCACGGGCGGACAAGGTGCCGAAGGCCTGGCCCCAGTCGCCGCCCAGGCGCGAGGCGCAGAAGGCATCCGTCACCGCGGCCGGCGCGGTTTGTGCCAGCAGCGCGCCCTGCAGGGCCAACGCCACGTCCTGCGCCAGGCGGCGCGCCTCGGTTTCGTTGGCCAGGGTGTCGATGCGGGTGGGCAGCGCGTCGATCATGCGGTCGAGCGCGGCGTGCGCGCCGCGCGCGGGGGCCAGCTCGGCCTGCAGTGCGCCGGCCACGTCGCCCTTGCGCAGGGCGCGCAGCAGGTCGATGGCCATGATGTTGCCGGCGCCTTCCCAGATCGAGTTGACCGGCATTTCGCGGTAGATGCGCGCCTGGATGCCGTGGCCGTCCTCTTCGACGTAGCCGTTGCCGCCCATGCATTCCATGGCTTCTTCGCTGAAGTGGCTGCCGCGCTTGCAGATCCAGAACTTGGCCACGGGCGTGAGCACGCGGGCGATCAGGCGCTCGTGCGCGTTGTCGTGGCGCTCGAAGGCGCGCGCCAGGCGCAGCGCCAGCGCGGTGGCGGCTTCGCTCTCCAGCGCCAGGTCGGCCAGCACGTTCTTCATCAGCGGCTGCTCGATCAGGAACTTGCCGAAGGCCTTGCGCTGGCGCGTGTGGTGGATGGCGATGGATAGCGCCTGACGCATCAGCGCGCTGGTGCCCAGACTGCAGTCCAGCCGCGTGCGCGTGCCCATCTCCAGGATTTGCGGCACGCCTCGGCCCTCGTCGCCCACGCGCCAGGCGATGGCGTCCTGAAACTCGACCTCGGAGCTGGCGTTGGCCTTGTTGCCCAGCTTGTCCTTCAGGCGCTGGATGCGCAGGCCGTTGCGTGATCCATCGGGCAGCACGCGCGGCAAAAAGAAGCAGGTCAGGCCGTCGGCCGCCTGCGCCAGCACCAGAAAGGCATCGCACATGGGCGCCGAGAAAAACCACTTGTGGCCGGTGAGGCGGTAGCGCTCGCCCCAATCGTCCTTGCCATCGGGCACAGCCTGCGTGGTGTTGGCGCGCAGGTCCGAGCCGCCCTGCTTCTCGGTCATGCCCATGCCCATGGTCACGCCAGGCTTGTCCTTGAACAGTTTCAAAGCCGGGTCATAGGCGCGGCTGGTCAGCCTGGGGCCCCAGTCGGCATAGACCGCGGTGTTCTCCTGCAGCGCCGGGGTGACGGCGTAGGTCATCGAGATGGGGCACAGGATGGAGGGCTCCAGCTCGGTGAACAGCATGAAGCTGGCAGCGCGCAGCACATGCGGATTGCTGCGCACGAGCGGCGACGGGCCGCCCCGAGACGCGAGCGCCCCCTCGGGGGGCAGCGCAGCCGGCGAAGCCGCAAGCGTGGGGGCCTCGTTCTTCGACCAGGGTGTGCCATGCAGGCCGGCCCCGGCGGCTGCGCCCATCAGCGCGTGGTAGCTGGGGTGGAACTCCACCTCGTCGATGCGGTGGCCGTAGGGGTCGAACGTGTGCAGCTCGGGCGTGTGCACGTTGGCCAGGCGGGCGTGGTTCTGCATCTCGGCGGAACCCACCGTGCGGCCCAGTTCGCGCAGCGCGCCGGTGTCCAAGCCGGGTGTGTTGAACCTGACCGCGTCTTGCAGCGGCTGGTTGATGTCGAACAGGTTGACGTCGACCAGCGGCAGCGGCTGGTTGAAGACTTCGTGCGTGGCGTGGGTCATGTCGGCTCTCCTGGCGGCGGATCAGACCATTTTGACGAGTTGCTTGCCGAAGTTCTTGCCCTTGAGCAAACCCAGGAAGGCTTGCGGCGCCGATTCGATGCCCTGGGCGATGCTCTCGCGCGGGCGCAGCTTGCCGGTGGCCACCAACTGGCCCAGCTCGGCCAGCGCCTCGGGCCAGACGTCCATGTGCTCGCTGACGATGAAGCCCTCCAGCCGGATGCGGTTGATGAGCAGCAGCGCCGGGTTGGCCATGGGCAGGGGCTGGCCGTCGTAGCCGGCGATCATGCCGCACAGGGCGATGCGGGCAAAGGCGTTGGTGCGCAGCAGCACGGCGTCGAGGATGTAGCCGCCCACGTTCTCGAAGTGGCCGTCGATGCCGTCGGGGCATTCGGCCTTGAGCGCGGCGCTCATGCTTTTGACGTCGCCGTGCTGGCGGTAGTCGATGCAGGCGTCGAAGCCCAGCTCATCGGTGACGTATCTGCACTTGTCCGGCCCGCCGGCAATGCCGACCACGCGGCAGCCGCGCGCCCTGGCCAGCGCGCCGAAGGCGCTGCCCACGGCGCCCGAGGCGGCGGTGACGGTGAGCGTCTGGCCCGCCTTGGGCGCGATGATCTGGTTCAGGCCGTACCAGGCGGTCACGCCCGGCATGCCGACGGCGCCCAGGTAGTGCGAGAGCGGCACCTGGGTGGTGTCCACCTTTTTCAGCATGCCGGGCTGTTTGGCGTCGACCACGCTGTATTCCTGCCAGCCGCCGTAGCCGACCACCTTGTCGCCGACGGCGAACTTGGGGTGACGGCTCTCGACCACCTCGCCCACGGTGCCGCCCTGGAACACCTGGCCCAGCGGCTGGCAGGCGGCGTAGCTCTTGGCGTCGTTCATGCGTCCGCGCATGTAGGGGTCCAGGCTCAGGTAGTGGTGGCGCACCAGCACCTGGCCGTCTTGCAGTGCCGGCGTTTCGGTGCTGACCAGCTTGAAGTTGGCCAGCGTGGCCTCGCCCTGGGGGCGGTTGTCGAGCAGGATCTGGCGGTTGGTGGGCATTGGGGTTCCTTTGATTGACGGGGGTTGCGAGAGGCTTTGAACAGCCGAACGCAGAGGACGCGAAAGACTCGCAAAGGACGCAAAAAATACCAAAAAATTATCAAATCGATATCACGTTGCACTTGTCTTGCAAGGGTCACCAATCGATTTACTTGAAGTTTTGTTTTTTTGCGTCCTCTGCGCAATCTTTGCGCCCTCTGCGTTCGGCTGTTTTTTGATGCTCAGTCGGTCGAAATGGTGTCGGCCCGGGCCGCCACGTACTTGAAGGTGCCGGTGGCGTGCGCGCACAGCTCGCCGGTCGGTGCGAACACCGAGCCTTCGACAAAGGCCAGGCTGCGCGTGCGGTGCAGCAGGCGCCCGCGCCCGACCAGGGCGGCGCCGGGCGCCACCGGCGCGGGCCGCATGAAGCTGGTCTTCATCTCGATGGTGATGGCGCCGGATTCGGGCTGCAGGCTGCGCGCGGCGGTGGCCATGATGACGTCCAGGAAGCTCATCAGCGCGCCGCCGTGCGCCACGCCGAACGAGTTGCAGTGCTCGGGCCGGGGCAGAAAGTGCAAGGTGGACTCGCCACCCTCGAAGCGCTCGAGCGTGAAGCCCAGGTGATCGGCAAACGGGATGCTGGCGTGAAACCCGAGGCTCACGGCACGACCCTCCGCGCTGCGCGCTGCGGGACGCGCGCTTGGGAGCGGCCCGGCGCGCTCATGCACGTTCCGCGATCATGCGGCCCCCAGCACCACGCTCACGCCGCCGTCCACCGCCAGCCACTGGCCGGTGATGTGCTTGCCGGCCTCGCTGGCGTACAGCAGGGTGATGCCCTTCAGGTCCTCGTCGTCGCCCAGGCGGCCCAGCGGCGCACCGGCGGTCATGTTGTCCTCGCCCAGCTCGTCGATCAGGTAGGTGGCCATCTTGGTGCGGAAAAAGCCCGGGCAGATGGCGTTGACGGTGATGCCGAAGCGCCCCCATTCGGCCGCCAGCGCGCGGGTGAAGCCGATGACCGCCGTCTTGGAGGTGTTGTAGGCAATGGTCTTCATGCCCAGCGGGTTGCCGTTGAGCCCGGCGATGGACGAGACGTTGATGATGCGCCCGCGCCGCCGGGCGATCATGCAACCGTTGGCCACCTGCTGGCTGAGGATGAAGTAGCCGCGCACGTTGAGGTTCATCACCTTGTCCCAGGCGGCGACGGGGTGCTCCTCGGCCGGTGCGCCCCAGGTGGCGCCGGCGTTGTTGACCAGGATGTCGATGGCGCCCATGCGCTGCAGGGTTTCGTCGGCCAGCCGGCGCGTGTCGTCCTCCTTGGCGCAGTCGGCGGCGATCCAGCGCGCGTCGATGCCGGCGGCCTGCAGCTCGGCCGTGGCCTGCTCCAGGTCGTCGGCCTTGCGCGAGCTGAGCATGATGCGCGCGCCGGCCTCGCCCAGCGCATGCGCCATGTACAGGCCCAGACCGCGCGAGCCGCCGGTGATCAGGGCGGTCTGGCCCTTCAGGTCGAACAGTTGTTGAACGGTACGTGCCATCGCAAGTCCTCCGGTTTCAGGTTTCGTAATCCATGCACTGGCGCGCAACGACCACCGAGCGCAGGAAGGCCTTGACCGGCGCATGCTTGGGATGCACCTGGTAGGCGTCGAGCGCGGCGCGGTCGTCGAACTCGCTGTACAGCACCAGGTCACAGGTGCAGTCCAGTCCCGGCGTGGCACCGGCCACTTCGAGCCGGCCCATGCCGGGCACCAGGTCGGCGCAGCCTTCCAGCAGGGTCTTGGCCTGCGCCAGATTGGCGGCCTTGTTTTTGCCTTCGGCCTGGTCGGCCAAGGTCCACATCACGATGTGCTTCAACATGTCAAAACGCCTCCTCGGGCAATGCGGCGCAGGTCGTGTCGCGGTTTTCCACCACGCGCAGCCAGGCGCCGATCTTGGGCAATTCATAATGATAAAAATAGGTCTTGGCGCCCACCAGTCCTGCGCGAGCAGCTTCTGATTTTGTAGCACCGGCGGCCAGCGCCAAGTCCAGCCAGATCCACGCGATCACCACGTGGCCGAAGGCCTGCATGTAGGGTACGGCGTTGGCCAGCGCCTCGCTGGCGTCGCCGCCGGCCCAGGCGGCGTGCGTGACCTGGCCGATGCGCTCCAGCGCCGCGGCCAGCGCGGCGGCGTCGTGATGCAGGCCCTCGTGCGCCTGCGCCTTTTCGATCGTGGCCTGCATGCGCGCGGCCAGCAGGGTCAGGCCCCGGCCGCCCTCGATGCGCACCTTGCGGCCCAGCAGGTCGATGGCCTGGATGCCGTGCGTGCCCTCGTGGATCATGTTCAGGCGGTTGTCGCGCCAATATTGCTCCACCGGAAAGTCGCGCGTGTAGCCGTAGCCGCCGTGGATCTGGATCGCCAGGCTGTTGGCCTCCAGCGCGTTCTCGCTGGGCCAGCTCTTGGCCACGGGCGTCAGCACCTCCAGCAGCAGGCGCGCCTCGTCGGCGGCCTCGGGCGTGCCGGTGTGCTGCTCGTCGACCAGGCGCGCGCAGTACAGCAGCAGCGCCAGCGCGCCCTCGCAAGTCGCCTTTTGCGCCAGCAGCATGCGGCGGATGTCGGCATGCTCGATCAGGCGCACCGGGGGCTGCGACGCGTCCTTGCCGGCCGCGCCCGCGGCGCTGGCGCTGCTGCGTATCGGCCGGCCCTGCACGCGCGTCCTGGCGTAGTCCAGCGACGCCTCGTAGCCCGCCAGCCCCAGCATGACGGCGGCCATGCCGACGGCGATGCGCGCCTCGTTCATCATGTGGAACATGCAGCGCAGGCCGTCGCCGGGCTGGCCCACCAGGTAACCCACGGCGCCCGCCTGGCCGTCGACCGGAAACTTGCCCTCGCCAAAGTTCAGCAGCGTGTTGGTGGTGCCGCGCCAGCCCAGCTTGTGGTTCAGCCCCGCCAGCGCCACGTCGTTCCTTGGCCCCAGCGTGACGCGCAGCGGCGCGCTGCCGTCACCACCCTCGCCCGCTTGCGGGAGAGGGCCGGGGTGAGGGCCGGCCACGTCCACCAGAAACTTCGGCACGATGAACAGCGAAATGCCCTTGACCCCCGGCGCCAGCTTGCCGTCCGGCCCCGGAATCTTGGCCAGCACCAGGTGCACGATGTTCTCCGTCATCTCGTGCTCGCCGGACGAGATCCACATCTTGTTGCCCTTGAGGCGATAGCGCGCGCCGAGCGGGTCGCTGCCGTCCTCCAGCACCGCGCGCGTGGCCACGTCGCTCAGGGACGAGCCAGCCTGAGGCTCGCTCAGGCACATGGTGCCGGCCCAGCGGCCATTGAATTCGTTGGTGGCGAACACCCGCTGCTGCAGCAGCGTACCGTGCGCCATCAAGAGGTTGGCGTTGCCGACGGTGAGCAGGCTGGAGCCGATGCTGACCGAGGCCTTGCTGAAAAAGGCGTTGGCCGCCGCCTCGACCAGATACGGCAGCTGCATGCCGCCGTGCGCGTAGTCCTGCGCCGCCGCCAGCATGCCCGACTCGGCGTAGGCGGCGCGCGCCTCGTGCGTGGCGCGCGGCAGCACCACGCGCAGGCTGCCGTCGGCGGCGGGCTCGGCACACGGCTCCTCGGTGTCCACCAGGCGGTTGAAGGGCGCGTACTTCTCGCGCGCGATGCGCTCGCAGGTGTCCAGCACCGCGTCGAAGGTGTCGCGCGAGTGCTCGGCAAAGCGCGGGCGGGTGGTCAACGTTTGGGCATTCAACCAGTCGTACAGCAGAAAGTCGAGGGTCGCGCGCAGGGTCGTCATGCGGCAAATTATGAGCGGGCTTGCCCGGCAAGGGCTGTCTGGTGCGCGACGCGGTGGCGGGACCGCCGCACAAGGCGGAACGCCTGCCGCAAGGAGCTGAAGCCGACCTCAAGCAACGGTACGCGGGCAGTGCGATCCCCATGCGTCAAGCGCCCGACGGCTTGGCTGACCGTTCCATTGCTTGACCTGCCACCGACTGCACGGCCGCATCCCATAGCGCTTCTGCCACGCGCCCCAACGGCGCGTGCGGCCGATAGAGCCGTATCTCAAGATCGACGTTCCATGCTTCGGTGCCCGCAGCAATCAAGGTGCCCGCTGCCAGGTCGTCACCGATGAGGCTTTGCGGCAGCCAAGCGATGCCTCGACCTTCGAGCGCCATCGTCCGCAACACGGATGCCAGGTGGGCGGTGAAGGCCGTTTGTGTTGGCAGCGCTCCCAGCGCACGGTCGATGGTTTGGTGAAGGATGCTGCCCAACCCCGATTCCGCGCTGTAGGCCAGAAGCGGGGCTGTCGTCCCGGGGCACTCCAATGGGTGAAGGGCCTGGCCCTCTGGCCCCATGGCGGAAACGGGGCGCAAGACATCGGTGCCCACGCAGATGGACGGGTAGCCCTGCACCTGCAGTTGACTGGGTGCCTGGGCGTGGGCGTGGCACAAGACGAACTGCACCTTGCTCTGAGCCAGGAGAGCCTCGCACCGATGAAGCATGTCGGACTCCAATTGCAGGGTCCCCGCCATCGCGTGCGCTTCAAAGCGGCGCAACCAACCCGGCACGAAGGTCAGCGACAAGGCGTGTGTCGCGGCGAATCGCAGGCTTCTCGAATTCGCTTCGGCCACCGCGCGCGCAGCGCCGGGCAGCCGCGCGATCTCTGCGAGCAACTCCGGCGCGACACCCTGGAACCACTGCCCTGCCTCCGTGAGCTTGACCGGCTGCGTGCTCCGGTCAAAAAGCTCGGCCCCCAGCCACTCCTCCAGCGCCCGCACGCGGCGACCGAAAGCAGGCTGCGTCATGTGGCGATCTTCCGCAGCCCGGGAGAAGTTTCCGACGGCGGCCAAGACCTGGAAGTCTTCGAGCCAGGAGATGTTCATGGCCGGTGCCTTGAAAGCATGGAAGAGAAGAAAAACGGCATTGGCCAAACGCTGCGCGGTTGCGGATCATACCGACCCAGCCACTTGTTTCGCTGCATGGAGCCCGACTTGAAAATCGTTGAGATCAGAGAAAAAACCATCCCCATCAGTTCGCCCATCCGCAATGCGTACATCGACTTCAGCAAGATGACGCTGAGCCTGGTGGCGGTGATCACCGACGTGATCCGCGATGGCAAGCCGGTGGTGGGCTATGGCTTCAATTCCAATGGGCGCTATGGCCAGGGCAAGCTGATGCGCGAGCGCTTCATCCCGCGCGTGCTCGAAGCCAATCCGGATTCGCTGATCGACGACAGCGGCAGAAACCTCGACCCGCACAAGATCTGGAACGCGATGTTCACCAACGAGAAGCCGGGTGGCCACGGCGAGCGCTCCGTGGCCATCGGCACCATCGACATGGCCGTGTGGGACGCCGTGGCCAAGATCGAAGGCAAGCCGCTGTTCCAACTGCTGGCCGAGCGCTACGGCAACGGCATGCCGAACCGCAAGATCTTCGTGTACGCCGCCGGCGGCTATTACTACCCAGGCCAGGACCACGGCAAGCTGAAAGACGAGATGCGCAGCTACATCGATCGCGGCTACACCGTGGTCAAGAAGAAGATCGGCGGCGCCTCGCTCGACGAAGACCTGCGCCGCATCGACTCGACTCTGAGCGTGCTGCAGGACGGCCAGAAGCTGTGCGTGGATGCGAATGGCCGCTTCGACCTGGACACGGCCATCCAGTACGCCAAGGCGCTCTCGCAGTACGACCTGTTCTGGTACGAGGAGCCCGGCGACCCGCTCGACTTCGAGCTGCAGGCCACCTTGCGCAACTACTACCAGAACCCCATGGCCACCGGTGAGGACCTGTTCTCCATGCAGGACGCGCGCAACCTGATCCGCTATGGCGGCATGCGCCCCGACCGCGACTGGCTGCAGTTCGATTGCGCGCTGAGCTACGGCCTGGTCGAGTACCTGCGTACGCTGGACATGCTCAAGGAGCACGGCTGGTCGGCCAGCCGCTGCATCCCGCACGGTGGGCACCAGATGTCGCTGAACATCGCCGCCGGCCTGGGCCTGGGCGGCAACGAGTCGTACCCGGACCTGTTCCAGCCTTTTGGCGGCTTCCCGGACGGCGTGAAGGTGATCGACGGCCATGTGACCCTGCCCGATCTGCCCGGCATCGGCTTCGAAGGCAAGGCCGACCTGTACGCGCACATGCAGGCGCTGTCCGCCTGACCCGAGCAAAGCATCAACCCTTGAAGGAGACGAAGTGATGAACATTCTCAAGCAACGGGCTGCCATCGCAGTCATCGGTCTCATGGCCGCAAGCGCCGCGGCATGGGCGGAGTTTCCGGACAAGTCGGTCTCCCTGGTGGTCCCGTTCTCCGCCGGCGGCCCCAGCGACAAAATTGCGCGCGACCTGGCGGAGGCGCTGCGCAAACCCCTGGGCCAGACCGTGGTCGTGGAAAACACGGCCGGCGCCGGCGGAACCATCGGCGCGGCGCGGGTCGCACGCGCCACGCCGGACGGATACACCCTGCTGGTGCACCACATCGGCCTGTCCACCGCGCCGGCGCTGTACAAAAAGCTGCCTTACAACACCTTGGAAGATTTCGAGTACCTGGGCCTCATCAACGAGGCGCCATCGACCCTGATTGGCAAGCCCGGCCTGGCTGCCAGCAACTTCGCTGACCTGCGCAAATGGATCGGCGCCAACGAGGGAAAGGTCAATCTCGCCAATGCCGGCGTGGGCTCGGCATCCCACCTGTGCGGCCTGGTCCTGCAGGCTGCCCTGCAATCGCAAATGACCTTCGTGCCCTACAAGGGAACAGCGCCAGCCATGACCGACCTGATGGGCGGGCAGGTCGACCTGATGTGCGAGCAGGCCACCAACGCGGTGCCGCAGATCGAGGCCAAAAAGGTCAAGGTGTACGGCGTCACCAGCAAGCAGCGGATGAGCCTGCCGGTGCTGGCCCAGGTCCCGACGCTGGCCGAGTCGGGGCTGAAGGGGTTCGAGATGACGGTGTGGCACGGCGTGTACGCGCCCAAGGGTACGCCGCCCGCGGTGCTGGCCAAACTGAATGCCGCCATACGGACGGCGCTCAAGGACCCGGAACTCATCAAGCGCGAAGAAGCGCTGGGCATCCGCGTTGTCACGGATTCACGCCTGGAGCCGGCCGAGCACAAGAAGTACGTGGAGAGCGAAATGAATCGCTGGTCCAAGATCATCCAGGACGCAGGGGCAACCGCCGATTGAACTGCTGGCCATGTTTTTGGCCTCCAGCACCCGTCTGTCCTGCGCTGGCAGCTATCAAAAGAGGAAACGCCCCGATGCACACCCTTCGGTCTGCGCGGGGCGTGGTCGGGTTCCTCCCATCGCCAGTGCTTACAGCACCTCGAACACCCCCGCGGCACCCATGCCGCCGCCAATGCACATGGTGACGCACACGCGCTTGGCGCCGCGGCGCTTGCCCTCGATCAGGGCGTGGCCGGTGAGGCGCTGGCCGCTCACGCCATAGGGGTGGCCCAGGGCAATGGCGCCGCCGTTGACGTTGAGTTTGTCGGCCGGGATGCCCAGCTTGTCGCGGCAATACAGCACCTGCACGGCAAAGGCTTCGTTCAGCTCCCACAGGTCGATGTCGGCCACTGTCAGGCCCAGCTTTTTCAGCACCTTGGGCACGGCGAACACCGGGCCGATGCCCATTTCGTCGGGCTCGCAGCCGGCCACGGCAAAGCCGAGGAAGCGCCCGATCGGCTTGAGGTTCTTCTGGCTGGCGTATTGCTCGCTGACCACCACGCAGGCGCCGGCGCCGTCGCTGAACTGGCTGGCGTTGCCGGCGCTGATCAGGCCGCCGGGCAACGCGGGCTTGATGCCGGCGATGCCTTCCTTGGTGGTGCCTTCGCGGGTGCCCTCGTCCTTGGCGCAGGTGACCTGCCTGGCGACCAGGCCCAGCTGCTTGTCGGCCACGCCCATGGTGACGTTGATGGGGGCGATCTCGGCGTCGAACAGGCCGGCGGCCTGAGCGGCGCAGGCCTTTTGCTGGCTGGCGGCGCCGTACTCGTCCATGGCGTCGCGGCCGATCTTGTAGCGCTGGGCCACCTGCTCGGCGGTCTGCAGCATGCTCCAGTAGATCTCGGGCTTTTTCGCCTGCAGGGCGGGGGCGAACATCATGTGCTTGTTCATCTCGTTTTGCACGCACGAGATGCTTTCCACGCCGCCGGCCACGAACACCTCGGCCTCGCCGGCAATCACGCGCTGCGAGGCCAGCGCAATGGTCTGCAGGCCCGACGAGCAAAAGCGGTTGACTGTGGTGCCCGAGGTGGTGACGGGGCAGCCGGCCAGCAGCGCGATCTGGCGCGCGATGTTCATGCCGGTGGCGCCCTCGGGGTTGGCGCAGCCCATGATGACGTCGTCGACCGCGGCGGCCTCGATGCCGGCGCGCTGGATGGCGTGCTGCACCGCGTGGCCGCCCAGCGTGGCGCCGTGCGTCATGTTGAAGGCACCCTTCCAGCTCTTGGCGAGCGGCGTGCGGGCGGTGGAGACGATGAGGGCGGATGTCATGGTTTACTCCTTGTTTGATAGCTGATGGCGCTTTGTGGACGGGCGCCAAGGGCTGAAATGATTTAAATTCTTTGATCGGGGGCCGCAGCTCTCACCCTTGCCCTCGCCCAGAGGGAGAGGGAGAAATGCCGGGGCCGGGCATCCATGGTGCCTCAGCTGAAGGTCTTGCCCTCGGCCGCCAGCCTGGCGATCAGCGCGGCGGGCTGCCAGAAGGATGCGTCGTCGCGCGGGTTGCGGGCAAAGCGCTTCATGCTTTGCATCACGTTGAACAGGCCGACCTGGCTGGCGTACTGCATGGGGCCGCCGCGCCACAGCGGAAAGCCGTAGCCCGTGAGGTACACCATGTCGATGTCGCTGGCCTTGCTGGCGATGCCGTCCTCGAGGATGCGCGCGCCCTCGTTGACCAGCGAATAGACCAGGCGCTCGACGATTTCGGGGTCGCCGATCTTGCGCGGCGTGATGCCCAGCTCCTGCCGGTGCTTGGCGATCATGTCCTCCACCAGCTGGCTGGGGATGGCGTCGCGCTTGCCCGGCTGGTAGTCGTACCAGCCGGCGCCGGTCTTCTGACCGAAGCGGCCCAGTTCGCACAGCTTGTCGGCGGTGGCGCTGTATTTCATGTCGGGGTGCTCGACCGCGCGGCGCTTGCGAATGGCCCAACCGATGTCGTTGCCCGCCAGGTCGCCCATGCGAAACGGGCCCATGGCAAAGCCGAACTTCTCGATCGCCTTGTCGACCTGCTGCGGCGTGCAGCCTTCGTCCAGCAAAAAGCCCGCCTGGCGGCTGTACTGCTCGATCATGCGGTTGCCGATGAAGCCGTCGCAGACGCCCGAGACCACCGCGGTCTTCTTGATCTTCTTGGCGATCGCCATCACGGTGGCCAGCACGTCCTTGGCCGTCTTGGCGCCGCGCACCACCTCCAGCAGCTTCATCACGTTGGCGGGACTGAAGAAGTGCATGCCGACCACGTCCTGCGGGCGCTGGGTGAAGGCGGCGATCTTGTTCACGTCCAGCGTCGAGGTGTTGCTGGCCAGGATGGCGCCGGGCTTCATCACGGCGTCGAGCTGCTTGAACACGGCTTCCTTCACGCCCAGCTCCTCGAACACCGCCTCGATCACCAGGTCGGCGTCCTTGATGTCGGCGTAGGCCAGCGTGGTCTTGAGCAGACTCATGCGCTGCTCGTACTTGTCTTGCCCCAGCTTGCCCTTCTTGACCTGCGCCTCGTAGTTCTTGCTCATCACCGCCACGCCGCGGTTCAGCGCCTCCTGCTTCATCTCCAGCATCGTCACCGGGATGCCGGCGTTCAGGAAGTTCATCGCGATGCCGCCGCCCATGGTGCCGGCGCCGATGACGGCCACCTTGGCAATGGCGCGCGGCTGCACCTCGGGGCCCACGTCGGGGATCTTGCTGGCCGCGCGCTCGGCGGCAAAGACGTGGCGCAGCGCCTTGCATTCGGGCGTCTGCATCAGGGCGATGAAGATCTCGCGCTCCTTCGCCAGCGCGTCGTCGAACTTGAAGCGGGTGGCGTTCTCGAGCGCGTCCACGCACTTCACGGGTGCCGGGAAGTTGCGCGACAGGCCCGCCACCATGTTGCGCGCAAAGCCGAAGTAGGCATCGCCCTGCGGGTGCTTGCACGGCAGGTTGCGCACCAGCGGCAGCGCCGAGCCGTCGGCGTGCCTGGCGGCCACCTCCTTGGCGAAGGCGACGGCCTCGTCCAACAGCTTTTCGGGCGAGGCGGCCAGCTTGTCGAACAGCTTTTGGCCCGGCAGGCCGGCCAGCACCTCACTGTTGACGGGGTCGCCCTTGACGATCATGTTCAGCGCCGTCTCCACGCCCAGCACGCGCGGCAGGCGCACCGTGCCTCCGGCGCCGGGGATCAGGCCCAGCTTGACCTCGGGCAGCGCGATCTTGGCGCCCGGCGCCGCGATGCGATAGTGCGCGCCCAGCGCCAGCTCCAGCCCGCCGCCCATGGCCACGCTGTGCACGGCGGCGACCACGGGCTTGGCGGAGTTTTCGACCGCGCGGATGACCGACAGCAGCGTCGGCTCCTGCATCGCCTTGGGCGAGTTGAACTCGCGAATGTCGGCGCCGCCCGAAAAGGCCTTGCCCGCGCCCGTCAGCACGATGGCCTTGACGGCCGCATCGCCGTTGGCCTGGTCCAGCCCGTCGGTGATGCCGATGCGCGTGTCGTAGCCCAGTCCGTTCACGGGCGGGTTGTTCAGGGAAATGATGGCGATGTCGCCTTGAACCTGGTATTGGGCCGTCATGGGCACTCCTGCAAGGGGAAGGAAGAAAACGGACGCGGACTGCCGGCATGCCGGCGGCAGCCACCGAAAGGGCCAGTTTAGTGAGTTTGGCCGCGCGCGGAAGGCCCGCGCTGTCGCTGGTGAGACGCCGGGCCGTTCAGGCGAGCGGCGTGCGGGCGTTCAGACTTCCAGCCATTCCTTGCGCACGCCCGCGTCGGCGCGCAGGCCGTCGGGGGTGCCGTCGAACACGATGTTGCCGTGGCCCATGACGAGGGCGCGGTCCGAGATGTGCATGGCGATGGTCAGCTTCTGCTCGATCAGCAGCACCGAGATGCCGCGCTCCTTCAGGCGCTGCAGGTACTCGCCCACCAGTTCGACGATCTTGGGCGCCAGGCCCTCGGTGGGCTCGTCGATGATGATGAGCTCGGGGTCGCCCATCAGCGTGCGGCACAGGGTCAGCATCTGCTGCTCGCCGCCCGACATCACGCCGGCCGACGTGTGCTGGCGCTCCTTCAGGCGCGGGAACATGGCGTACATGTCGTCGAAGCTCCAGCGGCTGCCCTTGCCGGCGCCCTTTTGCCCCAGCAGCAGGTTCTGGTGCACCGTCAGGCCCGGAAAGATGTCGCGGCTTTCGGGCACGTAGCCCAGGCCCAGGTGGGCGATCTCGAAGGCCTTCTTGCCGGCCAGGCTCTGGCCTTTCCATTCGATCAGGCCCTGCCAGTGCACCAGGCCCATGATGGCCTTGGCGGTGGTCGAGCGCCCCGAGCCGTTGCGCCCCAGCAGGGCCACGATCTCGCCCGGCTGCACGTCGAAATGCACGCCATGCAGCACATGGCTCTTGCCGTAGAAGGCATGCAGGTCACGAACTTTCAGCATCAATGCAAGCCCTCCTGCGCCTCGGCCACCGGCGAGCCCAGATAGGCCTCCTGCACGCGGGGGTCGGCGCGCACGCGCTCGGGCGTATCGAAGGCGATCACCTCGCCGTACACCACCACGGCGATCTTGTCGGCCAGGCCGAACACCACGCCCATGTCGTGCTCCACCGTCAGCAGGGTCTTGCCCTCGGTCACCTCGCGGATCAACTGGATGAAGTGCGCGGTCTCGGTGGTGCTCATGCCCGAGGTCGGCTCGTCCAGCAGGATCACGTCGGCGCCGCCGGCAATGGTCACGCCGATCTCCAGCGCGCGCTGCTCGGCGTAGGTCAGGTTGACGGCCAGCACGTCGCGCTTGGCCGCCAGCCCGACCTGGCGCAGCAGGGTCTCGGCGCGCTCGTTGGCGTCCGTCAGGCCGGAGAGAAAGCGCAGGAAGGTGTAGCGGTGCCCCAGGCTCCACAGCACGCCGCAGCGCAGGTTCTCGAACACGCTCAGGCGCGGAAACACGTTGGTGATCTGGAAGCTGCGCGCCAGGCCCAGGCGGTTGATCTCGTAGGGCGTCTTGCCGTCGATGCGCTGGCCGTTCAGCCACACCTCGCCGCCGCTGGGCGCCAGGCGCCCGCTGATCAGGTTGAACAGGGTCGACTTGCCGGCGCCGTTGGGCCCGATGATGGCCACGCGCTCGCCCGGCTGCACCGCCAGCTTGGCGCCGCGGATGATCTCGGTCTTGCCGAAGCTCTTGCGCAAATCCTTCAGTTCGATGGCGTGGGTCATGCCTGCTGCCCCCGGGCGTGCATTTCGGTTTCGATTTCTTCCTGCGCCGCGCCCCAGGCGCGCGCGAAGCGCCGGCGAACGCCCTCCAGCAGCCCCCAGCCCACCAGGGCCAGCGCGGCCGCGCCCAGCCAGGGCAGTGCCGCGCGGGTGTCCAGCGCCAGCCCCAGGTAGTGTGTCACGGGCCCGGCACCGGCGTTGAGCTGACGGTGGTAGATCATCTCGACCAGCGCCGCCACGCCCAGCATCATCACCAGGCCGGTCAGCAGCAGGCCGCCGTACAGGCCCCAGAAGCGCCGCAGCTTGCCGAAGCGCGCCATGCGCACGTTGATCATCACCAGGCTGGCCACGCCGCCGGGCGCATACATCACCATCAGCAGGAAGACAAGGCCCAGGTACAGCAGCCAGGCCGAGGTCAGCTCCGACAGCAGCACCGAGGCCAGCACCATCAGCACCGCGCCGATGATGGGGCCGAAGAAGAAGGTCACGCCGCCCAGGAAGGTGAACAGCAGGTAGGCGCCGGACTTGAGCCCGCTGAGCGCGTCGGCCGAGTTGAAGATCTCGAAATTGATCGCCGCCAGCGCGCCGCCGATGCCGGCGAAAAAGCCCGAGATGATGAACGCGTACCAGCGCACCAGCTGGGTGTTGAAGCCGATGAAGGCCACGCGCTCGGGGTTGTCGCGCACGGCGTTGAGCATGCGCCCCAGCGGCGTGCCGGTAAATGCGAACATCAGCGCCGTGCACACGAAGCAGTAGGCCGCGATCAGGTAGTACACCTGAATCTGCGGCCCGAACGTGACGCCCAGCAGCGGCGGGCCATCGGTGCGGTTGATGGAGATGCCGCCGTCGCCGCCGAACACGTCGGGCAGCATGATGGCGATGGCCACCACCAGCTCGCCGATGCCCAGCGAGATCATGGCAAACGTCGTGCCCGCCTTCTTGGTCGACACGTAGCCCAGCGGCACCGCCACCAGCGCCCCCACCAGTCCGCCCACCAGCGGCACCAACACCAGCGGCACGCCGATGCCGTGCCGGCTGAAGTAGGTGATGGCGATCACGGCGGCAAAGCTGCCCAGCCCCGTGTAGACGGCGTGGCCGAAGCTGAGCATGCCGCCCTGCCCCAGCTTCATGTTGTAGGACAGGCAGATGATGATCAGGTAACCCATCTGCGACAGGATGTTGAGCCACAGGCTGCTGGACAGCAGCAGCGGCGCCAGCACCAGCGCCAGGGCAAAGCCGCCCCAGGTCAGCACGCGGCCGCTCAGGCCCTTGCGTTGCGAGGTGGTGCCCATGGTCAAGTCTCCCGCGTGCCCAGCAGGCCCTTGGGCCGGAAGATCAGGATCAGCACCATGAACAGGTAGGGCAAGATCGGCGCCACCTGCGCCACCGTCAGGCGCAGCACCTGCTCCAGCCCGCCGCTGGCCGACACGGTCATGCCCAGGCCGGCCAGCAGGTCGCCCAGCGACTTGTCGATGGCGACGGCAAAGGTCTGGATCACCCCGATCAGGATGGACGCCAGAAAGGCGCCGGCCAGCGAACCCATGCCGCCCACCACCACCACCACGAAGATGATCGGCCCCACCGCGTAGGCCATGGCGGGCTCGGTGACGTAGGTGTTGCCGGCCACCACGCCGGCCAGCCCGGCCAGCGCCGCGCCGCCGCCGAACACCAGCATGAACACGCGCGGCACGTTGTGGCCCAGCGCCTCCACCGTGTCGGGGTGCGTGAGCGCCGCCTGGATGACCAAGCCGATGCGCGTGCGCGTGAGCACCAGCCAGATCGACAGCAGCATCAGCACCGCCACCAGCATGATGAAGGCGCGCGACTTGGGAAACTGGGTGCCATAGACCGAAAACAGCGGCCCCTGCAATTGCTCGGGCAGGCCATAGGGCACGACCGAGCGCCCCCAGATCAGCTGCACCACCTCCAGCACCAGGTAGGACAGGCCGAAGGTGACCAGCAGCTCGGCCACGTGGCCGAAGCGGTGCACCCGGCGCAGGCAGACCTGCTCGAACAGCGCGCCCAGCAGGCCCACGGCGATGGGCGCGATGACGAGCGCGGGCCAGTAGCCGACGAGGCCCGAGATCAGGTAGGCCAGGTAGGCCCCCGCCATGTAGAAGCTGGCGTGGGCGAAGTTGAGCACGCCCATCATGCTGAAGATCAGGGTCAGCCCCGAGCTGAGCATGAACAGCAGCAGGCCGTAGCTCAGCCCGTTGAGCAGCGATATGGTGAAAAACTCCATGCGGGCCTTTCCGGGACAAAAACAACGCCGGCTGGTGACTTGCGTCCGCCGCCGGCGTGAGGGGTCATGAGCTTACTTGCCCGGGCGCTTCATCTGGCAGGTGGTGGGTGTGCTGGCGACAAAGGGCTCCAGGTATTTGACCGGCGCGAAGGTGTAGCCGGTGTTTTCCACGCTGTAGCTGTTCTTGGCGTCGACCTTCTGCCACTTGGAAATCCACATGCCCATCTGCAGCTGGTGGTCGGTGGAGCGCATCTGCGCGTCCTCGCCGTTGAAGCCCTTGAAGCGCAGGCCTTCCAGCGCCGCCGCCACCTTCACCGGGTCGGTCGACTTGGCCTTGGCCATGGCGTCGGACAGCGCCATCATCGCGTTGTAGACCGAGAAGGTGTAGAAGTCGTCGTTGTACTTGGCCTTGAAGCCCAGGGCCAGTTCGCCCAGGCGGCCCGTCATGTTGGAGTGGCCGTAGGCGATCTGGTAGACCTGCTGGTCCTTGCCCTGGGCCAGCGCCGTGGGCGTGCCCGACACCGCCGGGTAATAGGCGTAGATCGGGATGTGCAGGCCGGCGTCGTTCATGGCCTTGACCAGCAGCGTGAAGTCCTGGCCCCAGTTGCCGGTGACCAGCGTGTCGGCGCCCGCGGCCTTGATCTTGGCCACGTAGGGGGCGAAGTCCTTGACCTGGCCCAGTGCCACGAAGTCGTCGCCGACGATCTTGACGTCGGGCCGGTTGCGCTCGATGCCTTCCTTGAAGTACTTGCTGACCTGGTGGCCGTGCGAGTAGTTCTGGTTGACCATGTACACCTTGTGGATGTCCTTCTGGTCCTTCATGAAGCTGGTGAGCGCCGCCATCTTCATGGTGGTGTCGGCGTCGAAGCGGAAGTGCCAGTAGTTGCACTTCTCGTTGGTGGAGGCCGGATCGACCGCGGCGTAGTTGATGTAGATCACCTCCTTGCCGGGATTGCGCTCGTTGTTCTTGCCCACCGCGTCGGCCAGCGGCAGCGCCACGTTGGAGCCGTTGCCCTGCGTGACGTAGCGGATGCCCTGGTCGACCGCGGACTTCAGCAGGTTGAGCGCCTCCTGCGGCGAGCTCTTGCTGTCCATGGGCACGATCTCGAACTTGACGCCGGCGGGGTTCTCGGTGGCGTTCAGGTGCTCGGCCACGTATTGCCAGCTCTTGAGCTGGTTGGTGCCGACGTTGCCCATGGGGCCCGACAGGCCTTCGATCATGGCGATCTTGACGGTCTGTCCCTTCTGGGCATAGGCCCCACCGGCGCAGGCCACGATGGCACAGGCCGCGACGAACTGGATGGCAAAGCGCATGGGTCGGGTCTCCGAGTAGTGAATCAACGGGCCGCAGCGTACCGGCTATGCCGCCGCGGCCGAACCCGGATTTGCCCTAGTCGCTATCACCCATGTGACTGCGCCGCCGGCTCACAGGCCCGGCAGCTTGTAGTCCTTCAGGTCCTCGCGCAGCTTGGTCTTGAGCATCTTGCCGGTGGCGCCCAGTGGGATGGCCTCGACGAACACCACGTCGTCCGGGATCTGCCACTTGGCCTGGCCCTTGCCTTCGTAGAACTTCAGCAGTTCCTCGCGCGTGAGCTGGGCGCCGGGCTTCTTGACCACCGCGACGATGGGGCGCTCGTCCCACTTCGGGTGCGGCATGCCGATGCAGGCCGCCATCGCCACCGCCGGGTGGCCCATGGCGATGTTCTCGATGTCGATCGAGCTGATCCATTCGCCGCCCGACTTGATGACGTCCTTGCTGCGGTCGGTGATCTGCATGAAGCCGTCGGCGTCGATGGTGGCGACGTCGCCGGTGGGGAACCAGCCGCGGCCCTGTGCGTCCTTGACCAGCGGGCTGGCGCCCTTGAAGTAGGTGTCCATGATCCACGGCCCGCGCACCAGCAGGTCGCCATAGGCCTTGCCGTCCCAGGGCTGGTCCTGGCCGTCGTCGCCGACGATCTTCATGTCCACCCCGCAGATGGCGCGGCCCTGCTTGACGCGAATGGCCATTTGCTGCGCGGGCGGCAGCGACAGCTGCTTGTTCTTGAGCGTGCACAGCGTGCCCAGCGGGCTGGTCTCGGTCATGCCCCAGGCGTGCAGCACGTCGATGCCGAACTCCTCGCGGAAGGTGTCGATCATGGCCGGCGGGCAGGCCGAGCCGCCGATCACGGTGCGGTTCATGCTGGAGAACTTCAGGCCGTTGCTCTGGACATGCGTCAGCAGCATCTGCCAGATGGTCGGCACGCCGGCGGCCATGGTCACCTGCTCGGCTTCCATCAGTTCGTAGAGCGACTTGCCGTCCATGGCCGGTCCGGGAAACACCACCTTGCAGCCGACCAGCGCCGCGACGTAAGGCAAACCCCAGGCGTTGACGTGGAACATCGGCACCACCGGCATCATCGAGTCGCGTGCCGACACGTTCAGCGCGTCGGGCAGCGCGCCGCCGTAGGCGTGCAGCACGGTCGAGCGATGGCTGTACAGCGCGCCCTTGGGGTTGCCCGTGGTGCCGCTGGTGTAGCACAGGCCGGCGGCGGTGTTCTCGTCGAACTGCGGCCAGGTGTAGTCCGTCTTCTGCCCGCCGATCCAGGCCTCGTAGCTGACCAGGCCCGGAATGCCGCTGTCGGCCGGCAACTTGTCGGCGTCGCACAGCGCCACCCATTGCTTGACCGTAGGGCACTTGGCGTGGATGGCCTTGATCAGCGGCAAAAACGTCATGTCGAAGCACAGCACCTGGTCCTCGGCATGGTTGATGATCCACGCCATCTGCTCGGGGGCCAGGCGGGGGTTGAGCGTGTGCATCACGCGGCCCGAGCCGGACACGCCGTAGTACAGCTCCATGTGGCGATAGCCGTTCCAGGCCAGCGAGGCCACGCGATCGCCCGCGGCCAGGCCCATGCCGTCGAGGGCGTTGGCCAGTTGCTTGGAGCGCGCGGCCAGGTCGCGGTAGGTGTAGCGGTGGATGTCGCCTTCCACCCGGCGCGAGACGATCGGGGTGTCGCCGTGGTGGCGCGCCGCAAAGTCCAGCAGCATGGACGTCAAGAGCGGTTGGTTCTGCATCAGTCCCAGCATGGGTACTCCTCGTGTTGTCGATGAATGGGTCGAATGCCATCCTACATTCGCCGCGCAGGCGGGCAAGTCGCCGGCGGGCACGTGGGGGACTGGTATTTACCCTTGCCCGCACGCCATTCGCCGCCGGGGCCGACAATGGCGGCATGAGTCCCGCTGCCCTTGCGGCCCCGCCGCTGTTTGCCGAGCACGGCGCGTTCGCCGCGCTGGGCCCGCGTTTTTTCACCGCGCTGGCACCCGCGCCCCTGCCCGATCCCTACTGGGTCGGCCGCAGCGCGGCGCTGGCGCGCGAGCTGGGGCTGGAGCCGGACTGGCTGGCCAGCGACGAGGCGCTGCAGCTGTTCAGCGGCAATGCGCTGCCGCCGGGCACGCGGCCGCTGGCCAGCGTCTACAGCGGACACCAGTTCGGCGTCTGGGCGGGCCAGCTGGGCGACGGGCGCGCGCTGCTGCTGGGCGAGACGCCCGGCGGACTGGAAGTGCAGCTCAAGGGCAGCGGCCGCACGCCCTACTCGCGCATGGCCGACGGCCGCGCGGTGCTGCGCTCGTCGATCCGCGAGTTTCTCGTCAGCGAGGCCATGCACGGCCTGGGCATCCCGACGACGCGCGCGCTGTGCGTGGTGGGCTCTGACCTGCCGGTGCGCCGCGAGACCATGGAAACCGCCGCCGTGGTCACGCGCGTGGCGCCCAGCTTCATCCGCTTCGGGCATTTCGAGCACTTCAGCTACAGCGGCCAGCACGCCGAGCTGAAGGCCCTGGCCGACCACGTCATCGAGCGCTTCTACCCCGACTGCCGCGCCGCCGCCGACCCCTACGCCGCGCTGCTGGCGCGGGTGACCGAGCGCACGGCGCGCCTGATCGCCCACTGGCAGGCGGTGGGCTTCATGCACGGGGTGATGAACACCGACAACATGAGCATCCTGGGCCTGACCATCGACTACGGGCCGTTCCAGTTCATGGACGGCTTCGATCCCGGCCACATCTGCAACCATTCCGACACCGGCGGGCGCTACGCCTACGACCAGCAGCCCGCCGTCGCGCACTGGAACCTGTGCGCCCTGGGCCAGGCCCTGCTGCCGCTGATCGGCGACCAGGACCGCGCCATTGCCGCCATCGAACCTTTTGCCAGTTTTTACAGCGACGCGCTGGCCGCGCACATGGCCGCCAAGCTGGGCTTTGCCCGCGCCACGCCGGCCATCGGCGATCTGGTCGACGCGCTGCTGGTGCTGCTGGCGCGCGAGCGCACCGACTGGCCCATCTTCTGGCGCCGCCTGGCACGGCAGATGGCCGATGCGGGCGGCGAGCCGGTGCGCGATCTGTTCATCGACCGCGCGGCGGGCGATGCGTGGTTGCTACAATATCAAGAGCTTGTCGCGCACGATCCATCGGCGCACAGCCCCGATTTGATGCTCAAATCCAACCCCGCCATCGTGCTGCGCAACCACCTGGCCGAGCAGGCCATCGCCCGGGCGAAACTAAAGGACTTCGGCCTGCTCCAAGACCTGTTGGGCGCGCTCGAGCGCCCGTTCGACGAGCACCCGGCCCATCCCGACTGGGCCGGCTTTCCGCCCGACTGGGCGTCCCAGATCCAGATCAGCTGTTCCTCATGACCCATCCCCTGCACAAGACCGAGGCCGAATGGCAGGCCCTGCTGGCCGCCAAGGGCGCCGAGCCGGGCGCGTTCCAGGTCACGCGCCACGCCGCCACCGAGCGGCCCTTCAGCGGCAAGTACGAGCGCCACTGGGCCGACGGCAGCTACCACTGCATCTGCTGCGGCGCCAAGCTGTTCGAGTCCGGCACCAAGTTCGACGCCGGCTGCGGCTGGCCCAGCTTCTCGCAGGCCATCGCCGGCACCATCGAGGAGCGGCGCGACACCAGCCACGGCATGGTGCGCGTCGAAACCCTGTGCGCCAACTGCGGCGCGCACTTGGGCCACGTGTTCGAGGACGGGCCGGCGCCCACCGGCCTGCGCTACTGCATGAACTCGGCCTCGCTCGACTTCGAGCCGCGATAATCACCGCCTCATGAAGCTGCTGCTCGACTTCCTCCCCATCCTGCTGTTCTTCGGCGCCTACAAGCTGTGGGGCATCTACGCCGGCACGGCGGTGCTGATGGCCGCCACCTGCGTGCAGATGGCCGTCATCTACCTCGTCGACAAGAAACTCAGCACCATGCACAAGGCCACGCTGGCCTTGATCCTGATCTTCGGCGCGCTGACGCTGGCGCTGCAGGACGAGCGCTTCATCAAGTGGAAGCCCACCGTGCTGTACGCCGCCATGGCGCTGGCGCTGGCGGTGGCGCAGTGGGGCTATCGCAAGAACGTGCTCAAGGCCATGCTGGGCGCGCAGATCGCCCTGCCCGACTTCGCCTGGCTGCGCCTGTCCGTGGCCTGGATCGTCTACTGCCTGTTCATGGCCGCGCTCAATGGCTACGTGGCGGCCTACTATTCGACCGATGCCTGGGCCGACTTCAAGCTGTGGGGCTACGTGTTTCCGGTGGTCTTCATCGTGGCCCAGGGCTTTTACGTGGCGCGCCACCTGATCGAGCCGGCCGAGTCCACCCAGGCCCATCCCGGAGCACCCGAATGAACCCCGCGGCGACGTCCGACATCGCCCCCTCGTCCGCCCTGGCCGGGCAGATGCAGGCCCTGCTGCAGCAACGCTTTGCGCCCAGCGCGCTCGAAGTGCTGGATGAAAGCTGGCAGCACGAAGGCCATGCGGGCGCCAACGGCACCGGTTTCGGCACCCATTTCCGGGTACGCATCACGGCGCCGGCCTTTGCCGGGCTGGGGCGCGTGGCGCGCCATCGCCTTGTGTATGATGCCCTGCAGGACTTCATCGACCACCAGGGGGTGCATGCCCTGGCCATTGAGGCCACGGGCTGAGGCCCCCGTCCTTATCCTTTCCTCTCGTCCCGTCCGGGATTTTCTTGTTCTCACTGCAACCATGAAAAAACAGCTTCTGGCCGCCTGCGCGGCCGGCCTGCTGGCGGGCGCCGTCGCGCTGCCGGCCATGGCCCAAAACGTCGCCATCGTCAACGGCAAGCCGGTGCCCAAGGCGCGCCTGGACGCGCTGGAGACGCAAATCAAGGCCCAGGCCGCACGCACCGGCCAGCCGGTGCCGCCCGAGGTGCAAGGCCAGCTGCGCGACGAAGTCATCGCGCGCGAGGTGTTCATGCAGGAGGCCGAAAAGCTGGGCCTGCAGTCCACGCCCGACTTCAAGGCCAAGATGGACCTGGCGCGCCAGAGCGTGCTGATCGGCGAGCTGTTCGCCGACTACGCCAAGAAGCATCCGGTGACCGACGCGGAGGCCAAGGCCGAGTACGACAAGCTGATCAAGGCCCAGGCGCCGGCCGCCGGCACCAAGGAATACAAGGCGCGCCACATCCTGGTCGAGAAGGAAGACGACGCCAAGTCCATCATTGCCCAGCTCAAGAAGGGCGGCAAGTTCGAGGACATCGCCAAGAAGCAGTCCAAGGACACCGGCTCGGGCGCCAACGGCGGCGAGCTGGGCTGGGCCCCGGCCAGCACCTACGTGCCCGAGTTCGGCGCCGCGCTGACCAAACTGAAGAAGGGCCAGACCACGGACACGCCGGTCAAGACCCAGTTCGGCTACCACGTGATCCAGCTCGAGGACGAGCGCGACGCCAAGGCGCCCGAGCCCCCGCCCTTCGACGCCGTCAAGGCCCAGCTCAAGCAGCAGATGGAGCAGCAGCAGCTGGCCAAGTACCAGCAGGAGCTGCGCGAGAAGGCCAAGGTCGAGTAAGACCTTCAAGCCTCACAGCCAAAAGCGGGCCTGTCGCCCGCTTTTGTTTTGATAGCTGCTCGCGCAGTCGGGACGCCGGTCAGAACCCGATTTGGTTTAAAAACTGCGCAGCGCGCCCCAGCCCATCAGCACGCCGATCAGCACCGGCTGGTGCAGCATGTAGTACGCGAGGCTGTGCCGCCCCAGCCAGGCCAAACCGCGGCCAAGCGGGCCCACCGGCCCACCCAGCCACGCCGGCGGCAACGCCCGCGCCGCGCCCACGCCCAGCAGCATCACGCCCAGCCAGGGCAGCAGCGGCACGTAGTCCTCGGTGACGGGCTTGTGCGTGACCACGCCCAGGCCGTTGAGCCAGCGGCTGTCCAGCGCCGCCGCCAGCGCCGGCGGGGCCTGCGTGGCCGCCCACTGGCCCAGCAGCGGCGCGGCGACGATCAGCGCCAGGCCCAGCAGCCAGGGCGCCGCGCCGCGCAGCGCGCGCCCCTGCAGTCCGGCGCGCACCAACAGCAGCATCACCGCCATGCCATGCAGCACGCCAAAGCTGATCCAGCTGCGCGGAAACATCCACCACGAGCCCAGCGACACCAGCGCCGCGCAGCCCGCGATCTGCGCCCAGCGCCGCCCAAAGCGCCGCCAGCCCTGCCCCGCCTGCAGCGCCAGCACCTGCCCCAGGCCGGCGGTGAACAGAAACAGGCTGACGATGGCCGTGCGCTGCAGCGTCCACAGCGGGTCGTCGTAGAAGTTCTGCCGGATGACCCCGAAGTGGTTCAGGTCGAACGCGAAGTGATAGGCCGTCATCCACACCAGCGCCAGCCCGCGCAGGGCGTCCACGCGCGGCTGGCGGGCGCTGGGCATTAGGGCTTGATCACGTTGTTTTTGCCTGTACGAACATAGCGTGAACAGGCCCTAGTCGGCCCGATAGTTGGGCGCTTCCTTGGTGATCTGCACGTCGTGCACATGCGACTCGCGGATGCCCGCGGCCGTGATCTGCACGAACTCGGCCTTGGCGCGCAGTTCGTCGATGGTGGCGCAGCCGCAATAGCCCATGGCCGCGCGCAGGCCGCCGGCCTGCTGAAACAGGATGCTGACCACGCTGCCCTTGTAGGGCACGCGCCCCTCGATGCCCTCGGGCACCAGCTTGTCGGCATTGGGGTTGCCGGTGGCGCTCTCCTGGAAGTAGCGGTCGGCGCTGCCCTGCTGCATGGCGCCGATGCTGCCCATGCCGCGATAGCTCTTGTAGCTGCGGCCCTGGTACAGCACGATCTCGCCCGGCGCCTCCTCGGTGCCGGCAAACATGCCACCCATCATCACGCTGTGCGCGCCGGCGGCAATGGCCTTGGCGATGTCGCCCGAAAAGCGCACGCCGCCATCGGCGATCAGCGGCACGCCCGTGCCCTCCAGCGCCTCGGCCACGTTGTGGATGGCGGTGATCTGCGGCACGCCCACGCCGGCCACGATGCGCGTGGTGCAGATGCTGCCCGGCCCGATGCCGACCTTGACCCCGTCGGCGCCGACCTCGGCCAGCGCGCGCGCCGCCGCCGCGGTGGCGATGTTGCCGCCGATCACGTCGACCTGCGGATAGTGCTGCTTGACCCAGCGCACGCGCTCGATCACGCCCTGGCTGTGGCCGTGCGCGGTGTCCACCACCAGCGCGTCGACGCCGGCCTTGACCAGCGCGTCCACGCGCTCCTCGGTGCCGGCGCCCACGCCCACCGCCGCGCCCACGCGCAGACGGCCGTGGTCGTCGCGCGCGGCGTTGGGAAAGGTGGTCTGCTTGGTGATGTCCTTGACCGTGATCAGGCCCTTCAGGCGGTCCTGCTCGTCGATGATCAGCAGGCGCTCCAGCTTGTGCTTGTTCAGCAGCGCCTTGGCCTCGGCGTGGCTGGTGCCCTCGGGCACCGTGATCAGGCGCTCGCGCGGCGTCATGATGGCGCGCACCGGCACGTCGTAGCGCGTCTCGAAGCGCAAATCGCGCCCGGTGACGATGCCCACCACCCGCCCCTGGTCGATGACCGGAAAGCCGCTGATGTCCAGCTCGTCCGACAACTGCATCACCTGCAGCACCGTGTGCTCGGGCGTGATCACCACCGGATCGCGCAGCACGCCGGACTCATAGCGCTTGACCTTGGCCACCTGCGCGGCCTGCTCGGCGGCGGTGAGGTTCTTGTGCACGATGCCGATGCCGCCCTCCTGCGCCATGGCAATCGCCAGGCGGGCCTCGGTGACGGTGTCCATGGCCGCCGAAACCAGCGGCAGGTTGAGCCGAATGCGGCGCGTGAACTGGGTGGAAAGCGCGGTGTCCTTGGGCAGGACCTGGGAGAACGCCGGCACCAACAACACGTCGTCGAAGGTCAGCGCGGGGCCTAAAAGGCGCATGGTTTGCTCCAAAAAACGGATTGTACCGAAGCCCCCGGCAGCGGCTTTTCGTGCCCGATTCGACACATTCGCCGTGTCCGAAGCGCCATGGGGTTGTACTTTTGTGCAACTTTTCGTCACCTGACGCTACACTGGGCGTCCCATGACCCTGCATCGCCCCCTCCTCCTCGCCGGCCTGCTGCTGGCCAGCCTGTCGGCCATGGCGCAGTACCAGTGGATCGACAAGGACGGCCGCCGCGTGTTCAGCGACCGCGCGCCGCCGGCCGACGTGCCGGCCAAGAACATCGTGACGCAACCGCGTGGCGGCGCCGCGCCGGCGGCCGCGCCCGCTGCGGCCGAGGCTGCCGCCCCTGCGGCATCGGCCGCGGTGACCGCCGCCAAGGCCCCGGCGCCGGGCGTCGACAAGGCGCTGGAAGACAAGAAAAAGCAGGCCGAGGCCGCCGAAGCGGCCAAGCAAAAGGCCGACGAGGCCCGCCAGGTTGCCGCGCGCGCCGACAACTGCAAGCGCGCCCAGGGCGCCAAGGCCACGCTGGATTCGGGCATGCGCATGGCGCGCGTCAACGCCCAGGGCGAGCGCGAGGTGCTGGACGACACGCAGCGCGCGGCCGAGCTCAAGCGGGTCAACGAGATCATCGCCGCCAGCTGCAAGTAGCGCCCGCGGCCCGCGCGCACCGGCCGACGGCCCGCGCGGGCCGTTTTTCGTGGTCAGTAGCCGGGCTTGGCGCCGGGGCGCCGGCGGGCAAACAGACCTGCCGTGCGCGCCCCCTGCCGGCCGAAGCGCTCGCGCCGCGCGATTTTCGGGTCCACCGTCAACGGCCGGTACAGCTCCACCCGGTCGCCATCGCGCAGCACTCGGTCCAGCGGCGCCTTGCGGCCCCAGATGCCGACGTCGAGACCCTCTTCGACCGGCCAGCCGGCCGCATCCAGCGCCTGGCCCAGCGTGCTGCCCGCGGGCAGGCGCAGCTCGCGCTGCTCGATCCGCCGCGGACCGGGCGAGCGCACCAGCAGCACCGCAATCAGACCGTCCATCACATCGCCGCGCCGTACACCTGCTCGGCGCGCTTGACGAAGGCATCCACCATGCTGGTGGCGATGCGGTCGAACACGGGGCCCACCACGGCCGCCAGCACCGAGTTGGAAAAGCCGTAGTCCAGCTTCAGGTCGATGCGGCAGGCGCGCTGCGTGCCGTCGCCCACCGGCATGAAGCGCCAGTCGCCCTCCAGCCGCGAAAACGGGCCATCGACCAGGTGCATGCGCACCTCGCGCTCGGGCACGTGCTCGTTGCGGGTGGTAAAGCTCTGCTTCACGCCCTTGAAGGCGATGCCGACCTCGGCGGTCATGCCCGTCTCGGTCTCGGACAGCACGCGCGCGTGGTCGCACCAGGGCAAAAACTCCGGGTAGCGCGCCACGTCGGTGACCAGCGCGTACATCTCGGCCGGCGAGTACCAGATCAGGACGGACTTGTGGACGGATTTCATAGAATGCGCGATTGCTCCTGATTTTAAGGTGCCCCGCGCGCGCCGGTGCCGCTTGCAAGCGGCCGCCTGCCCCATATATAGCCCCGATGGCGACCCAGAAAAAGCCCGCTTCCACCAACCCGGTCATTGCCCAGAACAAGAAGGCCGCGTTCAATTATTTCTTCGAGGAACGCTTCGAGGCCGGCATGGTGCTGGAAGGCTGGGAGGTAAAAGCCCTGCGCGCCGGCAAGGCGCAGCTGACCGACGGCTATGTGGTGATCCGCGGCGGCGAGCTGTTCGTCATCGGCTGCCAGATCAACCCGCTGGGCACCGCCAGCACCCATGTGCGCCCCGACGCCGTGCGCACCAAGAAGCTGCTGATGAAAAAGGACGAGATCCAGCGGCTGATCGGCAAGGTCGAGCAAAAGGGCTACACCCTGGTGCCCATCAACCTGCACTGGAAGAACGGCCGCGTGAAGTGCGAGATCGCGCTGGCCAAGGGCAAGGCCACGCACGACAAGCGCGACACCATCCGCGAGCGCGAGGGCAAGCGCGAGGTGGAGCGGGCGCTCAAGAGCCGCCATCGCTGATTTTTTGCCTGGGCCGTGGAATAAAAGCCCCGCCCGCGGTGTTCATCCCTCGTCAGGCCGCAATCACGCACGCCGACACCTGCACGGAGAACACCATGATCCCCTTCAAAACCCTGCTCGTCGCCCTCGCCGTGGCCGGCGGCCCCACGTTCGTCCAGGCCCAGGTGAGCGTCCACGATGGCGCACTCGTCGGCCCCAGCGGCATGACGCTCTACACCTTCGACAAGGATGCGGCGGGCAGCGGCAAGTCGGCCTGCAACGACGGCTGCGCCACCAACTGGCCGCCGCTGACCGCCACCATGGCACCCAGCGGCGAGGGCTACAGCCTGATCCAGCGCGAGGACGGCACCCAGCAGGTGGCCTACAAGGGCAAGCCGCTGTACTACTGGAGCAAGGACAGCAAGCCCGGCGACAAGGGCGGCGACGGCAAGATCAACCTGTGGCACACCGCCATGCCCTGAACCCTCCGCAGCCGCATGAACCACGCGCAGATCGTCGAGCACCTGCCCGGACTGCGCCGCTATGCGCGCGCGCTGACGGGCGACGCCTGGGCCGCCGACGACCTGGTGCAGGACACGCTGGAGCGCGCCTGCCGCAAGTGGCCGCTGTGGCGCCACGGCAGCAATCTGCGCGCCTGGCTGTTCACCCTGATGCACAACCTGTACCTGAACCAGCGCCGCGCCCTGCTGCCGGTGCAGGCGCTGGACGACGAGGCGCTGGCCTCCGTCGCCGGCGCGGCGGACGTGGCCGCTGACACCGGGCTCGACCTCGACCGCTGCCTGCAGCGCCTGCCGGCCGAGCAGCGCGCCGTGCTGCTGCTGGTGACGCTGGAAGACATGGCCTATGCCGACGTGGCGCGCGTGCTGGGCGTGCCCCTGGGCACGGTGATGTCGCGCCTGTCCCGCGCGCGCGAACGCATGCGGGCCCTGATGGAGCAAACGCCCACGCGCGCGCCGCAGCGTCCCACCCACCCGAACACCGCCTTGCGCCGCCTGAAGTGATGCCCCCATGACCGCCAGCCGCCCCGCCCCCCTGCACCCCGACGAGCTGCACGCCCTGGTCGACGGCCGCCTGCCCGCGGCCCGGGCCGAGGCGCTGGACGCCGCGCTCGATCCTTCGGCGCACGCGCAGGCCGAGGCCTGGCGCCGGCAACGCGAGGCGCTGCGCACGCTGCACCACGACTGGCTGGACCGCCCGCTGCCCGAGGCCGTGCTGGGTGCCGCCGGCCGCTGGCACGACACGCAGGCCAACCAGTGGCGCCGCATGGCCTGGGCCGGCATGGCGGCAGGCTGGGTGTTGGCCTTCGGCCTGGGCTGGGGCCTGCACGGGCGGCAGGCCGGCGACGCGGCGCAGGCCGTCGCCGCGAGCACGCCGCCGGCGCAGTTCGCGCGCCAGGCGGCGGTGGCCTACGCCGTCTACCAACCCGAGCAGCGCCACCCGGTCGAGGTGGCCGCCGACCAACAGGAGCACCTGGTGCAGTGGCTGTCCAAACGCCTGGCGCGCCCGCTGACGGTGCCGCGGCTGCAGGCCCAGGGCTTCGATCTGGTCGGCGGGCGCCTGCTGCCGGGCGACGCAGGCGCGCGCGCGCAGTTCATGTACCAGAGCGCCACGGGCCAGCGCATCACCCTGTACCTGGGCGCGCTCGACGGCACACCGCTCGAAGCCTTCCGCTTCGACCAGCAGGGCCCGGTCGCCAGCTTTTACTGGGTCGAGCGCGGCTTCGGTTACGCCCTCACGGGCGAGTTGCCGCGGCCGGCGTTGCAGACGTTGGCGACGGCGGTGTATGAGCAGCTGCAGCGTGGAACCGCCCAGCCGGCCGGCACGCGGCAGATCAGGTGACAGGCGCCGGGTTGAACAGCACCAGCGCGTTGTGCAGCTTCCAGTGCTCGGCCCAGGTCTTCTTGCGGCCGCTGGCGACGTCGAGCATCAGCTGGAACAGCTCCCAACCCACCTGCTCGATGGTGGCGTCGCCGTCGGCGATCTGGCCGGCATTGATGTCCATCAGGTCGTGCCAGCGCTGCGCCAGCGCGCTGCGCGTGGCCACCTTGATAACCGGCACGGCCGCCAGGCCATAGGGCGTGCCGCGGCCGGTGGTGAACACGTGCAGGTTCATGCCGGCGGCCATCTGCAGCGTGCCGCAGATGAAGTCGCTGGCAGGCGTGGCGGCATAGGTCAGGCCCTTGGCGCGCAGCTTTTCGCCGGGCGCCAGCACGTTGGAAATCGTCGAGCTGCCCGACTTGACGATCGAGCCCATGGCCTTCTCGACGATGTTCGACAGGCCGCCCTTCTTGTTGCCGGGCGTGGTGTTGGCGCTGCGGTCGGCGCCGCCGCGCTGCAGGTAGGCGTCGTACCAGGCCATCTCGCGGATCATGGCGTCGGCCACCTCGGGGCTGGCGGCGCGGGCGGTGAGCTGGTCGATGCCGTCGCGCACCTCGGTCACTTCGGAGAACATCACGCTGGCTCCGGCGCGCACCAGCAGGTCGGTGCAAAAGCCCACCGCCGGATTGGCGGTGACGCCGCTGAAGGCGTCGCTGCCGCCGCACTGCACGCCCACCACCAGCTCGCTGGCCGGCACGGTCTCGCGCCGACGTGCGTTCAGGCGCTCCAGGTGCACCTGGGCCTGGCGCATGATGGACTCAACCATGGACATGAAGCCCACGTGCGCCTCGTCCTGCAGCACGACGACGTCCAGCAGGGGCTCGGCATTGGCGCCGACGTCGGCAATCACCCGCTCGTCGACCAGGGGCATGCTGCCGGGCGGCATCAGGCGCGCCGGCTGCAGCTTCTCGCAGCCCAGGCTGACCACCATCAGCTCGCCGCCGAAGTTGGGGTTGAGGCTGAGGTTGCGCACGGTGCGGATCGGCACCAGCGCGTCGGGTGCGTCGATGGCCACGCCGCAGCCATAGCTGTGCTCCAGCGCCACCACGCCGTCGACGTTGGGGTACTTGGGCAGCAGCTCGGCCTTGATGCGCTCGATCGCGAACTGGGTCACGCCGGCCACGCACTGCACGGTCTCGGTGATGGCCAGCAGGTTGCGCGTGCCGACCGAGCCGTCGGGATTGCGATAGCCCTCGAAGGTATAGCCCTCCAGCGGCGGCAGCGGCTGGGGCCGCACGCTGGCCTTGGGCAGGCCCTCGAGCGTGTGCGCCTCGGGCATGCGCAGCAGGCGCTCGTGCACCCAGCTGCCGGCCCGGATGGGTCTGAGCGCGTAGCCGATGGCAATGCCGTAGCGCAGCACGGGCGCGCCCTCGGGCAGATCGACGAGCGCCACCTTGTGCGCCTGCGGCACGCGCTCGAGCAGGGTCAGCCCGCCCTCCAGCACGGTGCCGGCCTCCAGGCCGCCGACGTTGGCGACGATGGCCACGTTGTCCGCCGCATGCATGCGGATGATGTGCGGCGGGCGGACGTCGGTTGCGGTCATGACGAGAACTCCTGTTGAGTGATACCGCTGCCGCCGCCTTAGACCGGCCGGCCAGCACGGGCCGCCAGCCATGCCGGCATGTCCTGCAGCGCCACTGGTCGCAGAAAACGGTCGAGCGCAGCGTCACCGACCGAGGTGGACAGCGGTTGAGTGGATGAAGGCCAAGGGCCGCCATGCTGCTGCGCGGCGGTCACCGCCACGCCGGTGGGTACGCCGGCAAACAGCACGCGGCCGGCCATCTGCATGGCCGCGCGCACCAGCGCCTGGGTATCGGCACTTTCCTCACCGGCGCCCCACAGCGTCACGGTCAGGCTGCCGCCCAGGGCCTGCAGCACCTGCACCACCTCGGCCACCGAGTGCGCGCGCACGATCAGGCTGGCGGGGCCGAACACCTCGTCGTGCAATTGCGGCGTGCCGATGAAGCGGGCGGCGTCGACCTGGGCCAGCACCGGGCGCGGCGGCTCGGCGGCGTCGGCAGCCTCCAGCAGCAGCGGCTGCACGCCGGCTTGCGTCCAGCGCCCCACCCCCGCGTCAAAGGCCTGGCGCAGACCGGGCGTGAGCATGGCGTGCGGCTGCTGCGCGACCAGGGCTGTAGTGAGCTGCTGCACAAAGGCATCGCTGGCCGGATCGTCGAGCAGCACGATCACCCCCGGGCTGGTGCAGAACTGCCCGCTGCCCAACGTGATCGAGCCGGCCAGCGTGGCCGCCAGCTCGGCGCCCTTGGCGCGCAGGGCGTGCGGCAGCGCGATGACCGGATTGACCGAACCCAGCTCGCCGTAGAACGGAATCGGCCGCGGGCGAGCGCTGGCCTCGGCCTGCAGCGCGGCGCCACCGCGCGTCGAGCCTGTGAAGGCGCCGGCGGCAATGGCCGGATGGCGGATGAGCTGGGTGCCGATGGCATTGCCCTCGCCCTGCACCAGGCCGATCAGCCCCGCCGGCAGGCCCTGCGCCTTGAGCACGGCCTGGATCAGCGCGAACACGCGGCCCGCCAGCAGCAGATGGCCGTTGTGCGCCTTGACCACCACCGGGCAGCCGGCGGCCAATGCCGCCGCGGTGTCACCGCCCAGCACCGAGAAGGCAAACGGGAAGTTGCTGGCCGCGAACATCGCCACCGGCCCCAACGGCACGCGCACGCGCAGCATGGCCGGGTGGCCGACCGGCGCGGCGCCCGCCACCGCCGGGTCGTCAACGTGGCGAAACGGCACGCCGTCCTGCGCCATGCGGCCAAAGCGCCGCAGCTGAAACGCGGTGCGGTCCAGCTCGCCCTGCAGGCGCGCCGGGCCCAGGCCGGTCTCGGCGTCAGCCAGGGCGACCAGCTCTTCGCGCTGCGCCTCGAGCGCCGTGGCCAGTGCGTCAAGCAGCCTGGCGCGCACCGCGCCGTCGCTGGCAGCCCAGATCGGTGCGGCAGCGGCAGCGGCCTGCGCGATGGCGTCGAGTTGTTCGGGCGTGGTGGCCAGCAGCGGGTGGCCGACCGGCGGATCGATGGGCTGGCCCGTGCGGGCGTCGAAGGATTTCAGTGTGGTCATGGAGCAAAGTGGTTGGTGGTGCGTCCAATCGGCCGCTCGGTTATCGATTCCGCGTGTCTGGCATCGAATGGCCGCGGAGCAGGCCAAGCCAGCGATCGCCGTGGCCGGGGTTCCCCCGGCCACTGGCGATGCCCCCCGAGGGGGGAGGCGCAACATCGCGCAGCGAGTGGAGCAACGGGGGGAGTCCTGTCAATCGCGCACCAGGCAAGGCCGCTTGGGATCGAAGCGCCAGTTGGAGATCAGGTATTGCATGGCCACGGCGTCGTCGCGCGCGCCCAGGCCGTGCTGCAGATAAAGCTGGTGGGCCTTCTCGACCTCGACCATGTCGATGTCGATGCCCAGGCCGGGCTTCCTGGGCACTTGTACGTAGCCGCCCTCGATCATGAGCGGTTCCTTGGTCAGGCGCTGGCCGTCCTGCCAGATCCAGTGCGTGTCGATGGCGGTCACCTTGCCGGGAGCGGCGGCGCCGACGTGGGTGAACATGGCCAGCGAGACATCGAAATGGTTGTTGGAGTGGCTGCCCCAGGTCAGGCCCCAGTCGCGGCAGGTCTGCGCCACGCGCACGCTGCCGGCCAGGGTCCAGAAATGCGGGTCGGCCAGCGGGATGTCGACCGCCTGCAGCGACAGCGCGTGCGCCAGCTGGCGCCAGTCGGTGGCGATCATGTTGGTGGCCGTGGGCAGACCGGTGGCACGGCGAAACTCGGCCATCACCTCGCGGCCCGAGAAGCCCTCCTCCGCGCCGCAGGGGTCTTCGGCGTAGGCCACCACGCCGCGCATCTTCTGGCCCAGACGGATCGCATCCTTGAGCAGCCAGCCCCCATTGGGATCCAGCGTGACGCGCGCCTGCGGAAAGCGCTCGTGCAGGGCGCTGACGGCCTCGACCTCTTCGTCGCCGCGCAGCACCCCGCCCTTGAGCTTGAAGTCCTGAAAGCCATAGCGCTGCTGCGCGGCCTCGGCCAGGCGCACCACGGCCGCCGGCGTCAGGGCCGGTTCGTGGCGCAGGCGCAGCCAGTCGTCCTCGGCGTCGGGCTCGCTGGCGTAGGGCAGATCGGTCTTGCCGCGGTCGCCGACGAAAAACAGGTAGCCCAACATCTGCACGGCGTCGCGCTGCTGGCCCTCGCCCAGCAGGGCCGCCACCGGCACGCCCAGGTGCTGGCCCTGCAGGTCGAGCAGGGCCGATTCGACGGCGGCCACGGCGTGGATGGTGGTGCGCAGATCAAAGGTCTGCAGGCCGCGCCCGCCGGCGTCGCGGTCGGCAAAGCGGCTGCGCATGTCGTTCAGGATGGCGTGCATGGCGCCGATGGCGCGGCCCTCGACCAGGGCGCGGGCGTCTTCCAGCGTCTGGCGGATCTTCTCGCCACCCGGCACCTCGCCCAGGCCGGTGTGGCCGGCGCTGTCGGTCACGATGACCAGGTTGCGGGTGAAAAACGGCGCGTGCGCGCCGGACAGATTGAGCAGCATGCTGTCGCGCCCGGCAACGGGAACAACCTGCATGCGCTGGACGACGGGAGCAGTCATGGGATGGGCAGGCTTGATCGACAAACGTCGATTACTATTGTATCGATAGCTGATCGCGCTTGACTGGCAAGCGCTGGGGGCCTATTCTGCTTGTAAAACCAGGCGGACACGGCGCGTGTCCGCCTGGCTCAGGGCTCGATCAGTTGGCCGTGATGTGGCGATCGTGGATCAGCTTTTGCCAGCGAGCGTACTCCGTTGCCTCGTACTTGGCGAACTCCTCGGGCGTGTTCAGCACCAGCTCGAAACCCAGTCCCTCCAGCTTGGCCTTGGTGGCCGGCTCGCTCAGAATGGCGGCGATGTCGCGCTGCAAGCGGTTCTTGAGCTCGGCCGACATGCCGTGCGGGCCGGCAACGGCCTGCCAGGAGTAGACGTTGGCGTCCTTGATGCCGCTTTCCTCCAGCGTGGGCACGTCGGGCAGCAGAGGCGAGCGCTTGGCGCTGGTGATGACCAGCGGGCGCAGCTTGCCCGCCTGGATCTGCGGCAGCGCGGTGTTGATGTTCATGAAGGACGAATCCACCTGGTTGCCCAGCAGGTCGGTCATCACCGGACCGCCCCCCTTGTAGGGCACGTGCAGGCCGCTGGTGCCGGTCTGCTGCCAGAACAGCTCGGACGTCAGGTGGTCGCTGCTGCCGGCACCCGAGGTGGCAAAGCTCATCTTGCCCGGGTTGGCCATCAGGTAGGCCAGCACGTCGCTCAGCGTCTTGAACTTGGAGGCGGCGGGCACCACCAGCACATTGGGCGCGCGCACCGCGACGGTGATCGGGTCCAGGTCCTTGAGCGCGTCGTACTGCACCTTCATCAGGTGCGGCGCGATCACGTAGGGCCCCAGCGAGGCCACCAGCAGGGTGTAGCCGTCCGGCTCGCTGCGCGCCACCTGGGCGGCGCCGATGGTGCCGGTGGCGCCCGCCTTGTTGTCGACCACCACGGTGCCGCCGATCTTCTCGCCCAGCTTGGCCGAGATGGTGCGCGCGATCATGTCGGTGGAGCCGCCGGGCGGGAACGGCACCACGATGGTGACGGTCTTGGTGGGCCAGGCAAAGGCGGCCACGCTGGCCAGGCCCAGGACGATGCCGGCAAGAGTTTTTTTCATGGTTGATCTCCTCGGTTGGGGGACGGGTTGGGAAACGGATGGCACTTACTGCGCGCCCAGGCGGTCGATCAGCAGCTTGAGCTGTTCGCGCTGCTGCGGCTTGAGGTCGGACAGCGGCGGGCGCACCGAGCCGGCGCCATGGCCGACCAGCGCCGCACCGGCCTTGACGATGCTGACAGCATAGCCCGCGCCCTGGTTGCGGATGGCGATGTAGGGCAAGAAAAACTCGTCGAGCAGGCGGTTGACGGTGGCCGAATCGCCCCGGGCGTAGGCCTTGTAGAAGTCGATGGCGGTGCGCGGGATGAAGTTGAACACCGCCGACGAATAGGTGGGCACGCCCAGCGCCTGGTAGGCCTGCGCGTAGATTTCGTGCGTCGGCATGCCGCCGATGTAGACCAGCCGATCGCCCACGCGGCGGCGGATCTGCACGATGCGCTCGATGTCGCCCAGCCCGTCCTTGAAGCCGATCAGGTTGGGACAGCGCTCGGCCAACTGCTCGACCGATTCGGCCGTCAGCTTGCAGGCGCCGCGGTTGTAGACGATGACGCCGATCCGCACGCTCTTGCACACCGCCTCGATGTGCGCCACCAGGCCCTCCTGCCCAGCCTCGGTCAGGTAGTGCGGCATCAGCAGGATGCCGGCGGCGCCGCTGCGCTCGGTGGCCTGCGCGTACTGGATGGCCAGCGTGGTGCCGCCGCCGCTGGCGCCGACGATGGGCGTGCGCTGGCCGCAGGTGGCGGCCGCGACCTTCACCACGTCGGCGTATTCGCCCGGCTCGAGCGAAAAGAACTCGCCCATGCCGCCGGCGGCAAACAGCACGCTGGCGCCGTAGGGCATCAGCCACTCCAGGCGCGCGGCATAGGGCTTGGGCGCAAAGCGCAGCTCGGCGTCGAAATCGGTCAGGGGAAAGGACAAGAGGCCGGTCGACAGGGCCGTCTTGAGCTCGTTGGGGGTCATTGCATCTCCACGACTTACTGATACGACATCGTACAACTAAAAGTCGAGGGTCTTTCTTGGTGCAAACCCTGATTCGCCATTCGGCTCAATGGCCGTGCGCCGCCAGCTGGCGCCGCTGCCGGCTGTTGGCCAGATGCGTGCGCATGGCCGCGCGCGCGCCCTCCACGTCCTGGCGCGCAATGGCGTCCAGCACGCTCTGATGCTCGGCGCTGACGCGCCCCAGATAGGCCCACTCCTCGCCCGTCGGCGCCTGACCGGTCGCCAGGCGCACGCGCGGAATCATGCTCAGGCCCAGGGTGTTCATCAGTTCGACGAAGTGCCGGTTGTGGGTGGCGCGCGCGATCTCCAGGTGAAACTGGAAGTCCGCCCCCACCGCATCCTGCCCCGATTCGCGCGCCGCCACGAAGGCCGCCAGGGCCTCGCGGATGGCCTGCAACTGGTCTTCGGTGCGGCGCGCCGCCGCCAGGCCGGCGCATTCGGTCTCCAGCGCGATGCGCAGCTCCAGCACGTCGATCACGTCCTGCAGCGTGGCCATCTGCTCGGGGTCGATGCGAAACGCCACCGTGTCGCCCGCGCCGACCACGAAGGTGCCCACGCCGTGGCGCGTGGCCACCATGCCTGCGGCCTGCAGGCGCGAAATCGCCTCGCGCACCACCGTGCGGCTGACACCGAAGTCGGCCATCAGGTCGGCCTCGCGCGGCAGCTTGGCGCCGGCCGCCAGGCTGCCGTCGCGGATGCGGTCGCCCACCGCCTCGACCACCTCGACCGTGAGGGAACGCGGGCGGCTGCGGGGGGGGCGATGCGCGATCATCATGTTCGCATCATAGTCAAGAAAAGCCGATTTATGACGTCGTATCACGGCGCCGGTGGGATGCAGGCGATCAGGTCTGCGCGGCCTGCCGCCAGGCCTGCGCCGCGGCCTGCTCGTCGCCGCGCTCCTCGGCCAGGCGCGCCTGCGCACGCCAAGCATTGCGGCGCAACGGGGCATCGTCCAGCGTGCGGGCGGCCTGGGCCAGCAGCAGCTGCGCGCGGCCCCACAGGCCGCGCCGCAGGCAAGCCATGCCGGCCAGGTACTGCAGCGTGGCGTCGCGCGGATGGGCCTGCTGGGCCGACTCGATGCGCGCCAGCCATTCGGCATCGGCGCCCTGCTCGCTCAGGGCCTGCTCCAGCACCTGGGCCAGGCGCACGCGCTGGGCGTCGGTGAAGACCTCGGGCTGGGCCAGCATGTCGTCCCACACGGGGGCCAGCCAGCGGCCCAGATCGGGCGCAGCTGCTCGCCGTCGTAGGCGCCGGCGATCTGCTCGGCGGCCAGGCCGCGCAGCAGGCTGGCGGCCGCCTGCGGCGAGAACGCGCGGTGCTTGGCCAGCAGGCGCGCGGTCTCCATGGCGTCGGCCATGTGGCCGGCCTGGCGCGCGGCCTTGAGCTTCAGGCGCAGCGCGGCAGTGCGCCGCTGCGCGCCGGTGGGCAGCTCGCCCAGGCGCGCCAGCGCGGCGGCCGGGTCCTGCCCGTTGAGCGCCCAGTGCGCGGCGCGCAGCAGCACGGCCTCGCGCAGTTCGGCGGCGGCGCCGTGGCTGCTGGCCACGGCCAGGGCGGCGTCGAGGTGGCGCGTGCGCGTGGCTTCGTCCTGCAGCGCGTGCGCGCTTTCGGCGGCCGTCAGGTGGGCCAGCGTGCGCAGGCCCAGCACCCCCGGCGCGCCCTGCTTGTCGGGGTCGCTGGCATGCACGCGCGCCAGCACCGCCTCGGCCGCCTTGCGGGCGCGCAAAAAGCGCCCGGCAGTGAACTGCACGCGCGCATCCATCAGCAGGCCGTTGGTGGCGCGCTCGCGCTGCTGGGTGCGCCAGCGCCGCGCCTGGCGCGGCAGCTCCAGCACGGCGGCGACGGTGCGCAGCGCGCCGTACAGCAGGGCAAACAGCAGCGCCAGCAGCAGCAGCACCAAATTGACGGACAAATCGACCCGGTACGGCGGCCAGAACACCGTGACGGTGCCGTCGTTGTCGCCGGCAAACAGGGCCAGCGCCACGGCGGCTGCAAACAGGCCAATCAACCAGAGGGCGGCGCGCATGGTCGGGGCGGCGATCAGCGGGCCTGAGCGGCGGCGGCGGCCTGGCTGAGCGCCACCAGGGTGTCGTCGACGCTGGGCAGCGCGGCGTCGTGGGTTTCGCCGCGAATGCGCTGCAGCAGCGTGGCGGCCGCCTGCGTGCGGCGCGAGGCGGGGTCGAACCAGGTGCCCAGCGAGGCCGCGGCGGCCGCCAGGTCGGCGCGCGCGGCCTCGTACTGGCGCGCCAGCAGCGCCAGGCGCGCGCCCTGCAGGCGCAACTTGAGGTTTTCGCGCACGAAGAAGGCCTGGTCGGGGCTGAGCATGCTGGCCTCGGGCCGCTCGATGCGGCTGACGCGCAGCAGGTCGCGCGCCTCGTCCAGCACGCTGCGGCTCCAGCGCTGCCACCAGGTGACAGGCGCCGGCTGGGCACGCTCGCGCAGCGTGGTGCCGCTGCGCTCGCGGCCGACGGCGTTGGCCACCGGCAGTTCGTCCACCTGGCGCAGCACCTGGTCGATGCGCGCCAGCACGCCGGCGGTGTCGGTGATGCTGGCGTTCTTGACGCGCTCCAGGTCGTGCGCCACGGCACGCGCCACCGGCGCCAGGCGCGGATCGCTGCTGGCGGCCACGCGCCGCTCGGCGCTGCGCAGCGCGGCCAGCAGCGGTTGCACGCTGCCGGTCAGCTGCGCCTGGTCCTGCGCCACGCGCAGGGCGGATTCGAGTTCGGCGGCCAGGTTGGCGTCGCGGTTGCGCGCCACGCTTTGCACCAGCTCTTCCATCTGGCTGCGGTAGGCAGTCAGGTCGCCCACGCGGCCGTCCAGCGCGGCCAGCCGGCCCAGCGCATCGCGCACTTCGGTGTCGGCCTGCCGCGCCAGGGTGCGCGCCTCAACCGACTTGCTGTTGGCGTCGGCGCTCTGGCGCGCCAGCTGCTCCTGCATGGACGAGACCTTTTGCCACAGCAGCAGCACCGCCGCCAGGGCCAGCACGGCCACCACCCAGGCCACGATCAGGCCAGGGCCGGGCGCGCCCGGTCGCGCGGCCGGGCCGGCCGTCGCCCCCTGAGCCGGGACCGCAGCGGGCGCCGCGGGCGGCAGCGCCGGCGGCGCGGCTTCGACGGCGGGCGCGGCGGGCGGCGGCTCGGGATTCATGCCAGCGATTCTATCGACGCCACCACGTCGGCCAGCGCCGGACGCGTGTCCGCCACCGCGCCGAAGCCAGCCTCGCGCGCGGCCTGCGCGATGCGCGGGTGCGTGGCCAGCGCGCGCGCGCCGCGCCAGTCGGCGGCGGGCAGGCATTGGCGCAAATTGGCCACCGCCTCCGAGCTGCTGAACAGCCACAGCGTGCCGTCGGCGGCGGCTGCCAGCGCGCGCGAGCGCGCGGCCGCCGCCAGCACCGGCGCGGCGCGGCGATAGGCCAGCAGCTGATCGACCTGCGCCCCGGCCTGCTGCAGCCGTTGGGCTAGCCAGTCGCGCCCGGCCAGGCGGCCGGCGGCGTCGCCCCCGCGCACGATCAGCACGCGCAGGCCGGCGCGCACCTGCGGCGCCACCTGCGCCCACAGAGCTTCGGAGTCGAACTGGGCGGCATCCGCCGCCGGCTCGTCGATGCGCGCCCGCGGCCAGCCGGCGGCCAGCAGCGCCTGCGTGGTGCCCGGGCCGGGCGACCACGCTCTGGTTTCAATAGCTGCTTGCGCTTGATCCGTCGGCACTGCAGCCGAGTTTTGTTCAAAATAATCGTGATCTGACCCCGATTTATCAAAATAAATGTGATCTGACCCCAATAAGCTGGTGACGGCGTTGCCGCTGACGAACATGACGGCGGCGTAGCGGGACAGCTGCCGGCGCGCCTGCGCCAGGCTGCCCGTGAGCGGTTCGGGCAGGATCTCGATCAGCGGCAGCGCCTCGGCGGCGATGCCGTGGCGCGCCAGTTGCGCCACCCAGGCCGCGGCGGCGGCGGCCGGGCGGGTGACGAGCACGCGCGGGGCGGGCATGCGGGAAACGTCCGACTCAGTGCGCGCCGCCGGCGCGCAGCGCAGCGGCCACGCGCTGGCCCAGGGCCTCGGCCTGCTCGGGCGTGCGCACGTCGGCGCGCTCGCTGGCGCGCACCAGGCCGGGCGCGCCCTCGGGGTCGCCCCAGGCGGCGCGCAACAGCATCTGTGTGCCCTCCAGCGTGGCGTGCGCGGCCAGCGGCATCGAGCAGCTGCCGCCCATGGCGCGGCTGACGGCGCGCTCGGCGGCGGTGCACAAGGTGGTGGCGGCGTCGGCCAGCGGCGCCAGCGCCTGCGCCAGCTCGGCGCGGCCGGCGCGCGTCTCGATGCCCAGCGCGCCCTGCCCCGCGGCCGGCAGCATCTGCTCGGTGTCGAACACATGGCGGATGCGCGCGGCCAGGCCCAGGCGCTTCAGGCCCGCCGCCGCCAGCACGATGCCGGCGTACAGGCCCTCGTCCAGCTTGCGCAGGCGCGTGTCCAGGTTGCCGCGCAGCGGCTCGATGCGCAGATCGGGGCGCAGCGCGCGCAGCAACACGGTGCGGCGCAGGCTGGAGGTGCCGACCACCGCGCCCGTGGGCAGATCCTCCAGCCGGCCGTAGTGCGGGGACACCCAGGCGTCGCGCGGGTCTTCGCGCGCCATCACGCCGGCCAGCGCGAAGCCGGGCGGCAAATCCATCGGCACGTCTTTCAGCGAATGCACGGCGATGTCGGCGCGGCCTTCTTCCAGCGCGGTTTCAAGCTCCTTCACGAACAGGCCCTTGCCGCCCACCTTGGACAGGCTGCGATCCAGGATCTGGTCGCCACGCGTGGTCATGCCCAGCAGGGTGACTTGGTGGCCGCGCTGCTGCAGCAGCGCCTTGACGTGCTCGGCCTGCCACAGGGCCAGGCGGCTTTCTCGGGTGGCGATGGTGATCTTCAGGGACATGGATGGGGATGCTACAAGAACGCCCCCGGCGCCGCGCTCACTGCCCCAGTGCCGCGCGCACCGCCGCCAGCTGGCGGCGCGACACGGCCAGCGCCTCGCCCACCCCGGCCAGCTGCACGGCCCAGCCCTCGCCCTCGTCGGCATCCACGTGGCGCACCAGCGCGCGCATGGCCGCGCGCGCCACCAGCGCGTTGCGGTGGATGCGCACGAAGCGCTCGCCCCAGCGCTCTTCCAGCTGGCTCAGGCTGCCGTCCAGCAGATGGCTGGCGGCGGCCGTGCGCACCGTGACGTACTTGAGCTCGGCGCGCAGGTACAGCACCTCGGCCAGCGGCACGCGCAGGGTTCGGCCGCGCTCGGTGATCAGCAGCGCGTCTGAAGCCAAATCGGCCTCTGGCGCCCGTTCATTCTGCGCAAAGCGCTCCGCTTTTTGAAGCGCGACCTGCAGGCGCTCCAGTCGCACCGGCTTGGTCAGGTAGTCCAGCGCCTCGATCTCGAAGGCGTGCACCGCGTATTCGCTGTGCGCGGTGACGAACACCACCGCCGGCGGCTGCTCCAGCGCGCGCAGCGCCTGCGCCAGCTGCATGCCGTCGGCGCCGGGCAGGTGGATGTCCAGCAGCGCGAGGTCGAAGCGCTGGTGCGCCAGCAGCGCCATGGCGTCGGCCGCGTTGGCCGCCTCGCCCGCCACCAGCGCGGCCGGCGCGCGGCAGTCGCCCAGCAGCGTGCGCAGGCGCGAGCGCGCCAGCGGCTCGTCGTCGACGATCAGCACGCGCAGCGTCATGCGTTGCCCCCGCGCGGCATCGGGATCTCGATGCGCGCCTGGTACACCCCGTCGACCAGCGCGGTACGAAAGCTGCCCTGCAGGTCGTGCAGCAGGCGCAGCCGGTCGCGCACATTGGTCAGCGCCATGCCGTGGCCGCTCTCACCCTGCCCGGCCGGCACGGTGTTGGTGATCTTGATCAGCGCCATGGCGCCGCGCAGCTGGGTGGAGATGCGCAGGCGCGCGCCCTGCGCGCTGGGCTCCACGCCGTGGATGACGGCGTTTTCCACCAGCGGCTGCAGGATCAGCGGCGGCAGCTGCGCGGCGCCCACGCGCGGGTCCAGCGCCCACTCCACCTTCAGGCGCTCGCCGAAGCGCACCTGCTCGATCGCCAGGTAGCGGCGCGCCAGCTCGATCTCCTGCGCCACGCTGGAGGCGCCGTGCTGGTCGGCCAGCGCGTGGCGAAACAAATCCGCCAAGTCGGCCAGCACCTCCTCGGCCTGGGCCGGCTCCTCGCGCACCAGGGCCATGGCCGAGTTGAGCGCGTTGAACAGAAAGTGCGGGCGGATGCGCGCCTGCAGCTCCGCCAGGCGCGCCGTGGTGGCCGCCGGCATGCGCCCGCGCGCACGCCACATCAGCCCCGCCACCAGGCCCGCGGCCAGCAGCGCGCCGGTGCAGGCGGCGGCCAGCCAGGCCGGCTGCGCGACCAAGCCCGTCAGCGCCATGGTGCCGGCCGCATACACCCCGCCCAGCGCGCCCAGCGCCACGCCGGCGCTCAGTTGCGCGGCGGGCTTCAGGCGCGCCAGCGGGCGCTTGAGCGCGCAGCCGATCACCAGCCACAGCAAGGTGGCCGGCAGCGCCGCGCCCGTCAGCACCGCCACGCTGCCCAGCCAGTCGGCCAGCGAGGCGGCGCCATACATCAGCGCCACCGCCAGCACCGCCTCCACGTACAGCACGGCGCGCAGGATCACGCCCACCTCGCAGGCGTCGAACACCAGCACCGGCGCGGGCGGCGGCGGCGCCGGCGGCAGCCAGCGCTCGGTCAGGGTCGATAGAATTTGCGAATCCTTCATGGGCTCGCCCAGTGTAGGGCCCTCGAAGTGCCTTTCATCGGGCGCCCGCCGCCGTTCATGCCGCGCCGATGCGTGGCCGCAACTCTTTCCCACCCGCCATGTCCAGCAACCAACTCGACACCAAGTCCCAGGCCTGGTCGGCCCTGTTTTCCGAACCGATGAGCGAGCTGGTGCAGCGCTACACCGCCAGCGTGTTCTTCGACCGGCGCCTGGCCGCGGCCGACATCGCCGGCAGCCTGGCGCACGCCGAGATGCTGGCGGCGCAGGGCATCATTTCAAAAGACGATCATGTCGCCATCCAGCGCGGAATGAGCGCGATCAGCTCCGAAATCGAGAGCGGCGCGTTCGACTGGAAGCTGGCGCTGGAAGACGTGCACCTGAACATCGAGGCGCGCCTGACGCAGCTGGTGGGCGACGCCGGCAAGCGCCTGCACACCGGCCGCAGCCGCAACGACCAGGTGGCCACCGACATCCGCCTGTGGCTGCGCGGCGAGATCGACGCCATCCGCGCGCTGCTGCGCGAGCTGCAGCTGGCGCTGATCGAGGTGGCCGAGCGCAACGTCGAGGTCATCCTGCCCGGCTTCACCCACCTGCAGGTGGCGCAGCCGGTCAGCTTCGCGCACCACCTGCTGGCCTACACCGAGATGTTCGGCCGCGACGAGGAGCGCCTGGGCGACGTGCGCCAGCGCGTCAACCAACTGCCGCTGGGCGCCGCGGCGCTGGCCGGCACCACCTACCCGCTGGACCGCGAGCGCGTGGCGCGCACCCTGGGCATGGACGGCGTGTGCCAGAACAGCCTGGACGCGGTGAGCGACCGCGACTTCGCCATCGAGTTCACGGCCGCCGCCAGCCTGGTGATGGTGCACGTCAGCCGCCTGAGCGAAGAGCTGATTTTGTGGATGAGCCAGAACTACGGTTTCATCCGCATCGCCGACCGTTTCACCACCGGCTCGTCGATCATGCCGCAGAAGAAGAACCCCGATGTGCCCGAGCTGGCGCGCGGCAAGACCGGCCGCGTGGTCGGCCACCTGATGGGCCTGATCACGCTGATGAAGGGCCAGCCGCTGGCCTACAACAAGGACAACCAGGAGGACAAGGAGCCGCTGTTCGACACCGTGGACACGCTGCGCGACACGCTGCGCATCTTCACCGAGATGATCGGCGGGCAGCCGAACGCCGCCACCGGCGCCAAGGAGGGCGGCATCACCGTCAACGCCGCCGCCATGGAGGCCGCCGCGCAAAAGGGCTACGCCACGGCCACCGACCTGGCGGACTACCTGGTCAAAAAGGGCCTGCCCTTTCGCGACGCGCACGAAACCGTGGCGCACGCCGTCAAGGCCGCGCAAGCGCATGGCTGCGACCTGTCCGAACTGCCGCTGGCCACGCTGCAGGGCTTTCACCCCGCCATCGAAAAAGACGTGTTCGACGTGCTGTCGCTGCGCGGCAGCCTGAACGCACGCAACACCCTGGGCGGCACCGCGCCGGCCCAGGTGCGCCACCAGATCGCGCGCCACCGCGCGCGCCTGGTGGGCGAGCCCCGGCCCTGAGCGGCTCGCCCAATCACTCGCCGCGCGCCGGCACGCCGTGGCGCGCGAACGCCGCCGCCAGAAAATCGACGAAGACCCGCACCCGCGCCGTCAGCTGCTGGCCGGGCGGATAGACCGCGTAGATGTCGGCATCGGGCGAGCGGTACTGCGGCAGCACGGCCACCAGCCGGCCGCTGCGCAGATAGGCCTGGATGTCCCACTCGGCGCGCAGCAGGATGCCGTGGCCTTCTAGCGCCCAGTTCACCGCCACGCCGCCATCGTTGGTGGTCAGCGGCCCGCCGATCTTGACGGCCTGCGGCCGCCCGCGCGCCGTGGCCAGGCGCCACAGGCCATAGGCTTCGTCGCCCTGGCGAATGCCGATGCAGTCGTGGCGCACCAGCTCTTCCACGCTGGCCGGCGTGCCGCGCCGCGCCAAATAGGCGGGCGCCGCGCACAGCAGGCGCCGGTTGGGCGCCAACCGGCGCGCCAGCACGCGGGCGTCGGGCGGGCTGCCGAAGCGCACGCAGACGTCGAACGCGTTGTCCGACAGCGGCGGCGGGCTGACCGACAGCTGCAATTGCACCTGTACCTGCGGATAGCGGCGCGCGAAGCGCGACACCAGCGGCGCCACGTGGCTGCGCCCGAAGCCCAGCGTGGCGTTCACGCGCAGCAGGCCGCTGGGCGTCTCGCGCGCCGCGCCCAGGCTGTGGTGCAGGGCGTCGATGTCGGCCAGGATGCGGCGCGCCTGCACCAGGTAGCGCTCGCCCTCGGCCGTCAGGCTCATGCGCCGCGTGGTGCGGCGCACCAGCGGCACGCCCAGGCGCGCTTCCATCGCCGCCAGGTGCTTGCTCACGGCCGGCGTGCTGACGCCCAGCTCGCGCGCGGCGGCGCTCAGGCTGCCGGCGCTGGCCAGGGTCGAAAAAAAGCCCAGGTCGGCCGGCTGGATGGCTTGGTTCATGGCGTTCACTGTTAACTTGAAGTGAACAATGATTTCACCACAGGCGCGCGCCAGCCCGGCCTGCGCTGCCTAGACTCGGCCCATCGCTGCGTCGCCAGCCATCCCGACAGGAACCCCCATGAAGACTTACCGCATCGCCGCCATCCCCGGCGACGGCATCGGCCAGGAAGTGATCCCCGCCGGCCAACAGGTGTTGCAGGCGCTGGCCGACGGCGGCGCCGGCTTTCGCTTCGAGTTCGAATCCTTCGACTGGGGGGGCGATCATTTCCGCCGCCACGGCGTGATGATGCCCGCGGACGGCCTGGACGCCCTGCGCGACAAGGACGCCATCCTGTTCGGCTCGGCGGGCGATCCGCACATTCCCGACCACGTCACGCTGTGGGGCCTGCGCCTGAAGATCTGCCAGGGCTTCGACCAGTACGCCAACGTGCGGCCCACGCGCATCCTGCCCGGCATCGACGCGCCGCTCAAGCGCTGCGGGCCGCAGGATCTGGACTGGGTGATCGTGCGCGAGAACTCCGAGGGCGAGTACGCCGGCGTGGGCGGGCGCGTGCACCAGGGCCATCCGCTGGAGGCCGCCACCGACGTGAGCATGATGACCCGCGCGGGCGTGGAACGCATCATGCGCTTTGCCTTCAGGCTGGCGCAGTCGCGCCCGCGCAAGCTGCTCACCGTCATCACCAAGAGCAATGCCCAGCGCCACGCCATGGTGATGTGGGACGAAATCGCCGCCGAGGTGGCGCGCGAGTTCCCCGACGTGCGCTGGGACAAGGAACTGGTGGACGCCATGACCGCGCGCATGGTCAACCGCCCGGCCACGCTGGACACCATCGTCGCCACCAACCTGCACGCCGACATCCTGAGCGACCTGGCCGCCGCGCTGGCCGGCAGCCTGGGGATCGCGCCCACCGGCAACATCGACCCCGAACGCCGCTACCCCAGCATGTTCGAGCCCATCCACGGCTCGGCCTTCGACATCATGGGCCAGGGCGTGGCCAACCCGGTCGGCACCTTCTGGAGCTGCGTGATGCTGCTGGAGCACCTGGGCGAAGCCACCGCCGCGCAGCGCCTGATGCACGCCATCGAACAAGTCACCGCCACCCCCCGCCTGCACACGCGCGACCTGGGCGGCACGGCCAGCACGGCGCAGGTGACGGCCGCCGTGTGCGAGCTGCTCGCCCACGTGCCGCAGCGCCAGGTCGCCTGACCCACCACCACAGCCAAGCATTCCAACCCCGGAGACCCCAGCATGCCCGTCACCCCCACTCGCCTGTCGCGCCGCACCCTGGCGCGCGCTGCCGCCGCCACCCTGGCGCTTGCCGCCACCGGCGGCGCCTGGGCCCAGTCCTGGCCGAACCGGCCGATCACCCTGGTCGTGCCCTTTGCCGCCGGCGGCACCACCGACGTGCTGGCACGCGCCCTGGGCGAGCGCCTGACGGCCGCACTGGGCCAGCCGGTGATCGTCGAGAGCAAGCCGGGCGCCGGCGCCACCATCGGCGCCGACTATGTCAGCAAGGCCAAACCCGACGGCTACACCCTGCTGATCGGCGCCGTGCACCACACCATCGCCACCAGCGTCTACAGCAAGCTGCCCTACGACTTTCAGCGCGACCTGGCGCCCATCACCATGATCGCCATGGTGCCCAACGTGCTGGTGGTCAACGCCGCCACGCCGGTGAAGAACCTGACCGAGCTGGTGAGCTACATCAAGGCCCACCCCGAGCACGCCAACTTCGGCTCCAACGGCAACGGCACGGCCCAGCACCTGATCGGCATGCAGTTCCAGCAGCAGACCGGCACCACACTGACGCACGTGGCCTACAAGGGCAGCGGCCCGCTGGCCAGCGACCTGCTGGGCGGCCAGATCCTGATGTCCTTCGACACCATCACGCCGGTGCTGCCGCACATCAAGGCCGGCAAGCTGCGCCCGCTGGCCGTCACCACCGCCACCCGTTCGGCCGCCCTGCCCGACGTGCCCACGCTGGACCAGGCCGGCCTCAAGGGCTTCAACATCGGCACCTGGTTCGGCGTGCTGGCGCCGGCCGCCACGCCCAAGGACATCGTGGCGCGTCTGAACACCGAGATGGTCAAGATCATCCGCTCGCCCGAGTTCGGCCAGCGCATGGCCGACATCGGCGCCATCCCCATCGGCAACAGCAGCGAGGACATGGCCGGCGAAATCCGCAGCGAGACCGACAAGTTCGCCAAGCTGGTCAAGGACGCGCACGTCACCGTCAACTGACGCGGCCGGCCGGCGGCATCGGCCACCCTGCGGGGTTTGCTACCCTCGGGCGCTCAACCGGCCCGGGAACCCCGCATGTCCTTCCTCTCACCCGCACGCACGGCGCGAGCGCCCCGCCCGGACCTGCGCGCCGCCCTGGCGCTGCTGCTCGGCCTGGCGTCCATCCAGGCGCAGGCGCTCGGCATCAGCGCCCTCAGCCCCCAGGGCGAGGTGGCGCGCGTGCGCCAGGTGTCGGTCAAGTTCGACCACGACGCGATGCGCTTCGGCGATGCGCAGGCCGCCGCGCCGCTCGCCGTGCGCTGCGACGACGCCAGCGCGGCGCGCGGCCAGGGCCACTGGGTCGGCGCGCGCCAGTGGGTGTACGACTTCGCCGCCGACCTGCCGCCCGGCGTGCGCTGCGAGTTGAGCGTCGTTCCAGGGTTCAAATCGCCTTCCGGCGCAGCATTGACGGGCGCGAGCAGCTATCGATTCAATACCGGCGGGCCGTTCGTGCAGCGCATCTGGCCCGAGAGCTACCAGCCGATCGAGGAGGAGCAGACCTTCGTGCTGCGCCTGAACGGCGCGGCCACGGCCGCGAGCGCGCAGGCGCACATCGCCTGCGTGGCCGACGGCCTGGGCGAGCGCGTGCCGGTGCGGCTGATCGAGGGCGAGCCGCGCGCCGCCATCCTGAAGGCGCTGGACCTGGACAAGGCCGCGCAGGCGGCGCCGCAGCGTTATCTGACCCTGGCCTGCAACCGGCGCCTGACGCCGGCCACGCGCGTGCAGCTGGTCTACGGCGCCGGCGTGGCCACGCCCAGCGGCGTCGCCAACCGGGTGGAGCGCCGCTTTGCCTTCACGGTGCGCGAACCCTTCACCGCCAGCACCAGCTGCGAGCGCGAAAACGCCCAGGCCGCCTGCATGCCGATCCGCCCGATCGAGCTGACGTTCAGCGCGCCGGTGGCACGCAAGCTGCTGGGCGGCGTGCGGCTGCGCACGGACAAGGCCGAGTTCGCGCCCAAGGAGGCAGAGGGCGGCGCGGGCGACGATCTGCTCGATCGCCTGCGCTTCGACGGCCCCTTTCCCGAGCGCGCCACGCTCACGCTCAGCCTGCCGGCCGAGCTGAAGGACGCCAGCGGCCGGCCGCTGGCCAACGCCGACAGCTTTCCGCTCGCGATCGCCACCGGCCCGCTGCCGCCGCTGGCCAAGTTCGCCGCCGCGCCCTTCGGCATCGTCGAGCGCTTTGCCGAAGGCCCCGACGGCCCGGCGCTGATGCCGCTCACGCTGCGCCGTGTCGAGCCCGCTCTGCAGGCCAAGGACCTGAAGCTGGACGACCTGCAGCCCAGGACCGACGCCGACATCGTCGCCTGGTTCACCCGGGTGCAGCGCTACGAGCAGCGCCTCGTGCCGCGGGCACAGGCGGCGCGCGACGTCAAGGGCCCGCTGCCGCCGCCCGTGGGCGACAACACCAAGGACAGCGTGGAGGCGCGCACCGTGTCGCTGCTGGCCGGCCAGGCGGGCGTGCAGAGCATCGCGCTGCCCGATGCACCCAAGGCCGGCGAGCGCCCGTTCGAGGTCATCGGCGTGCCGCTGGCGCCGGGCTTTCACGTGCTCGAAGTCAGCTCCGCCTTGCTGGGCCAGTCGCTGCTCGATCCGGCCTACGGCGCGCAGCGCGCCATGGTGGTGCGCACCGCCGTGCTGGTGACCAACCTGGCCGTGCACTTCAAGCTGGGGCGCGAGAACGCGCTGGCCTGGGTCACCACGCTGGACCAGGGCCGGCCGGTGGCCGGCGCCACGGTGCAGGTCAGCGACTGCCACGGCAAGCCGGTGGCCCAGGCCAGCACCGACGCGCAGGGCCTGGCGCACTTCAAGGCCGTGTCGCCCAACCCGCCCAGCTGCGCGCGCGAGGGCGACTGGCTGGGCGACTTCCAGCAGGCGTATTTCGTCAGCGCCCGGGCGCAGAACCACGGCGTGGCCGACATGGCCTTCACCTGGTCGTCGTGGCAGCGCGGCATCGAGCCCTGGCGCTTCAACGTGCCCACCAGCGCCGAGCCCACGCCCGACACGCGCGCCCACACGGTGCTGGACCGCAGCCTGCTGCGCGCGGGCGAAACGCTGTCGATGAAGCACCTGATCCGCACCGAGACCCAGGCCGGCTTCGGCCTGCCCAAGCAGGACCCGACGCGCCTGGTCATCACCCACCTGGGCAGCGGGCAGGAATACACCCAGCCGCTGGCCTGGCGCACCACCGCCACTGGCGGGCGCAGCGCCGAAAGCACGTTCGCCATTCCGCAGGCGGCGCGGCTGGGCGTCTACGCCATCAGCCTGCGCGGCGCGGGCGACGACGGCCCGTCCTTCGACAGCGGCAGTTTTCGCGTCGAGGAATTTCGCCTGCCGCTCATGCAGGGCCGCGTGGGCCCGGCCGACGACGCGCCGCTGGTGGCCGCCACCCGCGTGCCGGTGCAGGTGCAGGTCGGCTACGTGGGCGGCGGCGCGGCCGCCAACCTGCCGGTGCGCGTGTCGGCGCTGACGCGCGGCTTCACGCCCTCCTATGACGACTATGGCGCCTTCAGCTTCGAGCCGCCCCGCCCCGCCGAGGGCGAAGGCCAGGCCGCCCCCGACAGCGACACCCACCTGGTGGCCGACAAGCTGCCCGCCACACTGGGCCGCGAAGGCCTGGGCCAGGTGGTGGTCGAACCCATCGCGCCGGCGCCCGCGCCGCGCCAGCTGGTGCTGGAAGCGACCTATGCCGACCCCAACGGCGAGTTGCAGACCCTGCGCGCCACGCGCACGCTGTGGCCGGCCGCCGTCGTCGTCGGCATCAAGGCCGAGGGCTGGGCCGCCGCCCGCCAGGACGCGCCGGTACAGGTGCTGGCGCTCGACCTGCAGGGCAAGCCCAAGGCCGGCGTGCCGCTGGACGTGCGCGCCATCGCCCGCACCACGCTCACCAGCCGCAAGCGCATGGTGGGGGGCTTCTACACCTACGACAGCCACACCGAGACCAAGGACCTGGGCACCGTCTGCACCGGCACCAGCGGCCCGCACGGGGTGCTGGCCTGCAACGTCAAGTTGACGCAGCCCGGCGAGATCGAGCTGGTGGCCAGCGCGCGCGACGAGCACGGCCGCAGCGCGCTCGCCGCCGCCTCGGTGTGGGTCAGCGGCCAGGGCGAGTTGTGGTTCGGCGGGCGCAACGACGACCGCATGGACGTGCTGGCCGAGCGCAAGACCTATCGGCCGGGCGACACGGCCACGCTGCAGGTGCGCATGCCCTTTCGCCACGCCACCGCCCTGGTGGCGGTCGAGCGCGAAGGCATCCTGCACACCGAGGTGCTGGAGCTGACGGGCAAGAACCCCACGGTGGCGCTCAAGATCGAGCCCGACTGGGGCCCCAACGTGTACGTGAGCGTGCTGGCGCTGCGCGGGCGCGTGCACGAGGTGCCGTGGTACAGCTTCTTCACCTGGGGCTACAAGGCGCCGCGCGCCTGGTGGCAGGCCTTCTGGGTCGACAGCAAGGACCACGTGCCGCCCACCGCGCTGGTCGATTTGAGCAAGCCCGCGTTCCGCCTGGGCATGGCCGAGCTCAAGCTGGGCGCGGCCGGGCACCAGCTGGCCGTCGAGGTCAAGGCCGACCAGGCCAGCTACCCGGTGCGCGGCAAGGCCCAGGTGACGATCACCGCTCGCCGCCCCGACGGCAGCCCCGCCGCCGGTGCCGAGGTGGCGCTGGCCGCGGTCGACCAGGCACTGCTGGAGCTGATGCCCAACCGCAGCTGGGACCTGCTGGACGCCATGCTCACGCGCCGCGCCTGGGGCGTGCAGACGGCCACCGCGCAAATGGAAATCGTCGGCCGGCGCCACTACGGCCGCAAGGCGGTGCCGGCCGGCGGCGACGGCGGCAGCGCCCACCCCACGCGCGAGTTGCTCGACACCCTGCTGCTGTGGCAGCCGCGCATCGCGCTCGACGCGCAGGGCCAGGCGCACATCGAGGTGCCGCTGAACGACGCGCTCTCCACCTTCCAGATCGTCGCCGTGGCCGACCTGGGCCTGGGCCTGTTCGGCACCGGCCAGACCAGCGTGCGCACCACGCAGGACCTGCAGATCATCAGCGGCCTGCCGCCGCTGGTGCGCGCCGGCGACCGCTTCAGCGCCCTGCTCACCGTGCGCAACACCACGGCGCAACCGATGAAGGTCGAGCTGACGCCGCGCGCCACCCTGCTGGAGCTCAAGCCCCAGACGGTGGACGTACCCGCCGGCGAGGCGCGCGAGCTGCAGTGGGACGTCACTGCCCCGCCCGAGCTGGCCGCCACCCGCGCCGAGGCCCTGCTGTGGGTGGTGCAGGCGCGCGATGTGAACGGCAGCGCGCGCGACGCGCTCAAGCTCAGCCAGCGCGTGGTGCCGGCCGTGCCGCTCGCCGTGCAACAGGCCACGCTGGTGCAGCTGGACGGCGCCTTCACCGTGCCCGTGGCGCCGCCGCCCGACGCCCTGCCCGCCAGCGGGCCCAAGCGCGGCGGCCTGCAGCTGGCCCTGCAGCCCAGCCTGGCCGGCGGCCTGCCCGCCATCCGCGACTGGCTGGCGCGCTACCCCTATTCCTGCCTGGAGCAGCAGACCAGCAAGGCCATCGGCATGGGCGACGAGCAAGCCTGGCAGCGCACCGTGGCCCAGCTGCCGGCCTACCTGGACGGCGACGGCCTGGCCAGCTACTTTCCGCCGCGCGCCGGCGACACCCACGGCGGCAGCGACACGCTGACCGCTTGGCTGCTGGCCGCCACCGACGAGGCCGCGCGGCTGGATGCCGCCTGGCGCCTGCCCGAGGCGCCGCGCCAGGCGATGATCAAGGGCCTCGCCGACTTCGTGGCCGGCCGCATCGAGCGCAGGCACTGGTCGCCGCGCGCCGACCTGGACGTGCGCAAGCTGGCCGCCATCGAGGCGCTGTCGCGCTACGGCGCGGCCAACGCCGCCATGCTGGACAGCGTCACGCTGACGCCCAACCAGTGGCCCACCAGCGCCGTCATCGACTGGGTGAACGTGCTGCGCCGCGTCAAGGCCATTCCCGAGCAGCCGCGCAAGCTGGCCGAGGCCATGCAGGTGCTGCGCGCGCGCCTGTCGGTGCAGGGCACGCGTCTGGTCTTCAGCACCGAGTCCAACGACGCGTGGTGGTGGCTGATGGCCGGCGGCGACGTCAACGCCGCGCGCCTGCTGCTGACCGTGATGGACAATGCGGCCTGGCGCGGCGACGTGGGCCGCCTGGTGACGGGCTTCATCGGCCGGCAGAACAACGGCGCCTGGCGCACCACCACCGCCAACCTGTGGGGTTCGCTGGCGCTGCGCCAGTTCTCGCGCACGCACGAAGCCACGCCGGTGGCCGGCATCACCCGCGCCAGCCTGGGCACCGACAGCGAGCAAGTGGACTGGCGCAACGTCCACGCGCTCAAGGCCGGCCAGACCATCGAGCAGGGCCGCGGCCTGGGCACGCCGGCCTTGCCCGGCCAGCTGGTGGGCAACACCTTGAGCCTGCCCTGGCCTGCCGGCGGCACCAGCGAGCTGACGGTGGCGCACCAGGGCACGGGCAAGCCCTGGCTGACGCTGCAGTCGCTGGCGGCGGTGCCGCTGCTGGCGCCGCGCACGGCGGGCTACCAGATCCGCAAGAGCGTGGCGCTGGTCGACGCCACCGGCCCGAATGCCAGTCCGGGTACCGATGGCGCCTACACCCGCGGCGACATCGTGCGCGTGACGCTGGAAGTCACCGCCGCCGCGCCCATGACCTGGGTGGCCGTGACCGACCCGATCCCGGCCGGCGCCACCATCCTGGGCAGCGGCCTGGGGCGCGACTCCATCATCGCCACCCAGGGCGAAAAGCGCGAAGGCCAGGGCTGGCCGGCGTTCGAAGAGCGCAGCTTCGAGGCCTTCCGCAGCTATTACGACTACCTGCCCAAGGGCACCATCAAGGTCGAATACACCCTGCGGCTGAACAACGCTGGCCACTTTCAGATGCCGCCCAGCCGCGTCGAGGCGTTGTACGCGCCGGAGATGTTCGGCGAAGCGCCCAATGCGGCGATCGAGGTCAAGCAGCCGTAACTGCCAACAGCCGAACGCAGAGGACGCAAAGGACTCGCAAAGGACGCAAAAAATTCATGAAAGGGGGCTCGTGCGTTTGATGCACCGTGCTCCCAGTCACTCCCGTTTTACCCCAATTGAATTGATGTCTCTTTTGCGTTCTCTGCGTTTTTTTTGCGTCCTCTGCGTCCTGGCTTTCATGGGCCATGCGCACGCGCAAAGCTTCGAGGCGGTGCGCGCCGAGCACCGGCTCTCGGAGACGCTGATCCTGGACCGCCACGGCGAGCCGATCGAGCGCGTGCGCACCGACGCCCAGGTGCGCCGCGGCGCCTGGGTGGCGCTGGCCGACATCTCGCCGGCGCTGCAGCACGCGCTGGTGCTATCGGAGGACCAGCGCTTCTACGAGCACAGCGGGGTGGACTGGCGCGCCGTGACCAGCGCCGCCTGGGCCAATTTGTGGAACACCCGCACGCGCGGCGCCAGCACGCTGACCATGCAGCTGGCCGGTCTGCTGGACGAAGACCTGCGCCTGGGCCAGGGCGGGCGCAGCGTGCGCCAGAAGATCGGCCAGGCGCTGATGGCCACCCGGCTGGAGGCGAGCTGGCGCAAGGACCAGATCCTGGAGGCCTACCTCAACCTGGTGCCCTTGCGCGGCGAGCTGGTGGGCATCGACGCGCTGGCGCGCACGCTGTTCGCCAAGGCGCCGCACGGCCTGACCGAGAGCGAGGCGGCGCTCACCGCCGCCCTGGTGCGCGCGCCCAACGCCAGCCCCGGGCGCGTGGCGCAGCGCGCCTGCGGTGTGCTCAAGGCCATGCGCGGGCCCGGCCAGGCCACCGACTGCGTGGCGCTGGACATGCAGGCCGATCTGGCGCTGGCGCGCCGCGCCTGGCCGGCGCAGGACGGCATCGCCCCGCACTACGCGCGCCGGCTGCTGGCCGCCCTGCCCGCGGGCCAGCCGGCGCCGGTCGCCCTGCGCAGCACCCTCGACGCCCGGCTGCAGCGCATCGCGCTGCAAAGCCTGCAGCAGCACATCAAGGAACTGCGCGGGCGCCACGTCGAAGACGGCGCGGTTGTGGTGCTGGACAACGCCAGCGGCGAGGTGCTGGCCTGGGTCGGCTCCACGGGCGAACTCAGCCGCGCGGGCGAGGTCGACGCCGTCACCGCGCCGCGCCAGCCCGGCAGCACGCTCAAGCCCCTGCTGTACGCCCAGGCCATCGCCGAGCGGCGCCTGACGGCCGCCTCGCTGCTGCACGACTCGCCCGCGCATTTGCAAACCGCCAGCGGCCTGTACATCCCGCAGAACTACGACCTCAGCTTCAAGGGTTGGGTGTCGGTGCGCAGCGCGCTGGCCTCCTCGCTCAACGTGCCCGCGGTGCGCACCATCGTCATGGTGTCGCCGCGCGCCTTTCACCGGCAACTGGGGCTGCTGGGCATCGCGCTGCCGCAGGGCGGCGACTACTACGGCGACAGCCTGGCGCTGGGCAGCGCCGAAGTCACCCTGCTGCAGCTGACCAACGCCTACCGCGCGCTGGCCAACGGCGGGCGCTGGTGCGATGTGGGCCAAGCCACAGGCGCTGCCCATTCACTCCCTCTCCCGCCTGCGGGAGAGGGCCGGGGTGAGGGCTGCCACCAGGCCCTCGACCCGCGCGCCGCCTTCATCGCCTCCGACATCCTGGCCGACCGCAACGCCCGCGCCCTCACCTTCGGGCTCGACTCCATCCTGGCCACGCGCTTCTGGAGCGCCGTCAAGACCGGCACCAGCAAGGACATGCGCGACAACTGGGCCGTGGGCTATTCGCAGCGCTACACCGTCGGCGTGTGGGTGGGCAACGCCGCCGGCGGCCCGATGTGGGACGTCAGCGGCACCAGCGGCGCCGCGCCGGTGTGGGCCCGCCTGATGCGCGCGCTGCACCAGCACACGCCCTCGCGCCCGCCCGCGCCGCCGCCCGGGCTGGTCCACACCCGCGTGCGCTTCGGCGACGGCCTGGAGGCGGCGCGCCCCGAGTGGTTCATCGCCGGCACCGAGCAGGCCGTGTTTACTATCGATTCAGAAGCTGCTCGCGCAGATCCAGAGCCGGCTGCAGGCCCATTTGACTTGAAACCGGCCGACGCCGCCGATCGCGTGCCGGCGCGCATCACCCGCCCGCGGGACGGCGCCATCCTGGCGCTCGACCCCGACATCCCGCCCGCCAACCAGCGCCTGCTGCTGCAGGCCGACCCCGGCGCGGCCGACCCGCAGGCGCTGCGCTGGTGGATCGGCGCGCGCGAAGTCGGCCGCGGCCCGCAAGCCCAGTGGCTGCCCTGGCCCGGGCGGCACGTGCTGCAGCTGCGCGACGCCCGCGGCGCGGTGCAGGACGAGCGGCGCATCGAGGTGCGCGGGGCTTCGGTCAAGCCGGTGCGCGCGGCCAGGCAGGCTGCCGGAAGCGAATGATGGCTGACGGCGATCCGCATCAATAACGCAACGACAAAAATTCATTGCGAAGAAAATAAACGCAACTACAATAAATCCCATGAACATCACGTTCGACCCGGACAAGGATGAAGCCAACCGGGCCAAACACGGTGTATCGCTTGCCGATGCGGCGGCCTTCGAATGGGAAACCGCGTTGATATGGCCCGACCGGCGCCGCGATTACGGCGAGCCGCGCATGGCGGCACTGGGATACATCGGACTTCGCATCGTGGCCGTGGTGTTTACCGACCGCCCCGCAGGCAAACCCACGGAGCGCCGCATCATCAGCTTGAGGAAGGCCAACCGCCGCGAGGTGACCCGCTATGCCGAAACTTAAACCCGGAACCATCCTGCCGACCGCCGTGGAGGATGCCGCCATTACCGCCGCCGCTCAGGCAGACCCCGATGCACGGCCGTTCACCGACGCGCAATGGGAAGAAATCAAGCCGCAGGCACGCCGAGGCCGCCGTCTGGGCAGCGGCAGCAAGGTGCAGGTGACCATACGCCTGGACATCGACACGGTGCAGCGCCTGCGCGCAACCGGAGCAGGCTGGCAGACGCGCGCCAATGAGGTGCTGCGCAACTGGGTGAAGCGCCACGCCTGAGCTTTTTGCTGCAGCCAGCCCGATAGGACGGCGGGCGGGACGCATCGGGAGGGGCGGGCTCAAGAAGCGGGCCCGATTCGGGCCATCGCCTCACATCGGCCTGCAAAGAAAAAAACCGTGCTGCGAACCATCGCAGCACGGTTTTTCAAGTGGTTTGGTGGGCCCTGTAGGGGTCGAACCTACGACAAACGGATTAAGAGTCCGTTTCAGTCAGTATTCACCCCTGTTGATTGATGCAGTTATAATCCATGTAAATCAACATGTTAGGCCTGTTTAGTCGATGACAAAACAAGGCGATCTGTTGATTTATACAGCGCTTTATTTGGGAAAAGTGCTTACATCCGCCGTTACATCGGCCCGATGTAAGCAAACGGGGCAACATGGCAAAGGTTCAATTCACGGCCGGCAGGGTGCGCGACTTCGTTTGCCCACCCGACAAGAAGCAGGCGTTTTTGTGGGACACCGCCGTCCCAGGGTTGGGACTGAGGTCAACGCCGGCCGGCAAGCCCGCCTACATCTTCCAAGGCCGGCACGCGGGAAAGACGGTACGGGCAACTATCGGCAACCCCAGCGCCTGGACTATCGAGCAAGCCCGGACGAAGGCACGCGAACTGCAACGCCTGATTGACGAAGGCACCGACCCGCGCACGCCCAAGCGCGAAGCCATCGCCGCCGCCCTGGTGCAAGCCGAGACACACGTCGCGCAAGCCGCCCAGGCCGCGCGCGATGCGTTGAGGATGGACGAAGCATGGGCCGCCTACATCGTCGACCGCACCCCGCACTGGGGCGAGCGTCACGCACGCGACCATGCGGTATTGGCCCGCGCCAGTGGTGAGCCCTTCAGCGGCACCCGTGGCCGTGGCGTCACGGTGGCCGGGCCGCTGTTCCCGCTGCTGGCGCTGCCGCTGAAGGACTTGGACACCGCCACCATTGAGGCATGGGCGCAGCGCGAAGGCCAGCACCGCCCCACGTCCGCCCGGCTGGCCTGGCGCCTGCTGCGCGCTTTCCTCAGCTGGTGCGCGGAGCATCCCGACTTCAAGGCCATCGTGCCCGCGCAAAACCCCGCCAAGAGCCGCCGCGCCCGCGAGGCACTGGGCAAGGCCGGCGTCAAGTCCGACGCCCTGCTGCGTGAGCAATTGCCGGTCTGGTTCGCCGCTGTGCGCGCCATCGGCAACGCCGGCATATCCGCCTATCTGCAAACCCTGCTGCTGACTGGCGCACGCCCCGGCGAGCTGCTGGGCTTGCGCTGGGAAGATTTGAACGTGCAGTGGCGTGGCCTGACGATTCGCGACAAAGTGGAGGGCGAGCGCGTGATTCCCCTCACGCCCTATGTGCATCACCTGCTGGCCGGCCTGCCCGGGCGTGGTCGCTACGTGTTCTCGAACACCGACAAGCCCCTGAGCTACCCGCAGCGCCAGCACGGCAAGGCCTGCGCCGTGGCCGGCGTGCAGGGCCTGACGCTGCATGGCCTGCGCCGCTCGTTCAAGAGCCTGAGCGAATGGCTCGAACTGCCGGTGGGCGTGATTGCGCAGATACAAGGCCACAAGCCCAGCGCCACCGCTGAGAAGCACTACACCGTGCGCCCGCTGGATTTGCTGCGCCTGCACCACGAGAAATTCGAGGCGTGGATTTTGGAGCAGGCCGGCGTGACGTTCGACGCCGCCAAGGAGCCGGGCAAGTTGCGGGCCGTGGGCAACGTAGCATGCCAATAACGCAACGACAAAAATCCTTGCAAAACGAATAAACGCAACTACAATAAACCAATGAACATCACGTTTGACCCGGACAAGGACGAAGCCAACCGGGCAAAACATGGTGTGTCGCTTGCCGATGCTGCGGGCTTCGAGTGGGAAAGCGCCTTGATATGGCCTGACCACCGCCGGGACTATGGCGAGCCGCGCATGGCGGCGCTGGGATACATCGGGCCGCGCATCATGGCCGTGGTGTTCACCGACCGCCCCGAGGGCAAGCCCACGGAGCGCCGCATCATCAGCTTGAGGAAAGCCAACCGCCGCGAGGTCACACGCTATGCCGAAACTTAAACCCGGAACCATCCTGCCCACATCGGCGGAGGATGCAGCTATTACCGCCACCGCCCAGGCCGACCCCGATGCACGCCCGTTCACCGATGCCGAATGGGAGGCGGTCAAGCCACAGGCACGCCGGGGCCGCCCGCTGGGCAGTGGCACCAAAATTCAAGTGACCATGCGTTTGGACATTGACACGGTGCAGCGCCTGCGCGCGACCGGGACAGGCTGGCAAACCCGCGTCAATGACGTGTTGCGCAACTGGGTCAAACGCCACGCCTGACACCGAGACCGCGATTCCCCGGCGCGCGATGGAAACTGCCCTTCAACGACTGGAAGCCCAGGCATGAAAACGCTCAAAACCTTGAAAGCCGAGCTGCTGGCAAAGCCCGCCGTCCGCACTGCCTATGACGCCCAGGCCGACGAATTCACCGTGGCGCGCGAGCTGATTGTAGCGCGCACCCGCGTCGGCCTGACGCAAGCCGACGTAGCCCAGCGCATGGGCACCACGCAAAGCACCGTCGCCCGCCTGGAAGGTGGCAAGACCGCGCCATCCCTGCGCAGCCTGCAACGCTACGCCCAGGCCGTGGGCGCCCGCGCCGTGGTGCGCATTGAGCGACCGGCCGCACGCCGCTCCAAAACCGTTGAGGCGCGCACATGACCGCCACCCGCCGATTCACCAGCATCTGGGACGCCATCGAGAACACGCCGCAGGAGGCAGCGAGCATGCGCGCGCGCTCCGAGCTGATGATGAACCTTGCCCAAACCATCCATGAGCAGGGTATGACGCAGGCGCAAGCCGCCGAGCTTTTCGGCGTGACGCAGCCCCGCGTGTCCGACTTGATGCGCGGCAAGGTGAACCTGTTTTCGCTGGACACCTTGATAGACATGGCTGCGACGGCCGGCATGGGGCCGGTGGTGAAAGTCAGCAAACCGAAGCCGCCAAAGCGGCAGGCAACGCGACGCGCCAAGGCCGCCGCCTGCGCCTGAGCGCGACACCTGAGCGCGCACAAGCATGAACACGCTCAAATCCTTGAAAGCCTAGCGGCTGGCAATGCCCGCCGTGCGCGCCCGCACGGTGGTTCGGATCAAGCGCAGTCGGGCCGCATAAACAAGGCGACCCAGCAGCCTGTGGCGCCGAGCGATACACCCAGGACGTACGCACATGGAAGCACCTCGCAAAGAAATCCAATTGCCGCCATCGGCGGATGGCTACTACCGCTTTGGCTCGCTGCCAGGACTGATCGCCGACGCCCTGCATCCGCAGGAGGATTGCCCTCGCGACCATCTGACCAAGGTGGTGATCTGGCGAGCCGAAGATGGTAGAAGAGTTGGTCGGTACTACGAATGCCTCCCACCCGCTGGGGCCTTGCTTACGAGTTTTGAGCGTGTCGACGAGTGGACTGCAGTTCCCCTGTCTCCCGTTGAGGTGAAGCGTACATGGCGGCGCGCCAGGTACAACGTGATGCGGCGGTTGCCGGAGTCAATGCGGCAATTCTGGCCGGACGGTTCGCTGGTGGTGGACGTGGCCTGCACCTCGCAGAGCGATGCCCCAGCCTGGAGCTGGGCCATGGAGGAAGATTCGTACGCCACGCAACTGCATCAGGCGGTGCAATTGCCTTCGGGCACTCCGGGTCGGCTGCAGGTCGTCGACGGCAACCACAACGAAATCGAGTGCCGTGACGGTTCGGCACTGAACGACGGCTACGTCCACATCGCCTGGTTGAACGACTGGGGTACGACGCAACAGCCTGCCACACTGTTTGTCGAGGATGTCAACCCGACGAACAGAGATGAGGATCATGCTCCTGAGCCCCCGCGGGTGGCCCGAACCAGAAGAGATGCCCTCACGTCCGTGATCGAACGTGCCGTGAAGGAATCCAGCGACCCGATCAGCCCCGTCGAAGTGATGAAGGTGTTGCGCAAGATGGCTGGATCGGCTGAGCGGCCGGATCCGCTGCTCGGCGTGGACGACAACGGCGACATCAAATGGGGGCTTATAAATTCGGATGACAAGCCCAAGTTCCTCAACACCGATGCGCTGGGCAAGCGCATGAGGCGGCTTACGGATCGCCAGGCACCGATTGACGCCGATTAGCGCCGATTAGCGCCGCTAAGGTCGGCACCGTTGAAGATCGAAGGAATATGCGCATGATCAGCAACCACCTTAAACAGACCACGAGGTCAACTAGATGGTTGCGAAAGCTATTCAACCGGTCTCGCTCATCGAAGAAAAGCGCGCCGCGCTGCCCACGAGCGAGGCTGCGTATCACCTGAACCGGTCGCAGCAGACGCTGCGTCTGTGGGCCTGCCGCGAAGACGGACCCATCCGCCCGATCCGCATCAACGGCCGTCTCGCCTGGCCGGTCGCCGGCATCAAGGCCGTGCTGGGGGTGTGACATGCTTCAGTTCTCATGCCTGCCCCTGCCCTGGTCCTCACCGCGCTGGCCCAGGCCCGGCCACTTGACCGCGCGGGCCTTGAATTGGCTGTTGGCCGGCGATGTCTTCGACCACCCCGCGCTTGAGGCGCGCAACGCGGTCGAACTGCGCGCGCGGGGCGGGCCCGTTGAGACCGAGGCCGCGCCGACCTCCGACAAGCCAAGCCGCATCATCGGCCGCTACGCCCTGCCGCCCGCCGTCGCCGCACTGGCGTGCGCACGGCGCCGGGGGTGAGCGCGTGCTGAACGAAATCGATCGCGCCCACTCCGCGCTGCACGCCATACCGCCCGACCTGCCGCGTGAAGAATGGGTGAAGGTGTTGATGGCCGGGCAGGCTGCCGGCCTCACCGATGACCAACTGCGTGCCTGGAGCGAGCAAGGCGAAAGCTACAAACGGCGCGCCTTCACCGACACCATGCGCAAGATGAAACCGGGCCGTGGCGTGACCGCCGCCACCCTGTTCTACCTGGCGCGAGAACATGGTTGGAGCGATGGCGACAAGCCCCAGCAGAAGATGCCAGCCAACGCCTCCAAAGGGGCCGCTGCGCCACCGCCCGCGCCGCGCCCCGGCATGGCCCCTGCCGACGTGTGGGCGCGCTGTGAGCCCGCGACGAACGCGCACGCCTATATCGAGCGCAAGGCCGCCCAGGGCGTGCCGCTCGATACCCTGCGCGTGGTGCCCCAGGGTGACCCGCTGCGCAGCGGTGGAAACAGCATGGCCGGCGCGCTGGCCGTGCCCGCCTACGCTGCCGACGGCACCTTGCAAAGCCTGCAACTCATCCCGCCCCAGGGCAAGAAGATGAACCTGCCCGGCGCGCCCATGGCCGGCGCATCGTTCACCGTGGGCACGCCGGGCGACGGGCCGCTCTACATCGTCGAGGGCATCGGGCAAGCATGGGCCTGCTGGCAAGCGACGGGCCGCGCCGCCGTGTGCTGTTTCGGCTGGGGCAACGTGGGCACGGTGGCGAAGCAGTTGCAAGGCCGCGCCCTGGTGCTGGTGCCCGACGTGGGCAAGGAGGCCCAGGCCGAAGCCATCGCGCGCGAGCTGGGTTGCAGCGTGGCCGCCATGCCCCAGGGCGAGGCGGACAACTTCGACTGCAACGACCTGGCGCAACGCGACGGGGCCGACGTGCTGGCCGAGCTGCTGGAAGCCGCCCGGTCATTCAAGCCCGAGCCCCTGCTGACGCCCGTTGACGTGGCCGGCGTGCTGACGCACCCGAGCCCGCCGCCGCGCTTTGTGTGGGATGGCTACTGCCCGCGTGGTGTTGTCACGCTGCTGGGGGCCCATGGGGGCACGGGCAAAAGCACCATCGCCCTGATGCTGGCCGCCGCCGTGGCGACGGGCCGCGAGCTGTTCGGGATTGCCACCGACGCCGCGCCGGTGGTGTTCGCCAGTTTCGAGGATGGCGCGCACATCGTGCGCCACCGCCTGGCCCACATCTGCCAATGCTGGGGCATCGAGCCTGCCGAGCTGGCCGGCCTGCACATCGTTGACGGCACCGCAAACCCCGAGCTGTTCACCAGCGATGGGCGCGGGCCGGGGGACGTGACGCCCGCCTATGGCGAGCTGCTGGCCCTGGTGCAGCAAACCGGGGCCGGGCTGGTGGTGGTGGACAACGCCAGCGACGCCTACGGGGGCGACGAAATCCAGCGCCGGCAGGTACGAGCCTTCATGCGCGCGCTGGCCGTGATTGCCCGCGAGGCCGACGCCGCCGTGCTGCTGCTGGCGCACGTGGACAAAGGCACCAGCAGGAAAGAGCGCAGCGACACCGAAGGCTATTCGGGCTCTACCGCCTGGCACAACAGCGCCCGCAGCCGCATCTTCATGAGCCGGGACGATGGCGTGCTGACGCTGGCGCACCAGAAAAGCAACCTGGCGAAGCTGCGCGAACCGCTGGCGCTGCAATGGCCCGAGGGGGGCTTGCCCGAGGCCGTGCAGGCGCTTTCGCCCGCGGTGCAGGGCATCAGCGACCGCGTGGACACCCAAGCCCTGCTCAGGCTGATTGCCGAGTTTTCCGAACGCGGCGAGCACGTCACCACGGCAACGAACAGCCGCACCCACGTCGCAAAGCTGCTGGCCGGCGAAAGCACCTATCCGAAGGGCCGCAAGCCTGTCGACGTGTTCAACCTGCTGCGCAAAGCCGAGCGGGCCGGGCAACTGGTGCGGCAGGTGTACCGGGGTGCCGACCGAAAGCCGCGCGAGTGCTGGCACGTCACGCCAGAAGGGCGAGCCTTTGCCGAGCTTGCGGCGACTGCGGCGACTTCGCGCGACTTGGAGGTCACCGCACCGGGCGCAGTGGCCGCAGAGCCGTGCGGCGACTGCGGCGACTCCGCTAGGGGGTATGGGGGAAAGAGCGCGCACACCGAAGACGCCGCATCGGCCGGTGATGGATGGGCGGGACAGTCGTGAGGGCATCAAGAAATTCTCGAAAACCGGGCGCGCCCAGCTCACGGTCTAGGGCCCCACAAGCCGCCGCACCTGCACCAGCTCCGCCTCCAGCGCCCGCGCCAGCTCCCGCAGCCGCTGCCGCTGCCCGCCCTTCCAGGCGTTGCGCGCCACCGCCTGCCTGCCCTCTTCAGTCCTGGGTCCGGTCGATCTCTCCCACGGCCGCCAGCGCCGGATCAGCTCGGCCTGCCGCTGCCTGCGCTCCATGCTCCAGCCGTTGGCCATCGTGCACCTCCAATAGTTTGTTTGGCGCGGTTTCCAGTTTCTCCGCGCGCGCCCTGCCCCGGCCGTTGTTGACCTGCTGGTGGCCCTGGGCGATGTTGGCCTGCCGGATGTAGGGCATCGGGTTCTTGATCGCCGCCAGTGCTTCGACGGTGGCCCGGGACTGGGACTGGGCCTTCAGCGCCATGCGCAGCAGCCCCTCCATGCTCGGCAGCGTCTGCTGGCGCTCAGCACGCTCGGCCAGGTGGTGGAACATGCAGTCGAGCGTCAGCGCCTGGCTGGCCAGCATGCGTTCGTAGCGGTCCAGCTCGCCGGCCACTGCCTCGTCGCCGGCCTGCCTGAGCTCGACCAGCAGGTCCAGCGAGTCGAGGGTGTTGTTGGTGTCGGTGTAGCGCTTCACGGTCGAAGCCGCTCCCGAGGACTGGGTCACCAGCCGGGCCAGCTGCTGCGACTTGGTCTCGGCGCCCTCCAGCAGGTCGCGGATGGCCGGGGACGCCGCCGTGGACTTCTGGGTCTTGGGCGTCTTGGCGGCCATCAGTCCTCCTTCCAGGTCGCCACCCAGGCCTCGATCAGCTCGCCGATGGTGGTGCGCTCGCGCGCGGCGCGGATCTTCAGCGCCAGGTGCAGCTCGGCGCGGATGTTGGCCGTCAGGCGCACGTCGCCCTCGGGCAGTTGGCCCGAGCGGCTGAGGCCACCCGGGCTGCGGCGGGCAGGCCCATCCGGGGAGACGAGCTGAGTTGCTGGCGTCCGCTTCATGATCGGATTATGCACTCATGTACTTACCTGTGCGCAAGAGTGTGCGCCCTCGCCTGCGCGGTCGGCGAGCACGCGGCGATCTGCCGGGCCGCCTCCTGGACAACGGTGTGCAAGATGGCCCTGAGGCTTCACCAGGCGCATCACCAACCATTCGCTGATGACGAAATCGGCATGGTCCGCATCCGGGTGCTCGGGCTTCAGGATGTGGGTGGAAAGCGTGGCACCCGCCGTCTCAGGCAACGCACCATCCTGCAGGACGACGGCCAGCCTGTGCTGCGCACCGGCCAGCAACATGCGCTTGGTGGCGGCGTGCGTCATCAGGCACTGGCGCTTGACAAGAAATCCTTACGAGCGCGTGGATTTCTTTGGGTGCGCTGCGACTGAGCGAACAATCCTTTCGATTGAAAGGATTTGCAGGACCAGACCTCAGCCGGCCCAGACCTGCTGCCGGTGAAACTCGAGATAGGCCTGATGCTCGCCGCGCAGCCCCGAGACCTTCAGCGGAGACGTCAAACCCAGGGCCGCGCGCCGCTCGATGCTCAGCCCTGCCGAGAGTTGCACCACGCCCGCCGTGTCGACGGTCATCCACCCGGCATCAAACAGCGCATCCAGCTGTGGCGCCAGCAGCAGACCGTTGAACACATCCAGCCGCTGCTCGTCGGTGTCGCACTTCGCCCAAGGGCGGATATGCGACGCCCGCAGCAGCGCCGGCACGTCCAGACCCGTGACGCAGCACTGGCCTTGCCAGTAGTCCAGCAGCGCGCCGCGAAACAGCCCTTGCCCGACGCGCTGGACCACCAGGCGTTCTGCCTCGGTCGTCTTGGGCATGGCGGCCGTCTCTTTCTTGAACTCGTCCGCAACCCGGTTCGGCCTGGTTCGGGCGTGGGCTGCCGTCGTGCGCAGCACGGCGTAGAGTTCGCCGTACCCCTCGACCTTCATCGTCTGACCGCCAGCTTTCAGGTCAAGGAGAGTGGGGCCTAATACGCAGACCTCGAAGGCATTCTCGCCAGCCACCCGCACCAGCACCGTCTCCGGAAACCGGGCAGACCGAAGCTCCAGTCCATCCGCATGCGAAATCGCAGTCATCTCGAAGCCGCAATCAGATGCTTGTTGATTTCCACGCAAAGCTGACCCACCATTTCCATCTAATCTTGACCCACCCTTGTTCGTGAACTTCACGCTCACGTTGTGGATAAGTTCTTGGTCGCCTTCTCCTTCTTGGTGGTCTGTG
>JAFKGE010000001.1 GCA_017307865.1 Burkholderiales bacterium | reverse complement strand
AGCGCCTGATGACACTCAGTGTTGCCACGTCTATCACTCCTGGTCTCCTGCTGCTCAACAAAGCAGCAGGTTAGGGTTAGTACGTGGGTCAGGTTTGGATGGAAATCCTGGGGGTCAGTGGGTCACTTCTGCGTGGAAATCAACACCCGGTAGTCCGTGTCGGCCCCATCGAGCATCAAGACCCGCTTGTCGTACCCGGCAAGGCCGTATGCAATGGCAGCGCCCACTATTCCGGCGCCCGCAACGATCACGTCGTATTCACGCTGCATGTTCAAAGACCTTTCTTCTTCGGGTCGATGCGCAGGCTGCGCGCGGTCCCCGCAGTGCCAGAACCACCAGGGTTAAGCGGCGCCGTCAAGTGGATCGCCTGGGGTGAATGGAAATGAGGGTTCATTGACCGAGAGGTGAGTTGCGATGGCTACAAACCGTCTGATGTTTGCTTCAAGACAGCCTTCATCGTAAGCAAGATCACCTCAGGTCGCCAGGGTAAAAACCATAGTCAATGTTTTTATGCAATACCTCTTCTAATTGAATCTAAATCATTGTTTTTATTGAACTTTTTTTCCAAAAAATGTCATTAGAATAGCATGCTGCAATAAAACCATGTCTAAATGCTATGAACATGAAAATCACGCTGCGCCACTTGGAGGCTTTTCGGGCGGTCATGGTGCGCAGGACCGTCACCGGTGCCGCCGAGATGCTTGGGGTGACCCAACCCGTCGTCACTCGCCTGATTGCCGACCTGGAGCAGCGCATCGCGATTGCGCTGTTTACCCGAGACAAGGGACGCCTCGCTCCAACGCCAGAGGCCACACTGCTTTTTGCCGACGTCAATCAGTCATTGATGGGGATCGAGCGGATCGCGAATGCGGCAAGCGGCATCAAGGCACTGAAGCTGGGCCACTTGGAGATCGCTGCGGCCCCCAACATGGCCTTGTCCTTCCTGCCACGCGCCATCGCCAGCTTCAGCCTGGAGCGTCCAGAGACCTTGATCACAATGCACATGCATAGCTCTTCAACCGTTCTGGATATGGTCCAGAGCGGACGCTGCCATCTGGGATTCGCCATGGTGCCCGTTCAGGCGACGAGGCATGGCAATAGTGAAACCCTTGTTTCGGCCAAGATGGTTGGAGTGATTCCTGTCGGGCATCGACTGGCGACCCGCAAGGTCCTGAACCCGGAAGATTTCGAGGGAGAAAGCTTCATCTCCATGGCGCCGCTGATGGAAACACGCATGAAGATCGACTCCTTGATGCTTTCCTACGGCGTGAACAGAAGGATCAATGTCGAAACGCAAATCTCGTCAGTCGTGATCCGATTGGTCGAAGCGGGCGCAGGAATTTCTATCATCGATCCGCTGACGGCCACTGGCTACACCGGTGACCAGGTCAGGTTCATCCCCTTCAAGCCAGATATCGTGACCGATTACTCGATGGTCATCTCACCGAGAAACTCCTCGACCCTGGTTCTCAAGCCTTTCATCGACCACGCGCGGCGTGAGATCCGCAAGATGGTGCCCACGCATCTGATCGTCCGAGGTTGACGAGCCGCACTTCGTGCAATTGCGTGATTTCCAGCTTGCTGAGAGCGGCTTGGCCGTCCGGTCTTCAGGTGCTTTCTCTGGTTGACTACAGCGCGTACCGCTGCACAACGTTCATTGCGAAGACATACCGATTTACGGGCGGGAGGGGCGTAAGCGTCAGCTCAGCACCCTCTTGACGAGGTCCTTATGGGATGGTCAGACGTCCAGAACGTGTCGCAGAAGAAGCCTTGTGGAAGGCGTTCTGGCAGAACGAAGGTGGCATCGCACCCAATGATGTGATGTACCGGCGCGCGCTGCGCCAAGTTGAGCAACTCGATGCGCTGCAAGTCGAGATCACCAACCGCAACCCCAAGGTGCTGGGCTTGGTGATCGACGAAGTGGACGAGCGGCTGCATAACGAGCGATCGAAGGCGGATGTGGCGTATTGGCTGGGTCGCTGGCTGCGGACGGGATTCGTCGAGCGGCTGTTTGCGTTCCTTCTAGGCGAAGGGTTCAGCATCTATGTCACGGCGGATCACGGCAACGTGGATGCTACGGGTGTCGGCAGGCCCAATCAGGGCGTGATCGCGGAGTCGCGCGGCGAGCGCGTGCGGGTGTATCGCAGCGAATCGTTGCGTGCGGATTCGGCGGTGGCGTATCCGGGAACGATTTCTCTGGATATCGCTGGACTGCCTGCGAACTTCATGCCGCTATTCGCAGGCGGACGCAGTGCGTTCGTACCCGACGGTGATCAGGTGGTGGTACACGGTGGTGTGTCGGTGGAGGAATTGATCGTTCCTTTTGTGAAGGTTTCTGCTGTGAGTGGCGAAGGATGAATGTGTCGGCTCCCCGGATCGGCTTTGACCGGTTCATACATCTCGATTGGGCGACGGCTGCGCTGAAAGTTCGTGCCGGCGTAGCGCAACGCGAAGACCTGGAGGCATTGCTGGACGCCGCCGGGCTGGGCGCCGCCGCGCGTACGAAAACCCGCACCGTGTTGAACCGTCTGTGGCTGGAGCCGCGCGCCGAATTGGTGGACTACGCAGATCGCGGTGCGGCAATTTTTAAGGCGCATGCTGACGTGCCGGTTGCCGCATTGCACTGGGGCATGGCCGTGGCCACCTATCCCTTCTTCGGCAAGGTAACCGAACTGATCGGGCGCTTGTCCGCCTTGCAAGGCGATTGCGCGTCCGCTGAAATCCACCGGCGGATGAGTGAAACCTACGGCGAGCGCGAAGGCACCTACCGGATGACCAACATGGTCATTCAGAGTCAGGCTGGCTGGGGTGCTGTAGAACGGGTTAAAAAGGGCAAGCGCGTGATCCGTTTGGCTTCAACCATTGTCGAGAGCGATGAACTCACGACATGGCTGATCGAAGCCGCCTTGCGTTACGCGGGCAAGCCCCTGGCGATCTCGAACCTGCCGTCGCAGCCGGTGCTGTTTCCGTTCACCCTTGCGGAGTCGCTCGCCTATTTAGTGTCAAATAGTGATCATCTGACGGTGCGAGTAGAGGGAGCGGGCGTTCGGTACGTGACGCTGAGCGGAGTAAATTGAAGATGGGGTTGGAGGCTTGGGCGAGAGTCCTGTAGGTCATTGCCGAGTACCGTGCCGAACTGCCTGCAAGGCAGTTCGGCACGGTAGGCTTTATTGGGTCGGCTCGTTACGCCGCTTTGTGCATGGCCCACGACGGCGAGGCTTCACAGGGCGTTCGACTTCAATCCGCAGAGGACGAAGGCGGTGCCCTTTGCTGGCCTGGCCGGCGGTACCATACAAGCGCCGGGTTTCGGCGCTGATGTGCCCCAGTCCACGGCTTGTGGCTTCGTCATCGCCGTTGGCCTTCAGATCGGCGGCAAACTGGTGGCGGAAGCAGTAGGCCGTGATCGGTTGCTTGTGCTTGGGCCACAGGCTGTGCGCCAGGCGGCGTATCTCTACGGTCAAATTGACGGCACTCCTGACCTGCGCGAACACCCGTGGTTCCGGCTGGGTGTCCAGCAGTTCGTTGACGACAACGACCAAGGGGTGAGGATCATTGAAGTCATAGGAAATCGTGCGAAGCGGTTGGCCCTGCGAGTCTTTTACCTTGGCGCCCCGGATGCGGAAATGGATCAGCAATTTGCCTGTGACTTCGTCTTTCCCGCGCCATACGTCAATGCCATGCACCAGCTCACTCGGGCGGCACCCGGTCAGGGCCAGCACAATAAGCGAGAACAGGTACCGGCCACCTATAGCGCGCTTGCACAGCACAATCCGCCAATTGGCCGGTAGCCCGGCCAGTGACTGACGCTTGCTGCAGCGTTTGGCCCGCTCACCTGCCATGCCCTTCTGCCGCAGACGTTGTAGCGCTTGCAGGTGTTTCAGGTGCAAAAGAAAGCGCAGGTGCAGAATTTCTGCGGCAGGTATGACCGGAGCACTCATCTCTCGCGTCAGTTGTTCCTGCTCCGAGCCGAGGAAGTGTTCCAGTGCTACCAGGCGTTTGCGAAACGTGGAAACACGGGCTGTTGTTTGAACGACCGCAAACAGGCCGCCTTCAGTGTGCAGCGTACGGTGAAGAAGCTGCCGCGCTTGTCGCTCGTAGGCAATTTTCGTTTTGAGCGAGGGGCCGCGCAGCGCGTGTACATCTGTCGAGCGCATCGTATCCAGGATGGCCTGGCAGCGGTTTGCCAACTCTTGAATTTTGAGGATTAGTTCGTTCATGCTGCCTCCCGTACATCTGACGAATGAAGTTGACCCTTTTTCACGGACACCTTACCGTTTGGATCAACGGAGTCCGCAATGCCCAGAACCCGCCCGCCATATCCGGCGGCATTTCGACAACAAATCCTGGAGCTCGCCCATGCCGGGCGCACGCCGGCCGAGCTCTCGCGGGAGTTCAACGTCACCGCGCAGACCATCTCCAACTGGGTGGCGCAAGACGCACGCGATCGC
>JAFKGE010000045.1:26213-67908 GCA_017307865.1 Burkholderiales bacterium | reverse complement strand
ATCCGTCACGGCAGCCCAGTCGACCTTGGGGTTGCGCGCCATCAGGGCCTGGATGGGGATGGCGCCCAGGTCGTCGGTGCGCACGCTGGCCAGGGCGCCACCGTAGCGGCCGAAGGGGGTGCGGATGGCGTCGCAGATGAGGGCTGGGGAAATGCTCATGATGGTTCTCGGATCAGGTTGAAAGTGGCGGATTCGGCTGGCTGCGGGTGGTGAGGGCCGATCGGCGGCAAATGGATGAGGCCTGCCTCACTCGGACTTCATCAGCTGCTTGCCGATGACGAGCTGCTGGATCTGCGTGGTGCCCTCGTACAGTCGCAGCAGGCGCACGTCGCGGTAGAAGCGCTCGACCGGGAACTCGTTGATGTAGCCCGAGCCGCCGTGGATTTGCACGCCGCGGTCGGCCACGCGGCCCACCATCTCGGTGGTGAACATCTTGGTGCAGGAAGCCTGCATGCTCACTTCGGGGACGGTGACGCCGAAAGGCTTGGCGTCGTAGCGCTGCGCCGTCTGCTGCACCAGCGCCCAGCCGGCCAGCAGCTCGGCCTGGCTGTCGGCCAGCATGGCCTGCACCAGCTGGAAGTCACCGATGCGCTGGCCGAATTGCTTGCGCTGCTGCGCGTAGGCCACGCTCTCGTGCAGGATGCGCTGCGCCATGCCGCAGGCCAGGGCCGAGACGTGCAGGCGGCCGCGATCGAGCACCTTCATCGCCGTCTTGAAGCCCTTGCCCGGCTTGCCGCCAATGATGTTGGCCGCCGGAACGCGCACGTTGTCCAGGTTGACGTCGCTGGTGCGCGTGCCCTTCTGGCCCATCTTCTTGTCCGGCTTGCCAAGCGTCAGGCCCGGCAGGCCGGCCGGCACGATGAAGGCCGAGATGCCGCCGGCACCCGCGCCACCGGTGCGCGCCATCAGCGTGAAGGCGCCGGCGCGCGGCGCATTGGTGATGAAGCGCTTGGTGCCGCTGATCAGGTAGTCATTGCCGTCCGCGACTGCCTTGGTCTTCAGCGACGCGGCGTCCGACCCCGCATCCGGTTCGGTCAGGGCGAACGAGATGATCAGTTCGCCACTGGCGATGCGCGGCAGGTACTCGGCCTTTTGCTCGGGCGTGCCATCCATCAGGATGCCCTGCGAGCCGATGCCGATGTTGGTGCCGGCCACCGAGCGGAAGGCCAACGCGGTCTGGCCGAGTTCGTAGGCCACCTCGCATTCCTGCGCCATCGACAGCCCGATGCCGCCGTATTCCTCGGGAATCGAGATGCCGAACAGGCCCAGCTCCTTCATGTCGGCCACGATGTCGGCGGGCACCTCGTCGTGCTCCTCCAGATAGTTCTCGGCCGGCATCAGCCGCTCGCGCACGAAGCGCTGCACGCTGTCCTTGAGCAGTTGGAAGGTTTCTTGATCGAGCGCCATGTAGATCTCCTGTCTGATTTCAGATGAACGGCCTCGCGCAAACGCCAGGCTCGCCGACGGCGGGATTGCGGTCGCAAACGATCCGCCCGAAGCGGCCACGCCGGGCGTTGCGCACCATGGGGGCGCCCAGGTTGCCGGTGCCGATGACGGACATTGCCTGGATCGTCATGCGGGTGTCTCCTGCGCCCGCCCACAAATCGATAGCTTCCAGCGCATGATTGGCGGGCGCTACAGGCCAATTTGATTCAAATTCTCGGCAGAACGTCGTTCAGATGGGCGTGTTCTGCGAGAACTTGGGCGCGCGCTTTTCCAGCAGGGCGGCCAGGCCTTCCTTGGCCTCGGGGCCGCCGAAGCCCATGAACTCCAGCGCCAGCGAGGTGTCGAAGATCGGGCCCGCCTGGCGCAGCCAGTTGTTCAGGGCGTACTTGGTCCAGCGCAGCGCCGCGGGCGCGCCGTTGGCGAGCTTCTGCGCCACTTCGAGCGACTTGGCTTCGAGCGCATCGTCTTCGACGGACAGCGACACCAGGCCCAGCGCCTCGGCCTGCTCGCCGTTGAGCGACTCGCACAGCATCAGGTGGTACTTGGCCTTGGCCATGCCGCACAGCAGCGGCCAGATGATGGCCGCGTGGTCGCCGGGCGCCACGCCCAGCTTGGTGTGGCCGTCGACGATGCGTGCGCTCTTGGCCGCGATGGAGATGTCGGCCAGCAGCGCCGCCACCAGGCCGGCGCCGACGGCCGGACCGTGGATGGCCGAGACGATGGGCTTGGAGCAATTGATGATGTTGTAGACCAGATCGCGCGACTCGCGCCACACGCGGGCGCGCACGTTGAAGTCGTCGGTCATCTCCTTGAGCATGGTGAAGTCGCCGCCGGCCGAAAACGCCTTGCCGGCGCCGCGCAGCATCACCACGCTGACCTCGGGATCGGTGTCGATCTCGCGCCAGACCTCGGCCAGCTCGGCGTGACCGCGCGAGTCGAGCGCGTTCAGGCGCTCGGGCTTGTTCAGCGTCAGGCGCAGCACGCCGGCCGACGGGCGGTCGAATTCGATCGCCGAATAGCCTTGATAGCGGGTGATTTGGGTCATGTTCATCTCCTGGATGGTTGGGGGGGTTAAACGAGGCCGGTGAGATAGAAGATGGCGATCACGAACAGCGCCGCCAGGGTCTTGATGATGGTGATGGCGAAGATGTCCTTGTACGCCTGCCGGTGCGTCAGGCCGGTCACGGCCAACAGCGTAATCACGGCGCCGTTGTGCGGCAAGGTGTCCATGCCGCCGCTGGCCATGGCCACCACGCGGTGCAGCACCTCCAGCGGGATGTGGGCCGCCTGGGCGGCGGCGATCAGGTTGTCCGACATGGCCGCCAGCGCGATGCTCATGCCGCCCGAGGCCGAGCCGGTGATGCCCGCCAGCGTGCTCACCGACACGGCCGCGTTCAGCAGCGGATCGGGCACGCTGTGCAGCGCGTCGCGGATGAGCAGAAAGCCCGGCAGCGCCGCGACGACGCCGCCGAAGCCGTATTCCGACGCGGTGTTCATCGACGCCAGCATCGCCCCGCCCACCGCGGCCCGGCTGCCCTCGGCAAAGCGCCGCTTCACCGCGGCGAAGGCCGTCACCAGCACGACGAGGATGCCCAGCAGCAGCGCGCCTTCAACCGCCCAGACGGCCGTCAGGCCGGCAATTTTTGTTTCCACCGGCTTGGCCAGACCGGGCAGGTTGACGCTGTGCATCTCGCCGTACCACTGGGGTATCTCGCGTGTCAGCCAGAAGTTGGCGATGCCCACCACCAGCAGCGGGGCCACGGCCAGCCAGGGCGAAGGCAAGTGCCGGCCTTCGGTGGGCTGCGGCTCGTTCAGGTGGCCGCTGCCATAGCCTTCGCCGTTCTTGGCCGCCACGCGCCGGCGCCACTCCAGGTAAGTCAGGCCGATGCTCACCAGAAACAGCGAGCCCAGCACCCCCAGCACCGGCGCTGCCCAAGACGTGGTGTTGAAGAAGGTGGTGGGGATGATGTTCTGGATCTGCGGCGTGCCGGGCAGCGAATCCATGGTGAACGAAAAGGCGCCCAGCGCGATCGCCCCGGGCATCAGGCGCTTGGGGATGTTGCCCTGCCGATATAGCTCGGCGGCAAACGGGTACACCGCGAACACGACCACGAACACCGACACGCCGCCATAGGTGAGCAGCGCGCACACCGAGACGATGATGAGGTTGGCCCGGCCCCGGCCGAAGAAGCGGATGGCGGTGGCGACGATGGATTCGGCAAAGCCGGACAGCTCGATCGCCTTGCCGAAGATCGCCCCCAGCATGAAGACCGGAAAGTACAGCTCCAGAAAGGCCACCATCTTCTTCATGAAGACGCCGGAAAACACCGGCGCGACCGCCGACGGGTCGCCCACCATGACGGCAGCCAGGGCGGCGATCGGCGCGATCAGGATGACGCTGTAACCCCGGTAGGCGGCCAGCATCAAAAAAATCAGCGCGGCCAGCACGATCGCAAACGACATCTCATCTCCGGGGTTGGTCCATGGTCTCCGGGTCCGTGGCGCGGGGACCGAAGCCTGTCTCTTGAATCAGCCAGAAATTATGTTGTTCGCCCGTGCAACATGAAAGCCAACGACGGCACCCCGTTTGTGCCTCGATGCACAATGACGCGATGCGTCAGCTCCCAGAATGGAACGACCTGCGGGTCTTTTTGACGGTGGCCCGCGTGGGCACGATCTCGCTGGCCGGCGAGCGGCTGGAGATCGAGCATTCCACGGTGTCGCGCCGCATCGACCGGCTGGAAAGCAAGCTGGGCGCCGTGCTGTTCGACCGGCGCCGCAGCGGCTACATGCTGACCGACGCCGGCCGCCGGCTGATTCCGCACGCCGAGCGGATGGAAGCGGCCCTGCTGGAGGCGGTGGAGCAAAGTACCGGCCAGGCCGAGTCCATCGAAGGCACCGTGCGCGTAGGCACGCCCGAGGCCTTCGGCATCCACGTGCTGGCCCCCAGCCTGGCGGCGCTGCGCCAGCAGCACCCGGGGCTGAAGATCGAGCTGATGGCTCAGCCGCAGTTTCCCAGCCTGGTGACGCGCGAGGTCGAAATCCTGGTCACCCTGGAGCCGCCGGAGGCCGGGCGCTACAAGGTGGCGCGGCTGGCGCAGGTGGACTATTTTCTGTACTGCTCACCCGGCTACCGCGATGCGCACCCGCCGATTCGCGAGCTGGGCGACGTGGTGCAGCACGAGTTCGTCGATTACATCCACGACGGCTCGGTCAGCGAGCGCTACCGCATCCTGCAGGAGCTGACCGCCCACCCACGGCGCAGCTTCACCGCCACCAGCGTGCTGGCGCAGCGCACGGCCGCGGCGGCCAGCCTGGGGCTGGTGCTGCTGACGCCCTACGTGGCGCGCCAGGGCGATGACCTGGTGTGCGTTTTTCCGGGCCGGCCCCTGATGACGCGCAGCCTGTGGATCGCCGCGCCGGAAGACCTGCTGAAGATCCGGCGCCATCGCCTGGTGTGGGACCACATCCGCCAGCTGGTCGAGCAGCAGCCGGAGCTGTTTCGCCGCCCCGGCTGACGGCCCGGCGCAGCGCCGCCTGGCCGGCGTTGTGCATGGCTGCACGCCGATCGTGCATCGGTGGCGGTTGTCCGGTATGCGCCGATTCGATAGCATGCGTTGGTCGAATGATGATCATGCAATCGCTCGACTCGTGATGAAAGGTGGGTTCGCACATGAGAAAAACATATGGAGACGCGGCCACGGCGCTGCGCGACGTGGTCAAGAACGGCCAGACCATCGCCGTCGGGGGCTTCGGCCTGTGCGGCATTCCCTCCACGCTGATCGCCGCCTTGCGCGACAGCGGCGTCAAGGGCCTCACCTGCATCAGCAACAACGCCGGGGTCGATGACTTCGGCTTGGGCCTGCTGCTGCAAACGCGCCAGATCAAGCGCATGGTGTCGTCCTACGTGGGCGAAAACAAGGAGTTCGAACGGCAGTTCCTGGCCGGCGAGCTGGAGCTCGAGTTCAACCCCCAAGGCACGCTGGCCGAGCGCCTGCGCGCCGGCGGCGCGGGCATTCCCGCGTTCTTCACGCGCACCGGCGTCGGCACCGTGGTCGCCGAGAACAAGGAAACGCGCGAATTCGACGGCCAGACCTACGTGATGGAGCGCGCCCTCAAGGCCGATGTGTCGCTGGTGAAGGCCAAGAAGGCCGACCCGGCCGGCAACCTGATGTTCGCCCGCACCGCGCGCAACTTCAACCCCGAAGTGGCCATGGCCGGCGGCATCACCATCGTCGAGGTGGAAGAACTGGTGGAGCTGGGCCAGCTGGACCCGGACGAGGTGCACCTGCCCGGCATCTTCGTCGATCGCATCGTCGTGGTACCGAACCCCGAGAAGCGCATCGAGCGCAAGAGCTTCCGCACCCGCAACGCCTGAAGGACGACATCATGGCCTGGACACACGAACAAATGGCGGCCCGCGCGGCCAAGGAACTGCACGACGGCGACTACGTGAACCTGGGGATCGGCCTGCCGACCAAGGTGGTGCACTACGTCCCCGATGGCATGGAAGTCTGGCTGCAATCCGAAAACGGTCTAATCGGCATCGGCCCGCCGCCGTTCGAGGACGAGATCGACCCCGACCTGATCGACGCCGCCAAGCAGACCATCACCATGGCGCCCGGCGCATCGATCTGCTCGTCCTCGACCTCGTTCGCCATGATCCGCGGTGGCCACATGGACCTGACCATCCTGGGCGGCATGCAGGTCAGCGAGCACGGCGACCTGGCCAACTGGATGATTCCCGGCAAGATGGTCAAGGGCATGGGTGGCGCCATGGACCTGGTGGGCGGCGCACGCCGCGTGATCGTGCTGATGGAACACGTGGCGCGCGACGGCGGCCTGAAGGTGCTGAAGTCCTGCACCCTGCCCCTGACCGGCCAGCGCGTGGTCAACCAGCTCATCACCGACCTGGCGGTGTTCGACGTGACGGAGCGCGGCCTCGTCGTCAAGGAATTGGCGCCCGGCGTCTCGCGCGACGACCTGCAGGCCAAGACCGAACCGATTCTGAGCTTCGACTGCGACTGATCGGCAAGTCAGGACGGACGCCGAAGCAAATGGTCTCGGCGCCGTCGAATCAATTTTCCTTGTCGTCGTCCCCGTCCCCCGCATGCGGGGACTTTCTGCCCGCCCCCGGCATGCGGCGCGCCCTAGGCAAGCGCCATCCCTTGCGGATCGCCAGAAAGCGCAGCACCAGGCAGAGCGCGACGCCGAAGGTCGCGGGACCGAGCGGATGCAGGTGCAGAACATCCCCGGCCGCCACGCTGGCAGCGCAGGCGAGTGCCGCCAGCGCGTACAGATCCGAGCGCAGCACCGCCGGAATTTCATTGGCCAGCACGTCGCGCAGCATGCCGCCGCCGATGCCCGTCAGCATGCCCAGCAGCGCGGCCATGGCCGGGTTGAGCCCGTAGTGCAGTGCCTTGCCGGTGCCGGACACCGCGAAGAAGGCCAGTCCGATGGCGTCGAACCACAGAACCGGGTAGTTCAGCCGGTCGATGAGCGGAAACTGATAGAACACGATCAGCCCGGCCAGCACCGAAATCGCCAGATAAATCCAGTTGGACACCGCCGCCGGCGGCACCGCACCGATCAGCAGGTCGCGCGTGATGCCGCCCGCGTTGCCGGCGGCGAACGCCAGCACCAGCACGCCGAAGATGTCCATGCGCCGGCGCACCGCCGTCACGCCGCCGCTGATCGCGAACACGAAGGTGCCGCCCAGGTCCAGCACGTGCGTCAGCAGCGCCTGCACCGACTCGTCGAAGACGTTCGGGAGGGCGGGCGTCATGGCGAACCCCGCTCGCGACGGCGCCGGTGCGAACTCACGCGGCAAGCCACGCGCGGGACGCCACGACCAGCGCCTTGACGCCCACTTCCAGCGTCGGGTGGAGCACGGGCAGAAAGCGCGGGTTGTGGTTGGTCGGGATGTCGTTGAGCCGGTTGGCCGCCAGCGCCTTGGCGTACTCGCCCGGATCGGTGCCGCCGACGAACCAGAACACCGAGGGCACGCCCCACTCGGCGCCGAAGGAGCCGAAATCCTCGCTGGCCGAGGCCGGCCCGGTGGTGCGGATGCGATCGGTGGGAAAGTGCCGACGAAAGGCCTCGACCACGCGCTGCGTCGCCGTCGGGTCGTTGGTGGCCAGGGGGTAGCGGTCCAGCGAGGTGATTTCGGGCGCCCGTGGCGCGCCCGAAGCGGCGGCTTCGGCGTTGACGATGCGCTCGATCGCCCCCAGCACGCGCTTGCGCACGCCCTCGTCGAAGGTGCGCACGTTGAGCTTGATGATGGCCTCGTCGGGAATGACGTTTTCCTTGGTGCCGGCCTGCAGCGCGCCGATGGTGACGACCGCCGCCTCGGACGCCGCCAGTTCGCGCGAGACAATGGTCTGCAGCCGCAGCACCACCGAGGCCGCCATCACCACCGGATCGATGCTGGCCTGCGGCATGGAGCCGTGCGCGCCGCGCCCGAACAGTCGGATCTGGAAGCTGTCCGCCGCCGAGGTGATGGGGCCGGAGCGCCCGCCCAGCATGCCGGCCGGCCCCACCATGACGTGCTGGCCGAGCACCACGTCGGGCTTGGGAAAACGCTTGAACAAACCGTCGTCGATCATCGCCTGCGCGCCGGCGGCGGTCTCCTCGGCCGGCTGGAACACGGCCATCACCGTACCGTGCCAATCGCTTCGCGTCTGCGCCAGCAGCTGGGTCGCGCCGGCCAGCCAGGTGACGTGCATGTCGTGACCGCAGGCGTGCATCACGGGCACCGTCTTGCCTTCCGAGTCGGTGGCCGTGACCTGGCTGGCGTAGGGCACGCCGGTCGCCTCCTTCACGGGCAGCGCGTCCATGTCGGCGCGCAACATCACGGTCGGCCCGTCGCCGTTCTTGAGCACGCCCACCACGCCCGTGTTGCCGATACCGGTCGTCACCGTGTAGCCGGCCGCCTGCAGGCGCTCGGCCGCCAGCTTGGCGGTGCGCGTTTCCTGCATCGACAGCTCGGGGTGCGCGTGCACGTCCTGGTACAGGGCTTCCAGTTCCGGGAGCAGCCCCTTCAGCTGGGCCGATAAGGAATCGGCACCGCTCGATGGTTTGGTCTTCATGTTGGTCTGCTCCACGTTGACATCCCGCTGGCGCGACGCCCGCGGGCATCGACCCGATGCACCCGAGTCTGGCCCGCCGTCGCCGAAAAAAATCATACGCCTTGCCCGCCGACGCCGTGCGAAGCGGTCGACCGCCCCACGTCCTGCGCGGCACGGAGGCACGATCGGGCATCATTCCACCATCTTCGGCCCCGCATTTCAAACGTCAGGCGCCATCCGTCTTCCCGACCAAGCCGATGATCCACGCCACGCAAACCAACCCGAAAGGCGATTCATGCGAAATCTCAAGCGCACATTCTGGGGCGCACTGCTGGTGCTGGTCATCTTGTGGCTGCTGGCCGAGCCCACGGTCTTTCAGTCCAGCACCTTCTTCGGCCTGCGCGATCACATGGTGCAAGTCTCGGGCGTGCTCGCCATGGGCTGCATGAGCCTGGCGATGGCGCTGGCGCTGCGGCCCCTGTGGCCCCAGGCGCGGCTGGGCGGGCTCGACAAGATGTACCGCCTACACAAGTGGCTGGGCATCGCGGCGCTGGTGGTCGCCATCGTCCACTGGCTGTGGGCCAAGGGCCCCAAGTGGGCGGTGGGCTGGGGCTGGCTCACGCCGCCGGCGCGCGGCTCGCGTCCGGTCCTCGACCACCCGATCCAGGCCTGGCTGATGGCGGTGCTGCTGGCCCGGGGCAGTTGGGCCGCGCGGGTGGTGCTGGTGCGCAAGGTGGGCGCCCGCCGGCAGGTGAAGGCCCGCAGCCAGTCCCTGAACCGCTTCGCCGGCGTGAAGGCGCTCAAGAATGACCTGGCCGCGCACGGCTTTCCGGTAGAGCAGCACTTTCATCAGGAACTGTTCTCGATGCGCTAGATTTTTCGCCCGGATGTACCATGCCGTCGGCGCGGCCCCATGAGCCGTGCCGGATGGCGCCCGGCGCTTGCACCGCGGGCAGCCGTCAGAAAGAAGGATCATGATGAGCAGTACGTCCCTCGGTTTGATCGCCTGCGCAGCAATGGGCATGGCAGCATCGGTCATGGCACAGCCCGTTTCATTGACACCGTCTTCGATGCCGCGCATCGGCACGGTGGACGCGCGCTACCAGTCCTACAACGTGGAGATGCTCGAAGTCACGGGCGGCCGCTTCTGGAAGCCCTACAAGGACATCGCCAAGCTGCCGGCGACAAAGGCCGGCCAGGAAGGGCCCGCAGGCGGCGACACGCCCGCCGGCATGAGCGCCGACCTTTACCAGTACCGTCCGCCCATCGATCTGGCGAACCCGCGGCTGCGCATGCTGGCCAAGGCGCTCGGTCCGGCCTATGTGCGCATCAGCGGCACCTGGGCCAACACCACGTATTTCGCCGATACGGATACGCCGCCGAAGGAGCCGCCCAAGGGCTACGGCGGCGTGCTGACGCGCCAAGAGTGGCTGGGCGCGATCGCGTTCTCGAATGCGGTCGACGCGCCGATCGTCACGTCGATGCCGATCGGCGAAGGCACTCGCGGGCCGGACGGCGTCTGGACGCCGGACCAGGCGCGCCACTGGCTCGCCTTCACCCAGGCGCATGGCGGCAAGATCGCCGCCGTCGAATACTTCAACGAACCGACGCTGGCGTCGATGGGCGGCGCGCCCAAGGGCTATGACGCCGCCGCGTATGGCCGCGACTTTCGCATCTTCGACACCTTCATGCGCAAGGAATATCCGGGCGTCAAGATTTTGGCGCCCGGATCAGTCGGCGAATCGACCGCCGACTGGGGCGTGGCGCATGGCGGCTATGGCGACATGAAGGTGCTTTCGGCGGCCGCTCTCGCCGCCTACACCGGCGATGCGGATGCGTTCTCGTATCACCACTACGGCGCCGCGTCCCAGCGCTGCGCGGCCATGGGGCACCAGACCAGCGCCGAGCAGGCGCTGTCCGAAGACTGGCTGGGCCGCACCGACCAGACACTGGCCTTCTACCGCGCGGTGCGCGACAAATACATGCCGGGCAAGCCGTTCTGGAACACCGAGACGGCCGACGCGGCCTGCGGCGGCAACCCGTGGGGCGGCACCTTCCTCGACACCTTCCGCTACCTCGACCAACTGGGCCGGCTGGCACGACAGGACGTGGACGTGGTGTTTCACAACACCCTGGTCGCCAGCGATTACGGTCTGCTGAATGAAGATACCTTCGCGCCCAAGCCCAACTACTGGGGCGCGCTGCTGTGGCGCCGCCTGATGGGCACCACGGTGCTCGACAGCGGTGTGCCCATCGCCGAAGGCCGCCACATCTATGCGCAATGCCTGCGCGGCGTGCCCGGTGGCGTGGCGATCCTGGCGATCAACAACAGCCGCTCGCAGGCCACCACGATCGAGCTGCCGACGGCCGCCGAGCGCTACACCCTGTCGGCGCCGTCGCTCGATGCCACCAGCGTGCAGCTCAACGGGCAGACACTGGCGCTTGGCCCGGACGACGCGCTCCCCGCATTGCAAGGCCAGGCCATCGGCGCCGGCAAGCTCGAGCTGGCGCCGCAGAGCATCAGCTTTCTCGCGCTGGCGCAGGCCGGCAACGCAGGCTGCCGCTAGCGCGCACCGGCACGCGGCTGCTGAAACATCCGTTGCCGAACGGTCGGCAAGTCTTCATCCCAGTCAGGAGTTGTCATGAAAGTCGCAGTCATCGGTTTGGGGCGCATGGGCATGGGCATGGCCAAGAACCTGCTCAAGGCCGGCCACCAGGTCACCGCCAACGACCTCTCGAGCGCGGCCATGCAGGCGGCGGCCAAGGCCGGCATGATCACGGCGGCGTCGGGCCCGCAGGCGGTGGCCGACGTCGACGTCGTCATCACCGTGCTGCCCGCCGGCAAGCACGTGCTGGCCGCCTATCGCGGCGAGCACGGCAACGACGGCCTGCTGGGCGCGGCCAAGAAAGGCACCCTGTTCATGGACTGCTCCACGATCGGCGTGGACGAAACGCGCGAGGCGGCCGAACTGGCCCGCAAGGCCGGCCACCGCGGCATGGACGCGCCGATCTCGGGCGGCATGGTGGGCGCGGATGACGGCACGCTCACCTTCATGGTCGGCGGCGCCGAAGCGGATTTCGAGTTCGTCAAGCCACTGACCTCAGCCATGGGCAAGCACAGCGTCTATTGCGGCGACCACGGCGCGGGCCTGATCGCGAAGATCTGCAACAACATGCTGCTGTGCATCAACCAGATCGGCGCCGCCGAAGCATTCAACCTCGGCACGAAACTGGGCATGGATCCGAAAAAGCTGTTTGAAATCTTCTCCACTTCCACCAGCCAGAGCTGGTCGGTCACCACCAACAGCCCGGTGCCCGGCACCGTCGCGTCGGCGCCGTCCAGCCACAACTTCGAACCCGGCGCAATCCCGCACACCCTGGCCAAGGATCTGGGTCTGGCGGCCAAGGCCATGGAAACCGCCCACTACCATTGCCGGCTGGGCACCCAGGCGCGCGAGTTGTACGAGAAGATGACCGCGTCCAAGTTTGCCGACCAGGACTTCAGCGGCATCATCAACTATCTTGCCAGCGAAAACGACAGCTGACGCGTGAGCTGGCATGGACGCAGGCCGGCGCCGGCAAGCTCTGCCTAGATCATCGGCCTTTCACTTTGTCGACCCAGAAGGAGGAAACCATGAGTCAGGACGCCAACCCATCGCCCCTGTTCCGCGACGCGCTGGAATTTGCCAAGGCCAACTGGTGGATGTTTTTGCTGGGCGGCGTGCTCTACATCCTGTTCGGCGTGCTGGCGCTGGCGCGGCCGGCCGAAGCGCTGCTCGCGCTGGCGGTGATCTTCGCCGCGTTTCTGCTGGTAGACGGCGTGTTCAGCGTCGTGCGTGCGTTGGCGGCCAAGGGCGCCGACGGCCGCTGGTGGGTGTTCTTCGGCGGCTTGCTCAGCATTCTGGTCGGGCTGTACGCGCTGCTCGGGCCGGTCAACACGGTGCTGCTGTTCGTCTACGTGATCGCCTTCCAGGCCATCCTGTTCGGCGTGACGGTCTTCATGTTCGGCGTCAACATCCGCAAGGCCGTCAGCGGCGAATGGGTGTTGTATGTCACCGGCGTGGTCTCGGTCCTGTTCGGCCTGCTGCTGGTGTGGGCGCCGGGCATCGGCGGGCTGAGCGTGTCCCTGATGGCGGGGGCCTGGTCGCTGGTGATCGGCATTCTGCGCGTGCTGTTCGCGTTTCGGGTGCGCAGCCTGGTGCGCAGCGCCACGCGCTGAGTTCGTTGAACGCTGACATGTCGCGCCTGCTTCCGGTGCTCGCCGTATTCGTCGGCGGCGGCCTGGGCTGCCTGCTGCGCTGGGGGCTGGGCGCGCTGCTCAACCCGATTTTTCCAACCCTCCCGCTGGGCACCGTCGCGGTCAACCTCATCGGCGGCATGCTGATCGGCCTGGCCAGCGCCTTCTTCAGCCACAGCGCCAGCGTGCCGCCGGAAGTGCGCCTGCTGATCATCACCGGCTTTCTGGGCGGCCTGACCACCTTCTCCACCTTCTCGCTCGAAGTCGTCACCCTGCTGGCGCAAAGGCAGTACGGCTGGGGCCTGGGCGCGGCCGGCCTGCACCTGGTCGGGTCCCTGCTCATGACGGCGCTGGGCATGCTGATCGTCAATGCGCTGTTTGCCCGGGCGTGAAGCACCGTTCTGGAGTCGCACCATGCAAGGCGTCTACCTCAAGTTCTACGTGCAGGAATCGGCGCGCCTGCACGGCAAGCTGACCTACGAATGGCTGCTGGAACAGGCGCGTGCGCTGGGCATCCAGGGCGGCTCGGCGTTTCGCGCCATCGCGGGCTTCGGGCGCCATGGCCACTTGCATGAAGAACATTTCTTCGAGCTGGCGGGCGAGGTGCCGGTGCAGGTCGGCTTTGCCGTCAAGCCGGAGGACGCCGAGCGCCTGCTGGCCCTGGTGGCCGACACCGGACTCAAGCTGTTCTATTTGCGCCTGCCGGTCGAAATCGGCGTGACCGGCAAGCTGCTGGGCGACCCGGCGCCCCCGGGCTGAACACCGACCCCGCGCGGCGCGTCAGGACGCCGCCGAGCCGAACCCGCCGCCACCGGGGGTGTGGATCTCGAAGATGTCGCCCGGCTGCATCTCGGCACTGCCGATGTGCTTGAGTTCTTCCACCCGCCCATCGGTGCGCAGCACGCGGTTGATGCCCACCGCCCCGGCCCCGCCGCCGGCCATGCCGAAGGCGCCGTGCACGCGGCCGTTGCTGAGGATGCTGGCCGTCATGGGCTGCAAAAAACGCAGGCGCCGCACGCCGCCGTCGCCGCCGTGCCAGCGGCCCGAGCCGCCCGAGCCGCCTCGAATTTCATAGCTTTCCAGCCGCACCGGAAAGCGCCATTCCAGCACCTCGGGGTCGGTCAGGCGCGAGTTGCTCATGTGCGTCTGCACCACGCTGGTGCCGTCGAAACCGCCGATCAGCTGGCCCTGGTCGTCGAACTCGCCGCCCGCGCCCGAGCCGCCCGAGACGGTCTCGTAGTACTGGTGCTCGGCGTTGCCGAAGGTGAAGTTGTTGAGCGTGCACTGGCTGGAGCCCATCAGCCCCAGCGCGCCGATCAGCGCGTTGGTGATGCAAGTCGAGGTCTCGACGTTGCCGGCCACCACGCTGGCCGGCGGCTCGGGGCGCAGCATGCTGCCTTCGGGAATGATGACCTCGATGGGTTTCAGACAGCCGGCGTTGAGCGGGATGTCGTCATCGACCAGGATGCGGAACACGTACAGCACCGCCGCCATGCACACCGCCGTGGGCGCGTTGAAGTTGTTGGCCTGCTGCGGTGAGGTGCCCGTGAAGTCGATGCGCGCCGTGCGCCGCTCGCCGTCGATGGCCACCGCCACCTGCACCTGCGCGCCGTTGTCCAACGGCAAGGTGAAGCGCCCGTCTTTCACCCGCGCGGCCAGCTTGGTGATGGCGCGGCGCACGCATTCTTCGGCGTTGTCCTGCACGTGCTGCATGTAGGCCTGCACGACGGGCAGGTCGAACTGCGCCACCATCTTGCGCAGCTCCTGCGCGCCCTTCTCGTTGGCGGCGATCTGCGCCTTCAAGTCCGCCAGGTTCTGCTGCGGGTTGCGGCTGGGGTATTCACCACCGGCCAGCAACGCCAACACCTCCTGCTCGCACAGCCGCCCGCGGTCGACCAGCTTGACGTTGTCGAGCTGCACGCCCTCCTCCTCGATGCGGGTGGAAAACGGCGGCATCGAGCCGGGCGTGAGGCCGCCGATGTCGGCATGGTGGCCACGCGAGCCGACGTAGAACGCCGGTTCGGCCTGGCCGTCCAGATAAACGGGGGTGATGACCGTGATGTCGGGCAAATGCGTGCCGCCGTGGTAGGGGTCGTTCAGCACGTACACGTCGCCCGGGTGCATGGCGCCGCGGTTGCGGTCGATGACGGTGCGTATGCTCTCGCCCATGCTGCCCAGGTGCACCGGCATGTGCGGCGCGTTGGCGATCAGGTGGCCGGCGGCGTCGAACAGCGCGCACGAGAAGTCCAGCCGCTCCTTGATGTTGACCGAGTAGGCCGTGTTCTGCAGCTGCAGCCCCATCTGCTCGGCGATGTTCATGAACAGGTTGTTGAACACCTCCAGCAGCACCGGGTCGACCTGGGTGCCGGCGGCAAAGCGCTGCGCACGCGGGGCCGTGCGCTCCAGCAGCAGATGATCGAAGGCGGTGAGCCGGGCGCGCCAGCCGGGCTCGACCACGGTGGTGGCGTTGCGCTCGGCAATGATGGCCGGGCCGTCGATGGCATCGCCCGGCCGCAGCTCCTCGCGCACGATCAGCGCCGCCGGATGCCAGGCAGCCAGGCCGTCGGCGCCGCTGGTGTACATGGGCACCGTGCCCTGCCGCGGCACGGCGCGCGGCGGGTGTAGCGGGTGCTCGGGCTCGGCCGGCGCCGCGCCGGCCACCACGGCCTCGACCGACATCGCCTCGACGATGAGGGCCTTGCCTTCCATCAAGAAGGCAAAGCGCTGGCGATAGGCCGCCTCGAAGGCCTGCACGATGGCCTGCAGCGCGGCGTCGTCGCCCACCTCATCGCCGGCCTCGAAGGGCACGATCAGGGCCGAGTCGGTGCCGGCGTAGCGCACGTGCAGGCGGCGATGCACCTGCACGGCGTCGCCGCTGCCGGACTGGCGGCCCTGCAGCTCGGCGCGGGCCTGCTCGGCCAGCGCGTCGAGTGCGGCTCGCAACTCAGGGACGTGGGGTGCCGCCAGCGGCAGCTCCAGCGCCCGCTCGCGCATCAGGTTCTGGTCGGCCAGGCCCATGCCGTAGGCCGACAGCACGCCCGCCAGCGGATGCACCAGCACGCGCGACATGCCCAGCGCGTCGGCCACGCCGCAGGCGTGCTGGCCGCCGGCGCCGCCGAAGCACTGCAGCGTGTAGCGCGTGACGTCGTAGCCGCGCGCCACGCTGATCTTCTTGATGGCGCTGGCCATCTGCTGCACGGCGATCTGGATGAAGCCGTGTGCAACGTCCTCGGGCGTTCGGCCGGCGCCGGCAGCGATGTCGCCGAAGCGGGCGCGCACCACCTCGGCGTCCAGCGGCTGGTCGGCGCCGGGGCCGAACACGCGCGGAAAGTGCGCCGGCTGCAGCTTGCCCACCATCACGTTGGCGTCGGTCACGGCCAGCGGCCCGCCGCGCCGGTAGCTGGCCGGGCCCGGGTTGGCGCCGGCACTGTCGGGCCCGACGCGAAAGCGCGTGCCGTCGAAGCGCAGGATGGAGCCGCCGCCCGCGGCCACGGTGTGGATGCTCATCATGGGCGCGCGCATGCGCACGCCGGCCACCTGGGTCTCGAACTCGCGCTCGAACTGGCCCGCGAAGTGGCTGACGTCGGTGCTGGTGCCGCCCATGTCGAAGCCGATCACCCGGTCCTGTCCCGCGATCTGCGCCGTGCGCGCCATGCCGACGATGCCGCCGGCGGGCCCCGACAAGATCGCATCCTTGCCCTGGAAGGCGTGCGCATCGGCCAGCCCGCCCGAGGACTGCATGAAAAACAGCGGCACGCCTGGCATCTGGGCCGCCACCTGATCGACGTAGCGGCGCAGGATGGGCGACAGATAGGCGTCGACCACGGTGGTGTCGCCGCGGCTGACGAACTTCATCAGCGGGCTGGTCTGGTGGGAGGTGGAGACCTGGGTGAAGCCCACTTCGCGCGCGATGCGCGCCGCCGCCTGCTCGTGCGCGGTATGGCGCCAGCCGTGCATGAACACGATGGCAACGCTGCGCAGACCGCGTGCGTATTGCGTCAGCAGCTCCTGTTTCAAGAGCGTTTCATCCAGTGCCGCCACCACCGTGCCATCGGCGCCGACGCGCTCGTCGGCCTCCACCACCGCGCTGTACAGCAACTCGGGCAGCACGATGTGGCGGTCGAAGATGCGCGGGCGCGCCTGGTAGGCGATGCGCAGCGCATCGCGAAAACCGCGCGTGGTGACCAGCAGCGTGGGCTCGCCCTTGCGTTCCAGCAGGGCGTTGGTGGCCACGGTGGTGCCCATCTTCACGCACTCGACCTGCGCCGGCGTGATCGGCTCGCCGGGTTGCAGGCCCAGCAGATGGCGAATGCCGCTCACCGCCGCGTCGGCGTACTGCTCGGGGTTGTCGGAGAGCAGCTTGTGCGTGACGATGGCGCCGTCGGGCCGCCGCGCCACGATGTCGGTGAAGGTGCCGCCGCGGTCGATCCAGAATTGCCAGCGGGGCGCGGACGGCGTGGCGCCATCGCTCAGGGACGAGGGGGTCGGGTTCATGAACAAAACCGGTGTTGGCGCCCATCAGGCAAGCGCGACAAGCTATTGAATTGATAGTATTGCAGACGAGTGGCGCCGGCACCTGCCGCGCCGGCGTCACCCGCCGCCCCCATTATTGGCCGCGCCACGCCCTGTCGCCGGTGCGTCCCGACTGGTGTTTTCACCGTTTTCGGCGGCTGCCATGGGCACTATGCTCGCGGCACTTTTCAACCCCCGACCGAGGAGATCCCATGAGCCTGACCCGCCGCACCGCCGCCACCGTGGCCGCGCTTTGCCTGGGCGCCCTGGCCCTGCCCGCCAGCGCCCAGACCAAGTGGGACCTGCCCAGCGCCTACCCGGCCAGCAACTTCCACACCGAGAACCTGGCGCAGTTCGCCAAGGACGTCGACCAGGACACCGGCGGCAAGCTCAAGATCCAGGTGCACGACAACGCCGCCCTGTTCAAGGCGCCCGAGATCAAGCGCGCGGTGCAGGGCGGGCAGGCGCAGGCGGGCGAGATTCTGCTGGTCAACTTCCAGAACGAGTGGCCGATGTGGGGGCTGGACGGCATCCCGTTTTTGGCCACCAGCTACGCCGAGGCCTTCAAGCTGTACCAGGCCAGCAAGCCGGTGCTGGAGAAAAAGCTGGGCGAGCAGGGCATGATGCTGCTGTACGCCGTGGCCTGGCCGCCGCAGGGCATCTTCACCAAGAAGAAGATCGACAGCGCCGCTGACCTCAAGGGCATCAAGTGGCGCGCCTACAGCCCCGCCACCGCGCGTATCGCCGAGCTGGTGGGCGCGCAGCCCGTCACCGTGCAGCAGGCCGAGCTGTCGCAGGCCATGGCCACCGGCGTGGTCGAGAGCTACATGAGCAGCGGCTCCACCGGCTACGACACCAAGACCTACGAGCACCTGAAGTTCTTTGCCGACACCCAGGCCTGGCTGCCCAAGAACGCGGTCATCGCCAACAAGAAGGCCTTCGACGCGCTGGACAAGGCCACCCAGGCCGGCCTGCTGAAGGCTGCCGCCGAGGCCGAAAAGCGCGGCTGGGCCACCAGCGAGAAAAAGACCAACGAATACCTCGACCTGCTGCGCAAGAACGGCATGACGGTGTACCCGCCTTCGGCCCAGCTGCAGTCCGACATGCACAAGGTGGGCGACACCATGCTCAAGGAATGGCTGGACAAGGCCGGCCCCGAGGGCAAGTCCGTGGTCGACGCCTATCGCGCGGGCAAGTAAGCCGCCGCCGACACGCCTGGGCTCCCTCCGGGTTCGCCTCGAGGGGGCCTTTTTCAACCCTGCCCTGGAGCGCGCCATGCGCCGAAGTCTCGACTTGCTGTACGACGCCGCCGCCTGGCTGGCCGCGCTGGCCATGATCGGCGTGCTGGTGATGGTGCTGGCCTCGGTGCTGGGCCGTTTGCTCAACTTCAACCTGCCGGGCACCGACGCCTACGCGGGCTATTGCATGGCGGCGGCGGGCTTTCTGGCGCTGGCGCACACGCTGAAGAAAAACGAGCACATCCGCGTGTCGCTGATCATCGGGCGCCTGACGGGTGGCGCGCGGCGCGGGCTGGAGATGTGGGCGCTGACGGCGGCGGTGTTCCTGTCCGGCCTGTTCGCCTGGTTCTCGATCCGGCTGGTCTGGCTCTCGCGCGTCTACAACGACATGTCCACCGCCAACGACGCCACGCCGCTGTGGATTCCGCAGCTCGCCATGGCCATCGGCACGGCGGTGCTGTTCATCGCCTTCGTCGACGAATGGGTGCTGGAGCTGCGCGGCCAGCGCAGCCACGCCGACGAAAGCGAGGAGGCTCTGCACAATGAGTGACTTCGCCATCACCTCGCTGCTGATCGTGTCGCTGTTCGCCCTGCTGGGCAGCGGCGTGTGGATCGGCCTGACGCTGACCGGCGTGGCCTGGATCGGCATGCAGCTGTTTTCGGCGCGACCGGCGGGCGACGCCATGGCGGTCACCATCTGGGGCTCGGCGTCGAGCTGGACGCTGACGGCCCTGCCGCTGTTCATCTGGATGGGCGAGATCCTGTTTCGCACCAAGCTGAGCGAGAGCATGTTCCGCGGTCTGGCGCCGTGGGTGAACTGGCTGCCGGGGCGACTGCTGCACACCAACGTCATCGGCTGCGCCATCTTCGCGGCGGTGTCGGGCTCGTCGGCCGCCACCTGCGCCACCATCGGCAAGATGACCCTGCCCGAGCTGGGCCACCGCGGCTATCCGCGCGACATCACCATCGGCTCGCTGGCCGGCGCGGGCACGCTGGGCCTGCTCATTCCGCCGTCCATCATCATGATCGTCTACGGCGTCTCGGCCGACGTGTCGATCGCCAAGCTGTTCATTGCCGGCGTCATTCCGGGCATCCTGCTGGCGGCGCTGTTTTCGGGCTATCTGATGGTGTGGGCGCTGACGCACCCGGGCCAGATCCCCGAGCCCGATCACCGCATGAGCCTGGGCGAGAAGCTGCACGAGTCGCGCCACCTGATTCCGGTGGTGCTGCTGATCGCGGCCGTGCTGGGCTCGATCTACACCGGCTTTGCCACCGCCACCGAGGCCGCCGCCGTCGGCGTGGTGGGCTCGCTGCTGCTGTCGCTGGTGCAGGGCAGCCTGTCGTGGGACACCTTCAAGACCGCGCTGCTGGGCGCCACGCGCCTGTACTGCATGATCGCGCTGATCCTGGCCGGCGCCGCCTTCCTGACGCTGGCCATGGGCTACATCGGCCTGCCGCGCCACCTGGCCGAATACATCGGCTCGCTGGGCCTGTCGCCCTTCATGCTGATCATCGCGCTGGCCATCTTCTACATCATCCTGGGCTGCTTTCTGGACGGCATCTCGATGGTGGTGCTGACCATGGGCGTGATTCTGCCCACCGTGCAGGCGGCCGGGCTGGACCTGGTCTGGTTCGGCATCTTCATCGTCATCGTGGTCGAGATGGCGCAGATCACGCCGCCGGTGGGCTTCAACCTGTTCGTGCTGCAGGGCATGACCAAGCGCGACATCGCCTACATCGCCCGCGTCACGCTGCCGTTTTTCTTCCTGATGTGCGCCATGGTGCTGCTGCTGTGGTTCTTCCCGCAGATCGCCACCTGGATGCCAGGGCACATGTGAGCCCACTATGATGACAACCCGGCCCGCCACCGCGCGGGCCGCGCTTTTTGGGAAGTCTTCATCGTGTTCAAGAATTTGATGCTTTACCGCCTGGCGGGCGCCTGGCCCGCCTCGGCGGCGCAGCTGGAAGAAGCGCTGGCGCGCGAGCCCTTTGCCGAGTGCGGCGCCACGCAGCAAAAATCCATTGGCTGGGTGCCGCCGCGTGGCGAGCAGCACGGCGCGCTGGTCGAGTCCGTGGACGGCCAGTGGATCGCGCGCCTGGCCATCGAGACCAAGGCCGTGCCCGGCGAGGCCGTGCGCCGCAAGGTGCAGGAGGCGGTGGAGCACATCGAGCAGACCAGCGGCCGCAAGCCGGGCAAGAAGGAGTTGCGCGACCTGCGCGACGACGCCCTGCTGGCGCTGCTGCCGCAGGCCTTTGCGCGCCGCACGCAGGTCACCGTGTGGATCGACCCACGCGAGCGCCGCCTGCTGCTGGACGCCGGCAGCCAAGGCAAGGCCGACGAGGTCATCGCCAGCCTGGTGCGGCTGGCAGGCCGCGATTTTTCCATCGCGCTGGCGCAGACCCAGCAGTCGCCGCAAGCGGCCATGACGGCCTGGCTGGCCGCGCAAAGCCCCGATGAGCTGCCCGGGGCGCTGGCGGTCGAGCGCGAATGCGAGCTCAAGGGCAGCGGCGAGGAGCCCGCCGTCGTCAAGTTCACCCGGCACGAGCTGGCCACCGACGAGGTGCGCCAGCACATCGTCGAAGGCAAGCTGCCCACCCGCCTGGCCCTCAGCTGGCGCGCACGCGTGGGCTTCGTGCTGACGCAGGCGCTGCAGCTCAAGAAAATCAGCTTTCTGGAAGGCGTGTTCGACGAGCAGGCCAAGGACGTGGCCGCCGACGAGCGCTTCGACGCCGACGTGGCGCTGGCCACCGGCGAGCTGGCTCCGCTCATCACCGACCTGCTGGCCGCCCTGGGCGGCGAGGCCGAACCCGGCCAGCCCTCGGGCTTCACCAACGCGCCCAAGACCGCCGACGCCGCGCACGACGAGGTCGTCACCAGCGCCGACGATCCGCCGTTCTGAGGCACGCGCCCCGTGCCGGCCTTGCCTCGGATGTCTCGATGACTATCGTATTTATAGCTGTTCGCGCTTGATGGATGCGCGCCACAGGCCAATTCGACTCAAAAAACCCGCCATCCACCGGAGTGATCGCACCATGACGCCCTCGGACCTCGACCGGCGCGCCGCCCAGGTGGCCGACGCCCAGGCCATCGACGCCTTCGCGCGCGATGGCGCGGTGTGCCTGCGTGGCCTGCTGAACCCGGATGAGGTGGCCCTGCTGCGCCGCGGCATCGACGCCAACATCGCCGCGCCCAGCCCGCGCGCCAAGGTGGCCAGCCGCGCCGACGACCCGGGATTTTTCATCGAGGACTTCTGCTGCTGGCCCGACAACGCGGCCTACCGCCGCTTCATCTTCGACTCGCCCCTGGCCGCGGCCGCCGCACGCCTGATGCAAAGCCGCAGTGTGCGCCTGTATCACGACCACATGCTGACCAAGGAGCCCGGCACGCGCCAGCCCACGCCCTGGCACCAGGACCAGCCCTACTACAACATCGAAGGCCGGCAGAACGTCAGCTTCTGGATTGCCGTCGATCCGGTGCGGCGCCACTCCACGCTGGAGTTTGTCGCCGGCTCGCACCGCGGGCCCTGGCTGATGCCGCGCAGCTTCATGGACAGCCAGGCCAAGTGGTTCCCCGAAGGCAGCCTGCAGGACTTGCCCGACATCGAGGCGGCGCGCGAGCGCTTTCCCATCATCGGCTGGGCGGTCGAGCCGGGCGACGTCGTCGCCTTTCACATGCTCGCCCTGCACGCCAGCGGCGGCGTGGACGGCGACCGGCGCCGGCGCGTGTTCTCGGTGCGCATGCTGGGCGACGACATCACCCACGCGCCGCGCCCCTGGGTCACCTCGCCGCCGTTTCCGGGCCTGGCCGAGCGCCTGCCCGCCGGCGCGCCCATGCACGACGAGGCGCTGTTTCCGCTGCTGTATCAAACGCCCAGATAGGCCTGCTGCACCGCCGGGTCGTCGATCAGCTGGCGCGCCGGGCCGGCCAGCGTGACGCGGCCGTTCTCGATCACGTAGGCGCGGTCGGCCGCGCCCAGCGCCACCTGCACGTCCTGCTCCACCAGCAGCACCGTCACGCCGTTCTTGCGGATCTCGGCCAGCACCTCGGTCAGCTGGTCGACGATCACCGGCGCCAGCCCCAGGCTCATCTCGTCGATCATCATCAGCACCGGCGCGGCCATCAGCGCGCGCGCCATGGCGCACATCTGCTGCTCGCCGCCCGACATGCTGCCCGCCAGCTGGCGCCGGCGCTCGCCCAGGCGCGGAAACAGCTGGTACATGCGCTGCAGGTCGCGCGCCACCGCGGCCTTGTCGTGCCGGCGAAACGCGCCCATCAGCAGGTTGTCCTGCACCGTCATGCGGTCGAACAGCTGGCGCCCCTCGGGCACCTGCACCAGGCCGTGGCCGAAGGCCTGGTCCGGCGTCATGGCCGCCAGGTCCTGGCCGTTGAAGCGCAGCGTGCCGGTGCAGGGCAGCAGGCGCGAGAGCACGCGCAGCAGCGTGGTCTTGCCGGCACCGTTGCTGCCCACCAAGGCCACGATCTCGGCCGCGCGCACCTCGATCGACAGGCCGTGCAGCACCGGCATCAGCCCGTAGCCGGCCGACACCTGATCCACCCGCAGCAGGGCTTCGGCGGGTGATGCGGGCGCGGTGCTCATCGCGTGCGCCTCGCGCCCAGGTAGGCCTGCACCACCGTGGCGTCGGCCAGCACCTTCTCGGGTGTGCCGTCGGCGATCAGCTCGCCGTGGTGCAGCACCAGCAGCCGGTCCGACAGGCTGCGGATGGCCTTGATGACGTGCTCGATCACCAGCACGGCGATGCCCTGCTCGCGCACCTTGCGGATCACCGCGATCACCTCCTCGATCTCGACGTGGTTCAGCCCCGCCATCACTTCGTCGCACAGCAGCAGGCGCGGCTTCATGGCCAGCGCCTTGGCCAGCTCCAGCCGCTTGCGGCCCGGCCCGCCCAGCTCGTCGGCACGCTGGTCGGCAAAGCCGCCCAGGCCGACGAAGTCCAGGCACTCGCGCGCCTGCGCGCGCGCCCGCGCCAGCTGCGCCTGGCCGCCCCGGTGGCCGAACAGGGCGCCGATGGCCACGTTGTCCAGCACCGACAGGCCGGGAAACGGCCGCATGATCTGGAAGGTGCGGCCGATGCCCAGCCGCGCGCGCCGAAACGCCGGCAGCCGCGTGATGGCCTGGCCGTCGAACAGCACCTCGCCTTCGCTCGGCTCCAGGGTGCCGCTGATCAGGCTGATCAAGGTCGTCTTGCCGGCGCCGTTGGGGCCGATCAGGCCCAGGATTTCGCCCGGCGCCAGCGCAAAGCTGACATCGTGCACGGCCACCAGGCCGGCAAAGCGCCGGGTGACGTGGCGAACCTCCAACAACGCGCTCATAGCTTGTTCGCCCGCACGTTCTCGCCCAGGTAGCGCCAGGTCAGCGTGCCCAGGCGCGCGCGCCGCGCCAGGTCCATCAGGCCGTGCGGCATCAGCACCACGGCGGCGATGATGACGACACCGAAGAACAGCGTGGCGATGCTGGTGACCTCGCTCGACAGCCATTCGGAGATCGCCGACAGGGTGAAAGCCCCGATGACCGGCCCCAGCACCGTGCCCGCGCCGCCGAACACGGCCATGATGATCATCTTGACGTTCAGGCCGATGTCGAACGCGCTCTCGGGGTCGAGAAAGGTGATCCAGTAGGCGTGGATGCCGCCGGCCAGCGCGCTCAGCACCCCCGAGAGCGTGAACGCCATCACCTTGTAGAGCGTGGTGTTGACGCCCATCACCGCCGCGCCGTCCTCGTTCTCGCGGATGGCGATCAGGCCGAAGCCGAAGCGGCTGCGCGTGAGCCACCACACCACGCCGGTAGAGATCAGCATCAGCCCCAGCGCCAGGCCGTAGAACAGCCGGTCGTCGTTGAGCGGCGGCAACACCAGGCCGATGTTCTGCCCGGCCAGCGGTACGTTGGAGACGATGGCCGCCATCACCCCCGCCAGCGCCAGCGTGGCGATGGCGAAGTAGTGACCGCGCAGGCGCAGCACCGGCACGCCCAGCAGCAGGGCGAAGACCACCGCCAGCAGCACCCCAAAGGCCAGGCCAACGGCGAACGGCAGGTGCCACTGCACCATGGCGATGGCCACGCCGTAGCTGCCCAGGCCGTAGAACACCGAGTTGCCGAACGAGGCGTAGCCGGTGTAGCCGCCGATGATGTTCCAGCCCTGCGCCAGCACCGCCAGCAGCAGCGCGTTGATGCCGAACTGCACCATCACGTCCGAGCCCCACCAGGGCAGGCTGGCCAGCACCGCCAGCGCGACGGCCAGACCGATCCATTGCCAGGCCTTCATGCGGTTCTCCCCAGCAGGCCGGTGGGCCGCACGATCAGCACCAGCGCCAGGATGCCGAAGCTGGCCACGTCGACGAAGGTGGGGCCGACGTACAAGGTGGTCAGTGCCTCGACCACGCCCAGAAACAGGCCGCCCACCAGCACGCCCAGCGGGTTGTCCAGCCCGCCGATGATGGCGATGGCAAAGGATTTGAGCGTGAGCGAGGCGCCGATGTAGGGATTGATCTGCGACACCGTGCCGTACAGCCCACCCGCCGTGCCCGCCAGCGCGATGCCGATGGCGAAGGTCAGCGCGTACAAGTGGCGCGGCTCGACCCCGTGCAGGCGCGCCGCCACCAGGTTCTGCGCCGTCGCGCGAATGGCCCGCCCCAGGCGCGTGTGCAGCAGAAACAGCCACATGCCGAAGGTCAGCGCCAGCGCCACGGCAAAGGCGCCCAGCCGCACCACCGGCAGCACCATCGGCCCCCAGTGCACCTGGCTGCCGGCGTAGGTCGGGTTGATGGCGCGAAAGTCGGCCGAGAACGCCAGCTGCGCCAGGTAGGTCAGCACCACGTCCAGCCCGAAGGTCAGCAGCAGGGTGTTGAACATCGGCGCGCGCACGATCAGGTTGAGCAGGCCGCGCTGCACGCCATAACCCAGCACGAACATCAGCACCGCCGTGATCGGCAGCCCCAGGAAGGGGTCGATGTGCAGGTAGTGAAACAGGTGCCAGGAGCAGTACGCCCCCAGCATGATGAAGGAGCCGTGCGCCAGGTTGACGATGTTGAGCACGCCCCACACCAGCGCCAGGCCCAGGGCCATCACGGCATAGAGCCCGCCCAGCAAAATGCCGTTGGCAAGGACTTGCGCCAGCAGATCCATGGCGTCCGCTCCCTACGGGCGTCGTTCAGCGGTGGGGTCGGATCAGCGCGCGTTCCAGGCCGGCATGGGGTACTTGGGCGGCGTCACGAAACCCTTGGCGTTGTACACCTCGGCCACCTGGCCGCCCTGCACCTGGATGACCAGCTGCGGCAGGTTGATCTGCCCGTTGGCGGCAAACTTGATCGGGCCGTACAGACTCTCGAAATCGCTGCCGGCCAGCGCGTCACGCACCTTTTGCGGGTCCAGGCTGTTGGCTTTTTCAATGGCCATCACCAGCGCCTCGACGTCGGCCGCGCCCGAGGCGGCGTGGTAGTCCGGGTCATAGCCGTACTTGGCCTTGTAGGCCTTGGCGAACTGCTCGGCATCGCCGAACCAGCGGTCCTTCAGCGAAGCCACGGGCAGCCAGGCCGTCATGCCGAACGAATAGTCGGCATCCTTGCCCAGCGCCTTGCGAAAGTCCGCGCTGGGCACGCCGACGGTGAACGAATACATCTTGGGCGCGATCGCCAGGCTCTTGGCGTTGCGCACGAAGTTGAGGATCTCGGTCTCGTGGCCGGCCACCAGCACGGCGTCGACGTTCTTGGACTTGATCTGCGACAGCAGCGTGCTGAAGTCGCTGGTGTTGCTGCTGTAGCGCTCGTCCATCGCCAAATTGAAGCCGGCGTTCTGCAGCAAGGGCCGCGTACCCTTGGCCACCGAGACGTCGAACGAATCGTCGGCATACAGCAGCGCCACCGCCTTCGGCGGGTCCTTCAGCGCCTTCATCATCTGGATGGTGCTGCCGAAGTAGTCGCTGGCCGGCGCCAGCGTGCCGAAGATGTACTTGAAGTTGCGCGAGAAGATTTCGTTAGACGCGCCGCCGCCCTGCACCATCGGGATCTTGTATTTCTCGGACACCACCGAGTCGGCCAGCTGGAAGTTGCTGGCAAAGCCGCCCAAGAGCAGGTTCACCTTGTCCTGCGTCACCAGTTGCGTGTACTGGCGCACCGACAGGTTCACGTCCGACTGGTTGTCGTACAGCTTGAGCGCCAGTTTGTGCGACTTGCCGTCGACCTTGACGCCGCCTTCGGCATTGATTTTGTCGATGGCCATCTCGTAGGCGTCGCGGTAGTAGCGTCCGGTGTTGGCCACCGGCCCGGTGAGTTGCACCGAGGCGCCGAGCACGATGTCCTGCGCCCAGGCCGACGCGGCCGGCGCGGCGGCCAGCACGGCCGCAAAAAACGAGGAAAGCAAAAACGAGCGCTTGAGCTGCATGGTCGTCCCCTTTGTCGTTGTTTGTCGAGCTCGCCGTCAGCCCTGATGGCGCATCACTCAGGCGCGGTCAGCCTACTCTCCTGTCCATAGTGCTACTAAGCTCATGGTTTTATCGATGAGTGGCCCCACGTCCATGCGTGCGCTCAATCGGCACGCGCCAGCACCACGGTGCGCTCGTCGATCCAGGCCTGGGCGCGACTGCCGCTGCGCAGGCGATGCGGGTGGCGCGCAAAGCCCACCAGGCGCTGGCCGCCGTCGAGCGCCAGCGTGATTTCATCCAGTTCGGCGCCACGCGCGCACTGCGCCACGCGTCCCGGCAAGGCGCTCTCGCCGGCCAGCGCGGCGGCGTCGCCCAGCGGCGCGATGCGCACCGCCGTCGCCTTGGTCAGCACCAGCAGCGCCAGGCCCGGTGCCAGCGCCAGCAACTCGGCGCTCTCGCGCGTGATGAGCGAGGCCAGCTCGCCGCCGCCCGCCAGCTGCAGCCGCACCCGTTGCATCGGATCGCGTGCGTGGCCCGCCAGCTCGATGACCTGCGCGCGCAGGTGGTTGCGCATGCTGGTGCGCGGCGCCAGGGCGGCCGTGCCGGCCGGCTGGTCGATGCGCGCCAGCGCGTCGCGGCGCGCGCCCTCCAGCAGTTGCGCGGCGCGCAGCAGGCGCTCGCCCGCCGCCGTGATGCGCGCGCCGCCCCCGCCCACGCCGCCGACGCTGCTGTCGACCAGGGCTTCGCCGGCCAGGTTGGTCAGGGTGTGCAGCGCCTGCCAGGCCGCCTTGTAACTCACGCCCGCGACGCGCGCGGCCTGCGAGATCGAACCATGGCGTCCCACCGCCTGCAGGATCTCCAGGCGCTTGTCGGCCTGGGCATCGCCCAGGGCTTGCGCGGACAGTCGAGGTGGGGCCATGCGCGCATTGTGATGCGGCCACGCGCCGTGCCCACGCGCGGGTTGAGCCCGTCAACCGTTATCCCGAATTAGAATAGCGCTGCCCACACCCTTCAAGGAGATGATTTCAATGCGCTGCCTGGTTCGCTCCCTGCTCAAGTCCCTGGTGCCCCTGTTCGCCGTCGCCGCGTGCGCATCGGCCGCCCGCGCCGACGTGGTGCAGGTGGCCGTGGCCGCCAACTTCACCGCGCCGGCCAAGGCGCTGGCCGAGATCCTGGCCAAGACTACCGGCCACGAGGCCAGGCTGTCCTTCGGCGCCACCGGCGCCTTCTACACCCAGATCAAGAACGGCGCGCCCTTCGACGTGTTCCTGGCCGCCGACGACGAGCGCCCGCTGAGGCTGGAAAAGGAAGGCGACACGGTGCCCGGCACGCGCTTCACCTACGCCCAGGGCCAGCTGGTGCTGTGGTCGGCCAAGCCCGGTTTCGTCGACAACCAGGGCGCCGTGCTCAAAAACGGCCCCTTCAACAAGCTGGCCATCGCCAACCCCAAGCTGGCACCCTACGGCGCCGCTGCCGTGCAGACGATGGAAAAGTTGGGCCTGATGGCGGCGCTGCAGCCCAAGCTGGTGACGGGCGAGAGCATCGGCCAGACCTACACCTTCATCGCCACCGGCAACGCCGAGCTGGGCTTTGTCGCCCTGTCGCAGGTGCTCGAAGGTGGCAAGCTCAAGGGCGGTTCGGCCTGGGTGGTGCCGGCGCAAGACCATGAGCCGATCGTGCAGGACGCGGTGGTGCTCAAGCGCGCCGCGGGCAACCCGGCCGCCAAGGCCTGGATGGCGCTGCTGCATTCGGCCGGCGCCAAGGACCTGATCCGCAGCTACGGCTACGCGGTGAAATAGGCGCCGGATCAAGGCAAAATTGGGCTCCAGCGCTTGCACAACAAGCGCGACCAGCTATCATTTTTCAATCGCTCGCGCCCAGCCCCCAGCGTGAGCGCCATGCCACCCGCCACCTGACACCCATCGGCCCATGCTCGACGCCAACAGCCTGGCCGCCATCCGCCTGACGATCGAGCTGGCGCTGCTCACCACGCTGGTGCTGCTGGTGCTGGGCACGCCGCTGGCCTGGTGGCTGGCGCGCGGGCGCTCGCGCTGGCGTCCGCCGGTGCGCGCGCTGGTGTCGCTGCCGCTGGTGCTGCCGCCCTCGGTGCTGGGCTTTTACCTGCTGGTGGCGCTGGGCGCCCAGGGGCCGCTGGGCCGACTGACGCAGGCGCTGGGCTGGGGCACGCTGGCCTTCACCTTCTGGGGCCTGCTGCTGGGCTCGCTGATCTACTCGCTGCCCTTCGTGGTGCAGCCGCTGGTCAACGCCTTCGAGAGCCTGGGCGAGCGCCCGCTGGAGGCCGCCGCCACGCTGCGCGCCAGCCCGCTGGACGCCTTCTGGAGCGTGGCGCTGCCGCTGGCGCGGCCCGGCTACGTCACCGGCGCGGTGATGGGCTTTGCGCACACGCTGGGCGAGTTCGGCGTGGTGCTGATGATTGGCGGCAACATCCCGGGGCAGACGCGCACGGTGTCGGTGCTGATCTACGACCAGGTCGAGGCGCTGGACTACGCGCAGGCGCACTGGCTGGCCGGCGGCATGCTGGCCTTCAGCTTCGCGGTGCTGCTGGTGCTGCACCTGACGCAGACGCGCCACCAGCCCACATGAGCCCGCCAAATACTATCACTTCAGGAGCTGCTGGCGCAGATTCAGTGGGCGCTGCAGGCCGATTTGATTCAAAAATCGATGCCGGCGTGGCGCTGCGCGTGGCCCTGCGCCACGCCACCGGCTTCAGCCTGGAGGTGGACGTGCGCCTGCCCGGCCAGGGCGTCAGCGCCATCTTCGGCCCCTCGGGCTGCGGCAAGACCACGCTGCTGCGCTGCGTCGCCGGGCTGACGCGGCCGGCCGCCGGCCACGTCGCGGTCGGCGCCCAGGTGTGGCAGGACGACGCCACCGGCGTCTGGCGGCCCACCCACCGCCGCCCGCTGGGCATGGTGTTTCAGGACGCCAGCCTGTTCCCGCACCTGACGGTGCAGCGCAACCTGGACTTCGGCCAGCGCCGCGTACCGGCAGCCGAGCGGCGCGTGTCGCTGGAGCAGGCGATCGAGCTGCTGGGCATCGGCCACCTGCTGGCGCGCCGGCCCGCCGGCCTGTCGGGCGGCGAGCGCCAGCGCGTGGCCATTGCCCGCGCGCTGGCCACCAGCCCGCGCCTGCTGCTGATGGACGAGCCGCTGGCCTCGCTGGACGCCGCGCGCAAGGCCGAGCTGCTGCCCTGGTTCGAGCGGCTGGCGCGCGAGCTGCGCATCCCGGTGCTGTACGTCACCCACGCGCTGGACGAGGTGGCGCGCCTGGCCGACCACCTGCTGCTGCTGGACGGCGGGCGCGTGCGCGCCCAGGGCCCGGCCCACGCCCTGCTGGGCCAGCTGGACATCGCCCGCACCCACGGCGACGCCGCCGGCGCCCTCATCGACGGCCACGTCGGCGCCGTCGACGGCACGCATCACCTGCTGCAGCTGGACTTTGCCGGCGGCACCCTGCTGTGCGTACCGCCGCCCGGCTCGGCGCCGCGCGCCATCGGCCAGCCGCTGCGCGTGCGCGTGCTGGCGCGCGACGTCAGCCTGGCCCTCAGCCCCGCGCACGACAGCAGCATCCTGAACGTGCTGCCCGCCACCGTGCAGGACCTGGCCGACGACGGCCCGGCCCAGCTGCTGGTGGCGCTGGATCTCGCCGGCACGCGCCTGCTCGCCCGCGTCACGCGCAAGTCGGCCGCCCAGCTGGGCCTGCGCCCCGGCCAGCGGGTGTTTGCCCAGATCAAGGGGGTGGCGGTGCTGGATTGAGCGGGTCCAGGCGCCGATCGAACGCGGCCGTCCGTCCAGTAGAGCGCCCGGCCGCCCCGCCCAGCCACACCGGGTATACCTGCGTCGGAATCCCGCAGGCAGCTATTTACAATCGGCAACCGCCGGCCCTGAGCCTGCACACGGTGGCGCCTGACCGGCCCGCCGACGTGCCGAGCGCGTGCCAACCGCACGCGCGCCCCCGTCCACGGAGATCCCGATGCAAGCCCTGCTGAAACTGTCCCGAGCCATCGACCGGCTCAATGCCTTCGTCGGCAAATATGCCATCTGGCTGATTTTTGGCGCCACCGTCATCAGTGCCCTCAACGCCGTCGTGCGCAAGCTGTTCAACTACAGCTCCAACGGCTATCTCGAGGTGCAGTGGTACCTGTTCGCGTGGTCGTTCCTGGTGGCCGCCGGCTACACGCTGCTCAAGCGCGAGCACGTGCGCATCGACGTGCTCAACAGCCACCTGCCCAAGAAGGTGCAGCTGGCGATCGAGATCATCGGCCTGATCTTCTTCCTCACTCCGCTGTGCATCATCGTGCTGTACTACACCGTGCCGCTGACGATCCAGATGTACGAGTCGGGCGAGATGTCGGGCAACCCGGGCGGGCTGATCCGCTGGCCGGTGTGGCTGGCGCTGCCGGTGGGCTTCACCCTGCTGCTGCTGCAGGGCTGGTCGGAGCTGATCAAGTGCCTGGCCTTCGTGGCCGGCAAGGGGCCCGACCCCACGATCAAGGCCGATGAACCCAGTGGCGAGCAAGCCCTGATCGAGGCGCTGCGCGCCGCCGAATCGTCCAAGACCGCTGCCCCCGCGCAGGCCCGCTGACCGCGCCGGAGACCGCACGTCATGAGCTTCATCACCGCCAACTTCGCCCCGATCATGTTCATCGGGCTGATCTGCTTTCTGATCCTGGGTTTTCCGGTCGCCTTCTCGCTGGGCGCCGCCGGCATGTTCTTCGGCCTGCTCGGGGTCTGGCTCGACATCTTCCCCACCGCCATCCTGTCGGTGCTGCCGCTGCGCCTGATCGGCATCATGGCCAACGAGACGCTGCTGGCCGTGCCCTTCTTCACGCTGATGGGCCTGATCCTGGAGCGCAGCGGCATGGCCGAAGACCTGCTGGAAACGGTGGGCCAGGTGTTCGGCCCGCTGCGCGGCGGCGTGGCGCTGGCGGTGGTGCTGGTGGGCGCCATGCTGGCGGCCACCACCGGCGTCGTTGCCGCCTCGGTGATCTCGATGGGGCTGATCTCCATGCCCATCATGCTGCGCTACGGCTACAGCCGCAGCCTGGCCAGCGGCGTGATCGCCACCTCGGGCACGCTGGCGCAGATCATCCCGCCCTCGCTGGTGCTGATCGTGCTGTCCGACCAGATGGGCAAGAGCGTGGGCGACATGTACAAGGGCGCGTTCATTCCCGGCTTCATGCTGATGGGTCTGTACATCCTGTTCATCGTGGCGCTGGCCGTCTTCAAGCCCAAGATGGTGCCGGCGCTGCCGCCCGAGGCGCGCGCGTTCCGCGAGCCCAACGGACACTCCGGCTATCGCTCGCTCGCCCTGCTCGCCCTGCTGTCCGTCATCGTGGGCGTGGTGCTGGGCAAGAACATGGAGGCCGTCCACACCTGGTGGCAGGGCGAAGTGGTCACCTTCGTGCCGACCGACGAGCGCATCGTCGTGGCCATGTGCGGCGGCACCTTCGTCGCCTGGCTGATCGCGGTCATCAACCGCGTGACGCACCTGGGCCTGCTGTCCAAGCTGGCCGAACGCGTGACCTTCGTGCTGATCCCGCCGCTGCTGCTGATCTTCCTGGTGCTGGGCACCATCTTCCTGGGCGTGGCCACCCCCACCGAGGGCGGCGCCATGGGCGCCATGGGCGCGCTCATCATGGCCACGATGCGCAAGCGCCTCTCCTGGTCGCTGTTGCGCCAGGCGCTGGACACCACCACCAAGCTCGCGTCCTTCGTGATGTTCATCCTGGTCGGCGCCACCGTCTTCAGCATGGTGTTCCAGGCCGCCGACGGGCCGGTGTGGGTGGAGCACCTGCTGACCAAGCTGCCGGGCGGCGAGGTGGGCTTCCTGATCTTCGTGAACGTGCTGATCTTCTTCCTGGCGTTCTTCCTGGACTTCTTCGAGCTGTCCTTCATCGTGGTGCCGGTGCTGGCGCCCATCGCCGACAAGATGGGCATCGACCTGATCTGGTTCGGCGTGCTGCTGGCGGTCAACATGCAGACCTCGTTCCTGCACCCGCCGTTCGGCTTCGCGCTGTTCTACCTGCGCTCGGTCGCGCCCGAGAAGCCCTACGTGGACCACGTCACCGGCAAGACCATGGCACCGGTGACCACCATGCAGATCTACAAGGGCGCCATCCCCTTCCTGCTGCTGCAGCTGACCATGGTGGCCGTGCTGATCGCCTTCCCGGGCCTGGTGACGGGCAACCTGGACAAGAAGGTCAAGGTCGACATGAAGGCGGTGGGCGAGCAGATGATGGAGCAGCTGAATCAGAACGAGGGCTCGGACTTCAACAGTCTGCCCGAGGGCCTGACCCCGCCCGGCGCGGCCGCCAGCAAGCCCGGGGCTGCGGCTCCGGCCCCCGCCACGGTGCCGTCCGACACCAGCCAGGGGCCCGTGGGTGAGGAGATCGACCCGATGAAGGCGATCCAGGACTCGCTGGGCAAGAAGTAGCGCGGCACATCGCCGGCACAACGAAAAACCGCAGCCCGAGGGCTGCGGTTTTTTGTTGGGGCGCCGCGCCGGGCAGCCGGCGCGCGCAGGGCGCGAAGATCAGATCTTCAGCGAGGCCATGTCCTGCGTGAAGACCAGCTCGGAGACGCGGTTCCAGAGGATCTGGTCGCGCTGGAAGGCGCGCATGTCCTCGAACACCTTCTTGAAGAAGGGGTCCTTGGCGCTGTGCTCGGCGTAGACCTCCTGCGCCGCCTTGAAGCCGGCCTCGACCACCACCTTGGGGAAGCGCTTGAGCTGGGTGCCACTGGCCACCAGGCGCTTGAGCGAGGTCGGGTTCAGGTACAGGTACTTGGACGTGCCGTCGTTGTAGGCCACGTCGGCCGCGGCGCGCACGATGGCCTGGTTCTCGGCCGAGAGCTTGGCAAAGGCCTTCTTGTTGATGAAGAACTCCAGGTCGGCGCCGCCCTCCCACCAGCCGCCGTAGTAGTAGTACTTGGCAACCTTGTTCCAGCCCATCTTCTCGTCGTCGTAGGGGCCGACGAACTCGGCCGCGTCCAGCGTGCCCTTTTCCAGCGCCTGGTACACATCGCCGCCCGGCATGTTCTGCGCCACCACGCCCAGCTTGGCCATGGACTCGCCGAACACGCCGCCGCCCAGGCGCATCTTCAGGCCCTTGAAGTCATCGGGCTTGTTCATTTCCTTGCGATACCAGCCGCCCATCTGCGTGCCGGTGTTCAGGGCGCTGATGCCAAAGAAGTTGTACTTGCCGTACAGCTCGTCCATCAGCTTGTGGCCGTTGCCATGCAGCTTCCAGGCCTGGTTTTCCTGCGCGGTGAAGCCGAAGGGCACCGCGCAGCCGAAGGCGAAGGACGGGTCCTTGCCGGTGTAGTAGTAGGCCGCGGTCTCGCCCATCTCGATCGAGTCGTCGGCCAGCGCGTCGACGATGCCGAAGGCCGGGATCAGCTCGCCCGCCGCGTGCACCGACACCTCGAACTTGCCGCTGGACAGCGCCTTGACGGTGTCGGAGAACTTGACGGCGCAGCCGTGCAGCGTCTCCAGCGCCTTGGGGAAGCTGGTGGCCAGGCGCCAGCGCACGGCGGCCTGCGCGTGCACCGCCGGCGCGATGCCGGCGGCCAGGACACCGGCGATGCCCGTGTGCTTGATCAGGGAACGACGATCCATAAATTTCTCTCCAGGTTGAGGGATGCGAAAATCCGCGTTGGGGCTTCGAGTGTATTCAAATGTGCGCCCCGCGCATCCGGGACTATACCCAGCCGCACGTGCCTCGACGGCGCCGGAACCCTGGCCCGAATGTCAGTTCTGGCCGGAGACGGCGCGCAATTCGGCCGCCGCGCCCACCAGGGCGCCGAAGCGCCGGCGGATCGAGCGCTCGATGCCCGCGGCGTCCAGCCCCTCGAGCGCCAGCAGGCGCGCCGGGTCGCCATGCTCGATGAAGCGGTCGGGCAGGCCCAGCTGCAGCAGCGGCAGGACCAGGCCGGCGTCGGCCAGCGCCTCGGCCACGGCGCTGCCGGCCCCGCCCATGACGGCGCCCTCTTCCAGCGTCACCAGGGCCTCGTGGCCGGCGGCCACCTGCCGAAGCAGATCGAGGTCGAGCGGCTTGGCCCAGCGCATGTTGACGACGGTGGCGTTCAGCCGCTCGGCCGCTTCCAGCGCCGGGTACAGCAGGGTGCCGAAGGCCAGGATGGCGACGCGCTGGCCGCTGCGGCGCACTTCGCCCTTGCCGAAGGGCAGGCCGCTCAGGTCGGCCAGCGGCGCCACGCCCACGCCGGCGCCGCGCGGGTAACGCACGGCCACCGGGTGGTCCTGCTCGAAGGCGGTGCTGAGCAGCTGGCGGCATTCGCGCTCGTCGGCCGGGCAGGCCAGGCTGACGTTGGGGATGCAGCGCAGGTAGGCGATGTCGTAGTTGCCGGCGTGTGTGGCGCCGTCGGCGCCGACCAGGCCGGCGCGGTCGAGCGCAAAGACCACCGGCAGCTTCTGGATCGCCACGTCGTGGATGAGCTGGTCGTAGCCGCGCTGCAGGAAGGTGGAATAAATGGCCACCACGGGCTTGAGCCCCTCGCAGGCCAGGCCGGCGGCAAAGGTCACGGCGTGCTGCTCGGCGATGCCGACGTCGTAGTAGCGCTCCGGGAAGCGCTTTTGAAACTCCACCAGGCCCGAGCCCTCGCGCATGGCGGGGGTGATGCCGACCAGGCGCTTGTCCTGCGCGGCCATGTCGCACAGCCACTGGCCGAACACCTGGGTGAAGGTCTGCTTGGCGGGCTTGGCCGGCGGCACCAGGCCGACGGCCGGGTCGAACTTGCCGGGGCCGTGGTAGGCCACGGGGTCGGCCTCGGCCAGCTTGTAGCCCTGGCCCTTTCGGGTGACCACGTGCAGAAACTGCGGGCCGGCCTTGTCCTGCATCAGGCCGCGGATGTTTTCCAGCGTGGGGATCAGCGCGTCCAGGTCGTGCCCGTCGATCGGGCCGATGTAGTTGAAGCCGAACTTCTCGAACAGCGTGGCCGGCACCACCATGCCCTTGGCCTGCTGCTCCAGCCGCTTGGCCAGCTCGAACAGCGGCGGCACGGGGCCCAGCACGGTCTTGCCGACGCTCTTGGCGGCGGCGTAGAAGCCGCCACTCATCAACTGCGCCAGGTAGCGGTTGAGCGCGCCCACCGGCGGGCTGATCGACATGTCGTTGTCGTTGAGGATGACCAGCAGGCGCGCGTCACGCTCGACGCCGGCGTTGTTGAGCGCCTCGAAGGCCATGCCGGCGGTCATGGCGCCGTCGCCGATGATGGCCACCACCTTGCGGTCCTCGCCCTTTTGCCGCGCGGCCAGCGCCATGCCCAGCGCCGCCGAGATGCTGGTGGACGAGTGCGCGGTGCCGAAGGTGTCGTATTCGCTCTCGTCGCGGCGCGGAAAACCCGACATGCCGCCCAGCTGGCGCAGGCTGGGCATGCGCTCGCGCCGGCCGGTCAAGATCTTGTGCGGATAGGTCTGGTGGCCCACGTCCCACACCAGCCGGTCCTCGGGCGTGTTGAAGACGGTGTGCAGCGCGATGGTGAGCTCCACCGTGCCCAGGTTGGAGCTGAGGTGCCCGCCGGTGCGCGCGACGTTGGTCAGCACGCACTCGCGCAGTTCGTCGGCCAGCCGCTGCAGCTGGGCGCGCGGCAGGCGCCGCAGCGCGGCCGGGTCGGCAATGGTGTCGAGCAGGGGAAAGTCGCTGGCCATGGTCAATGCGTGCGTTGCACCACCTGGTCGGCCAGGGCGCGCAGGGCCGCCACGTCGGGCAGGCCGCTGGCGCCCAGGGCGTCCTGTGCCTGCTGGCGCAGGCGCTCGGCCAGCGCGCGCGCCGGCGCCAGGCCCAGCAGCGACACATAGGTGGGTTTGTCGGCCTGGGCGTCCTTGCCGGCGGTCTTGCCCAGGGCGGCGGAATCGGCGGTCACGTCCAGGATGTCGTCGACCACCTGAAAGGCCAGGCCCAGCGCGGCGCCGAAGGAGTGCAGCGCGGCCTGGGCACGGCCGCCCAGAGCCTGCGGCGCGCAGGCGGCGCCCATGAGCACGCTGGCCTGCAGCAGCGCTCCGGTCTTGAGCTGGTGCATGTGGCGCAGCTGGGACTCGGTCAAGGGCTTGCCGACGCTGGCCAAGTCGATCGCCTGCCCGCCCGCCATGCCCTGCGCGCCCGCGGCGCGCGCCAGCAGGCGCGCCAGAGCGGCCTGCATGGCCGCGGGCACGGCCGGCCCCTCGGGCAGCAGGCACTCGAAGGCCAGCGCCTGCAGCGCGTCGCCCGCCAACAGGGCCTGGGCCTCGCCGAACTTGACGTGCACCGTGGGCTTGCCGCGGCGCAACACGTCGTCGTCCATGCAGGGCAGGTCGTCGTGCACCAATGAATAGGCGTGGATCAGCTCGACCGCGCAGGCGGCGCGCAAGGCCGCGTCGGGGTTGCCGTGCACCGCCTCGCTGGCGGCCAACACCAGCAGCGCGCGCAGGCGCTTGCCACCGTCAAGCACGGCGTAGCGCATGGCCGCGCCCAAGCCGGCCGGTGCGTCGGGCGGCACCCAGCCGGCCAGCGCGGCTTCGACGCCTTGCCGCCGGGCCTGCGCCCAGGCTGAAAAGTCCAGCACCGCCATGTCAGGCATCGAGTCCATGCACGCCGCCCTGCTCGTCCAGCACCTTGACCTGCTCCTCCAGCACCTGCAGGCGCTCGCGGCAGTAGCGCAGCAGCTCGGCGCCGCGCTGGTACTGGCCCAGCAACTCTTCCAGCGGCAGCTGGCCGGATTCGAGCCGGGACAGCAATTGTTCCAGCTGCTGCACGGCGTCGCCGTAGCTGGCGGGGGCGGCGGAAGGCGGTGAGGGCTTCTTGGTCATGGCGGGGCGAAGGGCGTATTTTAGGCCGTCGCCCAGGCGCCGAGCCTGCGGCGGGCCCGGCGGCGCCGTCGGGGGACACGATGGCGGGAACTCGCGCCTTGGCACTCAGTCCAATCGAGTGCTAAAATACCCGATCAGGATGAAAGGATATTCAAGGATGACATCAGTGGACAAGAGCGCACCGGCAACCGCTGTCGCCCTGGCCAACCCGTGGGCGATGGTGCCCCCTCTGGGCAATCTGGACGCCTACATCACCGCCGTCAACCGCCTGCCCCTGCTCACGCCCGAGGAGGAGCAGCGCTACGCGCGCCAGTTGCGCGAGGACGACAACCTGGAGGCCGCCGGGCGCCTGGTGCTCTCGCACCTGCGCCTGGTCGTGTCGGTGTCGCGCCAATACCTGGGTTACGGCCTGCCGCATGGCGACCTGATCCAGGAAGGCAACGTGGGCCTGATGAAGGCCGTCAAGCGCTACGACCCCAACCAGGGCGTGCGCCTGGTCAGCTACGCGCTGCACTGGATCAAGGCCGAAATCCACGAATACATCCTGAAGAACTGGCGCCTGGTCAAGGTGGCCACCACCAAGGCGCAGCGCAAGCTGTTCTTCAACCTGCGCTCGATGAAGCAGGGCTTCAAGACCGAGGACGCGGCCGACGAGATCACCCACCGCGACGCGCTGACGGCCGCGCAGGTGGACGTGGTGGCGCGCCAGCTGAGCGTCAAGCCCGAGGAAGTGCGCGAGATGGAAACGCGCCTGTCGGGCGGCGACGTGCTGCTGGACCCGACGCCCGCCGATGGCGATGGCGAGCACGCCTTCGGCCCCATCGCCTGGCTGTCCGACGACCGGCACGAGCCGACGACCATGCTCGAATCGGCCGAGCGCGACCGCCTGGCCACCGACGGCATCGCCAGCGCGCTCAAGAGCCTGGACGAGCGCAGCCGCCGCATCGTCACCGAGCGCTGGCTCAACGTCAACGATGACGGCTCGGGCGGCATGACGCTGCACGAGCTGGCGGCCGAGTACGGCGTCAGCGCCGAGCGCATCCGCCAGATCGAGGTGGCGGCGATGAAGAAAATGAAGACCGCGCTGGCCGAATACGCCTGAACCGGCGCCCGTCCCGCCCACGGCCCTGTCGCTATCATGGCGGCAGGGCTTTTTGCATTGAATTGGCCTCTGGCCGGCATGCAGCAAGCGCGAACAGCTATCAGTTTCATAGTTTTCCAATCGACCCCATGAGTGTTTCCACCCTCCGCCTCCGCCGCCGCGCCGCCTTGGCGGGCGCTGCCCTGCTGGCCGGCCTGGCCGTGCTGCCGCAGGCGCGCGCCCAGTCCGCCGCCGTCTGGCCCGACCGTCCGCTGCACCTGATCGTCGGCTTTCCAGCCGGCTCCTCGCCCGACCTGACGGCGCGCGCCCTGGCCGAGCCGCTGGCCAAGGCGCTGGGCCAGCCGGTGATCGTCGAGAACAAGGTGGGCGCCGGCGGCAACATCGGCGCCGATGCCGTGGCCAAGGCGCGCGATGGCGACACCATCGGCCTGATGATCAACGGCAACCTGACCATCGCCAAGCTGCTCAACCCCGCGCTGCGCTACGACCCGGCGACCGACTTCGCGCCCATCAGCCTGATCGGCGTGGCGCCGCTGGTGCTGGTGGCGCCCGTGAAGGGGCCGGGCGCCGACGCGCGCACCTTCCTGGACGCCGCGCGCAAGGCCGGCAACGCCTGGAGCTACGGCTCGCCCGGCGTCGGCACCGTGGGCCACCTGGGCATGGAGCTGCTGAAGGCGCGCACCGGCATCGCCCCGGTGCATGTGCCCTACCCTGGCTACTCGCAGGTGTTCAGCGGCCTGGTGCGCGGCGAGCTGCAGCTGTCCATGCTGCCGCCGGCGCTGGCGCAGACCCAGATCGCCGCCGGCAAGCTGCGCGGCATCGGCGTGACCAGCGCCGGGCGCAGCCCGCTGGTGCCCGAGCTGCCCAGCTTGGCCGACGCCGGCGTGAAGAACTTCAACCTCGAGATCTGGAACGCCGTGGTGGCCCCCGCCAGCATGCCGCCGACCCACGTCGCCAAGCTGGCCGAGCTGCTGGGCGCCATCGTGCGCACGCCCGAGATGCGCGCGCAACTGTTCCAGCAGGGCTGGCAGGCCGTGGGCTCGGCGCCCGAGGGGCTGGCCAGCCGCATCAAGGCCGACACGCAAACGCTGGGCGCCATCATTCGCGCGCAGAACATCCGCGTGCAGTGAACCGGCGGGCCAGCTGATTCAACTGGGGGCGTCGCAGGCGCGCGCGGGGCCGGCGCCCACGGGCTGCGCGTCGGCATGCCCCGACTCGGGAAACGGCTCCAGCCGAATCATGTTCTGCGTGCCGGCCGCGCTGTCGAACGTGCCCCCGCCCTTGGCCAGGAAGCAGAAATTCTCGAACGGCATGGGCGGCTGCCGGCCCAGGTCGCCGAAGCGCGTGGCCTCGGGGCCGATGTATTCGCCGATCGGCGCCACATACAGGCCCGAGGTCAGGCCGTTGGCCAACTTGGCGTTCGGGCTGCCGATCACGCGCGCCAGGATGTCGCGGCGCACGGCGCGAGCGTTGTCCTTGGCCGGCCAGGTGTTGCGAAAGCGCCCGAGCTGCGCCCCGTTGGAAGGCTGCAGCCCGGCCGGGCCGGTGAGCGAGGTGCCGGTTTCGTTGCGGCCGGAATCGATCAGCCGCACCTCGACCGGGCGCGAGGGGTCGGTGCTGAAGCCGACGATGCGCACGCGCGAGGTTTCTTCCTGTTGCAGCGTGGGGAAGATCTCGCCGACCGTACCCATCAGCGCCTCCTCGATGTACACGTAGACCGGCTCGGTGCCGGGCGAGGTGTAGATGCCCAGCTCGGCCTCCAGCCCGTGCGCGGCGACGACGAAGCCGCCCGCCCCGTCCGCCTGCAACATGCCGACGTAGGCCACGTGGTCGCCCACGCGCAGCGGCGCGGGCAGCCGCGCATCGCAACCCGCCAGGGCCGGCGCCAAGGGCTCGGCCGCCGCCGCGCCGCAGGTGAAACGCTTGGCCGCCGGCGCGGTCGGGCGATTGCCGGCCGGGCATTGGGCGTCGCCCGCCCCGCGTGGGATGCAGACCGGAAAGCCGGTGCGCGCGTGCACGGGCGAATTGTCCGGGTCGAGCTGGAAGCGCTGGTCCAGCGGCAGCGCCGCCTTGGCGCCGGCACCATTGGCCTGGCCGTAGATGCCGTCGGGGTCGTTCAGGCGCACGCGCGCGCCCGCAGCGGCGCCCGGCGCGCCCACGCGCAGCTCGCCGCGTGCACCGTCGATCGCCTGGATCACGCCATTGCCGATGTGCAGCGCGCCCTGGTTGATGCGCGCCACGCCGGCAATGTATTGGTCGCCGACGATGTTGCCCTGCAGTTCGGCCTCGAAGGCCACGTGCGGCGCCGGCGTGTCGGCCAGCGCCAGGCCGCTGGCGCCCTGCACCGCACCGCCCTGTGGGCCGCGGAACAGGTCCTGCGCCGTCAGGTACTGGCCCGGCATGGTGAGCAGCAGGCTGCGCGGCAGCGTCACCGGGATGCCGCGCACCGTCATCGTCGCGGCGCTCAACGGGTCGCCCGGCGTGGTGAGTGTGAAGCGCTCGATGTGGCCGATGAGGGTGAACGACGGGTTGGGCGTTTGCGCCACCGCACTGGCGGCCGCAAGGACCAGCGCGGCACAGCAGGCGATCTGGATGGCGGGCTTGGGGGTGGTCATGTCATCCTCCTTGGCGAGAAGCCGACACCGCGCCTGCGGCATCGATGGATACACCCAACGGCACCAGCAGCGGCGACCAGCCGTGGCGCCGTTGGCGGCCGTAGTGCACGAGCAGGCCGGGCGACAGCTCCAGCTCGGGCATGCGATCCAGTGCGTCGAGCAAGGCACGCTCGTGCAGCACACGGCCGGCGCGGCTGAGCAGCTCGGTCGTCAGGCGCGCCGCGGCCAGCCCAAGTCGGTACCAGGGCGTGGCCGCGCCGCCCCCATCGGCGGCGGGCTCC
>JAFKGE010000045.1:0-26199 GCA_017307865.1 Burkholderiales bacterium | reverse complement strand
CGCGCTGGCCAGGGTATAGCCGATGCAACCGGGTGGTCCATGGCGCGATGCCGCTTGCAAGTCGGCCTGCGGCGCGAGCCAGCGCGGCGCGTCTGCGGCGGGTGCAGCGAATACCGGGGCGCCGTCGCCATGCGTCACCGCCAGGCGCGTGCCAGAGCGGCACGAGGCCAGCGCCTGCGCCAGCGCGGCGCGCTGCAGCGCCACGGGCGCCAGCAGGTCGGCCGACCAGTCGGCGACGCGCGGTGGCTGCTCGCGCACCACCAGCGTGGCCACATGCGACAGGTGGGCCTGCGCCAGCAGCGCATCGGCGCCCTCCTGGGCCTCGTTCCACAGGCCGCCCACCAGCGCAAACACCGGCTCGGCCTGCCAGGCGGCCAGTGCCTGGCGCACGCCGGCACGGGCGTCCTGCACCTGCAATTCGATGCGGCGGCCGTGCACGCCGCCGCGCGCGTTGGCCTCGGCAAAGCCGGCGCGCAGGCCGGCGACGATGGCGGCACCGGTGCCCGCGGCCGGGCCACCCAGCGGCACCACACTGCCCAGGCGGATCACGCCGTCGCGCACCCCGGGCGGCAGGTCTTGATCGGTGCCGACGCGGCGCAAATAGGCCAGCAGCGCCTCGGCCTCGCCCGGCTGCAGCATATAGCGCGGCATGGCCGGCGCCAGGGCCGCACCACCGCGCCCCTGGCCTTGAACAACGGCGCGCAGCACGGCGGCGTCATCGCCAAAGCCCGGCCGGCCATCGCGTGTCTGGCGCAGCGCCGCGGCGTGCAGCGCCGGCACGGGCTGACCGCCTTCGCGCCCGCCAGCGCCCGTGGCGCCATGGCAGCGTGCGCAGGCGGCCATGTCCACCGGCAGGCGCAGGGCCGTGACCTCGCTGCCGCGCGCGAAGGCCACATGGCCCTGGTAGAGCGCGCGGCCGCGCAGGGCAAGAGCTGCATCGTCAGCGGCAGCCAGCCCGGGCACCGACAGCAAGGCCAGCAGCGTGAGCATCAAGCGGTTCATGTGGCCACCCCGCGCAACAGGTCGACCAGCTTGTCGGTGGGCGTGAGGGACGACGCGCGCGTCCAGCGGCCGCGCGCCGAACCCAGCCACAGCAGCGAGGAATGTGCCTCAGGGTCGCCCACCGGCACGCCAAACGCCGTCCACACACGCCGCAGCTCGGCCGCGTCGCCGGTCAGCATCAGCCAGCCGGCGTCCAGGCCCAGGCGCAGCTCGAAGCGCTGGGCATAGGCGCGCATGGCCTCGGGCGAATCGCCCAGCGGGTCGACCGTGATCGACAGCAGACGTGCCTTGGGCAGGCTGGAGGGCGCGGCATCGAGTCGCTCGCGCAGCGCACGCAACATCGCCGTCTGCGGCGGGCAGACGGTGGAGCAGCCGGTGTAGAAAAAGCCGATCACCACCGACTGGTCGCACAGCGTGCGCAGGCGGTGCGCGCCGCCGCCCTGATCGAGCAGGCGCGCGTCGGGCACCGCCACGCGGCCGCTGGCGTCCTGCGCCGTGGCCATGGGCGCCCAGCCGTCGGCGCAGGCCAGGCCCAGTGCAGCGATGGCGTGGCGCCGCCTCATGGCCGCGTCTCCGGCGCGCCCTGCACGCGTCCGCGCACAAAGGGCAGGTCGCGCGAGACGCTGCCCACGAACAGGTCGTAGGCCACGCCCGGCGGCACACTGACCTCGACCGCGTAGCGCCCTGTGGCATCGCCCGCCGCGCCGATTTCGCCCAGGTGCACGCGGTGCTGCCAGCCGCTGCGCTTGTCGAACATCAGCAGCGTCAGATCGCTCACCTGCGCCAGCGGCTGGCCGCTGCCCTGCGGCGTCTGCTCGCTCAGCGCCACCACGATGCGCCGGCGCGCGCCGGTCAGCGGCTTGTCTTCCACCAGCCGGACCTTCAGCTCGGGCACCGATTCGCGCTCGGCCTGCCCGCTCGTCATGGGCAGCGCCACGCGGTCGCAGCCGACGAAGCGCGGCCCGGCGCCGCTGACGATCAGGTGATGCATGCCGCCCGTGTCGTAGCGGACCGGCACCTGGTAGCGGCCGGGTGACACCTCGCGCGGCGCAAGATCCAGCAAGGCAATGGCCAGCGGCGTGCGCTTGTAGTTGGAGTAGCTGCCGACCGGGGCCATCATGCCCTCGGCGTACTGGTAGATGAGCCGGTCGGCCGCATTCGCCACCAGCAGGCCGGCGCCGTCGGCCGCGGCGATGGCGCGGCGCAGCCTGTGGTCGTCGCCCTGCGGCACGCCGGCGCTGCCCAGCAGGATGCGCACCGGCTGCACGCGGCCGGCGCGCAGATCGGCCAGCGCCCACAGGTCGGCATTGGCCTCGTCGTTGCCCACGGCGTAGACGAAGCGCTGCGTCAACGCCAGCCGGCTGGCACCGGGCACGGTGGCCGAGCGTGCGTGCACCGTGCCGGTCGCCAGGTCCACCATGCTCATGCGGTCGCCGCCCACGGCGATGGCGTAGCGGCCCTCGTCCACGATGGCGATGTCGGCCACGGGGTGGCCCAGGGCCAGGCGCCGCACCGCGCTGCCCGCGGGGTCGATCGACAGCAGCGCCTGACCGTCGTGCGCCACCAGCCGCCGCGCCAGCGTGCTGAACGCCAGCTGCTGCGCCGGTTGCGGCAGGCTCCAGCCGTGCAGCACCTGCGGTACGCCGGCGGCGTTGGCGCCCCAGCGCTGCAGGCGGCCATCGGCGTGCGTACTCAGGATGACCGGGCCGTCGGGCGTTTCCACCGCTTCCATGCGGCGCACCCGGGCCGCCGCTGCGCTGCGCCAGGCGGCATCGCGCCCGGCCAGGTCGAGCACCGCCACGCGGCCCACAGCCGGCTGCGCAACCCACACGCGTGCGCCGCGTTCGTCCAGCGCCAGCGTGGCGCCTGCGCCATCGCCCGGCAGGTCGAGGGCGCGCACGATCTGGCGGCGGTGCGTGTCCACCGCCACCAGGCGCGCCGGCGCGTCGCCCGTCAGCACCCACAGCTCTCCACGCGAGGGCGCATGCACCCAGGCGCGCGGTGTGTCGGGCAGCGGCACGATGGATTCGAGCTTGGCGTTGTTCAGGCCCACGAAGGGGTTGATGAAAGCCAGCGTGCGGTCGGCGTTGAGGCTCAGGATGCGATAGGTGTTGAGGTCGACATCGGCGCGGCGGCCGACGCCGGTGGACACCAGCGACTTCACGCGGTCCCTGCACGCCAGCTCGCCTTCGGCCAGCGTGGGGCGCTGGCGCTGCAGCCACACCGCCAACTGGCCAGGCGCGTAGCGCAAGGGATTGCCCGAAGCCTCGTCGCTGATGTCGAATGTCAGCTGGCCCAGGCCATCATTTGCACCATTGCTATTTTTTTCATAGTTCCAGCGCAGTTGCATGCCGGCGTCGCGAATGATGCCACTGGCGTCATCGGAGCGCGCCAGCGCACCGTCCAGAAGCATCCCGCACAGCGTCGGCACAACGGCCAAGCGCACCAGCCAGCGCAGGGACGAGGCAAGGCGGCGCATGGCGCAGTCCTTCAGCGCTCGACGGTGAGCTCGGACAGCGCGAGCTTGTCGTAGCGCCGGTTGCCAATCAGCGCGGCGTCGAAGCGCACCTCCACGATGCGGTCGCCGCCAGTGGCGCGCGCGCCGACGAAGGGTGCCACGAGCGGCTTGGCGGGCGCGCAGACGTGGCCGGTCCGGCCATCGGCGTTGATCACCAACTGCCAGTCCTGCGGATCGGATGCGAGCGCGACCCACATGACGGCGAACAGCGGCTGGTCGAAGAACGGTGCTTCGAAGGGATCGCGCGGACACACCCCCACCCAGCCACCGACCGCGCGCACGCCAGTGGAAAATTTCAGCCGGATCGGCGCTTGCAGCGGGTCCGTGTCAGGGCTGGGGTCGGCGGCCACGAGGACGGCATCGCCCAGCCAGAAGTTGCAGTCGAAATCGGTGTCCGAGCAGTCGCGCCGCCGCACGCGCGGGCCGGTCTCGTTGACGGTGATCTGGACCGTGTCGTCGAGCCCGTAGCGCCAGGGCACGCCGGACACGAAGGCGTTGGGCGCCACGAAGGTCTGCGTGATCGGATCGACCTCGTCCCAGCGCTTTTCGATGCCGGCGGTGAAGTGCGCCGGCGAGGGCAGTTGCACGATGGACATGATGGAGGCTCCCTCATTGTTGATCGGTGCTCGCCGACGCGCCGCGCGACGGCTGGACGCGCAGCAGGCCCCAGATGCCACCGTCGCGCAGGAAGCTGGCCTGGCTGCTCACCAGGTAGTCGTGCGGCACGCGGAAGGCGCCGCCGGCGGCCACTTCCACGCTCACACCCATCATCGGACCAAAGCCGTTGAACACGCCTCCGCGCAGGGTTGAGCCGGCATGCGCGTCGAAGCGGCGCGAATCCGCCGACCACGGATAAGGATTGAACGGGTGGCCGCTCAGCGCGACACCCTGCTGCCGCGTGTGGCCGCCGGCATGGACGAAGTGCAGGCGCACGCGCTCGCCGGGGCGCGCCGTCAGGATGGGCGTCTCGGGGTCGCAGGGGTTGGCGAAGGCCAGGATGGGCGCGATGCCGGCGGCGCAGCGCACGCTGCCGTCGGCGTCCTTCGTGGTGGCCGAGCTGAACACCTGGCCGTAGTCGCTTTCGTTGCGCTCGGTGAAGCCGATGCTCGCGTCACCGCCGCGGCGCGCCCACAGCGGCTCGGTGCGGTAGTTCCAGGCCTTCATGCCGTAGTCGTCGGGCTCCTCGGCGCCCGACAGGTTGCGCACCGGCATGTCGCCATGCAGGGCACGCACGGCATCCTGGAACATCAGCACATGATCGACATACCGGCGCGCGGGTTGGTCGGCGGTGGCCGGCACGCAGATCTCGGCGCCGAGGGCCGTCGCGCCAAAGCGGTTGTCGGCGCAGACATCGGAGCCTTGCGGCCCAATCACCACGGCGCCGATCAGGCCGTGCATGGGGTGCTTGACGGCATCGCCGAAGCTGCGCACCGGCAACGCGCCGAACTCGATCGGCTGACGCTCGGGCCCCGGCTCCAGCGTGCTGAGCAGGAAGGAGCGCTGGCAGCGCAGCAAGGCTGGCCCGCTGGCGTTCGGCAGGCAAGGCGCGATCAGGCTGCCCTGCATGCCCGACGTGGCCTGCTGCCGCGCGCGCTCGTCCGCGCCGCGCGAAAGACCTGCTGCCAGCGCCAGCGCACCGTTGATGCCGGCGTTGCTGCCATCGCCCTGCAAGGGGTTCTGCGACAGTCGCGGCACCGAGAAGCCCACCGAGCTGGACATGCGGAACTGGTTGAGGTTGAAGCCATCGGTGATCATCGGCAGCGCGTCATGCGTGGCCGAGCGTTCGGACAGCAACTGGCCGGGCACGGCGCCCGGGCCATCGGCCAGCGTGGGCGGCAACAGGTTGCGCACGAATACCTGCAGGCATTCGCCCGCCGCCGCGCGCATCACCATCGGTTCGATCGGCTGGCCCGCGGCATAGCGTGGGCGCAGTTCGGCAATGGCCTGTGCGGCACTGCGCTTGCTGGCCTCACTTTCCAGTCCGCTGCACGCCGCGGACGAATTTTCATCGGCTTCGCAGCGCTGACTGCGGTGCAGCGCATAGACGATGGCCTGCGGATCGCGGATGCGCTGGCGCTGGTTGTAGGTGATGCCAGCCGACTGCGGGCTGCCGCAATCACCCGCCAGTTGGCAGACCTGCGCCACCGTCACCTCGAAGAAGCGCCGGGGTGCATCGGTGCCGCCGGGCAGCTTGCACATCTGCTCGCGCAGGTCACCCCCCGGGATGGCCGATGGTTGCGTGCCTGCCAACTCTGTCAACCCGGCCGATTGCACCGCCACGGCACGGCCGCGCGCGGTTGCGGGCTGGCTCGCCGAAGCGCCATCGCTGGTGTAGACCACGGAGGGCACGCGCGCCGTGACCGACGGTGGCCGATAGCTGCGCAACACGCCCCACAGGCCGTCCCACAACTGGTCGACCGAGGAGCCGAAGTACAGGTAGTCCGCCACCGGCAGGCCCGCGGGGTTGACCAGCAGGTCGAACTCGAAATGCTCCGAGATGCCGATCGGCTGCGCGTTGGTGTAGCCCGAGCCCTTGGAGCTGGGCAGGCGATGCCACTTCACGCCATTCATGGTGAACACGTGTTGCGCCTCCTGCGCGCCCTGAATCAGCCGGATCTGCACCGGGTCGCCCTCGAAGGCCGGCAGGATGGGCGTGGCCGGGTCGCCGAACTCGCGCCAGGGCTCCAGGTTGACGATGTCGGGCCTGCAACCCGCGCCCGTCATCAAGTCCTTGCGATAGAGCTGACAGTTGAAATCGCGGCGCCAGCGCTCGACCTTGGCGAGTACGGCGTCGAGTTCGCCGACCTTGCCGATCTGTTGAAGCAGCTCTCGGGTGGTGGTGCTGGCGTGCGCCGGCAGCGTCTCCTTGGCCAGTTGCTCGGCGCGCGCGGCATGCACCTCGGTGCTGAAGGCGTTGGCCATATCGCCCAGGCAATCCTGGTCGCCATCGCCCGGGCTGCAGGGCTGCGAACTGAAAGCGCGGCGCCGGCTCTGGCGGTAGCTGAAGCCACCCAGCGCCGCCAACGGATCGCTGGCGGCATTGGCCGGGTTCACCACCGTGATGTCGGCGATGCGCAAGGCCAGCGGCTCGTGGCGGTAGTTGACGTACTGGCTGCCCGGATCCTCGCTGGAGATGCCCAGCGGGCGTGCCGGCAGCAAGGCGACGTGGCGCCGGCCGAAGCGGATCTCGGTGCGGTCGCGCATCTGGCTGTCCTCGCCGCGCGGCTCGGGGTTGATGGGCTCCAGCGCCGTGTTGTAGGCAATGCCGAAGTCGGCAATCGCCAGCGCGAATTCGCGGCGCGTCTGGTTGTTTTGATGCGGCTCGTCGCAGCTGGCGAGGCCGGCGCCACGCGCGCCCGAGCCCGGCTGCAGCGGATTGGAATCGCTGTCGCCGATGCACTTGGGCGCAATGATGTTGGCCATGGCGGTGGTCGGGCCGCCATCGGTGCGCAGTACCAGCGGGTCACGCGGCTCGATCACGCCGAGCACGGGGTCGCTGGCGCGCAGGCGGCTCTCGGGCACCGGGATGGCCAGGTTGGCACCGCCAATCAGTTTGGCACACAGTGCCGAGTTGGGAGCCGCATCGCAGCCCAGGTTGCCCGCTCCGACCATGGCAACACCGGCCTGCTCCATGTCACTGGCCTGCACCTTGGCATCGACGCGCGTCCACACCGAGTTGGCCGGCTCGATCACCAGGCCCGCATACAGGCCGTGCTGCTGGTGCGAGCTGGGGCCGAAGTGGTCGTGGCTGAACACGGTGCGCAAGGTGTTGTCCCTGCCCTTCTGGTTGATGATCGGGTCGGCCCACCACAGCTGCGTGGTGCGCTGGGCGCCGCAGAAGGGATGCTTTTCATGCAGGCGGTGCTCGTATCGCGCGTCGGACTCGCCGGCCTTGCGGGCCGGACAACTGCCCTGATCCAGCAGGTGTTTGTAGCCCGGCGCGCCGGCGCCACCCGAGCCGGCCGTGAAGATGTCGCCACCCGGCAGGAACAGCGGGTGCGTCTTGGGTGCCAGACGTTGCCCCTGGCCCGTGGCGGCCACGCGCCGGTTGTTGGCAAAAATGCGCTCGCGCACCTCGTCGGGCGAGAAGGTGCCGTCTTCGTAGTTCCAGCCGTTGCCCGAGCCGTCGCTGGAGGTGACGTCGAACTTCACCAGGTGGATGTGCTGCCCGATGGTGTCGGTCGGTGTGAAGACCTGGAAGTCGTCCGCGTTGAGTGCCGAGGGAACGAAGTTGGTCGCCTTGAAGTCGATGCAGTCGCCCGAGTTGGCGCGGAAGAACAGCGGCTCGGGCAGGCGCGTGCGCGTGGACGGATCGATGATGTCCTTGACGTCGTTCTCCAGCACGGCGATGCGGCCCTGCGGATCGAACCAGCCGTGCTTGTTGTAGGTCAGCTCGGTCTGGATGTAGGCGGCGCGGTAGTGTCGGCGCGGCGCGTTGACGGGACACGGGTTGGCGTAGGGCGCGCCGGCAGCGGGCGGGCGACCGTTGACGTGAAACACGGTGTGCGCATCGCCGCGCGGCTGTTGGCTGCCCACCGTGGCGGCGTAGTCCGTCTGGTAACCGCCACCCTGCGGCGACCAGTTCGGATGCGGCGGCGCGCCGCTGCTCGGCACCAGGCCGCCGGCGGCCAGGACCCCGGCATGAAAGCGCATGGCCGCCTTCTCGCTTGCCGTGCCCGAATGCGGCAGCGGCTTGATCTCGATCTGATCCCAGACGGCGGCGAAGGCGTTGAGCGCGATCGGATCCTGCTGGGCCACGCGCTGGGCGATCAGGCGCGCGGCCTCGCCGCCGGTGGCCAGGGCGTGCGCGCGCGCGGCCGGATCGTCGCGCGCCGCCTTGAGCGTGCCGCCCACGACAACATGGCGCGGCAGGCCGCCGTTCACCACGTCGGCCGCGTTCGGCTCGACGCCCGAGGCTGCGTCGTAGTCCGCGGCGGCGACATCCATGTCCAGCGGCGGCTGCGGCGGCCGGTGGCCGGCCTGGCCCGGGATGTAGAACGGGTAGCCGGCAAACGCGGCCGTCGGCAGCGGCGCCAGCGCAGCGCCGGGAATCGGCACGATGGCCGGCACCTCGGTGCCGCTCGCGACCTCGGCATCGGGCAGGCGGCGCCAACGTGGATCGTTGGCCGGGCCGGCGGGCTGCTCGGGCTTGAACAGGCCCTTGTCGTTGCCGTCCTCGAACACGTCGTGCACGCGCCACAGCTCCCACATGCCCTGCGCGAAATGCGGGTACAAGTGGCAGTGGAAGATCGAGTCGCCCGGCGTGAAGTTGCGGTTGCCCGAACCGCCGAACTCGATGCCGTAGCTGAAGGTGGCGCCGGGCGAGATGGTCTGCGAGTCCAGGTAGGTCGAGTCCGGATCGCTCGGGTCCAGTACCCACTGGTGCGCGTGCAGGTGGAAGACATGCGTTTCCTTCGGCCCGGCGTGCAAGTTGCGAAAGCGCACGGCATCGCCCAGGTAGCTGTGGTGCACGTTGGAGGGGTCGTCCTTGTAGCGCGCGCCGACCGGCTGCTTGCCGGCCGCGTCCCACTGCAGCACCAGCGCCGGATCGCCGTTGGCCCAGGAGCTGAGGAAGAACTCCTCGGCGCGGCACTCGGGGCAATCCTTGGCCACGCCCACCTTGCGCTGCAGCGGCGTGGACATCACGGCCGAGCCCATGCTGGAGGCGCCGTAGTTGATGCCCATGCCATCCTTCAGGTAGTGCAGCGGGTTGTTCGGATCCTCCAGTTCGGCAAAGGCCTGCTGGGCGTGGATTTCGTCGTGCAAAACGACGGTGAATTCGCGGAACGACGTGCCGCAGCTGTCGCCGAACATGTGCTGACCCGGGTCCTTGCAGGCCGGGGCGTCCGTGCCATGCCCCGTGCCTTCGGGCACGACGATGATGGCGTTCAGGTCGCTGTGCATGATGTGGTTGCCATCCAGCATGTTCAGCACCGGGCGCGTGGCGCCACCGCCGATATCGCGCCGCGCCTCGTAGTCGATGTCGCGGTACGCATGGCGCCCGGCCGGCACGGCGCGCGTGACCTGCTGCAGATCGTCCCCCGTGACCTGGGAGCGGTACCAGCGCGAGCCGGCGGGCTCGACGTTGACGGCGGCGAACAGGCCCAGCCCGATCTGGCCGCCGTCGCCCTCGCCGCCCACGGGCGCGGCGGTGGAATAGGCGAAGTAGGTGCCCTCCTTCACGGCGCGCCAGCGGGTGACGACCTTCTGCCCCGGCTTGGCCAGCGAGCCCAAAAAATCATCACGCACCGACTGGCGGGTGAAGGGGTTGAACACCACGCCCTGCTGCTGCGGCAGCCCGACGTTGCTGCCGTCGCCACCACAGGCGGCGTTCAGCGGGCATTGCAAGGCTGCGAGCGGCGCCAGCTCCAGCCCCGTGATGTGCAGCGACGCGGCGCGCGTGCGCGGCTTGTCCACGCTGACCTTGCTGGCGCGCACCAGCTCGCGCGATGTGGGTTCGCCCATGCCGGCCTCGATGTGCGCGGGCAAGCGGCCACCCATGCCCGGCGGCAGGCCACCCTCCTCCTGCCACTGCGGATCGAGCAGGTTCTCGAACGCCACCTGCAGGCAGTCGCCCTCGTTGACGCGCAGCACCAGCGGGCGGGGGCGCTTGTCGGGCCGCAGCATGGCATTGCCGGGGCCGAGCGGCCGCGCCGCATCGAGCGGCACCACGTCGTGGCGCAGCGCATACAGCATGCCGGCGGGGACGAAGGCGGCGTGGCGGTTGAGCACGTACGCCTGCTCGATGGCGACCACGTCGGCGTGAATCACCCGCTGACAAGTGCCCTCGGCGGCCTGCGATTGCGATGGCGGCGGATTGATGCAGGAGCCCAGCAGCAGGGCCGAGCCGATACCGAGCGTGGTGGCCAGAATCCGAGGCGCGCCGCGGGCCGACCGAGCCGACCCGATTGGAAGGCGCGACTCACGCGATGCCTCCGATCGCGCGTCGCAAGGCAGGACGGTGAATGCTGGCTGCGGCATGGCTGGCCTCCGTCGTCTCTGGTCCGCGGTGCCGGTCGCGTGGCGCGACCCACCGCAGCGGGCGTGTGTCGGATTCGCTGCCCGACTCGGCTCCCTGCGCTGCCAATCGAGTCCTCAGTGTGGCAGCGTCCATGGGCCCGGACAACTTGACGAACGCTCTATGCCGACCGGCCAGAAACGAGTCGACGCTGCCTGCGCAGCGACCATTTGCGCAAGCCGGGCCGTTCAGGTCTGCTCATTCGGCGGGCGACCGAAGCCTCCCGAACGCGGTTGCGCGCCACCGGCAGCGCGTGCCCGAAGCCCGGGCTCCTTTACGCCCCGACGATCAGTTGCTTGATGTCGTCCGTCCAGTCCTGCAGCGAGGTGCCGTAGCGCACGAACAGGCGCAGCCGTCCCTGCGGGTCGTAGACGTAGCTGGCCGCCGTGTGATCGACGCTGTAGTCGGCCGAATCCTTGCGCGGCACCTTCTGGTAGAACACCTTGAAGTCCTTGGCCAGCGCGACCAGCTTGTCGGGCGTGGCGGCGTACAGCGCCAGAAAGCTGGGGTCGAAGGGCTGCATGTAGGCCTTGAGCACGGTCGGCGTGTCGCGCTCGGGGTCGACGCTGACGAACAGCACCTGCAGCTTGTCGCCGTCGGCGCCCAGCGCCTGCTTGACCTGCGCCAGCTCGCTCATGGTGGTGGGGCACACGTCGGGGCAGTGGGTGTAGCCGAAGAACACCACCACCACCTTGCCCTTGAAGTCGACCAGAGTGCGCGGCTTGCCGTCGAAGTCGACCAGCTGAAAGTCCTTGGCGTAGTCGGCGCCCGTGATGTCGGTGGCGTGAAACGACGCCTTGTCGGGTGAACAGGCAGAAAAACCCAGTACAGCGCCCGCCAATAAAGCGCTGGCAGCTATGTTTTTAAGAGCTAATCGGCGTTGCATGCGGCCCCGTGACATCAGACGTAGTGGTCCACCAGCAGCGCGGCGAACAGCAGCGACAGGTGGATCAGGGAAAAGCGGAAGGTCTTGCGCGCCTGCGCATCCGAATAGTGGCGCCACAGCTTGAAGGCCTGCCAGATGAAGCCGCCGTTCAGCACCAGCGCCGCCACCAGGTACAGCCAGCCGCTCATGCGGTAGATGAAGGGCAGCAGGCAGGCCGCCAGCAGGATCAGCGTGTACAGCAACACTTGCAGGCGGGTGAACTCGTTGCCGTGCGTCACCGGCAGCATGGGCAGGCCGCTCTTGCGGTAGTCCTCCACCCGGTACAGCGCCAGCGCCCAGAAGTGCGGCGGCGTCCAGATGAAGATGATCAGGAACATCATCAACGCCTCGGGGCCGACGTGGTCGGTCATGGCGGCCCAGCCGAGCACCGGGGGCATGGCGCCCGAGGCGCCGCCGATGACGATGTTCTGCGGCGTCAGCGGCTTGAGGATGACGGTGTAGACGATGGCGTAGCCGACGAAGGTGGCGAACGTCAGCCACATGGTGAGCGGGTTGATCCACACCAGCAGGATGGCCGAGCCCAGGATGCACAGCCCGGCCGAGAACCACAGCGCCTGCATGTCCGACAGCTGCCCGCGCGCCGTGGGGCGCCAGGCGGTGCGCTTCATGTGCGTGTCGATGCTTTTCTCGATCAGGCAATTGAAGGCCGCCGCCGCCGCCGCCACCAGCCAGATGCCCAGCGAGGCCACGACGATCTTGCCCGCCTGCGCCCAGCTGGGCACGCCGGGCACGGCCAGCACGGCGCCGATCAGGGCGCAGAACACGATCAGCTGCACCACGCGCGGCTTGGTCAGCTCGTAATACTGGCGCCACACCGGCAAGGCCGGCGTGCCGGCCACCTGGGCCGCCGCGGCGGGGATGGGTCCGTGATGGCTATGGCTCATGCATGCACTCCTGCGGGTCGGCCTGCGCTTGTCGGCTGGCGCGCCGCGGCGCGGCTGGCGCACAACGCCCAGACCAGCACCGTCATCAGGGCCGCGGCGCCGCCGGTGTGCACCACCGCGGCCAGCAGCGGCCAACCCAGCACCACGTTGGACAGGCCGGTGACGAATTGCAGCAGCGCCAGCCCCAGCAGCGCCCGCCGCTGCCGGGACAGCGCGCCGGCGCGGTGCAGGCCCCACACCAGCGCCAGCAGCAGCGCGAACACGAGGTAGGCGAACAGCCGGTGGGTGTAGTGAATGGCCGTCAGCGCGGCGAAGCTCAGCAGCCCGCCATCGCCCTGCTCGCCCAGCGGGCGCCACAGCTCGAAGCCCTGGGCGAAGTCCATCGGCGGCCACCAGCTGCCCTGGCAGGTCGGAAAGCCGCTGCAGGCCAGCACCGCGTAGTTGGTGCTGACCCAGCCGCCCAGCGCCAGCTGCACACCCACGGCGACGGTCGTCAGCCACAGCAGCGCGCGCAGGCCGCGGCCCAGTGTCTCGGCCGCGCCGGCGTCGCCGGCCTGGCGATAGCGCTCGGCCTGCATCGTCAACAGCACCAGCAGGCCCACGCCGCCCAGCAGGTGCAGGGTGACGATGGCGGGAAAGAGCTTCATGGTCACCGTCAGCGCGCCAAACGCGCCCTGGGCAATGACCCACAGCAGGGTGAGCAGCGGCCAGCCCGGGCTGACCGCCGTCGGCACAGCGCCCGCCGCGCGCCGCCCGCGGCGCCACTGCAGCCAGGTGGCCAGGCACAGCACGATGATCAGCACGCCCACGCCGGTGGCCAGGTAGCGGTGGACCATCTCCACCCAGGCCTTGCCGTGGGTGACGGGGCCGGTCGGCATGGCCGTCTGCGCCGCCTCGATGTGATCGCGCGCGCCCACCGGGCTCATGTGGCCGTAGCAGCCGGGCCAGTCGGGGCAGCCCAGGCCGGAGTCGGTCAGGCGCGTGAAGGCGCCGAACAGCACCAGGTCGAAGGTCAAAAACAGCGTCAGCAAGGTCAGCGCGCGCAACTGCGTGGCCGGCGCCGCGCCCCGGTGGCGCAGCCACAGCCAGGCCAGCGGCCCCAGCGCGACGGCCAGGCCCATGCCCATCAGGCGCAGGGCCGGGCTCAGGTTGTACAAGGCGACCGCATCCATGACCGTCTACCTGGCGGCCGGCGCCTCGCGCCCGGCGGTGTCCCAGCCGGCCGAGGCGCGCATCAGCCGCTCCAGGTCGTGCCGCGCCTTGCTGGCGCCTTCCTTGTCCAGGCGTGCCGGGAAGCGCATCATCCAGTGGCCGAGCGGATCGACCACGTACAGGTGCTCCTCCAGGCGCTGGCCGCTTTCGGGCTGCAGCCACTGGGCCAGCGCGGTGCGCGGCACCCGCAGCACCACGGCCTCGCGCAGCGCGGGCTTGAGCGCCTCGCGCACGGGCTGGTCGTCGTCCACCAGCCACACCCAGTCCATGCGGTCGCGGTTCTTGCCCATGCTCTCGTGCAGCTGGCGCTCGAAGTACAGGTTGCTTTCGCACTCGGCATCGCAGGCGCCGCCGGCCACGCTGATCAGCAGCCACTGGCCCTTGAGCCGTTCCAGATCGACGGCCTTGCCCTCCAGGTCGGTCGCCGCCAGTGCGGGCATGGGGCGCTGCGGGTCGATCAACTGGCCGTAGTTGGTGCGGCCCTGGGGCCGGATCACGTAGTAGCTGAAATACGAGGCGACCACGGGCGCGGCGCACACCAGCGCCAGCAGCAGCATCTGCCAACGTCCCGCGCGCGTGCGGCGGGCGTCGCTGGCCAGGGCGGCGCCGGGCGTGGGCAGGGTGTGCACCGTCAGGCCCAGCGGCTGCTCGGCCGCGTGCTTGGGGTCAGGAGCCGCGGGAGCCGCGCCGGATGAAACGTAGAGGTCGGACAACTTGGAACCAGATAAAAAGCCCGCCGATCAAGGCGCACAGGCTGAACCACTGAAATGCATAGCTGTAATTGGTGCCGGCGCCGCTCACCAGCAGCGGCCAGTCGCGCTCGAGGTCTTCGCCGGGGCCGCCGGTTTGCTGCACCACCGCGGCCAGCAGGGGCAGGCCGGTTTCGCGGGCGTAGGCCGGCAAGTCGATATTTTGCCGGATCGGGCCCGGCGACTCTTGACCAAGGGCAAACAGGGACGGCACATGGGTCAAGACACGCCCGCTCACCTGCACCGTGCCCGCGGGGGTCTGGATCTGGGGCAGCGCCAGCCGATTGTCGAAATTGCGCGGCACCCAGCCGCGCAGCACCAGCACGTCGGCGCCACCGCCGTCCAGGCGCAGGGGCGTGGCCACGTAGAAGCCGCTGCGCTGGCCCATGGGCCGGTTGTCCAGAAAGACCGTGCGCTCGCCCAGCCATTGGCCCGTCAGCGTCACCTTGCGCTGGGCGAGTGCCGCCACGTCCGCCGCGCTCCGCGCAGCCAGCAGGGCCTGGGCGTCGACGGGCGGCAGGGTCTCGGCCGCCTGCTCGGCGGCCAGCACCGCCTCTTTCTCGGCCGCGCGGGCGAGTTGCCAACGCCCCAGGCCGGCCGTGACCGCCATGCCCAGCAAGGCGATCGCCAGCAGAAAAATCCGGCGCGCCGTCATGCGGGGCACCGCCGCCGGATAATCGCCGGCATGAAGTCATTGCTGCTTGGCATCGCGTTCGTGGCCATCATCGCCAGCCTCGGTTCCGCCCTGTTTTTCATGATGCGCAGGCCTGGCGAGCGCAGTTCGGACGACGAGCGCCTGCAGGACGACCGCCGCCGCGCGCGCGGCATGTTCTGGTCGCTGGCGCTGCGCGTCGGCTTGTCGGTGTTCGTGTTCGTGTGCATCCTGCTGGCCTGGGAACTGGGCTATCTCCACCCCTCGGGGCTGCCGATCAGGCCCTGACCGGCCCCAAGCAAAAGAGCGCCGGCGGGCGCTCTTTCGTGTTGGACTCGAAACCGCGTCTCGGGTTCAGATCCAGTACACCAGGATGTAGAGGAACAGCCACACCACGTCCACGAAGTGCCAATACCAGGCGGCACCTTCGAAGCCGAAGTGGTGCTCCGGCGTGAAGTGCCCCTTCATCAGGCGCAGCGTGATGAAGAACAACATCAGCATGCCCACCAGCACGTGAAAGCCGTGAAAGCCCGTGAGCATGAAGAAGGTCGAGCCGTACATGCCCGAGGCCAGCGTCATGTTCAGCTCGGTGTAGGCGTGGTGGTATTCGTAGCCCTGCACGATCAGGAAGGTCAGGCCCAGCAGCACCGTGATCCACATGAAGGCGATGCAGCGCGCGCGCTTGCCGGCCTGCAGCGCATGGTGGGCAATGGTCAGCGTGACGCCCGAGGACAGCAGCAGCGCCGTGTTGATGGTGGGCAGCCAGAACGGGCCCATGGTCTGGAAGGGCTCGACGGTGCCCGCCGGCGACCCGGTGGTGCCGGGCGCGGCGCTGGGCCACACGGACTTGAAGTCGGGCCACAGCAGGGCGTTGTTCAGGTTGCCGAGCTCGGGCATCGAATGCTTGTGCGCCCACCACAGGGCGGTGAAGAAGGCGCCGAAGAACATCACCTCGGAGAAGATGAACCAGCTCATGCTCCAGCGAAACGAGGTGTCGACCCGCCGGCCGTACAGGCCGCCTTCGCTCTCGTGCGCGGAGTCGCGGAACCAATGAAACAGCGTGTACAGCCACCACAGGATGCCGACCAGGAAAATCCAGTGGCCGGCGTCGATGCGGTTGATCCACAGCGTGCCGCCGATGATCATGGCGAACAGGCCGATGGCCGCCATGATGGGGTGCCGCGACGGGTGCGGTACGAAGTAATACGGCGCGGTGCCGCTAGCGGTGCTGCTCATGTCAACGTCACTCCTGTGCTCTCGATTCTGTCGTTCGTTCTGTTTTGTCTTTCAGCGGCCCGATCGGCGCCCCTCAGGCACCGGCCGCCACCCATCGCACCACCACGATCAGCAGGCCCACGAACACCAGCAGGGCCACCAGCGCCGCCACGACGATGGTCGTGGGGCTGACCCGCGCCACGTCGGCGCGGTGCGCGCTGGACTTGCGCACGCCCAGCAGGCCCCAGGCCACGATCTTCAGCGAGTGGCCCAGCGAGGGCGCGCCGGCGTCGGCCTCCGGCTTTGGCGCCTGCCGCGAGGGATCGGTGTCGGGGCGATTCATGCGCCCTTCCCGTCCGGCCGCGCCAGCGCGGCGCTGTTGGTGTCGGGTGCGGCCGGCGTCTTGCCGCCGACCTCGAAGAAGGTATAGGACAAGGTGATGGTGCTCACGTCCTTGGGCAGGTGCGAGTCGATCACGAACACCACCGGCCACTCGCGCTTCTCGCCCGGCTCCAGCGTGTACTGGTTGAAGCAGAAGCACTCCACCTTGTTGAAGTGCGGCGCCGCCTGCCGCGGGGCGTAGCTGGGAATGGCCTGCGCCGTGACGCGATGGTCCTGCACGTTCTGAAACTCGTACATCACCGTCGACAGCTCGCCCGGATGCACCTTCAGGGTGCGCAGCGCGGGCTTGAACTTGAAGGCGCCGCGTGCGTTGGCGTCGAACTCGACGGTGATGGTGCGGCTGCGGTCGACCTGGGTGTTGGCCGCCACGCGCCGCGCGGCGTCGCCCGTGGCAGCGGCGTCACCCGGCAACTCGCCGCCCGACAGCGTCAGGATGTTGATGCCCGTGACCTCGCAAATCGTGCGGTACAAGGGAATCAGCGCGTAGCCGAAGGCGAACATGCCGACGGCCACCACCGCCAGCTTGCCCACCATCTTGAGGTTTTCAAGCCGCAAGCTCATCGCGCCATGCCCTCAGTGCCCCAGCAGCATGTAGCGCCGCACCACGAAGCCGATCAGCAGCAGCGCCACCACGCTGGCCAGGATCAGACCCAGCCGCACGTTGCGCCTGCGCAGTTCGCGCTGCTCCGGCGTGTTGTTGGCCATCACGAAGCCCTCGTTCGCCCCGGGTCGAATCAGGCGATGATCCGGGTAGCCGACGCGTCCAGCTTGGGCGGCGTCTCGAAGGTGTGGAAAGGCGCCGGCGAGGGCACTTCCCACTCCAGGCCTTCGGCGCCTTCCCAAGGCTTCTGGGGCGCGGGCTCGCCCTTGCTGCGCAGCATGGGCAGCGCGACGGCGAAGAAGAAGTACAGCTGCGCGGCGCCGAAGAAGAAGGCGCCGATGGAGGCGATCATGTTGAAGTCGGCGAACTGCATGGGGTAGTCGGCGTAACGACGTGGCATGCCGGCCAGGCCCAGGAAGTGCATGGGGAAGAACGCGACGTTGAACGAGATCATCGACCACCAGAAGTGGATCTTGCCGCGCGTCTCGTTGTACATCACGCCCGTCCACTTGGGCGACCAGTAGTAGTAGGCGCCGAAGATGGCGAACAGCGAGCCCGCCACCAGCACGTAGTGGAAGTGGGCAATGATGTAGTAGGTGTCCTGGATCTGGGTGTCGATCGGCACCACGGCCGGGATCACGCCGGTGAAGCCGCCGATGGTGAACACGAAGATGAAGCCGACCGCCCACAGCATGGGGGTCTCGAACGTCATGGAGCCGCGCCACATGGTGGCCGTCCAGTTGAACACCTTCACGCCGGTCGGGATGGCGATCAGCATGGTGCCGTACATGAAGAACAGCTGGCCGGTGACCGGCATGCCGACGGTGAACATGTGGTGCGCCCAGACGATCATCGACAGCGTGGCGATGGAAGCCAGCGCGTAGACCATCGAGGTGTAGCCGAACAGACGCTTGCGCGCAAACGTGGGCACGATCTGGCTGATCATGCCGAAGGCCGGCAGGATCATGATGTAGACCTCGGGGTGACCGAAGAACCAGAAGATGTGCTGGTACATCACCGGGTCGCCGCCGCCGGCGGCGTTGAAGAAGCTGGTGCCGAAGTGGCGGTCGGTCAGCGTCATGGTGATGGCGCCGGCGAACACCGGCATCACGGCGATCAGCAGGTAGGCGGTGATCAGCCAGCTCCAGCAGAACATGGGCATCTTCATCAGCGTCATGCCCGGGGCGCGCATGTTCAGCACGGTGACGATGATGTTGATGGCGCCCATGATGGACGAGGCGCCCATGATGTGCAGCGAGAAGATCGCGGCGTCCAGCGACATCGGCATCTGCGCCGACAGCGGGGCGTACAGCGTCCAGCCGCCGGCGGGTGCGCCGCCGGGCATGAAGAAGGTGGACGCCAGCGTGATGCCGGCCGGCACCAGCAGCCAGAAGCTGAGGTTGTTCATGCGCGCGAAGGCCATGTCCGAGGCGCCGATCTGCAGCGGGATCATCCAGTTGGCGAAGCCCACGAAGGCCGGCATGATGGCGCCGAACACCATGATCAGCCCGTGCATGGTGGTGAACGAGTTGAACATCTCCGGGTTGACGATCTGCAGGCCGGGCTCGAACAGCTCGGCGCGGATCAGCATGGCCAGCAACCCGCCCACCATCAGCATGGTGAACGAGAACAGCAGGTACATCGTGCCGATGTCCTTGTGGTTGGTGGCGAACACCCAGCGGCGCCAACCCGTCGGCGCGTGGCCATGATCGTCATGCGCGTGATCGAGGTGACCGGCGTGGGGGTTGGGAAGTACGGCGCTCATGGAGATTTCTCCGGATATCAGACTTGATCGATGGAAGGGGCGTCAGGTGGCTGGCCAGCGGCTCAGCCCGGGAACGTGCCCGCGCGGGCGGCCACGAACTCGGACGGCTGCACGATCTGCCCCGTCGCGTTGCTCCAGTGATTCTTGGTGTAGGTGACGACCGCCGCCAGATCGGTGTCCGACAGCTGCTTCCACGACGGCATGGCGCCGTTGGCGCGGCCTTCCAGCACCACATGCATCTGCTCGGCCGCCGGGCCCTTGACGATGGCGCTGCCGTCCAGCGGCTTGATGGCGCCGGCGCCCTTGCCGTTGGCCTGGTGGCAGGCCGCGCAATTGGCGGCGTAGACCTTGGCGCCGCGCGCCTCCAGGTCGGCCAGGGTCCAGACCTTGCTGGGATCGTCGGCGGCCGCGGCCATTTTCTTGTTCTGCGCCTCGACCCACGCGGCGTACTCCTCCTGCGGCAGCACCTTCACGTGGATGGGCATGTAGGCGTGTTCCTTGCCGCACAGCTCGGCGCACTGGCCGTAGTAGTCGCCCGCCTTCTCGGCACGGAACCAGGTGTCGCGCACGAAGCCGGGGATGGCGTCCTGCTTGACGCCGAAGGCCGGCACGAACCAGGCGTGGATGACGTCGTTGGCGGTGACGATGACGCGCACCTTCTTGTTGACCGGCACCACCAGCGGGTTGTCGACCTTCAGCAGGTAGTCGTCGCCGGCCGGCGTGCCGGCGTCCGACAGCGCGCGCTGCGACGAGTCGAGCGTGGACAGGAAGGAGATGCCCTCGCCCTCGCCCGTCAGGTAGTCGTAGCCCCACTTCCACTGGTAGCCGGTGGCCTTGATGGTGAGGTCGGGGTTGCTGGTGTCCTTCTGGGCGATGATGACCTTGGTGGCCGGCGCGGCCATGCCGATCACGATCAGGAAAGGCACCACGGTCCAGGCGATCTCGACCACCAGCGATTCGTGGAAGTGCGCCGCCTTGGCGCCGCGCGACTTGCGGTGGTGCCAGATGGAGTACGACATGACGCCGAACACGCCGATGAAGATCAGCGTGCAGATGATCAGCAGCATCCAGTGCAGCTCGTGCTGGGCCTGCGAGATCTGGGTGACGCCGGTCGTCAGGTTGAGCTGATTCACGCCCGGGCCACCGGGCAAATCGTGCACCTCGGCCGCGTGCGCGGCGGTGGTGGCCCAAGCCATCAATGCGACGGCGCTGTGGCCGGCCGCGCCTGCCACGGTTTTCATCATGCTCTTCATCGTGTCACGTCTTCCACAAACACAAACCTTCATGCGCCCGTTGGCCGACCGCCACGAGACGCCCGGACCGCAGGAGGCTCTGGCACCGCGCCAGGCCCTGCCCGCGCGTCGCATCACGCATCCTCGGTCATTGCAGCGCTGGCAAGCCCCGGTGCAAACCCGCGGCGCCGCGCCCTCCATGCGTGCTTGGACACAAGTTTAACCGACTCGCAACCCCAAACTCGACGTTCCGTGACAAATCTCAAGGCTTGGGCGCGGGCTTGGAACTCTCGCCCGCGCGCAGCGAGGCGCGCGTGCGGTGCACCGTCAGCCCTTCGCGCGGCGCGGCGCGCTGCGCCGAGGGCCGCAGCGCGTGGCCATAGATGATCTCGAACGTCAGTTCGAGCGGCGCGCCGGCGCTCGGGCGCAGGCGTTCGTCCAGCACCGCCTCCAGACGCCGGCGCCACGCGGTCGTGCGCAGGCCGCCGAAGCGCTGCGGATGCAGGTTGCGCCCCAGCTCGCGCAGCTCGGCCAGCAGGCGCGCCGGCGTGTCGAAGGACAGCGTGATGTGCTCCATGTCCATCACCGGATCGGCAAAGCCGGCCATGGCCAGCTGATCACCCCAGTCGTGCATGTCGGTGAAATCCTGCACCGGCGGCGGCCAGCCCAGCTCGGCATACAGCGCGCGCAGCTCGCGCAGGGTGTCGGGCCCGAAGCACGAGAACATCACAAAGCCGTCGGGCGCCAGCGCGCGCCGCCAGTCGGCCATCAGCGCCTGGGGGTCGGCGTGGTGGTGAGCCAGCATGTTGGCCCACAGCAACTGCGCGGCGCCCTCCGGCGGAGTGCTCACGATCTGCACGCCAGGTGCGCCGCGGCGCCCGGGCAGCAGGCGCTGCCACCAGTGTTTTGCTATTGATTCAGAAGCACTCGGCGCTTGCTGCACCTGGGCTGCAACCTCAAAGCACGCAGAATCCGGATAATGCGCCATCACCAGCGCGCGCGCCTGCTGGCCGCCGCCCACGGGCTCCCAGTGCACCCATTGGGTGACGGGCAGGCGAATCCAGGGCAGGCGCTCGGCCATGCGGCGGGCCACCTCCTGGTGCAGCCAGGGTGAATCGGGGTGGGGCAGCGCGGCCCAGCGCCGGGCCGCAACGGGGTCGATGGTGGGAGGACGGTCGGAAGGCATGGCTTGCCGCCGCAGTATATTGACCCGCCCCTCGACTCGCCCGTCGCCGCATCCGCTGCCTTCGATGCTTGCCCGCCTGCTCTCCCCCGGCGCCTGGCCCAGCCGCTGCGCCATCTGCCAGCGCTGGCCCGCGCAGACCATCTGCCCGGCATGCGCCGCGCGCTTTGCCCCGTCGCAGGCGCGCTGCGAAACCTGCGCGCTGCCGGTGGCGCCCGGCGTGGCGCGCTGCGGCGCCTGCCTGGCGGCGCCCCCGCCGCTGGAGCGCTGCCTGGTCGCCGCCGCCTACCAGTGGCCGTGGTCGGGGCTGATCGCGCGGCTGAAGTTCCAGCAGGACGTGGGCCTGGCCGGGCCGCTGGCCGCCCTGCTGCGGCAGGCGCCGGGCGTGGCCGAGGCGCTGGCGCAGGCCGACTGGGTGCTGCCCATGCCGCTGGCGCGCCAGCGCCTGGCCGAGCGCGGCTACAACCCGGCGTTGCTGCTGGCGCGCGCTTTGGCGCCGGGGCGCTGCCCAAGCGCCTGGCTGCTGCGCGTGCGCGACACCCCGCCGCAGCGCGGCCTGAGCCGCGCCGAGCGCCTGCGCAACGTGCGCGGCGCCTTTGCGTTGGCGCCGGGCCGCGTGGGCGCGCTGCAGGGGCGGCGCGTGGTGCTGATCGACGACGTGATGACCACCGGCGCCACCCTGAACGAAGCGGCGCGCACCTTGCGCGAGGCCGCCGCGCCGGCGCACGTCACCGCGCTGGCGCTGGCCCGCACCGAAGCGCGCACCGAGGTGCCGGACTGAGACAATCGCCGGCCATGTTCCACATCGTCCTGGTCGAACCCGAGATTCCGCCCAACACCGGCAACGTCATTCGCCTGGCGGCCAACACCGGCTGCGACCTGCACCTGATCGAGCCGCTGGGCTTTTCGATGGACGACAAGCTGCTGCGCCGCGCCGGGCTGGACTACCACGAGTACACCGCCGTGCGCCGACATGCCGACTGGGACGCCTTTGTCGCCGCCGAGCGGCCCGATGCGGCGCGGCTGTTCGCCTTCACCACGCAGGGCGCGTGCAGCGTGTACCAGGTGGCCTTCGCCCCCGGCGACTGGCTGGTGTTCGGCGCCGAAACGCGGGGCTTGTCGCCGGCGCTGCGCGCGCGCCTGGCGCCAACGCAGCAGCTGCGCCTGCCCATGCGGCCCGACCAGCGCAGCCTGAACCTGTCGAACGCCGTGGCCGTCAGCGTGTTCGAGGCCTGGCGGCAAAACGGCTTCGCGGGTGCCGCCGAGGCTTGAGAGGGATCAGGTGTAGTAGCGCGCCACGGACTCGGCCACGCACACCGGCTTGTCGCTGCCCTCGCGCTCGAGGGTGTTCTTCCAGACCAGTTGCTGGCCGCCCTCGATGGGCGTGGCCTCCAGCAACTGCATGCGCGAACGCAGGCGGCTGCCCACCGGCACGGGCGAGGTGAAGCGCACCTTGTTCAGGCCGTAGTTGACGCCCATGCGCACGTCGCCCACCTTGAGGGTGCGCTGCGAAAAGCCGGCCACCAGCGACAGCGTCAGAAAGCCGTGCGCGATGGGCGCGCCGAACGGCCCGGCCGCCGCACGCTCGACATCGACGTGGATCCACTGGTGGTCGCCCGTGGCGTCGGCGAACTGGTTGATGTGCTGCTGGGTCACCGTGTGCCAGTCGCTCACGGCCACTTCCTGGCCGACGCAGGCGACCAGCTGGGCAAGGGTGTCGAAGGTTTTCATGCGGGCAATTTAGCGGGGACAGGCCTTGGGGCGAGTCATGGATGCGACTGGTCGAGCCAGCGGCACAGGTCCTGCCACTGCTCCAGATCGCGCTGCACGCGGCCGGGCGCGACGTCGAACAGCGTCAGGCCGCGCGCCGCCAGGTGCACGTAGTTTTGCGTCGGCCGCAGTTGCGCCAGCACCGGCAGGCCCAGGTCGTGGGTGAACTGGCGCAGCTGCTCGGCCGCCAGCGTGCGCTCGTCCACCCGCATGCCGACCAGGCCCAGCGCCGGCCCGCCGCGGCCGCGCAGGGTCTGCAGCTCGTCGATGAATTCGCGCGTGGCATAGATGTCGAAGATGCTGGGCTGCAGCGGCACCAGCACGCGGTCGGCCAGACGCAGCGCGTCCTTCAGTTGCAGGCCGCGCAGGCCGGCGGGCGTGTCCAGCACCACGTGGGTGGTGCCCTTGGGCGGGCGCACGATGAACTCGCGCTGCACGTCCCAGCTGCCGATGGGGCGCGCGGCCGCGGGGCGCAGGCCCAGCCACAGGCGGGCGGACTGCTGGCGGTCCACGTCGCCCAGCATCACGGCGTGGCCGCGGCTGGCCCAGTAGCCCGCGACGTTGGTGGCCAGCGTGGACTTGCCCACGCCGCCCTTGGGATTGGCGATGACGACCACCGGCATGACCCGGACCTCCTCGATCGAACAGGGTTGTGACGCGATGTTAGCCGCTTGCCGGCGCGCGGCCGCCGGCGGCGTCGGCTCGTAAGATGCGCTGGCATGGAACACGCCCCGCCCTGGCTCGTCAACAGCTTCGTCTACCTGGCCGCGTCGGTGCTGGCGGTGACGCTATCGCGCACCATCGGCCTGGGCGCCATCATCGGCTACCTGGTGGCGGGCATCGCGATCGGACCCTGGGGCCTGGGGCTGATCGCCAACGTGCAGGACATCCTGCACTTTGCCGAGTTCGGCGTGGTGCTGATGATGTTCCTGGTCGGACTGGAGCTGCAGCCGCGCCGGCTGTGGAGCCTGCGCCGCCCCATCTTCGGCTGGGGCAGCGCGCAGGTGCTGATGTGTGCGCTGGCGATCACCGGCGTCGCGCTGGCGCTGGGCGTGGCCTGGCGCACCGCCCTGGTGGCCGGGCTGGGCCTGGCGCTGTCCAGCACGGCGATTGCGCTGCAGGTGCTGGACGAGCGCAATCTGATGCACACCTCGTCCGGCCAGGCGGGCTTTTCCATCCTGCTGTTCCAGGACGTGGCCGCCATCCCCATCCTGGCGGCGCTGCCGCTGCTGGCGGGCAGCAGCGGCCTGCACGAGGCCGCCGTCGCCGGTCCGCGCTGGCTGGAGGCGCTGAAGACCGTGGCCGCCATCGCCGCCGTCGTGTTCGGCGGGCGCCTGCTGCTGCGCCCCGCGCTGCGCTGGATCGCGCGCAGCGGCTCGACCGAGCTGTTCACCGCCGCCGCCCTGCTGCTGGTGGTGAGCATGGCCGGGCTGATGCAGGGGGTGGGCCTGTCGATGGCGCTGGGCGCCTTCCTGGCCGGCGTGCTGCTGGCCGAGAGCGAGTACCGGCGCGAGCTGGAAACCGACATCGAGCCCTTCAAGGGCCTGCTGATGGGCCTGTTTTTCGTCGCCGTGGGCATGAGCATCGACTTCGGCGTGCTGCTGGCCTCTCCCTGGCTGATGCTGGGCGTGCTGCTGGGCTTTCTGGCCCTGAAGCTGCTGGTGATCGCCGCGCTGGCGCGGCTGCTGCGGCTGCCGCTGCAAGAGCGCCCGGTGTTCACGCTGTTGCTGGCGCAGGGCGGCGAATTCGCCTTTGTCGTGTTTCGCGCCGCGGCCGACGTCAACGCGCTGCCGGCCGACGTGGCCTCACTCTTGATCGGCGCCGTGGCGCTGTCGATGCTGCTGACGCCGCTGGCCCTGGTGGCGGTGGACCGCTGGCTGCTGCCGCGCTACGCCGACTGCGGGCGGGCACCGGCGCCGCCCGAGCTGTCGGAGCCGCAAAACGCGCCGGTCATCATTGCCGGCTTCGGGCGCTACGGCCAGATCGTCAGCCGCCTGCTGAGCGCCGAGGGCGTGGCCGTCACCGTGCTGGACCACGACGCCGAGATGATCGAGGCGGCGCGCGTGTTCGGCTCACGCGTGTTCTACGGCGACGCCACGCGGCTGGACCTGCTGCGCATCGCCGGCGCCGCCGAGGCGCGGATTCTGGTGGTGGCGGTGGACGACGTCGAGCAGTCGCTGGCCATCGTCGATCTGGCGCGCCAGCACTTTCCGCAGCTGGAGCTGGTGGCCCGCGCGCGCGACGTCACGCACTGGAACCAGCTGCGCGATCGCGGCGTGATGCGCGTGCAGCGCGAGCTGTTCGAGTCCAGCCTGCTCAGCGGCCGCAGCGTGCTCGAACTGCTGGGCGCCAGCACCGATGCGGCGCGCTTCAGCGCCGACCGCTTTCGCCGCTACAACCTGGCGCTGTTCGAGCAGATGCACCCCTACTACAAGGACCGCGCCAAGCTGATCTCGGTGGTGATGCGCGGGCGCATGCAGTTCGAGGAGCAGCTGGCCCAGGAGCGCGAGCAGGCCGCCAACGCGGCCGCGGCCAACGCGCTGCCGCCGGTCGCGCCGGGCGACGCGGCCAAGCGCGATTGAGCGTCCAATCCGCCCCCAGCCCGCTCCCCACAAGCGCAGCCAGCTATCAAAGGTGCTGTTGTGGCCGAGCGCGGATCAAACCCGCTCCAGCACCACCGCAATGCCCTGCCCCACGCCAATGCACATGGTGCACAGCGCGTACTTGCCACCCAGCGTGTGTAGCTGGCTGACGGCGGTGGTGGCCAGGCGGGCACCGGACGCACCCAGCGGGTGACCCAGGGCAATGGCGCCGCCCCATTGATTCACGCGTGGATCATCGTCCTGGATGCCCAGATCGCGCAGCACGGCCAGGCCCTGGGCGGCAAAGGCTTCGTTGAGTTCGATCACGTCCATCTGTTCGAGCTTGAGGCCTGTGAGCTGCAGCACCTTGCGCACGGCGGGTGCGGGGCCGAAGCCCATGATGCGCGGGGCCACGCCGGCAGTCGCCATGCCGAGCACCCGGGCCCTGGGGGTCAGGCCGTATTGTTT
>JAFKGE010000044.1 GCA_017307865.1 Burkholderiales bacterium | reverse complement strand
GCCAGCGCCTGGCCCAGGCGGTTGCTGGCCAGCTGCGCCGGTGCCTCGCGCGAGGCCAGCACCCAGGCCAGATAGTCTGCCCGCACCGGGTGCTGGCGGCGCAGCAGGGCGATGTTGCGCTTCGCCTCGTCGACCCGGGGCGGACCCACGCAGCCATCGATGGCGCACCACGCCAGGCCAGCGTAGGCCCAGGGCTCGCGGCCCAACCGCGCCGCGCGCTGAAACCACAGCAGCGCCAGCGCCGCGTCGCGCCGCACGCCCGCGCCATGCAGATAGATCAAGCCCAGTTCCCACGCCGCCCGTGCCGAAGCAGGCGTGCTGCCAAAGCTTTTCGATTCCTCGGCCTGCAGCTTCAGGCGCTCCAGTTGACGCGCAACCTCCGCCGACTGTGCACCGCGCGGCGCCGACGCTTGCACGGTGGACGGCAGGGACTCCACTGGCGTTGCCCGCCCCAAAGCCGGCACGAACTGGGTCGCCAAGGCGATCACGGCGATCGGCAATACGGCCGGCGCGCTGCGCAACGAAGCCGCTTGGGGCCACGGCGATGTCGCAGGCCGCGGGCCGAGGCCACGGGCTGCGGACCCTTGCTGTGCCGCACCCAAGGCGACGAAGGCAAGCGGTTTGATGACCAGGTCCTCCAAAGATGCCGAACGAAACGGGATCCGGTCGACGGGGCTGGATCTCTTGATCGTGCCTCGACGCGGGCCGTCCACGCTTCGAGCCGAGTGGGACGTCATGCGCGTTTTCGGCTTTGTCAAGACTCAGTGTGGGCGTCGCGATGGTCTATGCCAATCGCCATGTTGAGATACACCGCCTGCGGTACGCCGACCCGCCGAAGCCGGCGTAAAAAGGGGGCGCGGTGCAGGTTGTTGTTGAAACCGGCGCTTCGGAATGCAGAGCAGTGAGCATCTGTGAACTGGGTAGTTTCTAGTTGTATCTATTGCAAGAACATACACACATCGTGAAAATGTTATTTGATTTGGTTGCACACTTTCTGTTTCCTGAGTGCAAACACGCGACTCTGCGGCGAAAATCCCCAAGGTTTTCCCCTTGCACAGCGCGGTAGAGAACGCTGACTCGGAGGGATGGGTTACAAGTGTCACAACCTGCGGGTTGTAGGGAGAAAGACATGAACACCACCACGGATTGGTTGGGTTCGAGAGAACTCGGTGGCATCGCCAGCACCATGGCCACGGAGGCCACCACCTGGCCGCCCTTCTTGCGCGGCCAGCCCGATCACCCTGTTCGGGTGGTGATGATCGACGACGATCCCCACATGTGCCGGGTGATCGCGCAAGAACTTCTGGCCGATGCCCGCATCGACCTGGTGGCGCAGGCCAACTCGTTGCGCGAGGGGCGGCACATGGTGGCCCGGTACGACTTCGACGTCATGCTGGTGGACCTGAACCTGGGCGACGGCACCGGTTTCGAGCTGATCGAATACATGAAGAGCGCCCATCCGGTGGCCGAGGCGGTGGTGGTGTCGGCGATGGAAGACGAAGAGCACGCCATTCATGCCTTCGAGCTGGGCGCCACCGGCTATCTGGTCAAGGGCTCCTGGTTCGGCAACTTCGCGCAGGCGGTGCTGCACGTGGTCAATGGTGGTGCCACCGTCACGCCCAATCTGGCGCGGCGCCTGCTGCGCCGCTTGGGCGCGCACGGCGAAGGGGCGCTGGGGGCCGGCGCGGCCAGCCGGCATGCCCCCAGCGCCGAGCGCCTGTCCGAGCGCGAGCGCGAGATCCTGCGCCTGGTGGCCAGCGGCCACACCAGCTGCGAGATCGGGCGCGACCTGTCGATCAGCGCGCAAACCGTGAACACGCACATCAAGAACATCTACCGCAAGCTGCAGGTGCGCACGCGGGCGCAGGCAGCCACCCGGGCGTCGCAGTTCGGCCTGCTGTCCTGAAGGCCCCGGGGCCGCCGGCCCTGGGCGCGAAAGGCGCCAACGCCATGGACTTTTCCCTGCTGCTGCCTTGGGTGGCCATGCTGTCCTCGCTGGCCCTGGCGGGTTATGCGCTGGCGCGTGGGGTGCACCGCCGTCGGCGGCTCGATATCGTGTTCGGCGTCACCGCGCTGGCGTTTGCCGCGCTGGCCGTGCTGGACTTGGCTGCCGCCTACGGCTGGATCGGCCCGTCGACAAGGCGCCCGCTGACGCAGTTGGCCTACCAGCTGATGACGCTGGGCGTAATCGTCTTTTTGCTGTTGGCGGCGCGCGGCTGGCGCCCGCCGCAGCAGCTGATCGTGGGGGCGCAGGCGGTGCTGGGCCTGGCCTTGATCGTGCGCGCGCCCGCGCCGCTGGGGTCGATGCCGGCCTGGGCCTTGTTCAACCTGCTGTGTGCGACCGTGTTGCTGATGTCGATGGTCTATGCGCTGGTGTCGCGCCGCGCGGGCGCGCCGGTCTGGATGGCGATGGTGGCGGCGCTGGCCAGCCTGAACGTGATGGTGGGGGATTTTCAGGTGGCCAAGGACGGGGTGCTGTCGGCGTCCTGGTCGCAGGTGCTGCTGCTGCTGATCCTGCTGGCGCTGTGGCTGGCCTGCACGCGGCGCGTCCGCGCGTTCGCGCCGCCGGGCCCCGCTGCACCGGCACTGGACCGCCAGCGCCTGGCGCAGGACCTGCACGACGGCGTGGGCTCGCACCTGACCTCCATCATCTCCGCGCTGGATGCCGGCACGGCCAAGGAGCGCTCGACCGCGGCGCTGCTGCAGGAGTGCCTGGTCGAGCTGAAGCTGCTGGTGGATGGCATGGACGAGCAGGCGTCGGTGCTCAGCCTGCTGGCCAGCCTGCGCTATCGCATCGAGCCGCTGCTGAGTGCCGCTCATATTCGCCTGCATTGGGCCGTGGCCGACGACGAGGAGCTGGAGCGCGTGACCGGCGACACCGCGCGTCAGGTGCTGCACCTGACGCAGGAGGCGCTGGCCAACGTGCTGCGCCATTCCGGCGCCGACCAGGTGTCCATCACCTGCTGCGTCAGCAAAGCGCAGCAGTCGCTGATGCTGGAGATCAACGACAACGGCGTCGGCCTGCCCGAGCCGGCGGATGCGCCCGCCGGGCAGCGCCCCTGCGGCAAGGGCCTGCGCGGCATGCGCGCGCGCGCGCACCAGCTGGGCGGGCAGCTGCTGATCGAGTCCGCCCCGCACCGCGGCACGCGCCTGCGCATGCTGGTGCCGCTGATGAGCCTCGAAACCGAGGAGTCCTGACCGGCGTCGCCGGGCCGCGCGCGTCGGGCGCTGTGGCAAACTCAGCGGCTTTTTGGCCCGCGCCTCGGCCTTGCGCCGCGCGGGCAAGCCCGGTTGTCATGCTCTCCATCGCCTCCCAGATCGCGTCCGAACTCAAGGTGCGCGAAGCCCAGGTCCAATCCGCCATCGAGCTCATCGACGGCGGCGCCACGGTGCCCTTCATCGCCCGCTACCGCAAGGAGGCCACCGGCGGCCTGGACGACGTGCAGCTGCGCGAGCTGGAAGCGCGCCTGGCCTACCTGCGCGAGCTGCACGAGCGCCGCGCCGCGGTGCTGAAAAGCATCGACGAGCAGGGCAAGCTGACGCCCGCGCTGCGCGCCGCCATCGACGCCGCGCCCACCAAGCAGGAGCTGGAAGACCTGTACCTGCCCTACAAGCCCCGGCGCCGCACCAAGGGCCAGATCGCGCGCGAATTCGGTATCGAGCCGCTGGCCGACCGGCTGTGGGCCGACCCCACGCTCGACCCGCAGGCCGAGGCCCGGGCCTTCGTCAAGCCCGAGAAGGGCGAGGGCGGCGAGGACTTCACGACCACCACGACCGTGCTCGACGGCGTGCGCGACATCCTGAGCGAGCGCTGGGCCGAGGACGCGGCGCTGGTGCAGAGCCTGCGCGAATGGCTGTGGGCCGAGGGCCTGCTGCAAAGCAAGCTGGCGGCCGGCAAGAACGAGAGCGATGCCGAGGTCGCCAAGTTTCGCGATTATTTCGACTACGACGAGCCCATCGGCCGCGTGCCCAGCCACCGCGCGCTGGCGGTGTTTCGGGGGCGGCAGCTCGGCACGCTGGAGGCCAAGCTGGTGGTGCCTGAGGCTCTTGCTCCCTCCCCCTCTGGGGGAGGGGAGGGGTGGGGGCCAGCCACGCCATCCACCAACGCCGTGCCCCCATCCCCACCTTCCCCCAGCGGGGGAAGGAGCCAAGCCCACAGCCTCGCCGAAGGCCGCATCGCGCTGCACCTGGGTTGGAGTCACCAGGGCCGCCCGGCCGACGATTTGCTGCGCAAGTGCCTGGCCTGGACCTGGCGCGTCAAGCTGTCGCTTAGCACCGAGCGCGACCTGTTCGCCCGCCTGCGCGACGAGGCCGAGAAGGTGGCCATCAAGGTCTTTGGCGACAACCTGCGCGACCTGTTGCTGGCCGCGCCCGCCGGCCAGAAGGTGGTGATGGGGCTGGACCCCGGCATTCGCACCGGCGTCAAGGTGGCCGTGGTCGACGCCACCGGCAAGCTGCTCGACACCGCCACCGTCTACCCGCACGAGCCGCGCCGCGACTGGGACGGCGCCCTGCACACCCTGGGCCGGCTGGTCGCCCGGCACGGCGTGCAGCTGATCGCCATCGGCAACGGCACCGCCAGCCGCGAAACCGACAAGCTGGCGGGCGATCTCATCAAATTGATGCAAAATGAGGCTGCAGCGCCCGCCAGTCAAGCGCAAGCAGCTATACAAAAGATAGTTGTCAGCGAGGCCGGCGCCTCGGTCTACTCGGCCAGCGAGTTCGCCAGCGCCGAGCTGCCCGACGTCGACGTGAGCCTGCGCGGCGCCGCCAGCATCGCGCGCCGGCTGCAAGACCCGCTGGCCGAGCTGGTCAAGATCGACCCCAAGAGCATCGGCGTCGGCCAGTACCAGCACGACGTCAACCAGAGCGAGCTGGCGCGCACGCTGGACGCCGTGGTCGAGGACTGCGTCAACGGCGTGGGCGTGGACCTGAACACCGCCAGCAGCCCGCTGCTGGCGCGCGTGTCGGGCCTGTCGGGCACGGTGGCCAAGGCGGTGGTGCGCTGGCGCGAGCAGCACGGCGCCTTCACCAACCGCCAGCAGCTGCTGCAGGTCAGCGGCCTGGGGCCCAAGAGCTTCGAGCAAAGTGCGGGCTTTCTGCGCATCCGCGGCGGCGACAACCCGCTGGACATGACCGGCGTGCACCCCGAAACCTATGCCGTGGTCGAGCAGATCATCCTCAAGACCGGCAAGCCGGTCGACCAGCTGATGGGCCGCGCCGAGCAGATCAAGGCGCTCAAGCCCGAGGCCTTCGCCACGCCGCAGTTCGGCGCCGTCACCGTGCGCGACATCCTGGCCGAGCTGGAAAAGCCCGGGCGCGACCCGCGCGGCGACTTTCAGGTCGCGCGCTTCAACGACGGGGTGGAGTCCATCGGCGACCTGCGCGAGGGCATGGTGCTGGAGGGTACCGTCAGCAACGTGGCCCAGTTCGGCGCCTTCGTCGACCTGGGCGTGCACCAGGACGGCCTGGTGCACGTCAGCCAACTGGCCAAGCGCTTTGTCGGCGACGCGCGCGAGGTGGTCAAGACCGGCCAGATCGTCAAGGTCAAGGTGCTGGAGGTGGACGTGCCGCGCGGGCGCATCGGCCTGACGATGAAGCTGGACGCGCCGTCGCCGCGCCGGGACAGCCCGCGCGAGAACCGGTTCGAGCACGCCGGCCGCGACACGCGCGGGCGCGGCGGCTTCGCGGGCGGGCAGGGCGCGCGCGGCGCCGCGCAGCCGCAGGGCGCCACTGCCATGGCGTCGGCGTTTGCCAAGCTGCGGCGACCTTGACTCGGCTACGATCGCGCGCAACATAAAAATACAACTCATGGCTCGAATCACCCTGGACAACGTGACCAAGCGCTACGGCGCCAACGCGGTCATCGATCAGCTCTCTCTTGACATTGCTCACGGCGAGTTCTTTACGCTGCTGGGTCCCAGCGGCTGCGGCAAGACCACCCTGCTGCGCGCCATTGCCGGTTTTGTCATGCCCGACAGCGGACGTCTGCTGCTCGATGGCGAAGACATCACGCACCAGCCGCCGCACCTGCGCGGGACGGGTATGGTGTTTCAGGACTATGCGCTGTTTCCGGACAAGAGCGTCTTCGACAACGTGGCCTATGGTCTGCGTGTGCGCCGCCTGCCGTCGGGCGACGTCCGCGCTCGAGTGGACGCCATGCTCGAACGCATGGGTCTTGGCGCCTTGGGCGCACGGCTGCCGGCAGCGCTTTCGGGGGGGCAGCGCCAGCGCGTGGCGCTGGCACGCTCGCTGGTGATCGAGCCGAAGGTGCTCCTGATGGACGAACCGCTGTCCAACCTGGACGCCAAGCTGCGCGTGCAGATGCGCGACGTGATTCGCCAACTGCAGCAGGAACTGCGCATCACGGCGGTTTTCGTTACGCACGACCAGGAAGAGGCGTTGTCCATGTCCGACCGGATTGCTTTGCTGCGCGCCGGCCGCATCGACCAGTTGGACACGCCCGAAGGTCTGTACCGTCAGCCGGCTACGGCTTACGCGGCCGACTTCATAGGCGCGGCCAATTTGTTGTCCGTGACCACGCGGCCGGGCCCGGCGGGACAGGCCTGCGTTGAGCTGGCCGGTGCCGTGGTTTCCGTGCCAATCGCCATCGAGCGGGCAGGGCAGGGCACGCTGGCGGCGCGCCCGGAGAGTGTCTCGCTGCATTCCCCCGGCACGGCCGGGTTGCTGGGTGCGCAGGTGGTGTTTCGGCGCTACGTGGGGCATAAGGTCACCTATGCGCTGCAATTGGCCGACGGCACACCGCTGCAGGCTGATGTGGCGGCCACCAGTGACCCGTGCTTGGGGCCCGGCGCGCCGGTGGCGCTGCAGTTTGGGCCGGGCTGTCGCTTGGTCAGCGCGTGACCACCATGCGAGGTCGCTCACCCTGGACGCTTCTGGCTGGCCTGTGCCTGGTCCTGCTGCTGCTGCTGGTGCTGTGGCCACTGCTCACGCTGTTTCGGCAAAGCGCCATCGATCCGGGAACCGGGCAACTGGGGTGGCACGGTTTTCGCGTGTTTTTTGACGACGGGCGTTACACCACGGCCTTCGTCAATTCGCTGGTGCTGGGCGCCCTCAGTACGGTGGGCGCGCTGGCGCTGGCTGCGCCGCTGGCGTATGTGGTGGCGCGCTATGATTTTCGTTGTAAATCCCTGGTGGCGCTGCTGCCGCTGGCCACCATCGTGCTACCCGATTTTCTGGTGGCGCAGGCCTGGCTGATGCTGCTCGGCAACAACGGCGTTTTGCGCCGTACGCTGGAGGACGTGGGGTTAGATCTGCCCTCGTTCTATGGATGGTTCGGCATGGTCTTCACGCTGGTGTTCAACCTCTATGCCTATGCCTATTTGGGCTTGTTCGCTGCACTCAAGGCCATCGATGGCGCGATCGAGGAAGCTGCGGTGAATTTGGGGGCCAGCAACCTGTGGCGTGCGCTCACGGTCACCTTTCCAGTGCTTCTGCCGGCGCTGCTGGTCAACGCCATGATCGTATTCACCCTGGCTGTGGACAATTTTTCCATTCCCATGATTCTGGGTGGAAAGGTGGAGGTGCTGTCTTCGCTGATCTACATCACGTTTTTGTCTGAGTTGGGTGGCAACCCGGTGATGCAAAGCGTGCTGGCGGTGGTCTCGGTGTTGTTGGTGGCGCTGGTGTTGTTCTTGCAGAAGTGGGTGGTGGAGCGCAAGACCTATCAGATGCATCAGGGCAGGGCGCCGCTGCCGGTGCGGGTGCGCGGCGCGTCGGCGCAGTTGCTTACTGGCGGGGCGCTGTTGCTGATTGGCCTGTCGTTGCTGCCGGCGGCCATGATGGTGGTTGGCGCCTTCACCAAGGCGCGCGGGCCGGTGATGCGCTACGGCCAGTGGACTTGGGAGAACATGGAGCGAGCCATCAGCACCGCGCCGGCGCCCATCGTCAATTCGCTGTGGCTAGCCAGTGCAGCCACGCTGGTGGGCACCGTCTTTGCCACCATTGCCAGTTACCTCATTGTCAAGAAGCGCAGTCGCCTGGTGTCGCTTCTGGACTATGTGGCCATGCTGCCTCTGGCCGTCTCGGGCACCGTTCTGGGTATTGCACTGATCCACACCTATAACAGCGGACCGGTCGTGCTCACCGGTACTTGGGTCATCATGACGCTGGCCTTGTTCGTGCGCAAGGTGCCGTTTTCCATCCGCTCAGCGTCAGCCTCGCTTTACAACATTCCCGACAGCATGGAGGAGGCCGCCATCAACCTGGGCGCCTCGCCCATGCGCAGTTTCTGGAGCGTGGTGCTCCCGGTGATGAAGCCGGCCATCTGGGCCGCGGCCATTTTGATGTGGGTAACTTCGCTGGCCGAGATTTCTGCCACCATCGTGCTGTATTTCGGTGGTATGGAAACCATGCCCATCGAAATGTTCAACCAGATTGATGCAGGGTATCTGGCGCGGGCTTCAGCCTATGGCGTGGTATTGATGCTGGCCATCATCGTGCCGCTTTTCATTGCAACCCGATTCTTCAAGCTGGATCTGTTTGCCAGCCGCTGAGGAATCTCAACCGGAGGACGACATGCAACCACTCAATTTCATCAAGCGAACCGTGGGCGTTGCCATGGCTATGGCCTGCCTGGGCGGCAGCGGCGGTGCCGCGCAGGCGGCCGACGCAGTGGTCTACACATCCAACAACGTGCAGACGGTGGACGTGGCGGTGGACATCATCAAAAGGCGTGCCCCCGGACTGACCGTGCAAAAGGTCGCCTCGGGCACGGGCGCGCTTATGAAGCGCATCGAGGCGGAGTCGGCCAACCCTCTAGGTGACGTCGTGTGGGGCGCGGGCTTTGACACATTGGCGGCGTTCAAGCAGAACTTCCAGCCCTACAAATCGCCCGAGGCCAAGGGGCTCGATGCCGCGCTGATCGGAACCGGCGATCTGTGGGCGGCCAGCAACCTGCATGTGATGGTGGTGATGGTCAATGACAAGCAGCTCAAGGGCAACCCGATGCCCAAGACTTGGGCCGACTTGGCCAACCCGATCTGGAAAGGCAAGATCGTGATGGGCGATCCGGTGTCCTCTGGCAGCGCATATGGACAGGTGTATGGTTTGTACAAGCTGCTGGGCGAGGACGGCCTGAAGAAGCTGGCTGCCAACGTCGTGGTGTCCAAGAGCTCGGCGCAGGTGTATCGCGGCGTGGCAGATGGCGAGTACCCACTGGGCGTCACCATGGAATACGCGGCATATTCTTATGTGGCCGGTGGGCAAAAAGATGTCAAGCTGGTTTATCCGGCCGACGGAACCTTCGTTCAGCCTGAGGCTGTGGCCATCATCAAGAACCCAAAGAACGGTGCACAGGCGGCCCAGCAGTTATATGACCAGTTGCTCTCGCGCGAAGTGCAGGAAGCTGAACTGGTGGAGAACTTCCGCCGGCCCAGTCGCGCCGACATCGACGTGGCCAAGCTGACCAAGCTGCCCAACCTCAAGGACATCAAGGTCTACCCGACCGATCCGCTGGCAGGTGCTGCCGACTACGACAAGGTGATCAAGCTGTGGGAGAGCGCCATCAAGCAGGGCGGCAAGTGAGTGATTGAGTCCTAGGAGCCACGTCACCGACATGATCCAACAACTGAGACTGAGACTGGCTCCGATCACGCGCTCCTTGCCGGCACGTTGGTGAGCAGCGGCCCCAGCCCTTCGCCCATCGTCGGGTGCACCAGGATGGCGTCGCGCAGCTTTTGATAGGGCAGGCCGGCCAGCATCGTCATCTGCACCGCCGCCACCACCTCGCCCGCTTCGGGGCCCAGCATCATGAAGCCGACGATGCGATCGTCGGCGCCGATCAGCGCCTTCATGAAGCCCTGCTGCTCGCCGATGGTGCGCGTGCGCAGCACGCCGCGCATCGGCAGCTTGGCCACGCGCACGGCGATGCCCTGCTGCTGCGCCTCGCGCTCGCTCAGGCCCACGCGCGCCAGCGGCGGGTCGGTGAACATGCAGTAGGGCACCAGCCGGTCGCGCGTGGAGCGTTGCCCGCCCGCCAGGTTGTCGCGGATGATGCGGAAATCGTCGAAGGACGCGTGCGTGAACTGCGGGCTGCCGGCGCATTCGCCGATCGCCCACACGCCCGGCGCGCTGGTTTCCAGCCGCTCGTTGACCTGGATGTAGCCCCGCGCGCCCAGCTCGACACCGGCCAGATCGAGGCCGATGCCGGCCGTGTCGGGCGTGCGCCCGGCCGCCACCAGGATGTCGCTGCCTTCGATGGCGCGCTCACCCGCCGGCGTGCGCAGCTGCAGCCGGACGGCGTCGCCCGATTGGCCTTCGACGCGCAGCGTTTCGGCCGACAGCACCAGCTCGATGCCGGCGTCGCTGAAAATCTGCCGCAGCTCGTCGCCCACGTCCGGGTCTTCGCGCGCGGCCAGCTGCGGCCCGTGCTCGATCACCGTCACGGCGCTGCCGAAGCGCCGGTACGCCTGGGCCAGCTCCAGCCCGACGTAGCCGCCGCCCAGCACGATGAGGTGGCGCGGCGCGCGGTCCAGCTCCAGCGCCTCGATGTTGGTCATCGGCGCCGCTGCCGACAGGCCCGGCACATCCGGGATCGCCGCGTGCGTGCCGACGTTGAGAAACACCTGGCTGGCGGTCAGCGTGCGCGTGCCGCCGTCGTTCAGGCGCACGTCCAGCGTTTTGGACCCGGTGAAGCGCCCCGCGCCCATGATCAACTCGGCACCGCTGGCCTTGTAATTGCCCAGGTGCATGGTGATCAGGCCGTCGACCATCTCGCGCTTGCGCTGGCGCACCCGGGCCATGTCGACCGTCACCGGCCCGGTCTGCGTGCCGAATGAGCCGGCGTGCCGGGCCAGGTCGGCCACCTTGGCGCTCCAGATCTCGTTCTTGCTGGGCAGGCAGTTGATGTTGGGGCACGAGCCGCCGATCCAGCGCCGTTCCACCACCGCCGTGCGCTGCCCGCTGCGCGCCAGGTGCCAGGCCAGGTATTTGCCGCCTTCGCCGCTGCCGAGGACAAGCGCGTCGAAGACTTCGGGTTGCGTCATGCTGGACTCCATGGCCGTGCGACTGCCGGCACTCGTCGAACGAGTCTACGCGCCTGGGTGCATTCGGTCTTGGGCGGTGCGCTCTTCTCGTTCAGCGGCGGTCACGCGTTTGTCGGCGGGGCGCACCGCCTGATCGAGCGGCTCGGCTTCGACAGTCTTGGGCGAGCGCGGGGAGGGGGTCTGTGAAACCGGTCACTCGCCGTGTTGACCGCGCACGCACCCGATCCCACAATGCGTCTTCAGCCAGCGCCCTTTTTGCGTCGATTGATACAAAAACAGGAGCATTCGATGAAAGCCGTTCGCTACATCCAGGCGGGCCAGCCGCCGGAGATCGTCGATGTGCCACAGCCCACGCCCGGCCCCGGCCAGGTGCTGCTGCGCGTGGCCGGCGCCGGCGTGTGCCATTCCGACCTGCACGTGCTCGACCACGGCGGCTTCGCCCACCCCTTCACCCTGGGCCACGAGAACGCCGGCCACATCGCCGCGCTGGGTCAGGGCGTGGTGGGCTACAAGGAGGGCGACGCGGTGGCCGTCTACGGCCCCTGGGGCTGCGGCCACTGCCATGCCTGCCAGCGCTCGGCCGAAAACTATTGCCAGCACCACGCCAGCCTGCCCGCGATGGGCGGCGGCCTGGGCGCCGATGGCGGCATGGCCGAATACATGATCGTGCCCTCGCCGCGCCTGCTGGTGCCGCTGGGCACGCTCGACCCGGTGCAGGCCGCGCCGCTGTCCGACGCCGCCCTCACGCCCTACCACGCCATCAAGGCCGCGCTGCCCTGGCTCACGCCCGATGCCAGCGTGGTGGTGGTCGGCATCGGCGGGCTGGGCCACATGGCGGTGCAGATCCTGCGGGCGCTCACCCCGGCGCAACTCGTTGCCTGCGACATCGACGACGCCAAGCTGGCGCACGCCACGCAGCTGGGCGCCCAACACACCGTGAACACGCGCGACGCCAAGGCCGCGCGCGAGGCCATCGCCGCCCTGGTGGGCGAGCGCGGCGCCGCGGTGGCGCTGGACTTCGTCGGTGCGCAACCCACGGTCGATCTGTGCGCGCGCATCGTCGGCCGCGCCAGCCGCCTGACCATCGTCGGCCTGGGCGGCGGCGTGCTGCACTACGGTGCCAACCGGCCGCCCTACGGCTGCGAAGTCAGCGTGCCCTACTGGGGCACGCGCGCCGAGCTGATGGAAGTCATCGCCCTGGCCGAGGCCGGACGCATCCAGGCCGAGGTCGAAAGCTTCCCGCTGGAGCAGGCGCCGCAGGTGTACCAGCGGCTGCGCGAAGGGCGCATCCGCGGCCGGGCGGTGCTGCTGCCCTGACGCGCCCCCGCCCCGGCACTCTGAAAACAATCAGACCGAAGCCACGGCCCATCCATGCTTGCATGCCGGGCCGGCAATTGATGTTGAGGCACGAGCCACCGATCCAGCGCCGCTACGCGTCGATCGAGTCTACGTGCCTCGGTGCATTCGGTCTTGGGCGGCGCCGCGTTCCTCGGCGGAACACGCCACTGGGACCAGCCCGCGCGGAAAGCACGCATCGCCTGCTGCAGCACCTCGGGCGCAACAATGGGTCAGACTGCGCTGGATGAGGGCGGGCTCTGCGCCGAGCGCTCAGCGGCGCTGGACATCAGGGCACCCGAATTTCGGAGCTTGGCGAATACTCGACGGCTTCAAGCGTCCGGCTGGTCGCCCGGCGAACCTGACTTGAAGACGGGCGCGGCCCACGAAAAAAGCGCTGCGCCACGGAAGCGGCGCAGCGCTGCAAGAGTGATAGCTGATGGCGCTTGCTGCGCAAGGGCTGGTGGCCGAAATGGCTTGAAACTGGCGCGGTGCATGCAGGCGAAGCCCGGCGCAACGCCAAAACCTCCAAGGAGAAACCTTGGGGAAAGGCGAAACGCTGGAATAAATGCTGGCCTGCATAAAGCGGGAATATGAGAGGACTAGCGCTCAAGTTAAGCGGCGGGCGAAGCCCGTCCGCTTGAATGCCTTGTTGGGCCGCGAACTCACTGATACTTCCATTCGCAGTATTTCGGAAAGCCTTGAAGTTCATCTATCGCAGCAGGGTTGCCCTCCAAAGCCTTTTTCGCAAGTGAGCCACACCTTGACGCTGGCTTTTTTGAATACCACTGTGCGACGTTGTCGGCACACGCAGAGCATAGACCTAACTCTGAAAATTTCTGTTTTGAGTAGCCGCAGCTCTGCCCGAGCTCGGAGCGGCCGCTGATGTTTAGCGCTTCCTTTATAGCTTCTACTTCCGAGCGTTTGACTTCGCCAGCATCAATGATTTTTTCGATGTCTTTGCTTTTCCCACTACACAGAAGAGAAACGACGTCTTCGTGATACCTGTTGAAATAGTTGTCAGGTAATCTGGCTGCCTCGGCGAGTCGAGTCATACTCTCGAAGTAATTCGGCACTCCGTATTTCACGTCTGCACATTTAAGCCCTGCGTTCGCTGAAACAGAGAAAAAAAGCAATACGAGACAACCTAAAAATCTGAAAGTCATAGTACGATCTCGGATATGGCTCAACACCTGAATTAAGCCGCGCCGCGTAGGGGCGTCGGCTTGAATGAATTGTTAGCCCTCAAAGGAGCTTCCACTTTTTCTCTAACTCCAAGATGTCGTCAAGGACTCTTGCGGAATAGTTGTTGGCCCCATCGCCTCGTCCGCCCTGCTGAATGAAGATAGTGTCGGACTCTATGATTTTGATCGTCTCTTCCGAAAGATGTGGACGGATCCGAGAATAGATTGGTTTCTCTCTAAATCGTTCGCGTGGCGGAACGAGCGCGGACATTTCTATCCGTGCAGATGTGATCAGAGATCGTCGTGACTCCAGCAACGTCCGTCTCTTCTCAATACCCCAGTGAACCCAAGGGGCGATTAACGAGCCGATCAGGCCTGCTACAAGTCCAATGAGAGCGGGGATGACGTACTGGATCATGAGGGCTAACGTAGAAATGACCGGCGGGCAAAAGCGCAGCTTTTGCCCGTCCAGCGACCGGAGGGAGCGAGGTTGATTGCCATGTTCGGCGTCCGGTCACTCCACATCGCTCAAGACTCGCTCGTATGTTGTGGGATCACGCACTACTCGTCTGAGCGCGATGGACCGACCGGTCTGCTTAACTCGCGCTGATACTTCAGCAACTATGTGCTCTGGTGTCTTCAAGCCAAAGATGATTCCCGAAACGCCGCCTTCTATCCGGATCTTAGAGTTCGCCGTTAGGTTTGGAGGAAACGGCGGAATGCTGTGAATGATCATAAATATTCGCCACTCATCTTCGCAGCGCCACTCGGAAGATTTGGAGTAAACAACCTTAACAAGCTCCGCTTCATTTCTGGAAACGGGATTTATCCTGGGCACTTCGTCTGAATAAACGACAGGGGAAAGATTGACGCTCCTCCAGCTTTCGTCGCATGTGTATTCGATGCAAAGACCGCCATGATCTACTGAAGCGCTTGATCCGTCATGGTATTTTGCATAGTTGGCCCACATCGAGTAGTTCGTAGGAAGTGTCGTAAAGCACGCGACACGTAATACGTGCTCAACTACGTGTCTTGTGTATTCGACAACGTGTTTTGGAATGCGTCTGCCTGCCGCGATTATTTCATCCGTGCGCTCGTAAGCTAGCCGCTCGGCTTCGCCGGGTGATGCCCCTGAGTCAGTGGACTTCAAGGCTTCCTTCCAGTAAGACGCTATCTCTTCACGAGTGCCTTCAAAGGCCACTAGAAAACGACCTTCGTCTGGGTCATTCAGATCCTTTAGCCCGGCGAGATATATGCCTTCCTCCATAATCTCGAAATCAACAAGACGATCCAAATTGCTCGGACTAACTGAACGGTAACGGTATAGCTTCGATGGGAAGGGGCCTGGGTGAGAAATGAGAGGTTGTGTGACCTGCTCCATAGCTCTCCACATTTCAGTTTTCCCTAACGACATCTGACGACGAACGCCCTGAGTTCAGCCGCCGCCGTAGGCGGTCGGCTGCGACGAATTGTTAGGCTATTTGATTGCATAGACCGCAACCACGAGCGAAACCAGTGAAACAATAAGCCCCGCAGCTGCGATTAAATTTGATTGCACTGCCTTACGCTCGGCTCGCTTTGCAATCAAACGTCGCTCGAGCTCTGCTTCAGAGGCTACCGCTCTAAGTTGCGCGTATACACCAGAAGACGTTTCAGATTCGTCATCTATATAAGGCGAAATACCAAGATTTTCACACTCATCCAAGAGGGATTGTTTTTTTGTTTTTCCATTGAATGGGATGAATTTTTCCCATTCGTTAGAATTTTTCCTTAGTCCGAATTTTCGCATTTATAATTATCACAATCAATAGCAGCGGCGCGAGTAGTCGCTAAAATGCTCTGCGTCATTATTTTTCAAGGCTAATAAAGCTGCATTTACAAGGCAATCACGCCGTGCTTGCGTTGCTTCAGATGGCTGCGATGCAAATCGATCAACCAATATAAATAAAATGACCCAGGATATTGCAAAAACCATAATAATTCTAAGCGTGCCGAATTTTTGTTTTTCTTCTTTCGTTAAATTGGGGATCATTAATGCAACGGCTTCTTCAATTGGCTTTCGCTCTGAAGTAATGCTATTCCCAAGATGATCTATATGTATTATCATTTTCCCATTATTGATCTCACATATAAATTCTTTACTTTCTTGGGCATGCGTCACGATTATTCGGAGTGGCCGGGATGATTCCGGAAAATTGCCCGAGAGATAGGATGATAAAGATTTTGTCCCTTTGCATTTATACCGTTGCCCGAGCAACCCAACTCCAGATATCACAAGAAACTCCGGTTCATGGTTGACGGTCATGTAAAACCTCGTGGTTGAGCCTAACGAACGAGGTAAGCCGGCCGCCGAAGGCGGATCGGCTTGACCGCCGGGTTAGACCCGACGGGGTTTGAAAAAGCGCTGCGCACCCGCGAAACGCTACCAAAGAAAGAGCTGCTAGCGCACGCGGGACGGGCGCTAGAGGCCAAAAAGGCTTGAAACCCGCGCAGTGATTGCAGGCGAAGCCCGGCGCAACGGCCAAACCCCAAAGGCCGAACCTTTGCGATGGGCAAAACGCTGGAATAAATGCGGGCCTGCATAAATGGATTTTGGAGCGGGCTAACGTCAAAGCTCAGCGGCATTTGACGCAGACGACCGCGTGCGGCAGCGCGCGGGCGGCTGAGTCAAATGTCCGTTGCAGCGAAATGTTAGGCATCGGCGCGGCCAACCCGCAGTTCGATTGAATAGACGATGAATCCATTGTGACTCGCTACCTTGTCGTAGAGCGCGCGCCCCGCTGCATTCGACTCCTGGGTCTGCCAGTAGATTCTCGTGCACCCGCGCGCTTCAGCGACGGTGACCACGGAAGCGATCAGCTGGCGTCCGACCCCCTTCCCTCTCTGGCCTTCCGAAGTGTAGAGATCTTGCAGGTAGCAGACGTCCGTCAGCCTCGTTGTGCTTCGGTGAAAGATGTAGTGCGCCATCCCCACGACCTGAGAGTCGAGAATGGCGACCAACGCAAAGACCGGCTCCTCTTTCGAAAAGAACCGACTCCAGGTTGCGCGGGTAATGGATTCCGGAAGCGAGGTAGATCCACTGCGGCCGTAGAAGGCGTTATATCCGTCCCAGAGAAGCCGCCAGCCTTCATGGTCTGCCTTCGCGATTGGTCGAACAACGAGTCCTTCATTCATTCTGGATGTCACCCTCCGATGCCTAACGGACAAGATAAGCCGACCGCAGTATGCGGTTCGGCTTGAGCGCCGGGTTAGGTTTCATTACATCCATCTTGTTTTTGACTCAACCGCTTGACAATTCCCTCAATCATCTTTGCTTCAGATTCGGTGAAGTGAGCTTCTTGACCTGCTTCAGTCGTTCGTATTTTCTTCTTCAGCTTAAGCAACCTGTAGCTACCGTAACCGAGTCCGCCTGCACCGGCTGCCGCTGCTCCACCAATAGCGAGCGGAATCCAGATAGGCGTGGCAGAAATGATGCCGACTGACATTAAAGCTCCTGTTATGCCTGAGGCGCCGACAGTTGTGCCAAATAATCCAGCACCACCAATGATGCTCCCAGCAACTCCAGTAACATAAAGCGCACCTACTCCAAGGGTTGATGCTGCTGCTGTCAGTAACCCACCAATTGCCGCAGTACTGAGGTAAGTTCCGGCAACATAGCCGGCGGCAGACGTAACGATCATGCCCCCGGCAGCATGCGGAACTAATGACCCGCCGGCAGCAAGCGCAGAGATGATGGGAATGAGCGGTAATGGCATTCGACTCTCCGATTTTTGTGGTCTAACGCCCTGAGGTCAGCCGCCGCCGTAGGCGGTCGGCTGCAACGTGTAGTTAGACAAATGCGCGATTGCAAGACTTGACCTCTCTTGACTCAGTTCGATTTGAACGAATTGTTAGGCCAAATCTAGAGTGCATCAATCCGTGCCGTTTTTGAAATACTTATTCGCCGGGGCGCTAAAAAGAAAGAAAGCGAATAATGAGATCTTTATAAAATTAGGTACAAGCAGGATGATTCTGATCTCACTCGATGCGTAGATAAGAGTCAGAATGGACCACCCTACATACACCCAGCGCGCCAAATTTTTTCCCTTTAGCATGAAGACCCCGCATAGGGATGTTACGAGAATCCCTAACAAGGTACTAAGCCAACCGTGCGGAGGATTAGTTCTAAAGGTTAATGCCGAGGCAGCAAACAGCCCGACTGCTGCCAATAGTGCGAATGCAATCACAAGCCAAGCAACTACAGTTACGGATGTCGGTCTGATCATGTGTGAAGCCTAACGCCAAAGGTAAGCCGCCCGCCGTAGGCGGGTCGGCTTGACTGCCATGTTAGGTGGCGCGACCAGATAACCTTTCAACTTTAACGCGTATGGCATTTATCTGATCCATTAATCCCTGAAACATCTCATCAGAGATTTTTAGCATCGCGCCAGCCTCTAGCCTCCATTTGAGCTCCTCCAATTGCTCAAGCTCTTTAGACACTAAAGACTTGTTGTGAACGATGCAGTGTCTCACTTTGCGTAGGTCACCCATCAGGCCGGACTTCACCTCTTTTGCTGTAGCACCTACATCTTCAGCCACCAAGTGGCGATAGTACTCATCCCAAAGAGAGTAGATTGTCGTTACGAATGACTTCGCGATGATGCTTGAAAACTCCCCGTTCCTCGCCGATGAGTCCAAATACTTGCCGAGGTTCATCACTCCTTGGAAGTTTCCCTTGCTCGGGTGCCCAACGCCGACGAATATCCGCTTTGATCGGTCCGGATCATTCTTTGAAATTTTATCCGCTTGGTCCGCGATACCAACTGATGCAAGGGAATAACAGATATAAATTTCCTGGCAATGCACCTGAAACGCAGATAGCGCCGAGCTTTGTTGGTCGTTCATAGCGCCACCTAACGATTGAAATCAGCCGCCGCCGAAGGCGGTCGGCTGGATTGACGTGTTAGAGCGCACTCTGTAGAAGTGCTCGATCTGGCAGCAAATTTCCAGCCGTAAGCTGCTCAAGTGCCGACAAACGATTTTCGAGCTCAGGCTGAGATAAAACGCCCTTTCGATAAAGCGACCGAACAAAGTCTGCGGCGGGTTGGGCTTGCTTTGTCGTATTGCACTCGTAGCACGAACAAACAATATTGCGAATGGAGTTATCTTTGCCGTTTGCTTGACACGACACGTGGTCAAGCTCGCATGACTCGGCGCGAATGCTTTTTAGGCAGTAGAAGCAACGCCCGTCCTCGCGGGCCAGCAATACCGAAAGAAAGCGACGGTTTGAGAAGAAGTCCATGGACGCGATGTCTATCTGAACCTCAGGCCGTGTCTCTGGGACGACGCCTGGGATGTCAGATGGCAACAATACTCGCAGCAAGTGGCCGTTACGAGAACGGTCTTCGATAACGAGGCAGCCGCGCTCGTGAAGCGCTCTTACATCCTCGCGCACAGAACTTTCTGCAACGCCGATGGCGTTTGAAAGAGGAAGTAAGGAGAACAAGCCAGAAGACTTACCTTCCAAGTGCGTGTGGCGGAACAGATGGTAGTAAAGGGCTCGTTGCCGCACGCTAAAGCTGCGCGTAGGAAATAGGTAGTCCTCGCACTGATTAATTATGAGAGCTAAATCGACTGTCATGTACGCGCTAACTAAGATTAGACGACCAAGTCACAGGGCAACGAAGTCGATAAACCAAAGCAAAAATTCCGATGCCCCAGTGGAGACCGGGAGCAATCGCCCGTTTAGCCAAACCTAAAAAATGGCGGATGATTTTGAATGGGTCGTCTTGCCTGAAAAGCATTGTAGGTTCACGGACGAGCAGCCTCGGTGCTGATTTCTTCCGCCTTGCGCGCATCTGCGCGGCCAGCCAACCGCCGATACACCGTCGCCCGGCTCACCCCCAGCGCCCGCGCGGCGTCGGCCACCCGGCCGCCGGCCTGGCGCACAGCCTGGTGAATCAGGTCGGCCTCGACCGCCTTCAACGAGCGCGTGGCCGCACGTGCGCCCGATGCCGGCTGCGCCGGGGCCTGCGCGGCGAGCTGCACGCGCAGGCCGGACCACAGGGGCACGCTGGCGGCTTCGCCCAGCCGGGCCAGGTCGAACAGCTGCGCCCAGGGCAGGGCGAACAGCTCGCTGGCGTGCAGGGGGGCCTGGGCCGCGCCGTGCAGGGCGGGCAGCATCTGGCGCGCGGTGGCGTTGGCGCCGGTGACCTGACCGTCGGCGTCCAGGCACAGCAGGCCGGCGCCGGCGCCGCCGCCGCTGACCTGCCAGCCTGCCGGCCAGGCCAGGCGCAGGCGCAGCGCGTGCGGGCGGGCCAGCACCAGGGCGTCTTCGATGTTCTGGGCCGACTGGGCCACCAGGTGCTTCAGCTCGGGACGCTCTGGCACCTCCACGCCGGTCACGTCCAGCATGCCCAGGCAGGCGCCGTCGGGGCCGAACAGCGGGGCGCCGGCGCAACTGTAGACGGCGGTGTCGTTGAAGAAGTGTTCGCCGCGGTGCAGCCACACCGGCGCGCGCTCGCCCAGGGCGGCGCCGATGGCGGTGGTGCCCACACTGCGCTCGGACAGGTCTACCCCCACGCGGGCGATGGCGTGCATGGCGCGGTTGCGGTGGTCGATGGCGCCTGCCGTGTCGATGACGCAGCCCTGCGCGTCGGTCAGCAGCACGAAGTAGCGGATGGGCGCGATGGCGGCGGCCAGGCGCTGCAGCTCGGGCCGGGCGGCGGCCAGCAGGGTGGCGTGGGCGTCTTGCGCGTCGGCGCGGGCGCGGGCGGGCACCGGGTCGAAGGTCACGCGCGACTGCGGCTGGTGGCCCAGGGCCAGGCAGCGGCGCCAGCTTTGCATGATCCAGGCGCGGTCGACCCAGGCGCTGGCCAGGGCTTCGGTCAGCTCGGTGCCTTCGGTCAGCAGGCTTTGCCGCGCCAGGGCGATCTGCTGCAGGCGCGGCTGGGCGGAGAAGGCGGGCAGGGCGTTCATCGCGGTGTCTCCGTGTCTCAAACTGAGAATAATCGGGCCGGGGGCTGAAAACCAAGGGTTTTGCCTAGGCACCCTGGAATGCGTTGTTCCAAGAATGACCGTTTTTACCCCAAGCTTGAAAACCCACCACGACAAGGAGATGCCCGCGATGAAAGTCGAGCTCAAGGTCAATGGCAAGGCGGTGTCGGCCGACGTGCCGCCCAACACGCTGCTGGTGCAGTTCATTCGCGAGCACCTGCGCCTGACGGGCACGCACGTGGGCTGCGACACGGCCCAGTGCGGCGCCTGCACGGTGATCGCCAATGGGCGCTCCATCAAGGCCTGCAACACGCTGGTGGCGCAGATGGCGGGCGCCGACATCACCACCATCGAGGGCGTGGCCGCGGCCGACGGCACGCTGCACCCGGTGCAGGCGGCGTTCAAGGAATGCCACGGCCTGCAATGCGGCTACTGCACGCCCGGCATGGTGATGAGCACGATCGACCTGCTCAAGCACCACCCCACGGCCACCGAGGGCGAGATCCGCAGCCTGCTGGAGGGCAACCTGTGCCGCTGCACGGGCTACCAGAACATCGTCGCCGCGGTGCAGACCGCGCAAAAGGCCCTGGCCGCCTGAGACCCCACACCAAGGCAAGGAGACACGACATGGGTGCCAATGAATTTGCCAAGCTGCCGCACATCGGCGAATCGCTCAAGCGCAAGGAAGACCTGCGCTTTCTGACCGGCGTGGGCAACTACACCGACGACATCGTGCAGGCGAACCAGAAGTACGCGTACTTCGTGCGCTCGCCGCACGCGCATGCCATCGTCAAGAAGGTGGACACCGCCGCCGCCAGCGCCATGCCGGGCGTGGCGCGCGTGTTCACTGGCGCCGACATCGACGGCAAGATGGGCGGGCTGCCCTGCGGCTGGCTCATCAGCAACCCCGACGGCACGCCGATGAAGGAGCCGCCGCACCCCATCCTGGCGATCAAGAAGGTGCGCTACGTGGGCGACCACGTGGCCATGGTGGTGGCCGACACGCTGCAGCAGGCCAGGGACGCGGCCGAGGCGGTCGAGGTGGACTACGAGGTGCTGGGCGCCGTGATCGACATGCGCAGCGCCGCCAAGGCCCCGGCGCTGCACGACGAGGCGCCCGACAACCACTGCTACAAGTGGACGCTGGGCGACAAGGCCGCGGTCGACGCCGCCTTTGCCGGCGCCGCGCACGTCACCCAGCTCGACCTGACCAACAACCGCCTGATCCCCAACGCGATGGAGCCGCGCGCCGTCAACGCCAGCTACAACCGCGGCACGGACGAGTCGGTGCTGTACGTGGCCAACCAGAACCCGCACGTCGAGCGCCTCTTGATGACCGCCTTCGTGCTGCAGTGGCCCGAGCACAAGGTGCGCGTGGTGGCGCCCGACGTGGGCGGCGGCTTCGGCTCCAAGATCTTCCTGTACGCCGAGGACGTGGCGGCCACCTGGGCGGCCAAGCAGCTCAATTGCGCCATCAAGTGGACAGCCGAGCGCAGCGAGTCCTTCGTCAGCGACGCGCATGGGCGCGACCACATCACCCACGCCGAAATGGCGATGGACAAGGACGGCAAGTTCCTGGCCCTGCGCGTGCACACCCACGCCAACCTGGGCGCCTACCTGTCGACCTTTGCCTCCAGCGTGCCCACCATCCTGTACGGCACGCTGCTGGCGGGGCAGTACGCCACGCCGCAGATCTATGTGGAGGTCGACGGCTGGTTCACCAGCACCGCGCCGGTCGACGCCTACCGCGGCGCCGGCCGGCCCGAGGCGGCCTACCTGATCGAGCGCATGGCCACCCGCTGCGCCTGGGAGCTGGGCCTGAGCCAGGACGAGATCCGCAAGCGCAACTTCGTCACCCACTTTCCGTACCAGACGCCGGTGGCGCTGCAGTACGACACGGGCGACTTTCCCGCCTGCATGAACGAGGCGCAAAAGCTGGCCGACGTGGCCGGCTACGCCGCGCGCAAGCAGGCCAGCGAGGCCAAGGGCCTCAGGCGCGGCATCGGCTACAGCAGCTACATCGAGGCCTGCGGCCTGGCGCCCAGCAACATCGCCGGCGCCCTGGGCGCGCGCGCCGGCCTGTTCGAGGCCGGCGAGGTGCGCGTCAACCCCACCGGCAGCGTGACGGTGTTCACCGGCTCGCACAGCCACGGCCAGGGGCACGAGACCACCTTTGCGCAGCTGGTGGCGGCGCGGCTGGGCATCGACCCCGGCCAGGTCGACATCGTGCACGGCGACACCGGTCGCATCCCGTTCGGCATGGGCACCTACGGCAGCCGCTCGCTGTCGGTGGGCGGCACGGCCATCATGAAGGCGCTGGACAAGATCGAGGAAAAGGCCAAGAAGATCGCCGCGCACCTGATGGAGGCCAGCGACGCCGACATCGAGTTCAGCGGCGGCGAGTTCAAGGTCAAGGGCACCGACAAGAAGATACCCTTTGCCCAGGTGGCGCTGACGGCTTATGTGCCGCACAACTACCCGCTGGACAAGCTGGAGCCCGGGCTGGACGAAACGGCCTTCTACGACCCGACCAACTTCACCTATCCCGCCGGCACCTACATCTGCGAGGTCGAGGTGGATCCTCAGACGGGCGTGGTGCGCGTCGACCGCTTCACCACCGTGGACGACTTCGGCGTCATCATCAACCCGATGATCGTCGAGGGCCAGGTGCACGGCGGCGTGGTGCAGGGCCTGGGCCAGGCGCTGCTGGAGCACGGCGTGTACGACCCCGAAAGCGGCCAGCTGCTGACCGGCAGCTACACCGACTACACCATGCCGCGCGCCGACGACTTCCCCCAGTTCAAGCTCGGCCACGTGTGCACGCCCTGCACCCACAACCCGATCGGCAGCAAGGGCTGCGGCGAAGCGGGCGCCATCGGCTCGCCGCCGGCGGTCATCAACGCCGTGCTCGACGCGCTCAGCGCCCTGGGCGTGAAAGACCTCGACATGCCCGCCACGCCGCACCGCGTGTGGCAGGCCATCCAAGCCGCCAAGGCCTGAAAGGAGCCCCTCATGTACGCATTCACCTATGAGCGCCCCGCCACCCAGGCCGATGCGCTGAAGCTGGCCCAGGCCGGCGGCAAGCTGCTGGCCGGCGGCCAGACCCTGCTGGCCTCGATGAAGCTGCGCCTGGCCGCGCCCGAGCAACTGGTCGACCTGGCCGGCATCAAGGAGCTGCAGGGCATCCGCCGCGAGGCCGGCACGCTCACCATCGGCGCCATGACGCGCCACTGCGACGTGGCCGAAAGCGCCGAGGTGCGCGCCGACATCCCCGCGCTGGCCGAGCTGGCCTGCCACATCGGCGACAAGCAGGTGCGCGCCATGGGCACCCTCGGCGGCTCGGTGGCCAACAACGACCCGGCCGCCGACTACCCGGCCGCGCTGATGGCGCTGGGCGCCACGGTGCACACCAGCAAGCGCCAAATCAAGGCCGACGACTTCTTCCAGGGCCTGTTTGCCACCGCGCTGGAAGACGGCGAGTTGATCACCGCCATCGGCTTTCCCATTCCCAAGCGCGCGGCCTACGTCAAGTTCGCGCAGCCGGCCTCGCGCTTCGCGCTGATCGGCGTGTTCGTGGCGCAGGGCGACGGCGGCGTGCGCGTCGCCGTCACCGGTGGCGGCAACGGCGTGTTTCGCCATGCCGGCATGGAGGCGGCGCTGGGCAAGCAGTTCAGCCCCGACGCCGTGGCGGGCGTGCAGACCGACGAGGCCCAGATGTCCGGCGACCTGCACGGCTCGGCCGCCTACCGCGCCCACCTGGTCGGCGTGATGACCCAGCGCGCCGTGGCGCAGGCCCTGGCTTGAGGGGCCGATGTCTTCCTCCCTCTCCCTCCGGGAGAGGGCAGGGGTGAGGGCCAGCGGCCTTGATCGGGCCGCAGGATTTTAAGCCATTTCGGGCTCCAGCGCCCGCCCATCAAGCACGATAAGCTATCGTTTATATAGTGTCTGGCTTCACCGCCTCATCTGCCATGCCTGCTCCCTCGGCGCCTGCCCCGATCGCCTCCATCGACGCCCTGATCGCCGCGCTGCAAACCCAAGGCTACTTTGCCGACCGGCGCCTGGCCACGGCGGTGTTCTTGGCGCTCAAGCTGCAGCGCCCGCTGCTGCTGGAGGGCGAGCCCGGCGTCGGCAAGACCGAGCTGGCCAAGGCGCTGGCGCAGGTGCTGGGGCGCGAGCTGCTGCGCCTGCAGTGCTTCGACGGCCTGGAGCAGCGCGAGGCACTGTACGAGTGGAATTACGCCGCACAACTCTTGCATTTGAGAGCCGCAGAGGGAAGGGCGCCCGCCAGCGAGCTGGAGCAGGAGGTCTACCAGCCGCGCTACCTGGTGCGCCGCCCGCTGCTGCAGGCGCTGGAGGCGCCGCCGCCCGGCGCGCTGCTGCTGATCGACGAGGTGGACCGCGCTGACGAGCCCTTCGAGGCCTTCCTGCTCGAATACCTGGGCGAGTACCAGGTCAGCATTCCCGAGCTGGGCACGGTGCGCGCGGCGGTGCCGCCGGTGACCCTGCTCACCAGCAACCGCACGCGCGAGCTCAACGACGCCGTCAAGCGCCGCTGCCTGTACCACTGGCTGGACTACCCCGAGCGCGAGCGCGAGCTGGCCATCGTGCGCGCCCTGGTGCCCGAGGCGCCGCAACGGCTGGCCGACCAGGTGGCCGCCTTCGTGCAGCAGCTGCGCAGCGCGCCGTATGGCGAGCACTTTCAGCGCGCGCCGGGCATCGCCGAGACGGTGGAGTGGGCGCGCGCGCTGGTGGCGCTGGACACCGTCAACCTCGACCCTGAGGTGGTGCTGGACACCGCCGGCATCCTGTTCAAGCAGCGCGACGACGTGGCCGCGCTCGATCGCGCGTTGGCCGACGAGGCCCTGCAGGCGGCGCGCCAGGCCGCGTGACCGCAGACGTCGCCGTGTCCAGCGACCACGCCGTCTCGCAACTGGGCGACGCCCGCAGCGGCAAGCTGGCGGGCAACCTGAGCGCCTTCGGCCGCACGCTGCGGCGCGCCGGAGTGCGCGTCGACGCCTCGCGCATCGCGCTGGCGCAGCAGGCGGTGCAGTGGGTGGGCGTGGCGCACAAGAGCGACCTGAGCGCCGCGCTGGAGGCCGTGCTGGTCAGCCGCGAGCAGGACCGCGTGGTGTTCCGCGAGCTGTTCGACGCCTTTTTTCGCGACCCCGACCTGGCCAAGAAGCTGCTGGCGCAGATGCTGCCCACCGCCGAGGGCCGCGCCGCGCCGCCGCGCCAGCGCCCGCGGGTGCGCGAGGCGCTGGCCCCGCCCAAGGCCGCGCGCCCGGGCGAGCCGCCCAAGCCCGACCAGGAGGTGGACCTGGACGCCGCCATGACGGCCAGCGCGCTGGCGCGCCTGAAGACCGCCGACTTCAATCAATTGACGGCCAGCGAATACACCCTGGTCGAGCGCCTGGTGCGCGACATCCCGCTGCCGCTGCCCACCGTGGCCGCGCGCCGCACGCGCGCCGGCGGCCGTGGCGCGCGCGTGCACTGGGGGCGCACGCTGCGCCAGGCGGCGCAGACCGGCGGCGACGTGATGGCCATCACGCGTCTGCAGCGCCGCCGCCAGCCGCTGCCGCTGCTGGTGCTGATGGACGTGTCGGGCTCGATGGAGCGCTACACCCGGCTGCTGCTGGCCTTTCTGCACGCCGCCACCGCGCGCGCGCTGGTGGCCGGCCAGCGCCAGAGCATTCGCCCCGACGTGTTCGCCTTCGGCACGCGCCTGACCGATTTGAGCGCCAGCTTTCGCCAGGCCGACACCGACGCCATGCTGGTCGAGGCCGGCGCGCACATCCAGGACTATGCCGGCGGCACGCGCCTGGGCGAGTCGCTGGCCAGCCTGCATCGCCACCACGCGCGCCGGCTGGTGGGCCGGCGCACCCTGGTGCTGATCGTGAGCGACGGGCTCGACACCGGCGAGCCCGAGCTGCTGGCGCAGGAACTGGCCTGGCTCAGGCGCCACACGCGCCGCATCCTGTGGCTCAACCCGCTGCTGCGCTTCGACGGCTACCAGCCGCTGGCGCGCGGCGCGGCGGTGCTGCACCAGGCCTGCGACGGCACCCTGGCGGTGCACAACGTGACCAAGCTGAACGAGCTGGCCAGCGCGATCGCGGTACTCATGAAAAAATGAACGCACGAGGAGATTGAACATGGACATGCAAGGCTCGCGGCAACTGGCCGTCACGCAACAACAGGCTTGGGACGCGCTGAACGACCCCGAGGTGCTCAAGGCCTGCATCCCCGGCTGCGAGAGCATCGAGGCCACGGGCGAGAACGCCTATGCGCTGGTCAACGCGATCAAGGTCGGCCCGGTGGCGGCCAAGTTCAGGGGCGCCATCCAGCTGGCCGACATTCAGGCGCCCGGCAGCTATACCATCAACTTCGAGGGCAATGGCGGCGTGGCCGGCTTCGGCAAGGGCAGCGCCAAGGTGGTGCTGACCCCCAACGACGCCGGCTGCGAGCTGGGCTACACCGTCAACGCCACGGTGGGCGGCAAGATCGCGCAAGTGGGCCAGCGCCTGATCGACGGCGTGGCCAAGTCCATGGCCGAGAGTTTTTTCCAGCGCTTCGACGAGGAGATGCAGCGCCGCCATCCGGCCGCCGAAGCGCCGGCGGGCGAAGCCGCCGCCGGCCAGGCCGTGGTGCCGGCGCGCGTGCCCGGCGGCGAGGCAGGCGTGCCGGCCTGGGTGTGGGTGCTGGTGGCCATCGTGGTCATCGTCGCCATTGGCTGGGCCTTGAAGTAGTTGAAGGCCGAAAGGAGATTTTGAATGGAAAACCTTGACGTCACGGTCCTGCGCGCGCTGCGCGACTGGCGCCAGGACGGCAAGCGGGCCGTGCTGGCCACCGTGGTGCGCACCTGGGGTTCGTCGCCGCGGCCGGTGGGCTGCATCATGGCGCTGCGCGAGGACGGCGCGGTGATGGGCTCGGTGTCGGGCGGCTGCATCGAGTACGACCTGATCGACCGCTACACCAAGCAAGGCGCCGCCGACGCGCTGCCGCGCGAAGGCCCGCCGCAGTTCGTCAAGTACGGCGTGACGGCCGACGAGGCGCACCGCTTCGGCCTGCCCTGCGGGGGCACGCTGGAGGTGATGCTGGAGTTCGACCCCGACGCCGCGCGCGTGGCCGAGCTGCTGCAGGCGCTGGACGCCGGCCGGCTGATGCAGCGCCGCGTGCGCCTGGCCGACGGGCAGGTCACGCTGCAGCCCACCGAGCACCCGGCGGAGTTGATTCTGAACGCCGCCGAGCTGGTCAACACCTTCGGCCCCGGCTATCGCATGCTGATCATCGGCGCCGGCCAGATGAGCGAGTACCTGGCCACCATGGCCCTGTTTTGCGGCTTCTCGGTGACGGTGTGCGACCCGCGCGAGGAGTTTGCCGGCAGCTGGAGCGTGCCCGGCGCGCGCCTGGTCGGCACCATGCCCGACGACACCGTCGCCGAGATGGCGCTGGACGGGCGCAGCTGCGTCATCGCCCTCACGCACGACCCGAAGCTGGACGATTTGGCCCTGCTGCAGGCGCTGGAGACGCCGGCGTTCTACATCGGCGCCATCGGCAGCCGGCGCAACAGTCTGCTGCGCCACCAGCGCATGATCGAGCACCTCGACCAGACCGAGGAAAGCCTGAAGGGCCTGCGCGGCCCCATCGGCATCTACATCGGCAGCAAGACCCCGCCCGAGATCGCCGTCAGCGTGATGGCCGAGGTGCTGGCGGTGAAAAACGGCGTGCCGCTGCCGCGCGACATGAACGTCGCGCACGTCAAGGACCTGCAGGACATCGCGCCCAACGACGCCGGGCAGGTCTGCTTCGTGCCGCAGCCATGAGCGCAGTCGGCGCCGTCGGCGCCGTCGTCATGGCGGCCGGCGCGGGGCGGCGCATGGGCTATCGGCCCAAGTCGCTGCTGCGGCGCGATGGGCGGCCCCTGATCGAGCGCGTGGTGCGCGCCCTGCTGGACAAGGGCGTGGCGCCGGTGGTGGTCGTGCTGGGCCATCATGCGGCGGCCATCGAGCCCGTGTTGTGCGGCATCCAGGACAGCCTGCCGGATGGCCGCGCGCTGCAATGGGTGCTCAACCCGGCACCCGACGAGGGGCAGGGCGGCTCGCTGCGCACCGGCCTGGCGGCCTTGCCGCCCGACCTGGACGCGGTGCTGGTGGCGCTGGCGGACCAGCCGCTGCTCGAACCCGCGGACGTCGCGGCCGTGCTGAGCGTCTGGGCCGAGCATGCGCCCGGCATCGACCTGTTGGTGCCGCAGTTCGACGGCCAGCCGGGCCATCCCATCGTCTTCAACCAGGCCGTGCGCGCCGCGGTGATGCAGGCCAGCGGCGCTGCCGGCGTGCGCGAATGGCGGCGCGCCCACCCCGATCGCGTGCAGACGCTGCCGGTGCAGCATGCACGCCATGTGGTCGACGTGGATGCGCCCGAAGACCTGCTGGCCGTGGCGCGAACCCACGGCGTGCGGCTGTGCTGGCCGGACAGCGACGGCCGTCAAGAAGTCAGCTGCCCGCCAGGCCGGCCCGGCTCATGATGGCCTCGAACACCGCGTCATCCAGCGCGTCGCCGGCCGCCAGGTGCGCATCGGCGCGAAACGCCGCGATGGCGCGGCGGGTGTTCTGGCCCAGCACGCCGTCCGGGTCGCCCGGGTTGTAGCCCAGAAACAGCAGCGCGCCTTGCGCCGCGCGCGCCCGCAGGTCGCGGCTGATGCCGGACGCGAATTTTTCGAACGCCGACTTCAGCTTCACGTCGTACGCGTTCTTCCAGTAGCTGGGCCCGTTGTAGCGGCGCGCAAAACCGGTCCAGTCGCGCGCCCGCAGCCGGGTGTCCAGCCCCTGGCTGGCCATGAAGCGCGCCATGCCGGCCAGCTGGGCGGATTCGCTTTCGGCCATCTGCGTGACCATGTCGCGCGCCGTCTGAAAGCCGGCGGCGTCGGCGTTGAAGCCCATCACCTGGCCCAGGCCCCAACTGGCGCTGCGCAGCGCCGGCTCGTCGCCCAGGCCCGCCACGCGGCACAAGGCCAGGGCCCGTGCCAGGCGGTCGTATTCGGCGCCGCCACCCACGTAGCCGCCGCCGGTCTTGGCGCACAGGTCGGGCGCGGTGGCGGCAAAGCGCCCGTCCGTCTGCTTGAAAAAGATGTGCCGCTCGAACAGCAGCTTGGGCCGGCGATCGGCCAGAAAGCCGAAGCCACGGCTTTCCACCGTGAGCACCGACCACAGCGCGGGCATGTCGGCGCCGGCATCCAGCCCCAGGATGGCCAGGGCCTGCGCCATGTCGGCGTCGGCCAAGGGCCGGCCGAGGCCGGAAAAGTCCAGGTTCGAAGTGACCGGCATGAGACTCTCCTTGGCGTGCAGTGTGCCTGCGCCGGGGCCGTTTGGCCAGCCGGTTCAGCCGCCCAGGTAAGCCTTGCGCACGGCGTCGTTCTTGAGCAGGTTGGCGCCCGTGTCTTCCAGCACCAGGTGGCCGTTTTCGAGCACGTAGCCGCGGTCGGCGATCTGCAACGCCTTGTTGGCGTTTTGCTCGACCAGGAACACGGTCACGCCCTCGGCGCGCACGGTCAGGATGATCTCGAAGATCTGCGCAATGATGAGCGGCGCCAGGCCCAGGGTGGGCTCGTCCAGCAGCAGCAGGCGCGGCTTGCTCATCAGGGCGCGGCCGATGGCCAGCATCTGCTGCTCGCCGCCCGAGAGCGTGCCGGCGCGCTGCACGGCGCGCTCGCGCAGGCGTGGAAACAGCTCGAACACGTGCTCGATGCCGGCCTGGATCTCGCCCTTGCCGAGGAAGAAGCCGCCCATCTGCAGGTTCTCGGTCACCGTCAGCGCCGGGAACACGCGCCGGCCCTCGGGCGAGACGGCGATGCCGCGGCGCATGATGTGGTGCGAGGGCAGGTAGGTGATGTCCTGGCCGTCCAGCAGGACGTGGCCGCCGCTGGCGCGCGGGCTGCCGCACACCGTCATCAGCAGCGAGGTCTTGCCGGCGCCGTTGGAGCCGATCAGCGAGACGATCTCGCCCGGGTCGACGTGCAGGCTGACCTGGTCGACCGCGCAGATGGCGCCGTAGTGGGTGCTCAGCGCGCGGACCTCCAGCATGGGCGTCATCATTCTTCTCCCAGGTAGGCCTTGATGACGCGCTGGTCGTTGCGGATCGCCTCGGGCTCGTCGAGTGCGATGCGGCGGCCATGCTCCATCACCAGGATGCGCTCGGACACGCCCATCACCAGGCTCATGTCGTGCTCGATCAGCAGCACCGCCAGCTCGTGCTGCGCGCGCAGCTGCTGGATCAGGCCCTGCAGGTCTTTCTTTTCCTGCGGGTTCAGGCCGGCGGCGGGTTCGTCGAGCATCAGCACGCGCGGCTCGGTGACCATGCAGCGGGCGATCTCCAGGCGCCGCTGGTGGCCGTAGGCCAGGGTGCCGGCCGGCCGGTTGGCGAACTCGCGCAGCTCCATGTAGTCGAGCCAGTGCAGGGCGCGCTCGAGCGCCTTTTTTTCGCTGTCGCGATAGGCGCGCGTCTTGAGCAGGCCGGCGGGCAGCGAGGTCTTGAGGTGCCGGTGCTGCGCCACCAGCAGGTTCTCGAGCGCCGTCATGGTCTTGAACAGGCGCACGTTCTGGAACGTGCGCACCACGCCGTGGCGCGCCACCGTGTGGCTGCCCAGGCCGCCGATGTCGCGCCCCTGCAGGCGGATGCGGCCGGTGGTGGGCTTGTAGAAGCCGCTGATGCAGTTGAACACCGTCGTCTTGCCCGCGCCGTTGGGGCCGATGATGGCGAAGATCTCGCGCTCGCGCACGCCGAACTCGATGCCGTCGACGGCCAGCAGGCCGCCGAAGCGCATGCTCAGGCCCTGCACCTCGATGAAGGGCGCGTCGGCCATCACGCCACCTCCACGTGGCGACGCTTCATCGGCAGCAGGCCCTGCGGGCGCCAGATCATCATCACGATCATCACCAGGCCGAACACCAGCATGCGGTATTCGGAGAACTCGCGCGCCAGCTCGGGCAGCACGGTGATCAGGATGGCCGCCAGGATCACGCCCAGCTGCGAGCCCATGCCGCCCAGCACCACGATGGCCAGGATCAGCGCCGACTCGATGAAGGTGAAGGACTCGGGGTTGACGATGCCCTGGCGCGCGGCGAAGAAGGCGCCGCCGAAGCCGGCGAACATGGCGCCCATGGTGAAGGCCGACAGCTTGATGGTCATCGGGTTGAGGCCCAGCGAGCGGCAGGCGATCTCGTCCTCGCGCAGCGCCTCCCAGGCGCGGCCGATCGGCATGCGCAGCAGGCGGTTGGAAAACCACAGCGTGATCGCTGCCAGCATGAGCGCCATCAGGTACAGGAAGATCACCATGTGCATGGAGTTGAATTCGAGTCCGAAGAACTCGTGGAAGGTGCTGGCGCCCTCCACGCTGGCGCTGCGCGCCATCTCCAGGCCGAACACCGTCGGCTTGGGCAGGCCCGAGATGCCGTCCGGCCCGCCGGTGAAGCTGGTCAGGTTGACCAGCAGCAGGCGGATGATCTCGCCGAAGCCCAGGGTGACGATGGCCAGGTAGTCGCCGCGCAGCCGCAGCACCGGAAAGCCCAGGATGAAGCCGAACAGCGCCGACATCGCGCCCGTGAGCGGCAGCGCCTGCCAGAAGCTCCAGCCGGCCCAGTGGTAGAGCAGGGCGAAGGTGTAGGCGCCGGTGGCATAAAAGCCCACGAAGCCCAGGTCGAGCAGGCCGGCAAAGCCGACCACGATGTTCAGCCCCAGGCCCAGCATGACGTAGATCAGCGCCAGCGTGGCGATGTCGACCGCGTTGCGCCCGGCCATGAAGGGCCAGCTGACGGCCATCAGCAGCACCACGGTGAGCAGCAGGCGGCGCTGCGGCTGCGAGACTTCGGGCAGCGTCGGCCAGGGAATGCGCCGCGCCGTCGCCAGGCCACCCAGCCAGGGGCGCGCCAGTTGCACCAGAAACACCGCCAGGCAGGCCCAGGCGACCTTGTCCCAGTGCGGCACGACGATGGTGCGCACGCCCACGCGCTCCAGCCGCAGGCCGAAGATGGGCGCCACCAGCAGGGCGGTGATGACGGTCGCGCCCAGCGCGTGCGAGAGGTTCTGGCGCCAGTCGGCGCGCGGGGTGGAGGCGGGCGTGCTCATCAGACTTTCTCCACTTCGGGCTTGCCCAGCAGGCCGCTGGGCCGCACCAGCAGCACACCCACCAGCACGGCGAAGGCGACGATGTCCTTGTATTCGGACGAGATGTAGGCGGCGGCCAGGGTCTCGGCGATGCCCAGCAGCACGCCGCCCAGCATGGCGCCGGGGATCGAGCCGATGCCGCCCAGCACCGCGGCGGTGAAGGCCTTGATGCCGGCGATGAAGCCGATGAAGGGGTTGAGCTTGCCCACCGCCAGCGCGATCAGCACGCCGCCCACGGCGGCCAGCATGGCGCCCAGGATGAAGGTGAAGGAGATTACCCGGTTGGTGTCGATGCCCAGCAGGTTGGCCATGTGCATGTCCTGCGAGCAGGCGCGCGAGGCGCGGCCCATGCGCGAGTTGCGGATGTACAGCGTCAGCAGCACCATCAGCACCACGGTGACGGCGATCACCAGCACGCGGGCGTAGGGAATGTAGATTTCGAAGCCGCCCGCGCCGGCGAAGCGGAAGGCGCCGGGCAGCAGCGCCGGCACCGCCATGTCGCGCGCGCCTTGGCCCAGCGCCACCCAGTTCTGCAGGAAGATCGACATGCCGATGGCCGAGATCAGCGGCACCAGGCGCGGACTGCCCCGCAGCGGCTTGTAGGCCAGCTGGTCGACCGCGAAGCCGTAGACGCCGGTGATCAGCACCGCCGCCACCAGCATCAGCGCGATCACCAGCCACACCGACAGGCCGCTTTGCACCCCCAGCGCCGACAGCGTGACCAGGCCCACGTAGCCGCCGATCATGTAGATCTCGCCATGGGCGAAGTTGATCATGCCGATGATGCCGTACACCATGGTGTAGCCGATGGCGATCAGCGCGTAGATCGCGCCCAGTGACAGGCCGTTGAACAGCTGCTGGATCAGTTGCGGCAGAAAGTCGGACATGCGTTGTCTCCGTTTGATCGCGCATGCGCCCGGCGCTGCGTGCCGGCGCAGTGAACGACGCCCCGGGGCTGCCCCCTTCGGGTCGGGGCGTTGCCGGGGCGCTTTCTCAGCTCTCTCGCAAGCGAGCGGCCGTGTTTACTTGACGAGCGACTTGCTGCCGTCCTTGTGCCACTCGAAGACCTGGAACTCGAAGGACTTCAGGTCGCCCTTGGCGTCCCAGGACACCGGGCCGATCGGGGTGTCGAAGCTGGTCTTGTGCATGTAGTCGGCCACCTTCTTGGGGTCGTCGCCCACGGCCTTGATGCTGTCCATGATCACCTGCGCGGCGGCGTAGGAGGTCAGCTGGAAGGCGCCCGAGGCGTCGCGCTTCTTGTCCTTGAAGGCCTTGACGATGGCGGCGTTCTTGGGGTTGGCCGAGAAGTCGGCCGGCAGCGTCAGCAGCATGCCCTCGACGGCCGGGCCGGCGATGGCGTTGACCTCGGGGTTGCCCACGCCCTCGGGGCCCATCATCTTGACCTTCAGGCCCTGCTCGCCGGCCTGGCGCAGCAGCAGGCCCATCTCGGGGTGGTAGCCGCCGTAGTAGACAAAGTCCACGCCCGCGCTCTTGAGCTTGGTGATGACGGCCGAGTAGTCGCTGTCGCCGGCGTTGATGCCCTCGAACAGCACGACGTCGATGCCGGCCTTCTTCAGGTCGTCGCGCACGTTGGCCGCGATGCCCTGGCCGTACGACTGCTTGTCGTGCAGCACGGCGACCTTCTTGGGCTTGATCTTCTCGGCGATGAACTTGGCCGCCGCCGGGCCCTGCTGGTCGTCGCGCCCGATCGTGCGGAAGATGTAGTGGAACTTCTTGCCGTCGGTCAGCGCAGGGGAGGTAGCCGACGGGGTCACGACCACCACGCCCTCGTTGTTGTAGATCGGCGCGGCGGCGATCGAGGCGCCGGAGCACACCGGGCCGACCACGTAGTGGATCTTGTCGTTGATCACGCGGTTGGCCGCCACCGGGCCCTGCTTGGGCTCGCAGGCGTCGTCCACCACCACGGTCTCGAACTTCTTGCCGTTCGCGCCGCCGGCGGCGTTGAACATCTCGACGGCGGTCGTCACGCCTTCCTTGACCATGTCGCCGTACTGGGTCACCGGACCGGTGGCCGGGCCGACGATGGCGATCTTGATCTGCGCCTGGGCGGTGGAAAACGCGAACAGCCCCGCCACGCCCAAGGCGGCGGCAACGGTCTTCATGCGAAAGGAAGTGCTCATGACATCTCTCTTCAACGTGACAAATTGATAATCGGGCGCGCGCCGAATACCGGCGCGTCATCCCGTCTGCTAGAGCCGGCGAGTCTACCGCTTTCGCCTCTTTGCGCAGATCAAGTCAACCGTGCTGCAAGCAGGTGAATGCGGGCGTTCGCGGGGTCTTCTGCCTTCCGCGCCGCCGCCGCGCCGTGCGGATAATCGAGGCCCTCATGCCCGCGCCGCTGCCTGCCACATCCGCCCTCCCCATCGAGTTTCCCGACAGCCTGCCGGTCAGCGCGCGGCGCGCGGAGATCGAGCAGGCGCTGCGCGCGCATCAAGTCATCATCGTCTGTGGCGAAACCGGCTCGGGCAAGACCACGCAACTGCCCAAGATCGCCCTGGCCATGGGCCGCGGCCGGCTGAACGCCCGGCCGGGCGAGCGCGGGCGCCTGATCGGCCACACGCAGCCGCGGCGCATCGCCGCCAGCAGCGTGGCCAAGCGCATCGCCCAGGAGTTGAAGACACCGCTGGGCGAGGTGGTGGGCTACAAGGTGCGCTTTCAGGACCGCCTGTCGCCCGGCGCCTCGATCAAGCTGATGACCGACGGCATCCTGCTGGCCGAGACGCAGACCGACCCGCTGCTGCAGGCCTACGACACGCTCATCATCGACGAGGCGCACGAGCGCAGCCTGAACATCGACTTTCTGCTGGGCTACCTCAAGCAGCTGCTGCCGCGCCGGCCTGACCTGAAGCTGATCGTCACCTCGGCCACCATCGACGCCGAGCGCTTTGCCAAGCATTTCGCCGACGCCAAGGGGCAAGCTGCGCCGGTGATGATGGTGTCGGGCCGCACCTACCCGGTCGAGCAGCGCTATCGCCCCTTCGAGGAAAGCCGTGACTACGGTCTGAATGAGGCCATTGCGGACGGGGTGGACGAGTTGTGGGCCGGCCGAGCTGGCGGTGACATCCTGGTGTTCCTGCCCGGCGAGCGCGAGATCCGCGAGGCGGCCGACCACCTGCGCAAGCACCTGGCCCACAGCCCGGTGCTGCGCAACGCCGAGGTGCTGCCGCTGTTCGCGCGCCTGTCGCAGGCCGAGCAGGATCGCGTGTTCGACGCGCACCACGGCCGGCGCATCGTTCTGGCCACCAACGTGGCCGAGACCTCGCTTACCGTGCCGGGCATTCGATACGTCATTGACGCTGGCACGGCGCGCGTCAAGCGCTACAGTTATCGCAGCAAGGTCGAACAACTGCTGATCGAGCCGGTGAGCCAGGCGGCGGCCAACCAGCGCGCCGGCCGCTGCGGGCGCGTGGCCGACGGCATCTGCATCCGCCTGTACGACGAGAAGGACTTTGCCGGCCGCCCGCGCTTTACCGACCCGGAAATCCTGCGCTCCTCGCTGGCGGGGGTGATCCTGCGCATGAAAAGCCTGCGGCTGATGCCCGAGGGCGCGCGGGTGGAGGACTTTCCCTTTCTGGAGCCGCCCTCGGGCCGCGCCATCGCCGACGGCTACCAGCTGCTGGGCGAGCTGGGCGCGGCCGACGATGCCGGCGAGCTGACCCCGCTGGGCCGCGAGCTGGCGCGCCTGCCGCTGGACCCGCGCGTGGGCCGCATGATCCTGGCTGGGCGCGAGCGCGGCGCCCTGCGCGAGGTGCTGGTGATCGCCAGTGCGCTCAGCGTGCAGGACGTGCGCGACCGCCCGCTGGAGCAGCAGGCCCAGGCCGACCAACAGCATGCCAAGTTCGACGACGAGAAAAGCGAGTTCAGCGGCTACCTGAAACTGTGGCAGTGGCTGCAGGATGCAAGGGGAGGCCGAGCCGTGGCCACGACGCGGGCGGAGATGGCGCAGCAACATGGGGGCGCGCGCAAGAGCGTCAACTTGGCCACGCTGCCGGTGGCGCAGCGGGCGGAGATGGCCCTGGTGGCGGCGCGGCAGGCGCTGGGCGCGTCCACGGCCGTCGGGCCCTCACCCCAGCCCTCTCCCAGAGGGAGAGGGAGCAAGACCGGAGGCGGGGGCACAGGCAAGCTCCCTCTCCCGCTGGCGGGAGAGGGTTGGGGTGAGGGTGAGGGTGGCCCACAAACTCAGCAACCGCCAATACGAGCAACTGCTGCGCCAGAACTTCATCAGCGTGCGCCGCGTGCGCGAGTGGCGCGACATCCACACCCAGCTGCACACCGTGGTGGCCGAGCACCAGTGGCAGGAGAACACGCGCCCAAGCAGTTACGACGACCTGCACAAGGCCCTGCTCACCGGCCTGCTGGGCAACGTGGGCTGCAAGATCGAGACCGAGGGCAAGGCTGGCGCGGCGGCGGGCGAATACCTGGGGCCGCGCGGCATCAAGTTTCATCGCCACCCCGGCGCGCACCTCAGCAAGCGGCCGGGCCGCTGGGTGGTGTGCGCCGAGCTGGTCGAGACCACGCGCCTGTACGGCCGCGGCATGGCCCACATCGAGCCGCAGTGGCTGGAAGAGGTGGCGGGCCATCTGCTGAAGCGGCAGGTGCTGGACGCGCACTGGGAGAAGAAGGCCGGCGAGGCCATCGCCTTCGAGCGCGGCACGCTGTACGGGCTGCCGGTCTACAGCGGCCGGCGCGTGCGCTACGGCCAGGTCGATCCGGCCGGCGCGCGCGAGCTCTTGATCCGCGAGGCGCTGGTGGGTGGCGAATGGCCCGAGGACTGGGCGCGCACGCTGCCCTTTCTGCCCGCCAACCGCAAGCTGGTGGCGCAGATCGAGGCGCTGGAGCACAAGTCGCGCCGCCAGGACGTGCTGGTGGACGACGAGCTGATCTATGCTTTTTACGACCAGCACCTGCCCGCCGACGTGGTGGACGGGCGCACGCTGCAGGCCTGGTGGCGCCAGGCCCAGCGCGCCACGCCCGGCTTGCTGACGCTCACGCGCGAGGAGCTGATGCGCCACGAGGCGGCGGGCATCACCACCGCCGCCTTTCCCAAGGTGCTGCGCCTGGGCGGCGTGGACTGCGCGGCCAGCTACCTGCACGCGCCGGGCGACGCGCACGACGGCCTGACGGTGACGGTGCCGCTGTTCGTGCTCAACCAGGTCTCGCCCGAGCGCGCCGAATGGCTGGTGCCGGGCATGCTGAAGGAAAAAATCCAGGCGCTGCTCAAGAGCCTGCCGCAGCGGCCGCGCAGCCGCTTCGTGCCGCTGCCGCAAAGCGCCGAGCGCCTGAACGAGACGCTGGGCGCGCCCGGGCAGTTCGGCGTCGGCAGCCTGAATGCGGCGCTGCTGCGCCTGGTGCGCGAGGCCACCAGCCTCGACGTGAAGCCCACCGACTTCAAGCTCGACATGCTGCCGGCGCACCTGTTCATGAACTTTCGCGTGGTGGGCGACGACGGCCGCCAGCTCGGCGCCGGGCGCGACTTGGGCGCGCTCAAGGCCCAACTGGGCGGGCAGGCGCGCGGGGCGTTCCAGGCGCTGGCGGGGTTGAAGGCGGCCAAAAACCAGCTGGCGGCCGGCCCTTTGCCGTCTTCAGAACAAAATATGGCTCCAGCGCCCGCCCATCCAGCGCAAGCAGCTATCAAAACCGTAGTCGATGAGGCCTTGACGGAGGATACGCGCCACACCCGCTGGGATTTCGGCCAGCTGCCTGAGCTGCTCGAAGTGCGGCGCAAGGGCCAGGTGCTGATCGGCTTTCCGGCCCTGGTCGACGCCGGCGACGCGGTGACGATCGAGGTGTTCGACGAGCCCGAGCTGGCCGCCGCCCGCCACCGCGCGGGCCTGCGCCGCCTGTTTGCGTTGCAGGTACGCGACACGCTCAAGCACCTCGAAAAGAACATTCCCGAGCTGCAAAAAATGGCCGTGGCCTACATGCAGGTCGGACGCACGCCCGACGGCGCGGGCGGGGGAACCACCGATGAGCTGCGCCAGCAGATCGTCGACGTGGCGCTGGAGCGCGCCTTTCTGGTCGAGCCGCTGCCCACCGACGAGGCCGCCTTCGCCCGGCGCACCGAGGAGGGCCGCGCGCGCCTGGTGCTGATCGCCGGCGAAGTGGCGCGGCTGGCCGGCGCCATCCTGGCCGAATACGCCTTGGCGGTGCGCAAGATCAAGGACACCCGGGCCGCGCCCGCCGCCACGCAGGACGCGGCCGAGCAGCTGCAGCGCCTGATGCCGCGCGACTTTCTGGCTGCCACGCCCTGGGCCGCGCTGCAGCACGTTCCACGCTACCTGAAGGCCATCGTGCTGCGGCTGGACAAGCTGCGAGCCGACCCGGCGCGCGACGCCGAGCGCATGGCGCAGGCGCGCGCGCAGGAGCAGCGCTTTGGGCGCCTGGTGGCCGAGCGCAAGGGCGTGCAGGACGAGCGCCTGCGCGAGCTGCGCTGGCTGCTGGAGGAGCTGCGGGTGAGCCTTTTTGCCCAGGAGCTGCGCACGCCGCAGCCCGTCAGCATCAAGCGTCTGGACAAGTTTTGGGCCCAAATACGCTAGTTGCGCTGGCCGCAGGGGGGCGGATGGGCGACAATTGCCAAAAGAACAACAGCGATTTGCCGCAAAGGACTAAAGGAGGTCTTTGTCGTCCATGGGTATGCACCCCACCATCGTTTTCGTCGACTTGACGGGCAGCTCGGCTGCCTACGAAGCTTTTGAGAGCGAGGTGGTCGCCGGCATGATCTCCCGCGTCACGCACTGGGTGTCGCGCGTGTGCGAGGTTCATGGCGGGCGCACCGTCAAGCTGCTGGGCGACGGGGTGCTGCTGCAGTTTCCCTCCAGCATCGCCGCGCTGAGCGCGGCCATCTTCCTGCAACAGCGCTACGTGGGCTACCTGGGCGACGTGCCCCAGGGCCTGCGCCTGGGCATGAAGATCGGCCTGGCCAGCGGCTCGGTCGTGCAACTCGACGCCGACAGCTATGGCGATCCGGTCAACCTGGCGGCGCGCCTGTGCGACATGGCCGGCGCCGACACCATCTGGGCCGACGAATCGGTGTTCGAGTGGGCCAGCGCGGGCCACGCCGAGGCGCCGCCGGTGGTGGGCGAGGCGCGCGTGCGTGTGCTGTCCTGGCTGGAGGTGCGCCGCCGCTACCTGGGCCTGATGCGCATTCCGGGCCTGACCCAGCCGCGCTCGGTGTTCCAGGTGCTGTGGAACGCCGACGTGAACCCCGACCAGCTGACGCGCCCCGGCAATCTGGCCGAGCTGCAGGCGCGTACGGCCACGCCCACCCTCAAGCTGAGGTGGCTGGACCAGAGCAAGGTGTTCGACGCGGGCCCCGACACGATCCACATCGGCCGCACCGACGACAACGACCTGACGATCAGCGACCAGCGGGTGTCGCGCCGGCACGCCGGCATCCAGTGGCAGGACGGCGCCTATGTGCTGACCGACCTGAGCAGCTACGGCACCACGGTGCGCTTTGCCGACGCCGCCGGCCCCGAGGTGCTGTTGCGGCGCACGTCCTGTCTGCTGCACTCGTCCGGCGAGATCGCCCTGGGCGCGCCGTTCAGCGACTTTTCCGCGCCGGTGGTGTCGTTCGAGGTGCAGCGCCAGGACGGCGGTGGCGTGGCGGTCGGCCACAAGACCAACACCTTGCCCCTGTTCGACGCTCCCTGAGCGGCCGGCTACGCCAGGCTGGCCAGAAAGGCGCGCGCCCGCTCGTGGCGCGGCGCGGCAAAGAACTCGGCGGCCGGCCGGTCCTCGACGATGCGGCCCTGGTCCATGAAGACCACCCGGTGCGCCACCTCGCGCGCAAACGCCATCTCGTGCGTCACCACCAGCATGGTCATGCGCTGCTCGGCCAGCTGGCGCATGGTGCGCAGCACCTCAGCGGTCAGCTCGGGGTCGAGCGCGCTGGTGGGCTCGTCGAACAGCAGGATGTCCGGCTGCATGGCCAGCGCGCGCGCAATGGCCACGCGCTGCTTTTGCCCGCCCGACAGGCGGCCGGGCCAGGCGTCGCGCTTGTCGGCCAGGCCCACCTGGGCCAGCAGCGCCTCGGCCAGCGGCACCACCTCGGCGCGCGGGCGCCTGCGCACCGTCATCGGCGCCTCGATCAGGTTTTGCAGCACCGTCAGGTGCGGAAACAGGTTGAAGTGCTGAAACACCATGCCCGTGTGCTGGCAGATGCGGCGCACCTCGCTCTCGGAAGGGTAGCGCGCCGCGCCCGTCGCGTCTGCGCGAGCGAGCGTTTTGCCCGCGATCTCGATCTGTCCGCGCTCGATCGTCTCCAGATGGTTGAGGCAGCGCAGCAGCGTCGACTTGCCCGAGCCCGAGGGCCCCAGCACGGCCACCACCTCGCCGCGCGCCACCGTCAGCGACACGCCGCGCAGCACGTGCAGCGCGCCGAAGTGCTTGTGCACCTCGGTGGCGCGCACCATGGGGTCCAAAGTGTCCATGTCAGTTCTTCACGAGCCGACGCGTTGCCCGCAAGGATGTCCACCCAAAGAGCCAGAAGGCCGCGGAGCAGGCCATGCCAGCGAACGCCGTGGCCGGGGTTTCCCCGGTCACTGGCGATGCCCCCCCGGGGGGGGAGGCGCAACAACGCGAAGCGTGTGGAGTCTGGGGGAGGTCATGGACTTGCATAACGGCGCTCCAGGCGCTGGAAGACCCAGGTCAGCACCAGCGTCATCAACAGGTAGAACGCGGCGGCGACGACGAAGGGCGTGATGCTGAAGTCGCGCTGCACGATGCCGCGCGCGGCGCGCAGCAGGTCGTTGAGCGCCAGCACGTAGATGATGGAGGTGTCCTTGACCAGGGTGATGGTCTCGTTGGCCAGCGGCGGCAGGCTGGTGCGCCACACCTGGGGCATGACGATGCGGCGCAGGGTCTGCGCGTAGCTCATGCCCAGCGCCTTGGCGCCTTCGTACTGCCCGCGGTCGATCGACTGGATGCCCGCACGCAGGATCTCGGCGAAGTAGGCCGCGTAGTTCAGCGTGAAGGCCACCACGGCCGAGGGGTAGTCCGGCAGCCGCACGCCGATCACCGGCACGAAGGGCAGGGCGTAGTAGACGAACAGCAGCTGCAGCATCAGCGGCGTGCCGCGCATCAGCCAGATGAAGCCGCTGACCGCCCCGCGCAGCGCCGCCAGCCGCGACAGGCGCGCCAGCGCCAGCGCCAGGCCCAGCGGCAGCGACAGCGCCAGCGTGACCACGAACAGGCCCAGCGTCACGCCCGCGCCGTCCAGCAGCGGGGGCAGGATGCGCAGCAGGTAGTCCATGGGGCGCCGGCCCGGGCTCAGCCGCCCGTCACTTCAGGATGTTCTTGCCGAACCACTTGTCCGAAATCTGCGCACCGCTGCCGTCCTGCTTCATGGCCGCCAGCGCCTGGTCCAGGCGCGCGTGCAGCTCGGTGTCGCCCTGGCGCAGGCCCACGCCGTAGTCCTCGGTGCCGAAGTTGTCCTCCAGCACCACATAGTCGCCCGGCTTCTTGGCGGCGTAGTAGCGACCCACCACCTCGTCCAGCACCACGGCGTCCAGGCGGCCGGTGGCCAGGTCCATCAGCGCCGTCACGTTGTCGCCGTATTTCTTCAGCTCCTTGAACGACTGGGCCGTGGCCTCGTCCTTGGCAATGGCGTCGACGGCGCTGCTGCCGTCCTGCACGCCCACGGTCTTGCCCGCCAGCTCGGCCTTGGTCTTGATGGCGGCGTCGGCGCGCACCACGACGATCTGGTGGTTCTGCATGTAGGGCGCGGTGAAGGCGATGTTCTTCTTGCGCTCCTCGGTGATGGTCAGGCCGTTCCACAGCGCGTCCACGCGCTGGCCGTTCAGCTCGGCCTCCTTCGCGTTCCAGTCGATGGGCTTGAACTCGACCTCAACGCCCAGGCGCTTGGCCGCCTCGCGCGCCAGGTCCACGTCGAAGCCGACCAGCTCGTTCTTGTCGTCGCGAAAGCCCATGGGCGGAAAGTTGTCGTCCAGGCCGATGACGATCCTGGCCGGCAGGGCCGCTGCCGCCGGCGCGGCGGCCTGGGACGTGGCCGGCGCTTCGGTCTTGCCGCAGGCGGCCAGCAGGACGGTGGAGGCGGCCAGGGCGAGCACGAGGCGGCGGGAGGTGGACAGGGCAGAAGTCATGGCAGTCGGGAAAAGGACAGACAAGGGAAATTCGTTGCAGCGCGTGCGCCGCGAGGCATGAATATCGGGGAAACCCTTAATTTTAGCCGCTGCGCCTGGACGGTGGGCTGGCATTCATGCGCGGGGAAATCCGCATGGAACTTCCAAACCAGTGGTTGAGTATTCACAATGTGCAAAATGTTGTACATCAAAAACAAGCAAGGACGCTGCCATGGCCATCTCTGCCGCTGACGTGATTCCGCTGTCCCACGCCCGGGCCAACCTGTCCGAGCTGGCCGACCAGGTACACGCGGGCGCCGAAAAAATCATCACCAAGAACGGTGAAAGCTACGTCGCCCTCATCGACGCCCAGCGACTGGACTACTACCACCATTTGGAGCGCGAACGCATTCACCTGCTGCTGATCGACGACGCCAGCCAGGGCCTGGCCGACGTGGCGGCAGGCAAGGTCAAAGACGCACACGGCAGCTTGTCCGCCATCCAGCGCCGCCGCGCCACCAAGGCGGGCGGATGACCGTGACCGTCCGGCACGGCGTCCGGCTCACCGCCCACTTCGAGCGCAACCTCGCCGAGATGGAGGCCTTCCTCGTCGAGGCCCCGGCCCCGCAGGCCTTCGACGGCCTGCTGGACGAACTGCTGGGCACCGTCCTCCCCAACCTGGAGCGCTTTCCCGGCATGGGCCGCCTGTTCCTGGAGCGGCCTGCGCGCTCGGTCGAGGTGGCCAACGGCATGGCGCGCCTGAGCGGGCAGCTGGGTGCACTCGCGCAGGGCGGCGAGCTGCGCGAATACGTCATGGCGCATTGCCTGCTGCTCTACGCCCACATCCAGGGCACGGCGACCCTGCTTTCCATCCGCCACCAGCGGCAGCTTTCCTTTGATTTTCAGGCGCTGTGGCCCGGCCACTGACGCAGCACCACACGATGAACCGCCCAGAACTCCAACAACTCGAAGCCGACCTGTGGGAGGCCGCCGACCAGTTGCGCGCCAACTCCAGGCTCACCGCCAGCGAATACGCCATGCCCGTGCTGGGCCTGATCTTTCTGCGCCACGCCACCACGCGCTTTTACGACCTGCTGCCCGACGTGGAAAAGGCCGTGCCCGCCCGCGCCAGCGGTGCGCTGCGCGAAGACCGCATCCGGCTCGGCTTTCAGGGCAAGGCCGCCATCTACCTGCCCGAAGCCGCCCGCTACGACCACCTGGCCGCGCTGCCCGCAGGCACCCAGGTGGGCGCCGCCATCCGCGACGCCATGATCGCCATCGAAGCCAGCGTGACCGACCAGCAAGGCAACCGGCTGCTGGAAGGCGCACTGCCCAAGGACTACCTGGGCCTGGAGCCAGACCTGCTGGCCGAGCTGGTCAAAATCTTCAACCGCCCGGCGCTGCAGACCGCGCGCGGCGACGTGTTTGGCCGCATCTACGAATACTTTCTCAACCAGTTTGCGCAAAGCGGCGCGCAGGAAGGCGGCGAATACTTCACGCCGCCCAGCCTGGTGCGCATGATCGTCGGCGTCATCGAGCCCGACCACGGCACCGTGCTCGACCCCGCCTGCGGCTCGGCCGGCATGTTTGTGCAAACCGGCCACTTCATCGAAGAAGTGCGCCAGCAGCACACCGTGGACACCGACATCCGCTTCTACGGCCAGGAAAAGGCCGACCTCAACAGCAAACTCGCCCGCATGAACCTGGCCGTACACGGGCTGGAGGGGCAAATCCGCATCGGCAACACCTTCTACGAAGACCAGCACCAGCTGCTGGGCCGCTGCGACTTCGTCATGGCCAACCCGCCCTTCAACGTTGACAGTGTTGACACCAAGCGAATCGAAGCCCAGGTGGACACGCAAGGCCGCCTGCCCTTTGGCCTGCCCGGCACCAACGCCAAGACCGGCGCCATCAGCAATGCCAACAGCCTGTGGATTCAATACTTCTACAGCTACCTGAACGCATCTGGCCGCGCCGGCTTCGTCATGGCCTCCAGCGCCAGCGACGCCGGTAACAAGGACCGCGACATCCGCCAAAAGCTGGTCCAAACCGGCCATGTCGATGTGATGATGGCCATCGGCAACAAATTCTTCTACACCCGCAGCCTGCCCTGCACGCTGTGGTTCTTCGACAAGGGCAAGGGCGAGGATTTGCGCGATCAGGTCTTGATGATCGACGCGCGCAGCGTCTATACCGTCGTTTCTGCTCGCTCGCATGTCTTCACCGACGAACAGTTGGCCAACCTCAACGCCATCGTCTGGCTGTACCGGGGCGAGACGGGGAAGTTCACCGCCCTCGTCGCCCGCTACCAGCAGCAGGTGGACGAATCCCTGGCCCAGCTGCCCGAGCGCCTGGCCACTGACAGCGCCGCCGTGGCCGCGCTGGCCGCGCCGCTGCAGGCCTTCGCCAAAAAAGCCAGCCTGGCCGAACTGAACGCCGGCCAGGGCGAGGACACGCACATCACCCCCGCGCAGTGGAGCGCCTTCCAGGCCGAGCTGGCCGCCGCCAGCGCCGACACCCACGCGGCGGATGCCATCGCCGCCCTGCTCACCGCCTGCGCCCAGGCCCGCGCCGCCATCGCCGCCGTTCGGGCTGAGCCTGCCCAAGACCACGCCAGCCAAGTCACCCTGCAAGCCCAACTCGACGCCCTGGCCCCGCAGCTCAAAGGCACCGCCAAGGCGCTGGAGGCGCGCCACAAGCAATGGCTCAAGCTGCTGGACCAGGCCGAAAAAACCCTGCGCGCGCGCCAGAGCAAGGCCTGGGACGGCAAGGCCGCGCGCGAAGCCAAGCGCGCCGTGCAGCCGCAGGACGCTACCAAAACAGAAGCTGCAGGCGCTTGCCATATAAGCGTTGCAGCCCTAAAACAGTCTCAATACAACATCGCCCAGGTGCACTGGCTGCACACCCGCTTTCCGCAGGGCTGGTACGCCGACTGGCCCGGCCTGTGCAAGGCCGTGACGCAAGAGGAGATAGAGGCCAACGACTGGTCGCTGACGCCGGGGCGCTACGTCGGCGTAGCCGCTGCCGTGGAGGACGACGAGGACGACTTTGCTGACCAGCTGCGCGCGATTCACGAAGAGCTGGCCGAGCTGAATGACAGGGCGGTGGAGCTGGCGGGGCGGATTGCTGGCAACTTCGAGGAGTTGGTGGGATGACAGCGGGCGTGAAGACCATCCGGGAAGTTTCCATCGGTGTCTATGACGGCCCCCATGCAACGCCGGAACTCCACGACGAGGGCGCTGCAGTATTTCTTGGCATACCGAATCTGCTGCCAGACGGGCGGATCGATGTGACAGCCGCCAGATGGGTAGCAGAACGTGATTTGGCGAAGTGGACCCGCCGTGTCACGCCGCAGCCCAATGACATTGTTTTCACGTACGAAGCCACGCTGAACCGCTACGCGATCATTCCGGAGGGCTTCAGGTGCTGCTTGGGGCGGCGCACGGCACTCATTCGCCCCGACCCATTCCAGATCGACCATCGCTTTCTTTTCTACTACTTCTTTTCGCCGACATGGCGCGCGCAGATCGAAGCGAATACGCTGACAGGTGCGACGGTTGATCGCATTCCCTTGACCACATTCCCGGAATTCGAGGTACTCGTTCCTACGTTAGAAGAGCAAAAGCGGATTGCGGAAGTCCTGTCAGCCTACGACGACCTGATCGCCACCAACCAGCGCCGCATCGCCCTGCTCGAAGACGCCGCCCGCCGCCTCTACCGCGAATGGTTCGTGCACCTGCGCTTTCCGGGCCATGAGCAGGTCGAGGTGAAGGACGGGGTGCCGCAGGGGTGGCAACAGGGTTCGGCGCATGACTTCATTTCTATCCTGAGCGGAGGAACTCCAAAGACGGGCGTTGAGCATTACTGGGGCGGTGATATTCCTTTCTTCACGCCGAAAGACAGCCCCGATGCGTATTACGTTCTTGGTACCGAAAAGACATTGACCGAAACTGGACTAGCCAGTTGCAATAGCCGACTTTTTGCGAAGAACACCACGTTCATTACGGCACGTGGCACTGTAGGAAAAGTGGCGTTGGCCCAGAGACCAATGGCGATGAACCAGTCTTGCTATGCGCTGAAGCCAAAACAGGAATATCACGATTTATTCCTGTTTGCTGCAATCAAGGATGCGGTGGAGCACTTCAAGCAAGTTGCCGTCGGTGGTGTCTTCGACGCAATCGTCGTTGACACTTTCAAAGTGATCCCTTTCGTACTCCCCGAGGCTGAGGTAACAAAAGCATTTGGCAACGCTGTCCAGCCTCTTTTTCAGCAGGTGGAGACATTGCTGTTACAAAACCAGCAACTCGCCCAAGCCCGCGACCTACTCTTGCCCAAACTCATGTCCGGCCGGCTCGATGTTTCCGGTATCCGCCTGCCCGAGGAGATGGCCGCATGACCTCCACCCCTGCCTCGCACAACCCGGCCTACGCCCAGTGGCTGACGGCGCTCAAGAGCCGCTTTCGGCAGGTGCAGCTGAAGGCGGCGGTGGCGGTCAATACCGAGCTGCTGCAGTTCTACTGGGCGCTGGGGGCAGACATAGCCGCGCAGCAGGCGCGGGCGCAGTGGGGCAGCGGCTTTCTGGCGCGGCTCAGCCAGGACTTGATGCGCGAGTTTCCGCAGGTCAAGGGCTTTTCCAGGCGCAATCTGGAACACATCCGGCGCTGGCATCAGTTCTGGAGCGTTGATGCGGCAATTGCGAAGCAGGCTGCTTCGCAATTGTTCGCCATCCCCTGGTGGCACAACGTGGTGATTGTGAGCAAATGCCCCGACCCCGCCCAGGCGCTTTTCTACGTGCAGCAAACCCGGCAGCACGGCTGGAGCCGCGCGGTGCTGACGCACCAGATCGAAAGCGGGCTGTGGCAGCGCCAGGGGCAGGCGCTGCACAACTTTGCGCAAACGCTGCCCGCCCCGCAGTCCGACCTGGCGGCGCAGGTGCTGAAAGACCCCTATGTGTTCGACTTCTTGAGCCTGACGCCCGAGCACACCGAGCGCGAGCTGGAGGCCGCGCTGACCGAGCACATCACGCAATTTTTGCTGGAGCTGGGCGCGGGCTTTGCCTACATGGGTCGCCAGGTGCCTTTGCAGGTGGGCGAACGCGAGTTTTTTCTGGACCTGCTTTTCTACCACGCACGCCTGCATTGCTACGTGGTGGTGGAGCTCAAGACCGTGGACTTCGAGCCGGAGTTTGCCGGCAAGCTCAACTTCTACCTGAAGGCCGTGGACGCCCAACTGCGTGGCCCGCAGGATGCGCCCACGATTGGCCTGCTGCTGTGCAAAAGCAAGGACCGGCTGGTGGCGGAATACGCGCTGTCGGACATCCACAAGCCGCTGGGGCTGGCGAGCTACGAGCTGTCGCACATCCTGCCCGAGGCGCTGCGCGACCAGCTGCCCAGCATCGAACGCCTGGAGGCGGAGTTCGACGCCGATCTGGAAAATAGCCGCCACTGACCGCCAAACGCCTGCCGCAAAACGCCGACCGCATGACCCGCAACGCCTACTCCGAAGACACCAACATCCAGGAACCTGCCGCCCGGCTGCTGGAGCAGGTGCTGGGCTGGCGCTCGGTGTATGCCTTTCAGGCCGAAACCTTTGGCCCCGACTCGCTGCTGGGGCGCGCCCACGCGGGCGAGGTGGTGCTGGTGCGCGAGCTGCAGGCGGCGCTGGCGCGGCTGAACCCGCAGCTGGCGGCCACGCCCGAGGGCCGCACCAGGCTGGCGCAGGCGCAGGAGCTGCTGCTGGACGCCGACCCCAGCAAGACACTGCTGCAGCACAACGAGACCCAGTGGCGCCTGATGCGGGACGGCATCACCCTGAAGTCGCCCGGCGGCGACCCGGCGCAGGACGTGCATGTGGCGGTGATTGACTTCGAGCGCCCCGAGGCGAACGATTTTTTGGTAGTGCGCGAGCTGTGGGTGCACAGCGGCCCCTTCCGGCGGCGCTGCGACCTGGTGGGCTTCGTCAACGGCCTGCCGCTGGTGTTTGTCGAGCTCAAGCGCCATGACAAGGGGCTGAAGGCGGCGTTTGACGACAACTACACCGACTACAGGGACACCATTCCGCATCTGTTTCACTACAACGCGCTGGTGGTTGTCTCCAACGGGCTGGACGCGCGCTACGGCTCCATCACCAGCAGCTGGGACCACTTCTACCGCTGCAAGCGCCTGGACGAAGACGACCCCGACCCGGCCCCCCGGCATGACGAGGCGCCGCTGCAGCCGCTGTTGCCCATTCTGCTGCGCGGCCTGTGTGCCAAGGGCGCGTTGCTGGACCTGGTGGAGAACTTCACGTTGTTTGACCGCAGCGAGGATCACACGGTGAAGGTGGTGGCGCGCAACCACCAGTACCTGGGCGTGAACAAGGCCATTGCCAAGCTGCAGGCGGGCGATGCCGATGTGCTGGCGGGCAAACTGGGCGTGTTCTGGCACACGCAGGGCAGCGGCAAAAGCTATTCCATGGTGTTCTTCTGCCAGAAGGTGCACCGCAAGGTGTCTGCGGCCTACACCTTTGTGCTGCTGACGGACCGCAAGGAGCTGGATGAGCAGATTTACAAGACCTTCGTCGGTTGCGGCGTCTCCACCAGCAAGGGCGACAAGGCCACCGGGGCCGAGGGGCTGGAGCGGCTGCTGAAGGACGAAAACCGGCGCTACGTGTTCAGCCTGATCCACAAGTTCCGCAAGCGCGTGACCGCGCCGTGGAACCAGCGCCAGGACGTGATCGTGGTGTCCGACGAGGCGCACCGCACCCAGTATGGCCGTTTGGCCCTGAACATGCGCATGGCCTTGCAACGCGCCAGGTTCATCGGCTTTACCGGCACGCCGCTGATCGACGGGCCTGAGCGCAGCGTGACCGAGCAGGTGTTTGGCCCCTATGTGTCGGTCTATGACTTTCAGCGCGCGGTGTCGGACGGCGCCACGCTGCCCCTGTATTACGAGAACCGGGGCGAGAAGCTGCGCATCGTGGACCCGGAGCTGAACCGGCGCATCGAGGAGCGCATTGACGCGGCCCGCGCCGATGGCGAGCTGAGCGAGGAGCAGGAGGAAAAGCTCTACCGCGAGCTGGCGCGGGACTACCCGGTGTTTACCTCGGACACGCACCTGAACGACGTGGCCACGGATTTTGTGGAGCACTTTCACCAGCGCTGGCGCCTGATGGAGCCGCCGGTGAAGCCCGGCAGCCCGCCCCAGTACGGCGGCAACGCCAAGGCCATGCTGGTGTGCATCGACAAAATCACCTGCGCGAGGATGGCCGAGCGCATCAAGGCCGGGTGGCAGGCCAAGATGGCAGAGCTGCAAGGCAAGCTGCAGAAGGAAGAGGAATACTTTGCCAAGGCTGGCAAGCCCGAAACGGCGTTTGTGGCCCGCCTGCGCGCGCAGATTGCCTGGATGGCCGACACGCAGATTCACCCGGTCTTCAGCCCCGAGCAGAACGAGGTGAAAGACTTTGCCGCCGAGGGTATCGACGTGCGGCCCTACCGCGAGGTGATCGCCAAGGGCCTTGGCGGCGTTGCCCTGGACAAATGCTTCAAGGAAGCCAAGCACCCGTTTCGCGTGGCCGTGGTGTGCGCCATGTGGCTGACCGGTTTTGACGTGAAGCCGCTGGCCACGCTGTACCTGGACAAGCCCATGAAGGGGCACACCCTGATGCAGGCCATAGCGCGCGTCAACCGGGTGGCGGCGCACAAGAAGAACGGCCTCATCATCGACTACAACGGAATGCTCAAGAGCCTGCGCCAGGCGCTGGCGATCTACGCGCAGGGTGACAAAGGCGTCCCGGCCGACCCGCTGTTCGATGAGGATCAGGCGCTGGCGGAATACGCGGCGGCCATTGGCAAGGTGCAAGCCCATCTGACCACCGTGGGCTACGCGCTGGATGCCCTGGTGCGCGCCGAGGAGGGCGAAGAAACCTGGGTCGAGTTGCTGAAGGCGAAAAACGCGCTCAGCAACAGCGCAGAAAGCAAAAAGACGTTCCAGGTGCTGGCCGAAGATGTTTTCGACCGGTTCCGGGGCTTGTTCCCCAACGCCGGCCTGTTTGCCTGGGAGCCGCAGGAAAACGCCATTGCGGCCCTCTACAACCTGCTGCAAAAACCCAAGCCGAAGGTGGACATTGTCGCGATCATGCAAGAGATTCGCGGCGTGATCGATGCCTCATTGGAGGTTGCGCCCAAGGGGCAGGCGAACCAGCCCGCCAGGCAATACGACCTGTCGGGCATCGACTTTGAACGCCTGCGGGCGGAGTTCGCCAAGTCGCCCTACCAGGAGGCGGCGGTGCTGACCTTGCAGGAGCGGATCGAAGCGCGGCTGGCCCGCATGATGGCGGAAAACCCTGGCCGGGTGGACCTCTACCAACGCTATCAGGCGATCATTGCCGACTACAACAAGGACAAGGACGACGCCGAGATCCAGCGCGTTTTCGACGCGCTGATGAAGCTGCACGACACGCTGGATCAGGAGGAGCAACGCTACATCCGCGAGGGGTTCAAGACCGGGAAAGAACTGGCGGTGTTCGACCTGCTGTCCAAGGACAAGGCCAGCATTACCAAAGGGGACATCGACAAGATCAGGAAGGTGGCGCAGGCGCTGATGGAGACGGTGGAGCAACGCCGTTACGAATTTGGCGACCTGCGCGACCGGGCTTCATCGCAGGCCCGAATGAAGGCAGCCATCATCGACCGCCTGCTGGACGGCATGCCCGGCGAATTCTCCAGCGAGGACATCGAGGCGCGCGCCGAGGTGATCTACCAGTATGTGGAGCGGCAGCTGCACTCGGCGGCGGTGCATTGAGGGCGCTCAACCCGGCTCCAGCGCCTGCAGCAGCTCCTGCTCGATGGTCACGCGCGTGCGCTCGGGCTGCAGCTGTTCGCCGCGCAGCAGGAACGTGTCTTCCACCCGCTCGCCCAGGGTCGTCACCTTGGCCAGTTCGACACTGATGGCGTGGGCCGCCAGCACGCGCGCCATGCTGTAGAGCAGGCCGGTGCGGTCGCTGGCCGACACGGACAGCAGCCAGTGCTGGGCCTTTTCGTCGGGGCGCAGGTCGACGTGGGGCGCCACCGGAAAGCTGCGCACGCGGCGCGACACGCGGCCCAGGCGCGGCGGCGCCAGCGGGCGCAGGCTGTCGACGGCGGCGGGCAGCTCGGCCTCGATGCGGGCCATCAGCGCCGGGGCTTCCTCGGGCAGCAGGTCGCTCACGACCTGGAAGGTGTCCAGCGCCCAGCCGTCGCGCGTGCTGTGGACCTTGGCGTCCTGGATCGACAGGTCGGCGCGGTCGAAGTAGCCGCAGATGCGCGCGAACAGCTCGTCGCGCAGGCTGGCGTGCACCAGCACCTGCAGGCCTTCGCCCAGCGGCGAGCGGCGCGCGCGCACGCGCGGCGTGGTGCTGGCGCCGGGGCCCTGCAGGGCGATCTCGTAGGCGTGCCAGGCGATGTCGCCGGCGTCGTGGCGCATGAAGTAGGCCACGTCCAAGGTCTGCCACAGCGGCGGCGGCGCCACCGTGTGGCCGGCCCGGCGCGACAGCTCGGCCAGCGCCTGGCGCTTGCGCGCCTCGACCACGGCGTCGCGGTCGGGCGCGCGCCCGCCCAGCGCGCGCACCGTCAGGCGGTACAGGTCTTCCAGCAGCTTGCCCTTCCAGGCGCTCCACACCGTGGGGCTGGTGCCGCGCACGTCGGCCACCGTCAGCAGGTACAGCGCGGTCAGGCGCCGCTCGTGGCCGACGCGGCGGGCAAAGGCGGCCACCACGTCCGGGTCGCCCAGGTCCTGCTGCTGCGCCACCTGGCTCATGGACAGGTGCTCGCGCACCAGGAATTCAAGCAGCTCGCGGTCGGCGCGGGCAATGCCGTGCTGGCGCGCGAAGCGCCCGACCTCGCGCGCGCCCAGCTGCGAGTGGTCGCCGCCGCGCCCCTTGGCGATGTCGTGAAACAGCGCCGCCACGTACAGCAGCCAGGGCTGGTCCCAGCCGGCGGCCAGCTGCGAGCAGAAGGGGTATTCGTGCGCGTGCTCGGGGATGAAGAAGCGCCGCACGTTGCGCAGCACCATCAGGATGTGCTGGTCGACCGTGTAGACGTGAAACAGGTCGTGCTGCATCTGCCCGACGATGCGCCGAAACGGCCACAGCGTGCGGCCCAGCACCGAGGTCTGGTTCATCAGCCGGAAGGCGCGCGTGATGCCCTGCGGCTGCTGCAGCAGGGCCAGAAACTGCTGGCGGTTGACCGGGTCGGCGCGAAAGCGCCGGTCCATGGTGGTGCGCGCGTTGTAGAGCGCGCGCAGCGTGCGGGCCGAAAAGCCCTTGACGCCGGGCACGCGCTCCAGCAGCAGGAAGCTTTCCAGGATGGCGTGCGGCTGGCGCGTGTAAAGCGCGTCGTCGGCCACCTCCAGCAGGCCGGCGCGCTCCAGAAAGCGCGCGTTGAGCGGCCGCAGCGCCGGGGCGGGCTCGCCGCGCTCGGCGCGCAGGCGCTCCTCGATCACCTGCAGCAGGATCTGGTTGAGCTGCACCACCGCCTTGGCGGCCCAGTAGTAGCGCCGCATCAGCAGCTCGCTGGCGCGCAGGGCCAGGCGGCCGTCGGGCGTGATGCGGTCGGCCAGGCCGAAGGATGCGGCCACGGCGCCTTGCAGGTCGAACACCAGCCGGTCCTCGCGCCGGCCCGCGACCAGGTGCAGGTGCATGCGCACGCGCGCCAGCAGGGCCTCGTTGCGGCGCAGCTGGCGCACTTCGAGCGCGGTGGCCAGGCCGGCGCGCGCCAGGTCGTCCCAGCGCTGGCCGATGCCGGCCGCGCGCATGGCCCAGCCGATGATGTGCAAATCGCGCAGGCCGCCGGGCGACTCCTTGCAGTTGGGCTCCAGCGCGTAGGGCGTGTCCTCGTACTTGAGGTGGCGCTGGCGCATCTCCAGCCGCTTGGCGACAAAGAAGTCCAGCGCGTCCAGCGCGGCGGCAAAGCGCTGCTCGAACCGGGCGAACAGCGTGCGGCTGCCGGCGATGCGGCGCGCCTCCAGCAGCGCGGTCTGCACCGTGATGTCGGCGGCGGCGGTCTGCAGCGACTCGGCCACCGTGCGCACGCTGGCGCCGATTTCCAGGCCGGCGTCCCAGCACTGGCCGATGAAGGATTCGATGCGCTCGCGCAGCGCCGCGTCGCGCGCCGGATCGCTGCCTTCGGGCAGCAGCAGCAGCACGTCGACGTCGGAATACGGAAACAGCTCGGCGCGGCCGTAGCCGCCCACGGCCAGCAGGGCGCAGGTGCCGTCGAAGCCGCAGGCCTGCCACAGGCTGCGCAAGGTGTCGTCGGTGAGCAGAGTCAGGTGGCGCAGGGCGCCGTCCACGCTGCGGGTGGACAGGGCCACGTGCCGCAGCCGGGCCAGCAGCGCCTGCTTGTCCTGGCGGTAGCTGGCCGCGGGCGGTGCCGTCGCCACGGGCTGGGCAAGTCCGGGCGGCATGGTCGGGTGGATGAGGCGGCGAGGGCGGCGTCAGGCGGCGGCTTGCGCCATGCCCTGCACGAACTCGGGCACGGCCGGGCTGCCCTTTGATCGCGTCAGCACCTCGTAGCCGGTGGGCGTGACCAGCACCGTGTGCTCCCACTGCGCCGACAGCGAGCGGTCCTTGGTGACGATGGTCCAGCCGTCGGGCATTTCCTTGATCTCGCGCCGGCCGATGTTGACCATGGGCTCGATGGTGAAGGTCATGCCCGGCACCAGCTCGACACCGGTGCCCGGCTTGCCGTAGTGCAGCACCTGCGGCTCGTCGTGAAACACCTGGCCGATGCCGTGGCCGCAGAATTCGCGCACCACCGACAGGCCGTGGCCTTCGATGAAGCTCTGGATGGCGTGCCCCACGTCGCCCAGGCGCGCGCCGGGCTTGACCTGGTCGATGCCCAGCCACATCGACTCGTAGGTCAGCTGGCACAGGCGTTTGGCGGCGATCGAGCATTCGCCGATCTCGAACATGCGGCTGGTGTCGCCGAACCAGCCCTCGGGCGTGATCACGGTGACGTCGACGTTGACGATGTCGCCCTTCTTCAGCACCTTGTCGGACGGCATGCCGTGGCACACCACGTGGTTGACCGAGGTGCAGACGTGGCCGGGGTAGGGCGGGTAGCCGGGCGGCTGGTAGCCGATGGTGGCCGAGCGCGTGCCCTGCGCGGCCATGAATTCGGCCGACCAGCGGTCGATGTCCAGCGTGGTGATGCCCGGGCGGATGAGCGGCGTGAGTTGATCCAGCACCTCGGCCGCCAGGCGGCAGGCGGTGCGCATGGCGGCAATGCCCGCCTCGTCCTTGATGGTGATGCTCATGGGGCCAAATTATCCCACCCGAGGCGCGTGGCTGCAGGCGGCGCGCGCGGCGGCGCGTGCACCGGGCAGATAAAATCGCTCGGCGTTTCCGGCGCGGCCCCAGTCAGCGGCCGCGCACCCGCCGCGCAGCCCGCGCGCCCCGTCCATCGCCTTTTTGTCCACCGTGACCCAGCCCATTCATTTTTTCGACGGCGGCAACGCCCTGAGCGAGTTTCGCGCCCAAGGCCTGCTGCGCCGCCTGCAGGCGGTCGAGCCCGGCATCGACGCGGTGCGCGCGCGCTTCGTGCACCTGGTCGGCTTCGATGCCGCGCCCACCGCGGCCACGCTGCAGCGCATGGGCGAGCTGCTGAGCTACGGCGAGCCGGCCGCGCCCGCGCTGGGCGAGGGTGCCACGAGCTGGGTCGTCACGCCGCGCCTGGGCACGGTGTCGCCCTGGGCCTCCAAGGCCACCGACATCGCGCGCAACTGCGGCCTGGCGGTGAGCCGCGTCGAGCGCATCGTCGAGTATCAAATCGGCCTCAAGCGCGCGCTGATCAAGCGCCGGCGGCTATCACAAGAGCAGCAAGACGCGGTTGCCGCGCTGCTGCACGACCGCATGACCGAAAGCGTGCTGGCCTCGCGCGAGGCGGCGCGGGCGCTGTTCACCGCGTTGCAGCCCGAGCCGCTGGCGCACGTCGACGTGCTGGCCGGCGGCCGCGCGGCGCTGCAGCAGGCCAACACCGACTGGGGCCTGGCGCTGGCGGCCGACGAGATCGATTACCTGGTGCAGGCCTTCACCCGACTGGGGCGCAACCCCACCGACGTCGAGCTGATGATGTTCGCGCAGGCCAACAGCGAGCACTGCCGCCACAAGATCTTCAATGCCGACTGGCGCATCGACGGCGTGGCGCAGCCGCACAGCCTGTTCGGCATGATCCGCCACACGCACCGGCAAAACCCCCAGCACACGGTGGTGGCCTACAGCGACAACGCGGCGGTGATGGAAGGCCATGCCTGCCAGGTGTTTCAAGCCAAATCGGCCTCTGGGGCTGATGAGAAAAGCGCGAGCAGCTATCAAAAAAAGAGTGAAATGCGCCACGTGCTGATGAAGGTGGAGACGCACAACCACCCGACGGCGATCAGCCCCTTCCCCGGCGCCAGCACCGGCGCCGGCGGCGAGATCCGCGACGAGGGCGCCACCGGGCGCGGCGCGCGGCCCAAGGCGGGGCTGACGGGCTTCACGGTGAGCAAGCTGTGGGACTCGACGGTCGGCAAGCCCGATCACCTGGCCAGCGCGCTGCAGATCATGACCGAGGGCCCGCTGGGCGGCGCGGCCTTCAACAACGAGTTCGGCCGGCCCAACCTGCTGGGCTACTTTCGCGAATACGAGCTGGAAGCCGGCGGGGTGCAGCGCGGCTACCACAAGCCGATCATGATTGCCGGCGGCATCGGCAGCATCGACGCGCTATTGACGCACAAGATCGAGTTTGCGGCCGGCAGCCTGCTGATCCAGCTGGGCGGGCCGGGCATGAAGATCGGCATGGGCGGCGGCGCCGCCAGCTCGCTGGCCAGCGGGGCCAACGCCGCGCAGCTGGACTTCGACTCGGTGCAGCGCGGCAACCCCGAGATCGAGCGCCGCGCGCAGGAGGTCATCACCCAGTGCCAGGTGCTGGGCGCGGACAACCCCATCCTGGCCATCCACGACGTGGGCGCGGGCGGGCTGTCCAACGCCTTCCCCGAGCTGGTCAACGACGCCGGGCGCGGCGCGCGCTTCGACCTGCGCGCCATTCCGCTGGAGGAGTCGGGCCTGGCGCCCAAGGAAATCTGGTGCAACGAAAGCCAGGAGCGCTATGTGCTGGCCATCGCGCCCGAGTCGCTGGCGCGGTTCGAGGCGCTGTGCGCGCGCGAGCGCTGCCCGTTCGCGGTGGTGGGGGTAGCGACCGAGGAGCGCGAGTTGTTGGTCGCCGATGGCCAGGCCTTCAATGGCGCGCCCGCGCGCAGCGCCGGGCCGCCCCAAGCAAGCGCAGCCCCCTCGGGGGGCGGCGAACCACACGCAGTGGGGAGCGTGGGGGCACCCGTTCACATGCCGCTGGACGTGCTGCTGGGCAAGCCGCCCAGGATGCAGCGCGACGTGACCACCGTCGCCCGCAGCTTCGCGCCCCTCAAGCTGCATGACCTGAGCCTGCAGGACGCGGTGATCCAGGTGCTGAGCCACCCCACCGTGGCCAGCAAGCGCTTTCTCATCACCATCGGCGACCGCAGCGTGGGCGGCCTCACGCACCGCGACCCCATGGTCGGGCCCTGGCAGCTGCCGGTGGCCGATTGCGCGGTCACGCTGGCCGACTACGCGGGCTTTGCCGGCGAGGCCATGAGCATGGGCGAGCGCACGCCGCTGGCCGCGCTGGATGCGCCCGCTTCCGGCCGCATGGCGGTGGCGGAGGCCATTACCAACCTGCTGGCGGCGCCGATCGAGCTGCCGCGCGTCAAGCTGTCGGCCAACTGGATGGCGGCCTGCGGCGAGCCGGGCGAGGACGCGGCGCTGTACGCCACCGTCCAGGCCGTGGGCCTGGAGCTGTGCCCCGCGCTGGGCGTGAGCATTCCGGTGGGCAAGGACAGCCTGTCGATGCGCACGCAGTGGCAGGACGCCGATGGCGCGCCGCGCAAGGTGGTGTCGCCCGTCAGCCTGATCGTGAGCGCCTTTGCCAGCGTGTCTGACGTGCGCGGCACGCTCACGCCGCAGCTCGATCGCCTTGAGATCGACAGCTCGCTGATCCTGATCGACCTGGGCCGCGGGCGCAACCGGCTGGCGGGCAGCGTGCTGGCGCAGGCCATGGGGCAAAGCGGCTGCCCGGTGCAGGATGGCGTGCCCGACCTGGCCGATCCGCAGGATTTGAAGGCGCTGGTGGCGGCCGTCAACGAGCTGCGCGCCAGCGGCCTGATCCTGGCCTATCACGACCGCAGCGACGGCGGCCTGCTGGCCACGGTGGCCGAGATGGCCTTTGCCGGCCAGGTGGGCGTGGCGCTGAACGTGGACATGCTGCTGCAGGAAGGCGACGGCGTGCACGACAGCCACATGGAGTCGGGCGAGGGCAAGGAGTGGACCAAGCAGGTCAGCGGCCGGCGCGACTGGCTGACGCTGAAGGCACTGTTTGCCGAAGAGCTGGGTGTGGTGCTGCAGGTGCGCACCGCCGAGCGCAACCAAGTGATGCAGGTGCTGCGCACGCACGGCCTGTCCCGCCACAGCCACGTCATCGGCAAGACGCGGCCGGCGTCCTCAGGCATCGACAAGGGCAAGGGGCAGCTCAGCGTGTGGCGCGACGCCAAAGAGGTCTTCAGCGCCCCGCTGCACGACCTGCAGCAGGTGTGGGACAGCGTGAGCTGGAAGATCGCCCAGGGGCGCGACAACCCCGAATGTGCCGATGCCGAGCATGCGGCGGCGGGGGCGGTGGATGATCCGGGTTTGCATGTGCATCTGACGTTCGACGTTGACGCGCCGTCGCCCCTCACCCCAACCCTCTCCCCAGAGGGGCGAGGGAGCCAGAATCCCCCTCTCCCGCATGCGGGAGAGGGCCGGGGTGAGGGCGCGGACGCATCCGCTGCAACCGGCCTGGCTCCCGCTCTGGCGCTCAGCCGCCCCAAAGTCGCCATCCTGCGCGAGCAAGGCGTCAACTCCCACGTCGAAATGGCCTACGCCTTCACCGAGGCGGGCTTCGAAGCCTTCGACGTGCACATGACCGACCTGCAGACCGGCCGCGTGCGGCTGGACGACTTTCAGGGCCTGGTGGCCTGCGGCGGCTTCAGCTATGGCGACACGCTGGGCGCGGGCATCGGCTGGGCGCGCTCGATCACCTTCAACGCGCCGCTGGCCGAGCAGTTCAAGGCATTTTTCGAGCGCAAGAACACCTTCGCCCTGGGCGTGTGCAACGGCTGCCAGATGTTCGCCGAGCTGGCCGACATCATCCCCGGCGCCGACGCCTGGCCGCGCTTCACCACCAACCGCAGCGAGCGCTTCGAGGCGCGGCTGTCGATGGTGGAGGTGCTGGATTCGCCCAGCCTGTTCTTTGCCGGCATGGCCGGCAGCCGCCTGCCCATCGCGGTGGCGCACGGCGAGGGCTACGCCAACTTCAGCCAGCGCGGCGATGCGGCGCGCGTCGTTGCCGCCATGCGCTTCGTGGACAACCATGGCCAGCCGACCGAGCGATACCCCTTCAACCCCAACGGCAGCGCCGGCGGCCTGACGGCGGTGACCACGCCCGACGGGCGCTTCACCGCGCTGATGCCGCACCCGGAGCGGGTGTTTCGCAACATCCAGATGAGCTGGACCGACCAGGACCGCAGCAGCTTCAGCCCCTGGATGCAGATCTGGCGCAATGCCCGGCGCTGGCTTGGCTGAAGGCGCACAATTTCAGGCTGACCATGAACACCGCCGCCATTACCGCCGGGCCGCCCCAGGCCCCCGAGGGCACGCGCTTTCGCGTGCTGTACGCCATCAGCTTCTCGCACTTTCTCAACGACATGATCCAGTCGTTGATCCTGGCGATCTACCCCATGCTCAAGGGCGAGTTCAGCCTGAGCTTCGCGCAGATCGGGCTGATCACGCTGACCTACCAGTTGACGGCCTCGCTGCTGCAGCCGCTGGTGGGCCTGTACACCGACAAGCACCCCAAGCCGCATTCGCTGGCCTTCGGCATGGGCTCCACGCTGTGCGGGCTGCTGCTGCTGTCGGTGGCGCCCAACTTCGGCGTGGTGCTGGTGGCCGCGGCGCTGGTGGGCACGGGTTCGTCGGTGTTTCACCCCGAGTCCTCGCGCATCGCGCGCCTGGCCTCGGGCGGGCAGCCGGGGCTGGCGCAGTCGATCTTTCAGGTCGGCGGCAACACCGGCAGCGCGGTCGGGCCGCTGCTGGCCGCGGCCGTGGTGATGCCGCACGGGCAGCGCGCCATCGCCTGGTTCGGGCTGGCGGCGCTGGTGGCCATCGGCGTGCTGTGGCAGATCGGCACCTGGTACAAGACGCGGCATTTGAGCGGCCCGCGTGCCAAGAAGCCGGCGACGGCGCTGGCCAGCCCGGTGCCACCGCGCACGGTGGCGCTGGCCATCGGCGTGCTGCTGGTGCTGATCTTCTCCAAGTATTTCTACCTGACCAGCCTGACCAGCTACTACACCTTCTATCTGATGACGCGCTTCGGCGTCTCGGTGCAGTCGGCGCAGGTGTACCTGTTCATCTTTTTGTTCGCGGTGGCCGCCGGCACGCTGGTGGGCGGGCCCATCGGCGACCGCATCGGGCGCAAGCGCGTGATTTGGGGCTCGATCCTGGGCGTGGCGCCGTTCACCCTGGCCATGCCCTACGTCGACCTGACCTGGACCGTGGTCCTCAGCTTCGTCATCGGCCTGATCATCGCCTCGGCCTTCTCGGCCATCCTGGTGTTCGCGCAAGAGCTGATGCCGGGCAAGGTGGGCGCGGTGTCGGGCATGTTCTTCGGCTTCGCCTTCGGCATGGGCGGCATCGGCGCGGCGGTGCTGGGCGCGCTGGCCGATGCGCGCGGCATCGTGTTCGTCTACCACCTGTGCGCCTTCTTGCCGCTGCTGGGCCTGCTGACGGTGTTCCTGCCCGACCTGCGCCAGCACCGCCCGCCGGCCTCGCGCACGGCGCCGGCCTCGCCCTGCTGACGCGCGTCAGGGCGCGTCGTCCTCGTCTTCGTCGGGTTCGGCCGGCGCGGGCGCGCGCACCGACAGCACCGGCACCGGCGCCACCTTGGCCAGGCGCATCGCCGACGAGCGCATGCTGCCGGTGGCCAGCAGCGAAGGCGGGTGCGCGCCGATGATGACCATGTCGCAGCCTTCGGACTCGATCAGCTCCAGCATGCCCTGCACCGCATCGCCTTCCTCCACCATGACCACCTCGTGCGACAGGCCGGCGTCCTTCAGCAGCGCCACGGCCGGCGCCACCAGCTCCTGCGCGGTGCCGATCACCATCTGCTGCAGCCGGGCCGGATCGCGCGCGGTGATGAACTCGTAGAAACTCGCCGGCTCCTGCACGTTGGCGGCGACGAAGTGGGCGTCCAGCCCGCTCTGGCACAGGCGAATCGCAAAGCGCGTCTGTTCCAGCGACAAGTCGGTGCCGTCCAGCGGCAGCAGGATATTCAACGTCATGGCAGCAACCTCCAAGCCTCGAGTGTGACAGCTCTTGTGCCCCGCATCTTGCCGCGCGGCCCGGCCAGGCCGGTGCGCGGGCGCGCAATCCCGCGCTGGCCACGCGTTCTCCGGGCTTGCCCGGTGATCGAGTCGTGTTCAGTCTGCTAGATTCAGCGCTTGCCTGTTTTTCACCCGAAAGGACTTCCGCCATGCGCCGTACCATCTTGAAGACCCTTGCCCTGGCGCCGGCGGCGCTGGCCTTTCCGCGCGTGTGGGCGCAGGCCGGCAAGCCCGAAAAAAGCAAGCTGACCATTGCCGTCGGCGGCAAGAACCTGTTTTATTACCTGCCGCTCACCATTGCCGAGCAGCTGGGCTACTTCAAGGACGAGGGCCTGCAGGTCGAGATTCCGGACTTCGCCGGCGGCTCCAAGGCGCTGCAGGCGCTGGTGGGCGGCAGCGCCGACGTGGTGTCGGGCGCCTACGAGCACACCATCAACATGCAGGCCAAGAACCAGATCATCGAGTCCTTCGTGCTGCAGGGACGCGCGCCGCAGATCGTGCTGGCCGTGTCGACCAAGACCATGCCCGACTACAAGAGCCTGGCCGACCTCAAGGGCAAGAAGATCGGCGTCACTGCGCCGGGCTCGTCCACCTCGATGATGGCCAGCTACGTGCTGGCCAAGGCGGGGCTCAAGCCCAGCGACGTGTCCTTCATCGGCGTGGGCGCGGCCAGCGGCGCCATCACGGCCGTCAAGTCGGGGCAGGTGGACGCCATCGCCAACCTCGACCCGGTCATCACCATGCTGCAGCGCGACAACTTGATCAAGGTGGTGGCCGACACCCGCACCCTGAAGGACACCCAGGCCGTCTACGGCGGCCCCATGCCCGCGGCCGTGCTGTACACGCACGCCAAGTTCGTGCAGGAAAACCCCCACACCACCCAGGCGCTGGCCAACGCCATGGTGCACGCGCTGCGCTGGCTGACCAAGGCGGGGCCGTCGGACATCGTCAAGGCCGTGCCCGAGTCCTACCTGCTGGGCGACCGCGCGCTGTACCTGGCCGCGTGGGAAAACGTGCGCCAGGCCATCTCGCCCGACGGCATCATGCCCGAGGCGGGCCCCGCCACCGCGCTGCGCATGCTCAAGACCTTCGAGCCCAGCCTGGCGGACAAGAGCATCGACCTGGCCAAGACCTACACCAACGCCTTCGCGCGCAAGGCCGACGTCAAGTATTCCTGATCGAATACTCACATTGTTGTAGCTGCTCGCGCTTGATTGGCGGGCGCCAGAGGCCGATTTGACTTGAAAACCGCCAACGCCCCCGCGCTCGACCTGCAGGCCATCACCTGCGTTTTCACCAGCCGCGACGCGCCCGGCCAGCGGTACACGGCGGTGCAGGACACCGACCTGGCGGTGGCGCCCGGCGAGTTCGTCTCGGTCGTCGGCCCCACGGGCTGCGGCAAGAGCACGCTGCTGAACATCGGCGCCGGCCTGCTGGCGCCCTCGCGCGGGCAGGTGTCGGTGTTCGGCGAGCCGCTGCAGGGGCTCAACCGGCGCGCCGGCTACATGTTCCAGGCCGAGTCGCTGATGCCCTGGAAGACCGCGCTGGACAACGTGATGGCCGGGCTGGTGTTTGCCGCCACGCCGGCGGCCGAGGCGCGCGAGCGCGCCATGGCCTGGCTGGCGCGCGTGGGGCTGGCGGGCTTCGAGGACCGCTACCCGCACCAGCTGTCGGGCGGCATGCGCAAGCGCGTGGCCATGGCGCAAACGCTGATTCTGGACCCGGACATCATTCTGATGGACGAGCCCTTTTCGGCACTCGACGTGCAGACCCGTCAGCTGATGGAAAACGAGCTGCTGGAACTGTGGGCCGAGCCGCCGCAGGGCAAGACCGGCGCCGCCGCGCAGGGGCGGGCGGTGCTGTTCATCACGCACGACCTGGACGAGGCCATCGCGCTGTCCGACCGCGTGGTGGTGCTGTCGGCCGGGCCGGCCACGCACCCCATCGGCCAGTTCGTCATCGACCTGCCGCGCCCGCGCAACGTGGCCGAGATCCGCAACCTGCCGCGCTTCGTCGACCTGCACGCTCAGATCTGGGCCGTGCTGCGCGACGAGGTGCTCAAAGGCTACGACCAGCAAAAGCGGAAGGTGGCCTGAGCATGAGCCAAGTCAAGCTGCGCGCCTGGCAGATCGGCCTGCTGATCGTCATCGTCGGCCTGTGGGCCTGGGCCTCCAACGCGTCCGACACGGTGGCCTTTTTCTTCGGCCGCCCGCAGATCGTGGCGCAGCGGCTGTGGGCCTGGTTCGTCACCAACGGCGACATCTACGGCCACATGTGGGTCACGCTGGTGGAGACGCTGCTGGCCTTCGGCATTGGCACACTGGCCGGCATGGGCGTGGGCCTGTGGCTGGCGCTGGCGCCCTTTGCCTCGGCCGTGCTCGACCCCTACCTGAAGGCCGCCAACGCCATGCCGCGCGTCATCCTGGCGCCGATCTTCGCGCTGTGGTTCGGGCTGGGCATCTGGTCCAAGGTGGCGCTGGCCGTCACCCTGGTGTTCTTCATCGTGTTCTTCAACGTCTACCAGGGCGTGCGCGAGGTCAGCCCGGTGGTGCTGTCCAACGCGCGCATGCTGGGCGCCAGCCGGCGCGACCTGATGCGCCACGTGTACGTGCCCAGCGCCATGAGCTGGGTGTTCTCCAGCCTGCACAGCTCGGTCGGCCTGGCCTTCGTCGGCGCGGTGGTGGGCGAATACCTGGGCTCGGCCAGCGGCGTGGGCTACCTCATCCTGCAGGCCGAAGGCAGCTTCGATGTCGACACCGTGGTCGCCGGCATCGTGTTGCTGACCGCCTTTGCCCTGGTGCTCGACGGCCTGGTCGGCGTGGCCGAGCGGCGGCTGATGAAGTGGCAGCCGAGCAGCGGGCAGACCGAGAAGCTGTGAGCTGGGGGCTGGCCGCGCGCCATGATCTGCGCATAAAATATGCGCATTGTGATTACGCATTGCTGATGTCATGACCGAGACGGCCGCTTCCGCCCAACGCAAGCGTGCGACCAACCTCAGCCTGAGCGAAGACGTTCTGCAGGCCGCGCGCGAGCTGGACATCAACTTGTCTCAGGTTTGCGAACAGCATCTGCGCGAGCTGGTCCGCAGCGAACGCGCACGGCGCTGGCGCGCCGAACATGCCGACTTCATCGCGGCCTACAACGCCACGGTGGAGCAAGATGGTTTGCCACTGGAGCGCTGGAAGACCTTTTGATGGCGCGCTTCGACGTGTTTGTCAACAGCGGCCCCCATGCCGCGAGCACCCCATTTCTGCTGGATGTGCAAAGCGGACTGATGGACGGGCTGGACAGCCGCGTGGTGGTCCCCTTGCGACGCCGCTCGCATTTCGCGGCGGTCAAACTGCCGGAAAGCCTGGTGCCCGTGCTGCAGGTGGCCGGTGAAGAGTGCATGCTGGAGACGCCCAAGCTGGCGGCCGTCCCGGCCCGCCTGCTCAAGAAGCCGGTCGCTTCCCTGACCCATGAACAGGCCCGCATCGTTGCGGCGCTGGATTTTTTATTCAACGGTTACTGACGCGTGTGCTGATGCCTCTCTTGACGGGAGGCATCCCATCCCGACCATGCAACACCACAAGATTCTCATCCTCGACTTCGGCTCCCAAGTCACCCAGCTCATCGCGCGCCGCGTGCGCGAGGCCAGGGTGTATTGCGAGGTCCACCCCTGTGACGTCAGCGACGACTGGGTGCGCCAGTACGCGGCCGATGGGCAGCTGAAGGGCGTGATCCTGTCGGGCAGCCACGCCAGCACCACCGAGGAAAGCACCGATCGCGCGCCGCAGGCGGTGTTCGAGCTGGGCGTGCCGGTGCTGGGCATTTGCTACGGCATGCAGACCATGGCGCAGCAGCTGGGCGGCAAGGTGGAGGGCGGGCACACGCGCGAGTTCGGCTACGCCGAGGTGCGCGCGCGCGGCCACACCGCGCTGCTGAACGGCATCGCCGACTTCACCACGCCCGATGGCCACGGCATGCTCAAGGTGTGGATGAGCCACGGCGACAAGGTGACCGCGCTGCCGCCGGGCTTCAAGCTGATGGCCAGCACGCCCAGCTGCCCCATTGCCGGCATGGCCGACGAGGCGCGGCATCTCTATGCCGTGCAGTTTCACCCCGAGGTCACGCACACGCTGCAGGGCAGGGCGATGCTGGAGCGTTTCGTGCTCGGCATCTGCGACGCGCGCGCCGATTGGGACATGCGCGGCCACGTCGAAGAGGCGGTGCAGGCCATCCGCGCGCAGGTGGGCGACGAAGAGGTGATCCTGGGCCTGTCGGGCGGCGTCGATTCCAGCGTCGCCGCGGCGCTGATCCACCGCGCCATCGGCGACCAGCTGACCTGCGTGTTCGTCGACCACGGCCTGCTGCGGCAAAACGAGGGCGACATGGTGATGGACATGTTCGTCGGCCAGCTGCACGCCAAGGTCATCCGCGTGGATGCGGCCGAGCAGTTCCTGGGGCATCTCAAGGGCGTGAGCGAGCCCGAGCAAAAACGCAAGATCATCGGGCGCGAGTTTGTCGAGGTCTTCAAGGCCGAAGCGGCCAAGCTGACAGCGTCAGGCGCTTCGAAAAATGGAGCAAAGTGGCTGGCCCAGGGCACCATCTACCCCGACGTGATCGAGTCCGGCGGTGCCAAATCCAAGAAGGCCGTCACCATCAAGAGCCACCACAACGTGGGCGGCCTGCCCGAGCAGTTGGGCCTCAAGCTGCTGGAGCCGCTGCGCGATTTGTTCAAGGACGAGGTGCGCGAGCTGGGCGTGGCCCTGGGCCTGCCGCACGAGATGGTCTATCGCCACCCCTTCCCCGGCCCCGGCTTGGGCGTTCGCATCTTGGGCGAAGTAAAAAAGGACTACGCCGACTTGCTGCGCCGCGCCGACGCCATCTTCATCGAGGAGCTGCGCGCCACCCGCGACGAGGCGACCGGCAAGACCTGGTACGAGCTTACCAGCCAGGCCTTTGCGGTCTTCCTGCCTGTCAAGAGCGTGGGCGTGATGGGCGACGGCCGCACCTACGACTATGTGGTGGCCCTGCGCGCCGTGCAGACCAGCGACTTCATGACCGCCGATTGGGCAGAGTTGCCCTACGCGCTGCTCAAGAAGGTCAGCAGTCGCATCATCAACGAGGTGCGCGGCATCAACCGCGTCACCTACGACATCAGCAGCAAGCCGCCGGCGACGATCGAGTGGGAATGAATTGACGTCCTTCAGGGACTATCGCCAACTATCGAAAAACTGACGTAACGTGTTGATTTTTAATGAAATACGTCACGGAGGCTATCGGTGGCTATCGCTGACCAGCAAAACAGGTTGGCGGTAGAACTGACGGTAAGAACTGGAGGTCGGATTAAGACCTTCCCGTTTACTATTGAGACCAAACCGGTCTTTGACGGTAAATGTCTCCTCTGGAAAGCTTGTTTTATGCGGCTTTCCAGGCATCAGCAGGTCTCCTGACCCCTGACGGTAAAAGCCGTCAAGAACAGGAGAAAAACCTCGATGCTTACCGACACCGCACTACGCAATCTCAAACCTAAGTCGTTGACTTACAAGGCATCCGACCGTGACGGCATGTACGTGACGGTATCGCCCACCGGTACCGTCACCTTCCGCTACGATTACCGTCTCAACAGCCGGCGGGAGACGCTGACCATCGGCCGTTACGGGCCGGCCGGCATCTCGCTGGCGATGGCCCGCGAAAAGCTGCTCGACGCCAAGAAAGCCGTCGCCCAGGGCAAGTCCCCGGCGCACGAGAAGCAGCGCGAGAAGCGCCGGCTGACCGCTGCCAAGAACTTCGGCGACATGACTGCCCGATGGCTTGCCGACGCCAAGATGGCCGACAGCACGCGCGCGATGCGAAAGAGCATCGTTGATCGGGACGTCCTGCCGGCGTTCAAGAACCGGCTACTCAACGAAATCAGCTCCGACGACCTGCGCGCCCTGTGCAACAAGGTGAAGGCCCGTGGCGCGCCCGCCACAGCCGTTCACGTTCGCGACATCGTCAAGCAGGTCTATGCCTTCGCTATCCTGCACGGCGAGAAGGTGGACAACCCGGCCGACGGCGTGGGCGCGGCTTCGATTGCGACCTTCGTGCCCAAGGACCGGGCGCTGTCACCCATGGAGATTCGCCTGATGTACCGGCAGATGGAATCGGTAGCGACATATCCGACCATCCGCCTGGCGTTGCGCATGATTCTGCTGACGCTGGTACGCAAGAGCGAACTGATCGAGGCGACATGGGCCGAGGTTGATTTCGAGAACGCGACCTGGACGATCCCCAAATCACGAATGAAGGGTCGTAACCCGCACGTCGTCTATCTGTCGCGCCAGACGGTGGATATCTTCGTTGCGCTGCACACTTGCGCGGCGGGGTCGAAGTTCGTCCTGCCGTCGCGCTACGACGCCGACCGCTGTATGTCCAAGGCGACGCTCAACCGCGTGACCCAGATCGTGTCTGAGCGCGCCAAGGCCACCGGTTTACCGCTAGAGCCTTTCACGGTGCACGACCTGCGCCGCACCGGCTCGACGCTGCTCAACGAGGTCGGCTTCAACGGCGACTGGATCGAGAAGTGCCTGGCCCATGAAGACGGCCGTTCCTCGCGCTCGGTCTACAACAAGGCCGAATACGCCGAGCCGCGGCGCCACATGCTGCAGGAGTGGGCCAACATGGTCGATGCGTGGGTGGAGGGCGGGAGCTACGCGCCCACGCTGCTGCCGAGCAACACGGTCGTGCCAGTACTGAGTGCAGCGGTCTGAGTCATTTTGCGGAAGGTTGTCGGTTGACAACCTTCCGATTCATCCCCATACTGGAGACTATGAATGACTCGTCCCTCTCACCCGAAGAAGGAAGTCGAAAGGGCGCTCAAGCACGCTGAAGCGCAGGGTTGGCGCGTCACGGTTGGCGGCAGTCATGCCTGGGGCAAGATTTACTGCCCGTACAACGACGATGAGTGCCGCAGCGGTGAGTTCTGCATTACCAGCGTGTGGAGCACGCCGAAGAACCCTGGCAATCATGCCCGAGCGCTGCGGCGCGTTGTGGACAACTGCACGACTCATAAGCAACGAAACGAAGCCGACTCTTCGCCCGAGGAATGACCCATGGAATACACCTTCACCTTGAAGTACCAGCTTGCGGAGCATGACAGTGATCCGGATACGCTGGTCGAGCGCCTGGGCGGTGCTGGCTGCGATGATGCCTTGGTGGGTATCGGACAGCCGGGTCGTCTGGCGCTGGAGTTCACTCGCGAAGCCGAGAACGCACAGGCGGCCGTGCGCAGTGCGCTGGCCGACGTGAAGCGTGCCGTCCCTTCGGCAAAGTTGGTGGAGGCGGTACCGGATTTCGTCGGTCTAACCGATGTGGCCGAACTGGTGGGCGTGTCGCGTCAGGCGATGCGCAAGCTGATGCTCTCCCATGTCGCTACGTTTCCCGCGCCGGTGCATGAGGGCAGCGCCTCGATCTGGCACCTGGCCGAAGTGCTGAGCTGGTTAGAAGAGAAGGGCGGCTACACCCTTGAGCGGAAAATGCTGGAAACCGCGCGTGCGGCATTGGAAGTCAATCTGGCCAGGGAAGCCGGCAGATTGACTGTTGCCGCTTCGCGCGAGCTGCGGGTGTTGGTCGCGTGATCGCGCCGGCTACCGAGCCGACGCGTTGCGCACCGGCCGGCTTTTGCGCTGCCTGACATCAGGCCCCGTTGATTTTGCGGCGTCGCCGGAACGAGAGGCTTTTTTTCGCGCGTCAACCCAGGCTTCGACCTCTTCCAGATCCCACACGACGCAGCGGGCGGTGAGAGCGAATCGGCGTGGAAATTCGCCGCGCTGCTCCATCGCGTAGATCGTCGTCTCTGCCAGAGGAACGATCTGGTGGAGTTCCTGGCGACGGATGGTTCGACGGAAAGGCAAAGGAAACCTTGCAGGAAACTGGGGCAGGTTGTCATAACCATCCGTGCCGGGATGCTGTGCATGCGCGTGCGGCGGCGTCGGCTCCCCGTATTCAGTGACGTGGTCCATGCGGGCGTGCATTGATGACTCCCAGTAGCGGTCTGTTCATATGGAGTCATGGTGACTATCGGCAGCAATTGGAACAACTCGCTGGGGCGAAGCGGGGAGGGCATCAGCCAAACTGCACGTTACGGCGGTGTGGTATCCCGTGCGGCCCGCTTGTGCTGCCTATGCGCTTGAGATCGAAATCCTCGATCTCCTGCAATGAATGCCTCTAGCATGTGTGGGATCAACGTCGCGACGTCCACCGCTTCGCCGTAGGTTTGCGCGTGCAGCGTTGCATAGCGGTCGAGGTCAGCTTTCAAACTGGCCGGGCATGTGAAAGTCAGCTTCGTGCTTTCCGTCTTCGGCAGTGGCCCGAGCCGCAGCCTCTTGATCGGCGTGCTCATCGTGATGCTCCCGTGTTGAAGAAGAGCGGCTGATATGGACGCAGCACCAGATCCCGATTGACGATGATGCGGACCGGCAGTCCAGGTCGACTGGTCAGCGTCGGCTGGATGTTCATGTTGCGCCGGGTCATCTCCTGACCCACCTGATTCACGGTGTCCTGCAGGCCGTCACGCCCGGCGATGATGACGCGATCCCCGTCCTGGCGGTTCTCCGGTGCGGCCTGTTCGGCGCCGATGCCCAGCAGGGTCGTCATCGCCGCGCCCGCCAAGATGCGATCCCAATGCCAATCGACCCCATCCTCCAGGCCGGCATAGCCGGCGGGGTCGGTACCCACCAGGTTGTCCAACTGGAACGAAGACGTGTCCGGCAGGATGACCCGGGTCCAGACCACCTGCGTGCGGCTCTGGCCGTAGCTGACCTGGCTGTTGTACTTGCCCATGAGGCGAGCGCCCTGCGGTATCAGCAGGAACTTGCCGGTGGCCGTGTCGTAGATCGGCTCCGTCACCGTGGCGATCACATCGCCCGGCAGATCGGACTTGATGCCTGTGACCAAAGCAGCCGCGATCACCGTCCCTGCCATCACCTGGTACGGAGAGGTGGGCAATTGCAGGGAACCGGAATTGCGGGTTTGCACAGAATCGGCCTTGGACAGAAACGCTTCCTTCTGATCCTGCCGGTTCTGCACCGCCGTGGGGTCGGTGGGTTGCGCTGCCGTCGAGGCGGGTCCAGCGGCCATCGGATCGAAGGCCGCGTTCGCGGCCAGTGCAGCCGCAGGCGTGCCCTGCGCTGCTGCCGCAGGGGCGGCCACCTTCGCCCCACCTGAGCGGAAGAACACCGACGAGGCCGCCGCTTCCTCTGCCTCCTTCAAGCGCGCCAGACGATCCGCCTCGGCAGGATCGTGTCCCGGCTGCTGGTAGCCGTAGCCCTGCGCCTGCTGTTCGGCCTTCAGCATCGGTCCGCCCAGGTCGCCCGGCAACGGCGCGCCGAGTTGCGGCACAGCAGCCGGCAGCTTGGAATAATCGGTCGGCAGTTGATCCAGCCCTTCGGAGCGCGACACGCGATCGACGTTGTACAACTCGGTGGATTCGCTCACGTTGCGCCGCTGCGGTTGCAGCGACCACATCAGCGCACCCAGTACGGCCACCGACAGGCCCCCAGCGAGTGCGGCCAGCATGCGCCGGTTCAAGCGTGTGACCGCACGTGGCTGTGCGCGCAGCGTCACGTCCTCAGGGGCCGCCTTGGGCGGCACGTCTGGCATCGGAACATCGGCAGTGGTGTCCTGGCTCATGGTCAGTTCCTCCGCGCTCCAGAGACCCCGTCCGTTCGCTCGATGCGCACCACGTCGCCCTTGTCTGCGCCCAAGCGAAGTTCGGCCGCGCCGAACAGCCTGTCCACGATGTAGTACGGCGAGCGGAAGCGGTAGTTCACGAGCTGCCCATCGCCTTGCGCGCCGATCACGAACAGCGGCGGCAGCTCGCCCTGCGCAATGCCGCCGGGAAACTGTATGTAGACCTTCTCGCCATCATCGAAGGCGCGCAGCGGCTTCCACGACGGGTTGCTGCCCGAGATCGCGTAGCGAAAGCGAATACGCTCCAGCGACAGACCGGCATCCACCGGCGCGGCAACCTGTGCCGCCTGCGACTGGCGCTGCAACGCCAGCATGCGGTCCTTCGGATAGTCCCAGGACACCGACGCCATCCAGGCTTTCTCGGTCGAGGTCAACTCGATCAGGTAGGTACGCCGACTGGTGGTGATGACCAAATTGGTCTTCAGATTGCTTCGCGTGGGCTTGACCAGCACGCTCACACGCAGGTCGGCGCCCGCGCCGCTGGACGTGTCGCCCACGATCCAGCGCACCGTGTCGCCAGCGGCGACCGTCACCAGCTCCTCACCAGGCTGCAACGACACGACCGTCACCCGGCCCGGACTCGCATAGACCTGGTACAGCGCGCCATCGGTGAACGGCCACACCTGAATCGCATTGACGTAGCCCTCGCGGGTGGGCGCCATACGGGCTTCCTGATTGGCGCGCGAAACCCGGACTTTCTCGTCGGCAGGCTCCGGCACGACGACGGCTTCCGGCGCCAAAGGCAGCGGCTTGAGCTGCGCCGGCAGCGCCAGTGGTTCCGGCACGGTGACCACCTCGATGGGCCTGGGCAGCTCGGGCAACGCCTGTGCCGCGACCGGCTCATCAAGCGTGATGGTCGGCGGCGGTTTGCCCTGCGTGGCGCAACCTACAAGGGCGGCAAGCAGAGACACGAATACGTAAATGCGCAAAGAGGGTTTCATGGCTTGGTTCCTTCGGAAGAATCGAGTTCACGGCTCCACGACAACCCATTGACGTAGATGCCCAGCGGATTGCGGCGCAGGCGCTCCTCGGTGCGCGGCGTCTGCAGGACGATGGAGACCACCGCCGTCCACCGTTCCAGCCCAGCGGCTGCGCCGTTGACATAGCGGCGCTCGGTCCAGCGCACGTTGAACGACGCATCGCTGGCGCGCACGATGCTGGTGATCTGGACCGTCACCGACTCCTTGCCCACGCGGGCGAAGGGATCGTTCACGCGCGCGTAGTCGTTGAGCACCGCCGCGCCGCGGTCGGTGGTGTAGTCATAGGCATCGAGCCAGTTCTGTCGCACGACGATGGGATCGATGGACAGTGAGCGCACCAGCGTGACGAAGCGCGCCAGGTGATGCGCCGTTTGCGCGTCGTTGGGCTTGTACGGCGTGGCCGCCTCTCCCACGGCCCGCACCTGCCCACCGCTGTCCACCTCCACGACGAAGGGCGTGACGATGGACTGCGCCGAACGCCAGACCAGGCCACCGGCCATCAGCAATGCGAGCGCCAGGCAGCCAAAGGCCATCAGCCGCCAGTTCTTCGCTTGCACGCGAGACGAACCGATACGGTCGTCCCAGACCTGTTCGGCGGATTGGTACGGAGTGGCGGGCTGCGGCGTGTCCGCGTAACGCACCTGAGGTCGTTTGAATCGCATGAAGTCTTCTCCTTAGGAATCCGAGGGATCGCGCAGACTGGGCGCGGAGCCGGAACCACCGCCGTCCCCACCGCGCAGCGTGTGGGCGACGGTCGAAGCGGCATGGCTGATCTGCTGCTTGCGATGCAGGCGCTTGGCCCACGCGGGTTGCTCGGTGTTGGTGGGGGTTGCTTCGGCGCCGCCTTGGGCGGCTGGGCCGCCGGCAGCACTCGCTGCACCCGCAGCGGATGCAGGGGCGTTCGGCTGGATGGCAGCGGCAGCCCGCGCCTTCATCGACTGAGCGCCGGCGGCGACCTTCTGCCCGACCGACTGCGCGCCGGTCTTGGCGACGTTGCCCAGGCCAGCAGCTGCGCCCTTGATCCCGCCGCCCGCACCCGCGGAGCCGGCCTGGAACGCTGACTTCGCACTGCTGGCCGTGGAAGACGCGGCGCGGGCGCCGCTCGCCGCCATCCTGGCGGCAGCCGGCGCCATGCGTGCACCGGCCACGACGGCACTGCCTACGCCGGTCGCCGCCGCGCCCACGGCGACGGCGGTGCCGGCCACCCCCAGGGCCGTGCCAGCGGCCGCGCCAGCACCCAACTGCGGCGCACCGGACACCAGACCGGTGGCGACACCCGGCCCGAAGATCCCCAGCGCCAGCAGCGTGAGCGATGCCAGCATCACCACCAGCGCGTGATCAATGGAGGGTTCGTCGGGCGTCACCTGGAACTCGGCGAACAAGCCGGTACCGATGCCGACGATCACCGCCAGCACCAGCACCTTGATGCCCGAGGACACCACGTTGCCCAAGACCTTCTCCGCCAGGAACGAGGTCTTGTTCCAGAGCGCGAACGGCACCAGCACGAAGCCGGCGAGCGTGGTCAGCTTGAATTCGATCAGCGTGATGAAGAGCTGGATCGCCAGCACGAAGAAACTCATCACCACCACCAGCCAGGCCAGGAACATCACCACGATGGGATCGAGGTTCACGAACACCTCGGGGAAGCCAGCCATCTCGCCGATCTGCTCCAGAATCGGCGCGCCGGCATCGATGCCCACCTTGGCCAGCCTGCCGGGTTGCAGGAACTCCGCCTGCGTGATGGTCGAGCCCGACGCCACCAGTCCTAACCCGGCGAAGGACCGGAACACGATCCCCGCCAGCATGTTGAAGTTGCCGATGATGTAGGCGAAGGCACCGACGTACAGCACCTTCTTGATGAGCTTGCCCATGATGTCGTCACCCTGGCCCGACGCATGGCTCATGGCCCAGAACAGACCGGCCAAGGTCATGTCGATCACCACCAGCGTGGCGGTCAAGAAGGCGACTTCGCCACCCAGCAATCCGAAGCCGGAATCGATGTAGGTCGAGAAGACGTTGAGGAATCGGTCGATGACCGTCACATCGTTCATGGCACATCCCTCGCGATAGGTTCATCGAAGCTCGGCGGAATCGGCGGCAGGTCGGAAAGCGTCCGGTATTCATCGGGGCCGGCCGTCCCGGCAAAAAAGCGGCGGCGGAAGGCTTCGGCCGCCGCCTGACAAACGGGCTCCCCCGCCTTCGCACGATCCGCCTGGCATTGCTGGCGAACAGCCTTGAGCCGCGTTGGATCGGCCGCCAGCGCATCAATGCCATCGGCCGTTGCCGATGGCTTGCAACCCGCCAGCACCAGCAACGCGACCATCGTGACCACGGAGGAGAGGGGCTTCATGGCATGCCCTTCAGTTGCCGTAGAAATCGACGGCATGCGGCGTGTACGGCGTGCCGGTGCCGATGAAGCGCCGCCGCACCTCGCGGGCACGTTCGGTTGCCGCCGCTTGCCGAGCCAATTCCAGCGAGGCCGCGCGGTCCTGTGTGATCTGCAACTGCTGCGCTTGGATCGACTGCTTCGCCTGCAAGGCCAGGAGCTGGTTCGTCGCCTGCGCCGCCTGCAGCGCACCGGTGGCCGACTGGCTGCGGCTCACCAGATCGGCCAGCACGCCTTCGTCGGAGGCCAGGTTCTGTGACACCTGCGCCTGCATCCGCATGGCGGTGTGCAGGCCGTCGAGCGTGTGCTTCCAGCGCTGGCGGGCATCCTGTGCCATGCGGTCGCCACTGACGGTGGCAGCGTATTGGTCCGGGTACAGCCGGACGAACTCCCGGTCCATGTTCTGCACGTCGTAGGCCAGCCCCTGCGCCTCGGCGATCAGGCGTTCGGTGGTTGCCAGCGTGGAGCGCAGGCGGTTGACCACATCGAAGTCGAGCTTCGCCAGATTGCGCGCCTGGTTCATCAGCATCTGCGCTTCGTTCTGGAGCTGGGTGATCTGATTGTTGATCTGCCGTAGCGTGTTGGAGGCGGTCATGATGTTCTGCGCCAGGTTCGTGGGGTCGATCACCACCCATTGCGCATGGGCGACGGGCAAGGCGCCCAGCAGCGCGGCGGCGGCAAGGGCAAGCAAGGTCTTCTTCATGGCGTGTGCTCCTGTGGAATGGACGAAGGGGATGGAACGGACGGAACAAGATCGGCGGCCCAGTCGAGGCCGCGATGGCGCAGCCAGGCGGCTGCGAAACTGGACGGCGAAGCGGAGGACGCAGCGGAAGACGAAACGCCATCGCGCACCGCGTCGATGTCACGCTGATCCTGCGGTGACGAAGCGGCGGCAAAGGCCAGCGCCACCGGCCCCAGATCCAGGTCGAATAGCCGGTTGCCCAGCCGCGACTGGTAGTAGTAGTCGCGCTTGGGCACCGCCTCGGCAACGATGTCGATCTGCCGGCGATTGAGACCGAAGCCTTCGTAGATCGTCCTGATCTGGGGTTCGGTCGCCTGCGGGTTCGGCAGGAAAATGCGGCTCGCGCAGCTCTCCACGATGGCGGGTGCAATGGACGAGTTCTGAATGTCGGCCAGCGACTGCGTGGCAAAAATCACGCTGACGTTCTTCTTGCGCAGGGTCTTGAGCCACTGCCGGATGCGTGCGGAAAATACCGGGTCATCGAGGAACAGCCAGGCCTCGTCAAGGATCAGCAAGGTCGGCGCGCCGTCGAAGCGTTCATCGAAGCGTGCGAACAGATAGCCCAGCACGGCCAGTACAGCCGCCTTGCTGTGCATCAGCTCTTCCATCTCGAAGCACTGCACAGAACCCGAGCCCAGGCGATCCGAATCCGCATCCAGCAGCTTGCCGTGGGCGCCGCCCAGCACATAGGGCTGCAAGGCCTGGCGCAGCGCGTTGCTCTGCAACAGAACGGACAAGCCGGTCAGCGTGCGTTGTTCCACCGGCGCGCCCGACAAGCTGCCCAACGCCGACCAGATCGCAGCCCTCTCGTCGGGGCCAACTGTTGCGCCCTCATGCAGCAGCCGACCTTCCAGCCATTCGGCGGCCCAGGTGCGGTAGCGCTCTTGATCGATGCGCGCCAACGGCTGGAACGCGATGTCGCCGTCGGTGCCCAGGTCGTACTGCTCGCCACCCAGTCCCAGGATGGTGGCGCGCATTGAGCGCCCCATGTCGAAGACGAAAATACGCGATCCGGCATAGCGGCGGAACTGCATGGCCAGCGTCGCAAGCAATACCGACTTGCCCATGCCCGTCGGCCCGACCACCAAGGTATGACCCACGTCGCCGATGTGCGTCACCAGCCGAAACGGCGTCGCGCCATCGGTGCGGGTGACGATCAGTGGCGGGCCGTCGAGATGCACGTTCTTCTCCGGCCCGGCCCACACCGCCGATACCGGCATCAGGTGCGCCAGGTTCAGTGTCGAGATGATGGGCTGGCGGACGTTGGCGTAGGCGTTTCCCGGGATGGACGACAGCCACGCATCGACCGCGTTCAAGGTCTCGGGAATGGTGACGAAGCCGCGGCCCTGGATGACGCGCTCCACCCGGCGCAGCTTCTCGTCGGCTGCTGCTGGATGGGGATCGAGCACCGTCACGGTGGCCGTGACATAGCCGAAGGCCACCTGATCGCTGCCCAGTTCCTGCAGGGCCGCATCGGCGTCCGATGCCTTGTTCGACGCATCTGTATCGACCAGCGGACTTTCCTGCTGGAAGATGGTCTCGCGCAGCAAGGCCACGACGTTCTTGCGCTTGGCGAACCACTGGCGGCGCAAGCGCCCCAGCTCCTTCTCCGATTCGGCCTTGTCCATGCACAGGAAGCGCGTGGACCAGCGGTAGGCGAAGCCCAGGCGGTTCAGGTCGTCCAACAAGCCCGGCCAGGTCGAGGTCGGGAAGCCCCGCACCGACGCCACGCGCAGGTGCTGGTCGCCCAGCATCGGCGCCAGGCCGCCTACCAGCGCGCAGTCGGCCAGCAAGGCGTCGATGTGGAAGGGATGTTCCGGCACGCCGACGCGGTAGCGCCGCGTCGAAACGGTGGCGTGCAGGTAAGTCAGTGTCTGGCTGTCGTCCAGCCAGGCGATCTCCGGCATCACGCCATCGAGCAGATCGAAGAAGCGATCCGTCTCCGACATGAAGGTCTCCAGCCGCTCGCGCCAGTCCACGCCGCCTTGCGGGGTGTTCTCGTACAGCAGCTTGGCGGCACGGGCGCGGGATTCCTCGGCCGGCAGGTACACCAGCGTCAGGTGGTAACTGCTCTCGAAGTGGCTGTGGTCTTCCTCGAACGAAGCTCGGCGTTCTTCGTCCACCAGCCACGACAAAGGCTCGGGGAACTCCGAGCGAGGGTAGCCTGCGGCGGCGCGCCGCTCGGTTTCCACGAACAAGGCCCAACCCGAACCCAACCGGCGCAGCGCGTTGTTGAGCCGTGCTGACGTGGCGATCAACTCGCCCTGCGTCGCGCTGTCCAGGTCCGGTCCGCGAAAGCGGGCCGTGCGCTGAAAAGATCCATCCTTGTTCAGCACCACGCCCGGCGCGACGAGGCCCGCCCAGGGCAGCCAGTCGGCCAGCAAGGCAGGCCGCTTGCGATACTCCGCGAGATTCATCATGGCAATGTCCTCACACGTCCACTACACATCGAGAAGGGGCTTGTGCTTGATGTGCCGGGCGAACACAGCCATGAACTGCGGATCGAGCCGTGCGCCCCAGACCGCCAGCGAATGGCCGACGATCCAGAGCACCAGGCCGGGAATCCACAGTTGCAGGCCCAGCCCGACGGCGGCGGCCAGCGTGCCGTTGGCGATTGCCACGGTGCGCGGCGCGCCGCCCAGCAGGATCGGCTCGGTCAGCGAGCGATGCAGCGGTACCTCGAAGCCCGGTGCGAACTCGCCGCGACCATTGGTCGTCGCACTCATACGACGGCCCCGCCCGAGAAGCTGAAGAACGACAGGAAGAAGCTCGATGCGGCGAAGGCGATGGACAGGCCGAACACGATCTGGATCAGCTTGCGAAACCCGCCGCTGGTGTCGCCGAACGCCAGTGCCAGCCCGGTGGAAATGATGATGATCACCGCCACGATCCGCGCCACCGGTCCCTGGATCGATTCGAGGATGGAGGTCAGCGGCCCTTCCCAGGGCATGCTGGAACCCGCCGCTTGCGCGGTCGTCGCCATGCACAGCATCAAGACGCCCAGCAGCAGGCCTTGTTGTGCTGGCCGCCACAGGAAACGGAGTCGCGACTGGAGCCGCGGATGCGGAATTACGGAAGTACGGAAGGCAGGGATATGGGCATGCGTCATGGCAGTTCTCCGGGGGTGGTTGAGGAAGGCAGTGAAAGGGTCGGAAGCGGTGGCGTGAGCACATCGTCGAGCTGGTAGCCGTGAACGTCGAAGCCGACGATGCGAGTGATGGTCTGGACGTGCCGGGCGCGACCCCGGCCGGCGATGAAGACCACGACGTTCACCGCCTCGGCGATCAGCGCGCGCGGTGGGGTCAAGGCGACTTCGAGGATCAGTTGCTCCAGGCGCAGCAAGGCGCCATGCGCGGAACTGGCGTGGATCGTGGCGATGCCACCGGGGTGGCCTGTGCCCCAGACCTTGATGAGGTCCAGTGCTTCGCCACCGCGCACCTCGCCGACGATCACGCGATCAGGTCGCAGGCGCATCGTGGCGCGCACAAGCTCTGCCATCGACACCACGCCCGCGCGGGTGCGCAGCGGCACGTGGTCGCGAGCGACGCATTGAAGCTCCACCGTGTCTTCGAGCACCAGCACGCGGTCGCCAGTGGCGGCGATCTCGGCCAGCAAGGCGTTGGCCAGCGTGGTCTTGCCGGTGCTGGTGCCACCGGCAATCAGGATGTTCTGGCGCTCGCGCACGGCGTGGCGAAGGAAGTCCGCCTGATCCGCAGTCAGGATGCCGTCGGCGACATAGCGATCCAGACCGATGATGCTCACGGCGCGCTTGCGCAGTGCGAAGGCTGGGCCGGGCGCGGCGGGCGGCAGGATGCCCTCGAAGCGCTCGCCGGTTTCCGGCAGCTCGGCGGTCAGCAGCGGCTGACCTCGATGCACTTCGGTGCCGACGTGCGCGGCGACCAGCCGGATGATGCGTTCGCCATCGGCCTCGGTGAGCGACACGCCCATGGATGATCGGCCAGACGAGAGCCGGTCGATCCACAGCGAGCCGTCCGGGTTGAGCATGATCTCCAGCACGTCCGGGTCTTCCAGCGCAGCGGCGATCAGCGGACCCATGGCGGTGCGCAGCATGCGAATGCGGCGGTCCAGCGAGGTGGCGGCGGACGAACGTGGAGGCTCCGGCCGAAACTCAGGCGGCAGCTTGGGGACGGCGCTCACCGAGGTACCTTCGTGCTGCGCACTGAGGTGCTGAGCGCCTTCGGGCGACCGGGCGCCGCTCATGATCCGTCCTCCTGCAGGGCGGCCTGCGCCAGCTTCGCCGCATCCGGCTGGATCTCTTGAACCACGTCCTTGACCAGGCTGCGGCCGCGCAGCAAGTGGCGGCCCAACTGCTCGATGAACTGCTCGAAGCGGGCTTTGCCCTGGGCCTTGGCCGCTTCCTGATGCGCTTCCGGTACCGGCGTGCTGACGGTGAGGAAGTAGCGCACGAATGCGTATTCCACGCGATGGCGGACACGATTCCACGCTGATGGCGGACAGAGTTCCACCGTCATGGCGGACACCGTTCCACGGTGATGGCGGACAGCATTCCATTTTGATGGCGGACACCTGAGGGTGTTCTGAGTGACCCAAACGAGG
>JAFKGE010000043.1 GCA_017307865.1 Burkholderiales bacterium | reverse complement strand
CGCCCGAATGGCAGGCGCTGCAGCAGCGCCTGCATCACCGCTTCGCCAACCCGGCCCTGCTGCAGCGCGGGCTGACGCACCGCAGCTTTTCGGCCGACCACAACGAGCGCCTCGAATTCCTGGGCGACTCGGTGCTGGGCTTGGGCGTGGCCCACATGCTGTACGAGGCCCTGGGCGACGGCGCCGAGGGCGACCTGTCGCGCCTGCGCGCGCAGCTGGTGCGCCAGGACAGCCTGCACCGCCTGGCACTCGAGCTGGATCTGCCCGCGCTGCTGCGCCTGGGCGAGGGCGAGATGCGCTCGGGCGGCCAGCGCCGGCCTTCGATCCTGGCCGACGCGCTGGAGGCCATCATCGGCGCCGTCTACCTGGACGGCGGGCACGCCGCCGCCGACGCGCTGATCCGCCGCCTGTTCGAGCGGGTGGAGATCACGCCGGCGCTGTCGGCCGCCGCCAAGGACGCCAAGACCCGCTTGCAGGAATGGCTGCAAGGCCGCAAGATGCATGTGCCGCAGTACGAGGTGGCGCAGGTGCTGGGGGCAGCGCACCAGCAGACCTTCGAGGTGATGTGCCGCATTGCCGAGCTCGACCTGCAGGCCCAGGGCCAGGGCCCCTCGCGCCGCGCCGCCGAGCAGGACGCCGCGGCGGCCATGCTGCGGCAGCTGGAAGCAAAGTCATCATGATTGCTACTGAAAAAATAGCTACTGACGCTCACCCCGAGCGGGCTGAGGCCTCATTCGATTTGAAATCGGCGGAGACCGGCGCGGCCCAGCGCTGCGGCCTGATCGCCATCGTGGGCCGTCCCAACGTGGGCAAGTCGACGCTGCTGAACGCCCTGGTGGGCCAAAAGATCAGCATCACCAGCCGCAAGGCGCAGACCACGCGCCACCGCATCACCGGCATTCGCACGCGGGCGGATGAGGGCGGCGGCGGCACGCAGTACGTGTTTGTCGACACGCCCGGCTTTCAGACGCGCCACAGCAGCGCGCTCAACAAGTCGCTCAACAAGACCGTGCTGGGCGCCATCGACGGCGTGGACCTGGTGCTGTTCGTGGTCGAGGCCGGCAATTTCACCCTGGGCGACGCCAAGGTGCTGTCGCTGCTGAGGCCCGGCACGCCCACGCTGCTGGTGGCCAACAAGCTGGACGCCGTGCACCGCCGCGCCGAGCTGGCGCCCTGGCTCAAGGGCATGGCCGAGCGCCACGCCTTTGCCGAGTTCGTGCCCATGTCGGCCAAGAACCCGCGCGACGTGGCGCACCTGCTGGACGTGTGCGCGCGCTACCTGCCCGAGCAGCCCTGGTGGTACGGCGAAGACGAGCTGACCGACCGCAGCGAGAAGTTCCTGGCCAGCGAGGTGGTGCGCGAGAAGCTGTTTCGCCTGACGGGCGACGAGCTGCCGTATACCTCCACCGTGGTGATCGACCAGTTTGCCGAAGAGAAAAGCCGCGCCCACGGTCGCCTGGTGCGCATCGCTGCCACCATCGTGGTCGAGCGCGACGGCCACAAGGCCATGATCATCGGCGAGAAGGGCGAGCGTCTGAAGCGCATCGGCACCGAGGCACGGCAAGAGCTCGAAAAGCTGATGGACTGCAAGGTCTTCATCGAGCTGTGGGTGAAGGTGCGCAGCGGCTGGGCCGACGACGAGGCGCGCGTGCGCTCGTTCGGATATGAATAGGGCCCCCACGCTCCCCTGCTTCGCATGGTGCGCTGCCCCCCGAGGGGGCCGTCGCCGCCTTGGGGCGGCCCCGCGGCGGCGAGCAGTGTCTCGGACCGCGTGCCTGCCGTGAAGCGGGTCACCCACGAGCCGGCCTACGTCCTGCACCACCACGACTGGAGCGAATCCAGCCTGATCGTGGAGGCCTTCACGCGTGGGCACGGGCGCATGGCGCTGGTGGCCAAGGGGGCCAAGCGGCCCTCGTCCAACTTCCGCCCCGTGCTGCTGCCGCTGCAGCCGCTGCTGCTGTCCTGGGGCGGCGAGGGCGAGATCCGCACCCTCAAGGGCGCGGAGTGGGGCGGCGGCCTGGTGATGCCCACGGGCGACGCGCTGCTGTCGGGCTACTACGCCAACGAGCTTTTGATGAAGCTGCTGGCGCGCGAGGACGCGCACCCGCGCCTGTTCGACGCCTACGCCGCGCTGGTGCACGTGCTGGCCTCGCCCGATGCCGACGCGCTGGGCGCCGCGGCCTTGCGTGCGTTCGAGCTGCTGCTGCTGCGCCACACCGGGCACCTGCCGGCACTGGATGTGCAGACCCTGACCCTGGCGCCGTTGCAGGACGACGCGCCCTATCGCCTGGTGGTCGAAGGTGGCCTGCGCGCCGCGCACGGCGACGACGAGGCCTGGCTGGCCGGCGCGGCCTGGCTCGCGCTGTCCGCCGCGCTGGACGAGCAAGCCGCCTTCACCGCCGCGCTGCAAGCCGTGGCCGGCTGGCCTGCCGGCGAGCAGGGCCGCCTGCGCCAGCAGTTGCGCGCGCTGCTGCACTACCATTGCGGCGGCAACACCTTGCGCACGCGCCAGCTCATGCTGGAGCTGCAGCGCCTGAAATCCCCGGTGGCTTTTTCATGACCGTCCAGCTGTCCGTCAACGTCAACAAGGTCGCCCTGGTGCGCAACACGCGCCACCTGGGCATCCCCAGCGTCACGCGCGCCGCCGAGCTGTGCCTGCAGGCGGGCGCCAACGGCATCACCGTGCACCCGCGGCCCGATCAGCGCCACATCCGCCCGCAGGACGTGGATGAGCTGGCCGAGCTGATGCGGCGCTGGCCGCGGGCCGAGTTCAACATCGAGGGCAACCCGACGCAGAACCTGCTGGACTTCATCCGCCGCGTGCATCCTCACCAAGCCACCTTCGTGCCCGACAGCGAGGACCAGTTCACCAGCGACCACGGCTGGAGCTTTCCGCCGGATGCCCAGCGCCTGCAGCCCCTGATTGCCGAATGCCGCCAGTTGGGCGTGCGCGTGAGCCTGTTCATGGACCCTGCCCCTCAGCAGATGGCCGCCGCGCGCGCCGTCGGCGCCGATCGCGTCGAGCTCTACACCGAACCCTACGCCGCCGCCTGGGGCACGCCCGATCAGGCGGTGCAGTTGCAGCGCTACGCCGCCGCGGCGCAGGCGGCGCTCGATGCGGGCCTGGGCGTCAACGCCGGGCACGACCTGAATCTGGACAACCTGCCCGCCTTCGTGCGCGCCGTGCCCGGCCTGGCCGAGGTCTCCATCGGCCACGCCTTCATTGCCGACGCGCTGGAGCAGGGCTATGCGGCCACGACGCGGGCGTACCTGCGCTGTCTGCTTGACAATTCCTGATTTGATAGCTGCTCGCGCTTGTTGCACGGTCGCCAGAGCCATTTTTCTTGCATGATCTACGGCATCGGCACCGACATCTGCGACATCCGCCGCATCCGCGCCAGCTTCGAGCGCCATGGCGAGCGCTTCGCGCAAAAGATCCTGAGCGAGGCCGAGCTGGCGGCCTGGCGCCGGCGCAGCGCCCGCTGGCCCGAGCGCGGCGTACGCTTTCTGGCCACGCGCTTTTCGGCCAAGGAGGCGTTCAGCAAGGCCGTCGGCCTGGGCATGCGCCTGCCCATGCACTGGCGGCGCTGCGAGATCGGCAACGCGCTCAGCGGCGCGCCGCGCATCGTGCTGCACGGCGATCTCAAGACCTGGTTCGAGGCCCGGGGCCTCAGGGCGCACATCACCCTGAGCGACGAGAGCGACTACGCGGTGAGTTTTTGCGTGGTCGAGCGTCTCTAAAAGACCAGCGTGCGCCAGTCGCGGTCGATGGCGCGGGCCATGAACTGCACCGCCCCGCCGCGCTGCACGCCGGGCATCAGTTGGGCCGCCTCGATGCCCTGGGCGTGCAAGGCATCGCTGCAGGCAAACAACTGGGCGCCGAGATCGGTGGCTTCGCGCAGGTTGTCGGCAATCGTTTTTTCCACGCGCTCGCTGGCGCGCAGGCCGGCGGCCACGCCGGGCAGCAGCAGGTGCACGCTGGCGGCGGTGAAGTAAATCTCCACCGGCACCTCCATGGCGGCCGCGGCGGCGGCATGAAAGAAGGGCGTGGCCAGGCGCTCGGGCGCGCTGGCGTCGGCCGCCCACAGCAGGATGGCAACGCCGGCCACGCTGTTTTCGGCGAAGCTCATCGGCTGCCCCTCGCCGGCCCGCTGGTGGCGGGAACCAAGTCGGGCGCGAAGCGCCGCGCGTGCTCGGCCATCGCCTCGTCCGCCGCCGCGCCGTGCAGCAGCAGCGCCTGATCGGCTTTGAAGTCGGTCAGTTGCAGGCGCGCGATCCAGCCCGCGCCATAGGGCTCGCGGTGCACCCAGTCGGGCCGCTCGTCCAGGGCAGGATTGACTTCGACAACCGTGCCGCTCACGGGCGACTTGACCGCCACGATGGACTTGGACAGCTCGACCACCGCCACCGTGCCGCCTTGCGCCACCACGCTGCCCACCCGCTTGGGCCGGCACATGTAGATCTCGCCCGACAGCGCAATGCCCAGTGGCGTGACGCCCACCGTGGCCGTGCCGTCGTCGTGCACGCGCGCCCACACCTGGTGCTCGATCAGCACGTGCAGATCGGCGGGCAGGGCGACCAGTGACGACGCAGCGGGGTCAGGCATGGCGTGGATCCGCATCGCATCCATCGCCGGCAACGCGCAGATCGCAAAGGGCCCAATGGCCGCGGAGCAGGCCATGCCAGTGAGCCCCTGGCCGGGGTCTCCCCGGACAGAGGGCGTGCCCCCCCGAGGGGGGAGGCGCAACATCGCGCAGCGAGTGGAGACTGGGGGTGGTCATATGCTGGCGGAAAGGCATGGGAGTCGAACCCACCCGGCGACGCTTGGCGCCACCCACCGGGTTTGAAGCCCGGCCCACCCACCAGGATGGTTGCCTTTCCGTTTTGATCATTGCAACAGTTCGCTGTCGGCGCGCAGACGGTGGGTGTCGCCCACGCGCCGGGTCAGGCCGATGCGGTCGAAGTATTCCAGAATCTGAATGGCCCGCTTGCGGCCCAGGCCGGTGGCGTCGCGAAACTCGGCCGCCTGCACCTCGTCGGTGTGGCTGGCCGCGACCTGGCGGGCCAGGGTCGCCAGCCGCAGCATGGTGCCGGTGGGGTAATACAGGTCCTTGACCACCTGGTGCAGCTCGCCGCGCCGCGCCAGCCGCGCCAGCGTGGTGCGCACCAGGGGCTCGGCCTCGCGCGCGTCCCGGGCCATGTCGCGCGCCCAGGCGCCCTCGAAGCCGGCCGCCGCCAGCGTGGGCGCCACCTTTTGGGCAATACGCGTCTCGACGGCCGACAGCTCGGCCCCGTGCGTGGGCAGGTGCACCACCGGGCCGTGGCGGGCGATGCGGCCTTGCGTCGCCAGCCGGGCCAGCAGCGCCTGCCACAGCGGCACCGGCAGGCGTGGCGCGGCCAGGCGGCGCAGGCGGGCGGCGTCGGGCCCCAGTTCGTCGGGCTGCTGCTGGTGAAAAGCCTGCAGCGCGCCCAGCACGGCCGCGCCGAATGCTTCGGTTTGAATAGCGCCCAGCGCTTGTCCTTCATGGGACAGCGCCTCGTTGGGCATATGAATAGGCGGTGGCCCGACCAGACCCTGGGTGGCGGCAAAGCGCGCCTGGTCGATGCCGTGCGGCGCCACGGCCAGCAGGGCCTGCAAGCGTTCGCCGGCGCTGGCGTGCAGGAGCGCCTGCAACTCACTCAGGCGCTGCGGCGTGCGCCGGTAACGCGTGGGCGCCATGGGGTCGAGCACCACGGCGCCGGCCAGGGTGCGGCTGGCGGCAGCATCGCGCAGCAGCACGCGCTCGCCGTGCCAGGCGCCCACGGGGGCGGCCAGCACCAGCTGGGCCAGCGCCGTGCCGCCGGGGGGCAGGCTGTCGGCATCCAGCAGCGCCACGGTGGCGTTGACGCGCGCCGCGCCGATGTGGGCCTGCACGTGCGCGCCCGAGCGCAGGGTCTTGGCCTCGCCCGGCCACAGGCGCAGCGACACGTCCATGCGCTCGGTGGCCAGGGCCACGGCCGGGTGGGTGAGCCACTGGCCGCGCGTGACCGCGTCGCGCTCGATGCCGGCCAGGGCGAGGGCGCAGCGCTGGCCGGCCTGGGCGCTGGCCACGGCCTGGTCTTGCGCGTGCAGGCTGCGCACGCGGGCGCGCTGCACGGCGCCGCGTGCGGCGGGCAGCAGCGCCAGCTCGTCGCCCACGCGCACCGTGCCGGCGTGAATGGTGCCGGTCACCACCGTGCCGATGCCCACCAGGGTGAAGGCGCGGTCGATGGCCAGGCGGAAGGCTTGCGGATCATCCGGGGCTGCAGCCCGCTCAGTGTCTGCGCGAGCAGCTTCGAAAAGCAGAGCACGCAAGTCGTCGATGCCGGCGCCGGTCTGGGCCGACACAGCGAGGATGGGGGCGCCGGCCAGTGCCGTGCCCTGCAGCAGCGCGGCCATCTCCGACTGCACCGCCTGCACGCGCTGGGGCGCCACGCGATCCATCTTGGTGACGACGACCGCGCCGCGCCGGATGCCCAGCAGCGACAGCACGGCCAAATGCTCGCGCGTCTGCGGCATGGGGCCGTCGTCGGCCGCCACCAACAGCAGGGCGCAGTCGATGCCGCTGGCGCCGGCCACCATGGTGTGCACCAGGCGCTCGTGGCCGGGCGCGTCGATGAAGCCGATGCGCTGGCCACTGGGCGTGTCCATGAAGGCGTAGCCCAGCTCGATGCTGATGCCGCGCTTTTTCTCCTCCGGCAGGCGGTCGGTGTCGACGCCGGTGAGGGCGCGCACCAGCGTGGTCTTGCCGTGGTCGATGTGGCCCGCTGTTCCAACAATCATGTGCCGAGGATCACGATGCTATCAATCGGAGAGCTGCTGGCGTTTGTCTGATCTGCGCAAGAGGCCGATTTGATCGGTCAACAGCTGGGCGTCTTCGAGGCAGCGCAGGTCCAGCAGCAGGCGCTCGTCCTGGATGCGGCCGATGACCGGCGTGGGCAGCGCGCGCAGCGCCTCGGCCAGCTGCTGCAGGGCGCGGCCGGCACCTTTCTTCTCGACCGGGGCGATGCCCAGGCCGGCGGACGCGAGCCGCTCGACGGGCAGCGAGCCGGAGCCGATCTGGCCTTGCAGCGGAACGCATTCGACCGTGTAGCGCGGCGCCAGCGCGGCCTGCAGCGCCGGCTGCACGGCGCCGGCCATGGCCTCGATGTCGGCCAGCGGGCGCGTGAGCAGGCGCAGCGTGGGCAACTCCTCGGCCAGGCGTTCGGGGCGCAGGTACAGGCGCAGCGTGGCTTCCAGCGCGGCCAGCGGCAGCTTGCCCAGGCGCAGCGCGCGCTTGAGCGGGTGCTTGCGGATGCGCGCCACCAGGTCCTTGCGGCCGACGATCAGCCCGGCCTGCGGGCCGCCCAGCAGCTTGTCGCCGCTGAAGGTGACGAGGTCGCAGCCGGCTTCGATCATGTGGCGTGGCGTCGGCTCGGCCGGCAGGCCCCAGGCGGCCATGTCGATCAGCGCGCCGCTGCCCAGGTCGGTCACCAGCGGCAGGCCGTGGGCGCGGGCGAGGGGGGCGAGCGCGGCCTCATCGACCGCGGCCGTGAAGCCCTGCACCGCGTAGTTGCTGGTGTGCACCTTCATCAGGAGGGCGGTGCGCGGCCCGATGGCGCGCTGGTAGTCGGCCGGATGGGTGCGGTTGGTGGTGCCCACCTCGACGAGGCGCGCGCCGGCGCTCTTCATCACGTCGGGCATGCGAAAGGCGCCGCCGATCTCGACCAGCTCGCCGCGCGAGACGACGACCTCCTTGCGCGCGGCAAGCGCCGCCAGCGTGAGCAGCACGGCCGCCGCGTTGTTGTTGACCACGGTGGCGGCCTCGGCGCCGGTCAACTCGCACAGCAGGCCTTCGATCAGGCTGTCGCGGTCGCCGCGCCCGCCGCTGTCCAGGTCGTATTCGAGGTTGCTGGATGCGCCCATCAGGGCCTGAATCTGCTCCAGCGCCGCGCGGGGCAGGCGCGTGCGGCCCAGGTTGGTGTGAATGACGGTGCCGGTAAGGTTGAGCACACGGCGCAGGCGCGGCGCCAGGCGCGCGTGCACGCGCCGGCTCAGCGCTGTGACCAGGGCGTCGGGCTCGATGCTCGACGAGGGCAAGGCGCCGGCCAGTGCCTGCGTGCGAAGTCCGCCCAGCAACTGGCGTGCCGCCCCGGCAACCAGGGTGTGGCCGTGCTCGGCGGCGAGCGTGGCGACTTCGGGCTGGCGCAGCAGCTTGTCGAGGGCGGGCAGGTCTTGCGGTTGCGCCAGGGGCCGGGGGTCTGCGAGGGCCTGCGAACCGTGAACCACGGATTCTTCGGGCCGCTTCATCAGGCCGGCTCCGTTTGCACGCTCTCGCTGTCGCCGAACAGCAGCAGCAGGTTGGTGCCGTGGCGCTGATAGCCGGCCTCGGACACCAGCAGGTCGAGCGTGAGCGTGGCCAGGTCGTCGGCCACCGGCTCGACGTGGGCGTCGCGCTCCTGATGCACGATCTTGAGGTAGTGGTGGCAGGCCTCGCAGGTTTCGGCCTCGACCGCCGCGCGCGTGGCCGGTGCGCCGGTTTCGCCGGCCGGCTGCAGGGCCTGGTACTGAATGCCCTCGTGCGCGCCGCAGTGGCTGCAGTGCACCATCTCCATGCGCCACTGCGAGCCGCACACCGAGCAGTGCAGGTAGCGCTGGCCCCTGAAGCCCTGGCCCGAGCGCGTGTTGCTGGCCGTGGGCAGGCTGCCGCAGCAGGGGCAGTGCGCGCGTCCGCTCAGGGCCGCGAACGCCTCCGGGTGGGCGGCGGCGGCCGCGGCGGCCCGCTGCGCCCAGTGCAACTGCAGGCCGGCGGCCAGCAGCGGCGCGGTGGCCATGTTCAGGCCCAGGGTGATGCCGGCCAGCAGGCGGTCGGCCTGCTGCTCCAGCGTGTCGTCCGGCCAGGCGATGACGGTCTGCACGGCGCTGCGCGCGGGGTTGTCGGGCGCCAGCCTGGCCAGCACCTGTTGCAGGGCGGCGCGCAGTTCGGCGCGCCACAACGCGGGGCGCGGCCCGTGCCGGCTGGGCAGCGGCGGCTCGCCACGCTGCAGCGCCGCTGCGATGTCGTCGGCGCTCGGCAGGTCGAAGGCGGGCGGGGTTTGTGCGCGCTCGTGCAGGGCCTCGCACAGCACGGCCATCAACAGCAGGTACTCGCGCAGCGCATGGCCGGCGGCCTGCTGGCGCAGGCGCAGTGCACGCTCGGCAAACAGCGTGGCGGGCTGGGGGGCGATGAAGGACGGGATGTCGGCGAGTCCCGCGCGCAAGACGATTTGCTCGGGCGAGGGCAGCTCGGGTGGAGTGATCGGGTTGGTCAAGGCAATGCAAACGGCCGCCGATGCGGGCACCGGCCGGCCGGGTCGAGGGGTGGTTGATACAAGCTCACTTGGACGGGGCCTTGGCCGAGCGGCCCTGCACCTGGTCACGGTACCACAGCGGGTGGTGGTGGCGCGCCCAGCCGGCGCTGACGGTGCCGCGCGTCATGGCCTGCACGGTGCCCTTCACCCAGATGGCCGCATAGGCGTGCACGATGACCGTGAGCACCAGGCCGAAGGCCGCCAGCGCATGCAGCACCACGGCGATGCGCTGCAGCCAGATCGGCACACTGGGCGCGAACCAGGCCTGCCAGAACAGCGCGCCGGTGACCAGCAGCACGATCAGGCACAGGGCGAACAGCCAGAACACCAGCTTTTGCCCGCCGTTGTACTTGCCGATCGGTGGCATCTGCGCCGCATTGCCCTCGGATATCAGCTTGCCGGCCGAGCCCAGCCACTGCGAGTCTTCCTTGCGCCAGATGTTGGCGCCGGCAAAGGCGAAGAACAGGCCCAGGAACAGCACGAACATGGCGATGCCCAGGTACGGGTGCAGGATGCGCGCCCATTGCGGCCCGCCCACCAGCGCCGTCAGCCAGAACAGCGCCGGATGAAACAGCGCGAAGCCCGAGACGGCCGCGAGCACGAAGCAGGTGACGACGGCCCAGTGGTTGGAGCGCTGGCCGGCGCTGTAGCGCTGCAGTTGGAGCTTTTTCATCGCGGCTCTCCTTGGGTGCTGTCCTGCGCCTCGGCGGCGGCGGCGGCTTCGTCTTCTTCCGACACTTCCAGCGGGCCCTTGCGCAGGTAGTGGAACCAGCCGGCAAAGGCGGCGCCGGCCATGACGGCCAGGCCGACCGGCTTGGACACGCCCTTCCACAGCGACACCCAGGGGCTGACACTGGGGTTGGCGGGCAGGCCCGTCAGCGCCGGCTGGTCGGCGTGCTTGAGCACGTACATGACGTGCGTGCCGCCCACGCCGGCCGGGTTGTACAGGCCGGCGTTCTGGAAGCCGCGCTCCTTCAGGTCGGCCGCGCGTTGCTCGGCGTAGCTCACCATGTCGTCCTTGGGGCCGAAGGTGATGGCGCCGGTGGGGCAGGCCTTGACGCAGGACGGCTCCAGGCCCACGCCCACGCGGTCGGAGCACAGGGTGCACTTGTAGACCTTGTTGTCCACCGGGTTCATGCGCGGGATGTCGAACGGGCAGCCCTTGATGCAGTAGCCGCAGCCGATGCAGTGCTCGCTGATGAAGTCGACGATGCCGTTGGCGTACTTGACGATGGCGCCGGGCGAGGGGCAGGCCTTCAGGCAGCCCGGGTCGTCGCAGTGCATGCAGCCGTCCTTGCGGATCAGCCATTCGAGGTGATTGGGCTCGGGCTCGACCTCGTAGAAGCGCATCAGGGTCCACGACTGGGCCGTCAGGTCCATCGGGTTGGTGTAGACGCCGAGGTTGGTGCCGACGTCGTCGCGCAGGTCGTTCCATTCCATGCACGCCACCTGGCAGGCCTTGCAGCCGATGCACTTGGAGACGTCGATGAGCTTGGCGACCTCGGGCACGTGCGAACGTGCCTGCGGCGATGGGGTTGTGGTGGCCGAGCGGGCAACCACGTCCTGGGTTTGCAGGCTTGACATGGCTACACCTTTTCAATGTTCACGAGGAACGCCTTGAACTCCGGCGTCTGCGAGTTGGCATCGCCCACGAAGGGCGTCAGCGTGTTGGCGATGTAGCCGTTCTTGGTCTGCCCCTTGAAGCCCCAGTGGAAGGGAATGCCCACCAGGTGCACCTTCTGGTCGTTCACGTCCCAGGGTTTGATGCGCTTGGTGACCACCGCCTTGGCCACGATGTGCCCGCGGTTGCTGCTGACCTTGACGCTGTCGCCCAGCTTGATGCCCTTTTCCTTGGCCAGCTCCTCGCTGATCTCGACAAAGGCCTCGGGCTGAATGATGGCGTTGAGCCTGGCGTGCTTGGTCCAGAGGTGGAAGTGCTCGGTCAGCCGGTAGGTGGTGGCCGAGTAGGGGAACTCCTCCTTCTTGCCGAAGGCGTCCATGTCGCCCTTGAACACGCGGGCGCAGGGATTGCTCAGCGCCTTGGGGTTGTCGGGGTGCAGGGGGTTGACGCCGATGGGCGTTTCGAACGGCTCGTAGTGCTCGGGGAAAGGCCCCTCGGTCATGCCCATGGCGTGCAGGCGCGCCACGCCCTCGGGGTTCATGATGAACGAGCCCATGCCCATGTCGGGCGCGGCCGTGGGCATCATGTCCGGCACGTCGGCGCCGCCCCAGGACTTGCCGTTCCAGTACTCGTACCTCTTGTTGGGTGCCCAGGGCTTGCCGTTGGGGTCGGCGCTGGCGCGGTTGTACAGGATGCGCCGGTTGGCCGGCCAGGCAAAGCCGAAGTTCTGGTAAACGCCCAGGCCCGTCGGGTCGTCCAGGCTGCGCCGCGCCGTCATGTTGCCGGCCTCGGTCCAGGCGCCCGAGTACAGCCAGTTGCCGCAGGCCGTGGAGCCGTCGTCGCGCAGCATGGCGAAGCCCGGCAACTGCTGCCCGGCCTTGACCAGCACCGCGCGCGGGGCGGTCGGGTTGTTGGGATCGGCGGGCGCCAGCACGTCGGCCAGCGCCTTGCCGTTGATCTCGCGCAGCAGCTCGGCCGACGATGGCTCGGTGGGCCGCACGTAGTCCCAGGCCAGGCCTGCGATCGGGTCGGGGAAGGCGCCGCCGTCCTTGGCGTACATCTCGCGCAGCTTGACGAACAGCAGGGCCATGATCTCCGAGTCGACCTTGGCCTCGCCGGGCAGGCCGATGGAGGCCTCTTTCCAGATCGCCACGCGGCTGGAGTTGGTCAGGCTGCCTTCTTCCTCGGCAAAGCAGTTGCTGGGCAGGCGAAACACCTCGGTCTGGATGTTCTCGGGCTTGGCGTCGTTGAACGCGCCGTGGTTTTGCCAGAACTCGGAGGTTTCGGTCTCCAACGGGTCGATGATGACCAGGTACTTGAGCTTGGCCAGCGCCGCCGACAGCTTGTTCTTGTTGGGCACCGTGGCCAGGGGGTTGAAGCCTTGCGACAGGAAGCCGTTCATCTTGCCCTGGTGCATCAGCTCGAACAGGTGCATGGCGTCGAAGCCGCCCTCCAGCTTGGGCACCCAGTCGTAGCAGAAGTTGTTCTCCGGCGTGGCGGCCTTGCCGAAGTAGGACTTCATCAGGCTGTTGAAGAAGCGCGGGAAGTTGCTCCAGTAGTTGAACTGGTTGGGCCGCATGGGCTTGGGCGTGCAGCGCTTCATGTACTTTTCGTACGTGTCGTCGCTGTCGGTGGGCGCGCTCAGGTAGCCCGAGAACACCTCGGCATAGGCGTTCATGTCGGTCACGCCCTGCACGTTGGAGTGCCCGCGCAGCGCGTTGACGCCGCCGCCCGGCCGGCCGATGTTGCCCAGCAGCAGCTGGATCATGGCCATGGTGCGGATGTTCTGGCTGCCCACGGTGTGCTGCGTCCAGCCCAGCGCATACAGGATGGTGCTGGTCTTGTCGGGCGCCGACATCTCGCCCAGCATCTCGCATACCTTGAGGAACTTGTCCTTGGGCGTGCCGCAGATCTTGCTGACCATCTCGGGCGTGTAGCGGCTGTAGTGCTTCTTGAGCTGCTGCAGCACGCAGGCCGGATCCTGCATGGTGTCATCGACCTTCACGTAGCCGTTCTCGTCCAGCTGGTAGCCCCAGGTGGACTTGTCGTACTTGCGCTTGGCCTCGTCGTAGCCGCTGAACAGGCCGTTTTCAAGATTGAAGCCGGGCTTGGTCAGGAAGGTGGCGTCGGTGTTGAACTTGACGTATTCGTGGTGAATCTTGTCGTTGCTCAAAAGCCAGTTGATGACGCCGCCCAGGAAGGCGATGTCGGTGCCGTTTCGCAGCGGCGCATAGAAATCGGCCACCGCCGAGGTGCGGTTGAAGCGCGGATCGACCGAGATCAGCTTGGCCTTGCGCTTTTCCATGGCCTCCACCACCCACTTGAAGCCGACGGGGTGGGCTTCGGCGGCGTTGCCGCCCATGACAAGAACGAGATCCGTGTTGCGGATGTCGGTCCACGAGTTGGTCATCGCTCCGCGACCGAAAGTCGGGCCCAGACTGGACACCGTCGGCGCGTGTCAGACGCGTGCTTGTGTATCGATCCCCACCATCCCCAAGCCGCGCGCCACCTTCACCGTGATGTAGCTGGACTCGTTGGAGGATGAACTGCACATCAGGAAACCGGTGGTGGTCCAGCGGTTGACCGTGGTGCCGGCCGCGTTCTTGGCCTGGAAGTTGGCGTCGCGGTCGTCCTTCATCAGCTTGGCGATGCGCGTGAGCGCCTCGTCCCAACTGATGCGTTTCCACTCCTTGCCGCCAGGCTCGCGCACGGACGGGTACTTGACGCGGCCGGGCGAGTTGATCATGTCCAGCACGCCCGAGCCCTTGGGGCACAGCGAGCCGCGGCTGACGGGGTTGTCGGGGTCGCCCTCGATGTGGATCACGCGCTCGTGCACGTTCTTGGCCTCGTCGCCCAGCTTGTAGATCATCATGCCGCAGCTGACGGAGCAGTAGGGGCAGATGCTGCGCGAGAGGGTGGCGTGGGTCAGCTTGAAGGCGCGTGTTTCAGCCAGCGCCGCCGTGGGTGAGAACCCCAGGGCCACCAGGCTGGACGCCGCCAAGCCAGCCCCGCTCACGCGGAAAAACTGGCGCCGGTTCATGTCCATGGACGTTTTCTCCTCATTGCCATGCACCGCCCAGAGCTCGAGATGCGCCCTTTTTGGATGCATTGAGCGACAGTCTAGGCGCGGGTCGGGATTTCCACTACCTAAGGTTAACCCTCAATCGAACGTTCGTGCGAATGCCGAAGGCTGCGGCGGGGTTGCCGCGCGCGGCTCGACCCATCCCGGCCGCGCCAATAATGCGGATTTCATCGCACCAACAGACAGGAGCATTCCATGCAGATCAAGGGCAAGGTTTTCATCGTCACGGGCGGCGCATCGGGCCTGGGCGAAGGCACGGCGCGCATGCTGGCAGGCGAGGGGGCCAAGGTGGTCATCGCCGACATGCAGGCCGACAAGGGCGAGGCCGTGGCGCGCGAGATCGGCGGCGCCTTCATGAGGTGCGACGTCAGCAGCGAGGCCGACGGCCAGGCCGTGGTGGCCAAGGCCACGTCGCTGGGCAAGCTGGCCGGCCTGGTCAACTGCGCCGGCATCGCCCCGGCCGAAAAGACCGTGGGCAAGAACGGGCCGCACCGGCTCGACGTCTACACCCGCACCATCATGGTCAACCTGGTGGGCAGCTTCAACATGATCCGCCTGGCCGCCGACGCGATGAGCCGCAACGAGCCCGAGGCCACCGGCGAGCGCGGCGTGCTGATTTCGACCGCCAGCGTCGCCGCCTACGACGGCCAGATCGGCCAAGCGGCCTACGCGGCCAGCAAGGGCGGGGTGGTGGGCATGACGCTGCCGATCGCGCGCGACCTGGCGCGCAGCGGCATCCGCAACATGACCATCGCGCCCGGCATCTTCGGCACGCCCATGCTGTTCGGCATGCCCAAGGAGGTGCAGGACGCGCTGGCCGCCGGCGTGCCCTTCCCGAGCCGCCTGGGCACGCCCGAGGACTACGCCAAGCTGGTGCGCCACATCCTGGAAAACGACATGCTCAACGGCGAGGTGATTCGCCTGGACGGCGCCATCCGTCTGGCACCCAAGTGAGCCTGAAATCGGCTCGGCCTCGATGACTCCCGTCGCGCCAAGTCTTACAGGTGCCTGACAAATCATGGGGCAAACAGCTGATTTTGTTCAGGGTTTTCGAGCTTTTGCTGTGGTCTTGCACAGACCTACATTTGGCAATACATCATGACTTGACCTGAAGGGCGGGTGTTCGATCCGCCTTCAATGGGTTGCTGCAATGGTGCGGTTCCGGTGGGCTTGGCGGCCGCGTTCGGCATGCCAGGCGTTCGGGGCGGCGGTGGGCGCTGCCCCGCAACCGGTTCAAGAAGTCACGAAAGGAGACTGTCGATATGTCGAAGTTTGAAGCTGAACACGAGGGCGCTTTTGCCCTGTCGCGCCGCGGTGCGCTGAAGCGCGGCGCGCAGGCGGCTGGCGCCGGCGTGCTGGCCAGCGTGGGTGGCGTGCAGTGGGCGTTTGCCGCCGACAAGCCCGCCATGGGCACCTGGCCGGCCGGCTCGCAAGGCGACACGGTGTACATCGGTGCGGCGGTGCCGCTGACCGGCACCTACGCGGTGCAGGGCGCCGACGAGCTCAAGGGCTGGGAACTGGCCGTGGAGCACATGAACACGGACCATCCGTTGATGAAGAAAATCGCGCCCAAGATCAGCAAGGGCGTGCTCGGCAAGAAGGTTGCGCTGGTCTCGGCCGACTCGGCGGCCAAGCCCAACCAGGCGGTGCAGTCGATCCAGACCTTCATCAACCAGAACAAGATCATCCTGGCAACGGGTTCGACCTCGTCGGCCGTAGCCGTGGCGCTGAACAAGTTCTGCGATCGCGAAAAGCTCATGTACATGCCCGGCATCTCGGGCTCCAACGACACCACCGGCAAGGACTGCGTGCGCTACGGCTTCCGCCAGGGGTATTTCGGCGAGATGGCGGCCAATTCCATCGGCCCGATCCTGGTCAAGACCTTCGGCAAGAACCGCAAGATGGCGTTCATGACGCCCGACTACACCTACGGTCACACGACGACGGCGTCGACCGAGAAATACCTGAAGGAAAAGGGCGGCTGGACGACGGTGACCAACCAGGTTTCGCCGCTGGGCACGCAGGATTTCAGCCAGTACCTGACCAACATCGCCAACTCGGGCGCCGAGTTCCTGATGAACGTCAACTGGGGCCGCGACGCCGTGCTGTCGAGCCAGCAGGCCAAGCAGTTCGGCCTGCTGCCCAAGATGACCCTGGTGCTGCCCTACCAGATCCCGTTCTTCGCCAAGGAAGCCGGGGTGGACATCAGCGAAGGCGTGTTTGCCGCCACCGAATTCTGGTGGGAGCTGGAGGACAAGTATCCGATGGCCAAGGAGTTCGTCGACGCCTTCCGCAAGAAGTATGGCTACGCCCCGGAGTGGGGGGCTGAAAATGCCTACGTCAGTTTTGCCCACTGGGCACGCATGGTCACCGAGGCCGGCAGCTTCTATCCGCCCGACGTGATCAAGCAGTGGGAGAAGGGCGAGAAGATGCCGTCGCTGTTTGGCGACGTCTACTACCGGCCCGAGGATCACCAGTGCGTGCGCCCGGTGTTCGTCGTTCGCGGCAAGGCCAAGAAGGACATGAAGAACCCCGAGGACTTCTGGACGGTGGTCGACACGCAGAAGGGCGAAGATGTGATCCAGTCGCCCACGGCCTTCGGCTGCAAGCTCGGCAGCTACACCTGACCACCATCCGGATCCCATCGCCCGCTTCTGTGCGGGCGATGGGTCCGGTTGTCTCTTGCCGTCATGTCGGGCGGCGAAGCCGCGTGCGATCGGTTGCCGTCGGGCCGATCGCAGCGCCACATTCGCGCCTGCCTGACTCACATTTCACCAACCAGCATCAGGACGGTCGCGCGTGCTTAACTGGGCCAACTTCATTTCACAACTGTTCAACGGGCTGGTGCTCGGCGCCCTGTTGGCGCTGATTTCCTCTGGCCTGACGATCATCTACGGCACGCTGGGCGTGCTCAACCTCGCGCATGGCGCGATGTTCATGCTGGGTGGTTACGCCGGTTGGGTGGCGTTCACCTACACCAACTCCTTCGTCGTCGCCGTGATCTGCGGCGCGCTGTTCGTGATGCTGGTCGGCATCGTGATCGAGCGGGTCATCATCCGCCACTTCTACTCGCGTCCACCCGAAGACCAGCTGCTGGTGACCTTCGGCCTGAGCATCGTGATGGTGGAACTGGTGCGCTTTGCCTTTGGCAGCCTGTCCAAGGCAGTGCCGCCACCGGGGCCGCTGATGGGCATCACCAACCTGGGTTTCATGGTTTATCCGACCTACCGCATCGGCCTGCTGGCCATCGTCACGGTCGCCTTGCTGGCGCTTTATTTCGTGCTCTATCGAACGCGCATCGGCATGATCGTGCGCGCCGGCATCGAGGACGCGGTGATGGTCGATTCGCTGGGCATCAACGTCTATCGCGTGTTCATGCTGGTGTTCGGCATCGGCGCCATGGCCGCGGGCTTTGCCGGTATCGTGAACGCGCCGGTGGTGTCGCTGGCGCCGGACGTGGGCGAAGCGATCCTGGTGCAAACCTTTGTCGTGGTGGTGATCGGAGGCGTCGGTTCGTTCCCGGGCGCCGTGCTGGGTGGCCTGATCGCCGGCGAGTTGATCAGCCTGACCTCGATGATCAACCCCGCGTATTCCTACGTCGTGCTCTTCGTGGTGATGACGCTGGTGCTGATGTTCCGTCCCCGCGGTCTGCTGGGCGCGGTGGGCCGTGAATAAGAACAGGGTGGATTTTTCGATGCGCAGACCATTTCCATACCGTGCCGAGGTACTGACGATTCTCGCCCTGATCGCGGCGCCGTTCGTGCTGCCGCACCTGGGTTTCACGCCGACGACCATCAACCGGATCCTCATCTGGGGCATGGTCGGCATCGGCTTCGACCTGTTGTTCGGCTACACCGGGCTGCTGTCGTTCGGCCAGTCGGCCTTCTTCGGTTCGGGCGGCATGTTCGCCGCCTACCTGCTGACGCAGACGTCGATGCAGAACACCCTGTTCGCGCTGCTGATCGGCACCATCGCCGCCGGCGTGCTGGGCTACCTGGTGGGCTTGGTGGCGCTGCGGCGCACCGGCATCTACTTTGCCATGATCACCGTGGCCATTGCCGAGGTGTTCTTCTACCTCGAGTTCAATCCGCTGTCCGACTTCACCGGCGGCGAGAACGGCTTGGCCGGGGTGCCCACGCCCAGCGTGAGCCTGGGTTTCACCACGCTCGAGTTCGACAGCAACCTGTCGATGTACGTGTTCTTCGCCTTCTGGTATTTCGTGGCGCTGGCGCTGGCCTTGCGCATCGTGCGTTCGCCCTTCGGGCTGGTGCTGCGCGCGATTCGCGAGAACCCGCTGCGGGCGGAGGCGCTGGGGCATGACATCCGCAAATACAAGCTGGCGGTGTTCGTCGTCGCCGCGATGTACGCCGGTTTCGCCGGTGGCTTGCTGGGCATGATGCAGGGCTTCATGCCGCCCGACGCCTTCATGTTCGCCACCTCGGGCGAGATCGTCATGCAGACGGCCATCGGCGGTGCCGGCACGCTGTTCGGCCCCCTGTTGGGCGCTGCCGTGTGGCTTTATCTGAGCGACTTCTTCCAGGTCACCCTGAAGCTGGGCGCTGCCTGGCGGTTGATCCTGGGCGTGGTGTTCGTGCTGCTGGTGGTGTTCCTGCGCCGCGGCCTGGCGGGAGCGATCATCGACCTGTGGCATCTGGTGTGGCCCAAGTCGGCCAAGGTGGCAGCGACTCCTCAGCCCACCCAGGCGAGCAGCGCCGACACGGCTGACATGCAGGCGGCGCGCAAGGACACGCGGACGCACGAGGGACCGATCCTGCAGGCGACCGGCCTGACCAAGCGCTACGGCGGCCTGCTGGCCAACAGCGACATCAACTTCAGCGTTGATCACGGCGAGATTCGCGGCATCATCGGCCCGAACGGCGCCGGCAAAAGCACCTTCTTCAAGATGCTCACCTGCGAGGTGCAGCCCACCAGCGGCAAGATCGTGTTCGACGGGCGCGACATCACCGGCATGGGCGTGATCGACGCCTGCCAGCTGGGCCTGACCAAGAGCTACCAGATCAACCAGTTGTTTGAGAAGCTGACGGTGCGCCAGAACCTGGAAATCGCCGCGCTCGGCGAACTGCGCGGCAAGTTCAAGCTCGACCTGTTCAAGGACCTGCACAAGGTACCCAAGCTGGATGCGCACGTGGCCGGCACCGCGGCGCTGGTGCACCTGACCGAGCGCCTGGACACGCATGTCTCCGAACTGGCCTACGGCGAAAAGCGTCGGCTGGAAATCGGTCTGGCGCTGGCCACCACCCCCAGCCTGCTGCTGCTCGACGAGCCCCTGGCCGGCATGAGCGCGGAGGAGCGCGTCGAGACCGTGGCGCTGCTCCGGTCCATCGCGCAGGGCCGCACGCTGGTCATCATCGACCACGACATGGACTCGCTGTTCGAGCTGGTCAGCAAGGTGACGGTGCTGCAGGAAGGGCGCCTGCTGGTCGAAGGCACGCCCGATGAAATCAAGAGCAATCCCCAGGTCCAGGAAGCCTATCTCGGCGGCGTGATGGAGGAAGTGTGATGAGCCTGCTGGAAGTCAAGGACCTGAACAGCTACTACGGCGACAGCCACATCCTGTTCGATGTCTCGCTGCACGTGGACAAGAACGAAGTGGTGGCCCTGCTGGGACGCAACGGCGCCGGCAAGTCCACCACCTTCAAGAGCCTGATGGGCGTGGTCACGCCGCGCACCGGCAGCGTCAAGCTTGATGGGCAGGAACTGGCCGGCAAGAAGGCGCACGAGATCGCCCGCGTGGGCATGCAGCTGGTGCACGAGGAGCGGCGCATCTTCGGCAGTCTCAATGTCGAGGAAAACATCGTTCTCGCCGGCTTGACCGCGCCCAACAAGTGGCCGCTGGAGCGCATCTACGAGATCTTTCCGCGCCTGAAGGAGCGGCGCACCAGCCGCGGCACCGATCTGTCGGGCGGTGAGCAGCAGATGCTGGCGATCGCCCGCGCCCTGGTGCGCGACCCCAAGATCATTTTGCTGGACGAGCCGTTCGAAGGCCTGGCGCCGGTGATCGTGCAGAACCTGGTGCGGGTATGCCGCGAACTGGCCAAGTCGGGTCAGACCATCGTCCTGATCGAGCAGAACATCGCCGCCACGCTGGCGCTGGCCACGCGCGTGTACATCCTCAACAACGGCCACATCGTGCACGAGGGGCCGGCGGCCGAGCTCAAGAAGCAGCCCGAGCTGCTGCAGCGCTACCTGTCGGTTTGAGGGCTCGGGCGAACTGGGCGCGGCAGCGCCGCGCCCGCCGCCTCACAGCACCTCGCTGGCGAAATCCGCCAGCCGCGAGCGCTCGCCGCGCGCCAGCGTGACGTGGCCGCCGTGGGACCAGCCCTTGAAGCGGTCGACGGCGAAGGTCATGCCAGATGAGCCCTCGGTCAGGTAGGGCGTGTCGATCTGCGCCAGGTTGCCCATGCAGATGATCTTGGTGCCGGGGCCGGCGCGCGTGATCAGCGTCTTCATCTGCTTGGGCGTCAGGTTCTGCGCCTCGTCGATGATGATCCACTTGTTCATGAAGGTGCGCCCGCGCATGAAGTTCATGCTCTTGATCTTGATGCGGCTGCGGATCAGCTCGTTGGTGGCGGCGCGCCCCCACTCGCCGGCATTGCCGCCGTCGCCCTTGGCTAGGAACTCCAGGTTGTCGTCCAGCGCGCCCATCCAGGGGCCCATCTTTTCTTCCTCGGTGCCGGGCAGAAAACCGATGTCCTCGCCCACGCTGACGGTGGCGCGGGTCATGATGATCTCGGTGTAGCGGCGGTCGTCCAGCACCTGCGTCAGGCCCGAGGCCAGCGCCAGCAGGGTCTTGCCGGTGCCGGCCGTGCCGGCCAGGGTGACGAAGTCGATCTCCGGGTCCATCAGCAGGTTGAAGGCGAAGTTTTGTTCGCGGTTGCGCGCCGTCACGCCCCAGACGCCGTTTTTCAGGTGGGTGTAATCCTTGAGCGTGCGCAGCACCGCCGTCTTGCCCTGGATCTCGGTCACGCGGGCGTACAGGCTGGGCTCACCCGGCGCCTCGAAAAAGGCGAACTGGTTGATTTGCAGGCTGGCCACGATGGGCCCGCCGATGCGGTAGTAGGTGGCGCTGCCGCTTTGCCAGCTTTCGATGGTCTTGCTCTGGCGGGTCCAGAAGTCGGGCGGCAACTGCAGGGTGCCCGAGTACAGCAGATCGCCGTCGTCCAGCGTCTTGTCGTTTTGGTAGTCCTCGGCAATCAGGCCCAGGGCGCGCGCCTTGACGCGCATGTTGATGTCCTTGGACACCAGCACCACGTCCACGCCGGCCTGCTGCTGCTTGAGCGCGGCCACCACGCCCAGGATCTGGTTGTCGGCCTTGCCCTGGGGCAGGGCGGCCAGCAGATTGGACTCGAGCGGGGTGGTCTGCAGGTGCAGCTTGCCGGTGGCCTCGGCGTGGCCGGTGGCGCTCAGCAGCAGGCCTTGCGCGATGTCGGCGCCCTTGACGCCCGCCAGCGCGTCCAGCAGGCGGCTGGTCTGGCGGCCGTTGCGCGCCACCTCGGTCATGCCCTTCTTGTGGGCGTCGAGCTCTTCCAGCACGATCATCGGCAGGAAGATGTCGTGCTCCTCGAAGCGGAACAGCGCCGTCGGGTCGTGCAGCAGGACGTTGGTGTCCAGCACGAACAGGCGCGGCGTGCCGTTGCTGCGCGCCTTGGGCTGGCGCGCCGCGCCGGCCTTGGGCGCGCGTGTGCGCGGCGCCGCCGCAGGGGCCGGGGCGATCGGCGGTGCCAGCGGCGCACGCGCCACGGCCGGGCTGGGGGCGAGGGCGACGGCGGGGCTGGTCAGGGCAGGCTTTTGCACGCTGGGCTTGGGCGCCGCGACCGCTGCGGCACCGCCGCCGGCCGGCGCGCGGCGGGCGGACAGGTCGATGACGTCGGAAGACAGGCGGGCGCCACGCTTGGCGGGTGGGGGCGGCAGGGGCATGGGGACGGGCTCAATACCAGGAACGGGGCAAAGAAAAAGCCGCCGGGCTGGGCCGGGCGGCTTGGCTTGACGCGGAGTCGGGTACAGCGGTGTGCTTGCACATTGCGGCTCATTATGCATGAGCCGGCGGCGCCGCCCGTGCGTCGATCAGGCAGCCTTCCTGAGGATCTTGACGGCCTTCAAGACCTCTTCGACGTGGCCCGGAACCTTCAGGCCGCGCCACTCCTGCACCAGGATGCCTTCGGCGTTGACGAGGAAGGTGCTGCGCTCGATGCCCTTGACCTTCTTGCCGTACATGATCTTGTTCTTGACCACGCCGAACATGTGGCACATCTTTTCTTCGGTGTCGGCGATCAGCTCGAAGGGCAGCTCCAGCTTGGCCTTGAAGTCGTCGTGCGACTTCATGTTGTCGCGGCTGACGCCGAACACGATGGCACCGGCCTTGACGAAATCCTTGTACTTGTCCCGAAACTGCATCGCCTCGGTGGTGCAGCCCGGCGTGTTGTCCTTGGGATAAAAATACAGGATGAGTGCTTGCCCGAGATGGGTGGTGTTGGTAACCTTCACGCCGCCGGTGGCGTTGGCTTCGAATTCGGGCAGGGGTTTGTTGACAACAATCGCCATAGGAACGCTGATCTCCGGACGTGTTTTGGACAGAAAGCGGCGGGGCGACGTGCTCGCACACTCACCCGCAACGCCGTGCCGACGGGCAGGGCCTGCCGGCAGTTGCAAGAGTGGCTGGCGATGAGGCTGCCCGCAACAGCTGCAAGGCTGCTATTTTAACCGATCCGGGGCTTCTTCGCCCGCGTCCAGCAGCAGCGCGGCAATCACGCGCCGGCCTTCGCCGGCCAGGATGTTGTAGGTGCGGCAGGCGGCGGCCGTGTCCATGGTTTCGACGCCGATGCCGGCCTCGATCAGCGGGCGGATCCAGGCCGGCGGCGGAAAGCGCAGCCGCGCGCCGCTGCCAAACAGCACCAGCTCGGGGCGCTGCAGTGCCAGCGGCTCGAAATGCTGGCTGCCCAGGTCCTCGAAATGCGCACAGGGCCAAACGACCCGCTCGCCGCTGCTGCTCAGCAGCACGCTGTGCGCGATGCGCTCGCCGCGCACGGTGATCCAGCCCGGGCCGTAGCCGGTGATGGCCGTCTCGAAAAGGTCGGACTGGAACTTCATGGCGTTTGTGCAGTGCACCAAATGTGTTCCAATTCTATGTTTCGCGCGCGATCCCTGCCGCGCGCTCGAGGTTTTGCCCATGAAGACCATCGCCAAATCCAGCAAGCTGGCCAACGTGCTGTACGACGTGCGCGGCCCTATCGTCGACGCCGCGCGGCAGATGGAGGACGAGGGCCAGAAGATCATCAAGCTGAACATCGGCAACATGGCGCCGTTCGGCTTCGATCCGCCCGAGGAGGTGATGCAGGACATGATCCGCAACCTGCCCGACTCGGCCGGGTACTCGGACAGCAAGGGCATGTTCGCGGCGCGCAAGGCGGTGATGCACTACACGCAGCAGCAGGGCATCGCCGGCGTCACGCTGGACGACATCTACCTGGGCAACGGCGCCAGCGAGTTGATCCAGATGGCCACCAACGCGCTGCTGAACGAGGGCGACGAACTGCTGGTGCCGTCGCCCGATTACCCGCTGTGGACGGCCGTCACCAGCCTGGCCGGCGGCCACCCCGTGCACTACATGTGCCGCGAGGAGGACGGCTGGATGCCCGACCTGGCCGACATGCGAGCCAAGATCACGCCGCGCACGCGCGGCATCGTGGTCATCAACCCCAACAACCCGACCGGCGCGCTGTACAGCGACGAGCTGCTGCTGGGCATCGTGCAACTGGCGCGCGAGCACGGCCTGGTGCTGCTGGTCGACGAGGTGTACGACAAGGTGCTGTACGACGGCGTGCGGCACACCGCGATGGCCTCGCTGTCGACCGACGTGCTGACGCTCACCTTCAACTCGCTGTCCAAGGCCTACCGCTCCTGCGGCTACCGCGCCGGCTGGATGGTGGTGTCGGGCGACAAGGCGGCGGCGCGCGACTACGTCGAGGGCCTGAACATGCTGGCCAACCTCAAGCTCGGCTCCAACGTGCCGGGGCAGTGGGCCATCCAGACGGCGCTGGGCGGCTACCAGAGCATCAACGACCTGGTCAAGGAAGGCGGGCGCCTGCGCCGCCAGCGCGACCTGGCCTACGAGCTGATCACGCAGATCCCCGGCGTCAGCTGCGTCAAGCCGCAGGCGGCGCTGTACATGTTTCCGCGCCTGGACCCGGCCTTGTACCCGATCGAGGACGACCGCCAGTTCTTCATGGAGGTGCTGCGCGCCACGCGCGTGATGCTGGTGCAGGGTTCGGGCTTCAACTACCCGGACAACCAGCACTTTCGCATCGTCTTTCTGCCGCACGAGGGCGACCTGCGCGAGGCCGTCGAGCGCCTGGCGAAGTTCCTGGAGCAGTACCGCCAGCGCCGCGCCAAACCCGCCAACGTGCTCCCGATTGCTACAAAAAAAGAAGCTGCTCGCGCTTGATTGGCGGGCGCAAGAGGCCAATTTCATTCATAACAACCGAATCATGAAAGCCATTCAAGTCGGCCTGCTGGGCATCGGCACCGTGGGCAGCGGCACCTTTGCCGTGCTGCAGCGCAACCAGGAGGAAATCCGCCGCCGCGCCGGCCGCGGCATCGAGATCACCATGGTGGCCGACCTGGACACCGCGCGCGCCAAGGCGCTGGTGGGTGAGCACGTGCAGGTGGTGGGCGACGCGCGCGCCGTCATCGCCAACCCGGACATCGAGGTCGTGATCGAGCTGATCGGCGGCTATGGCATTGCCAAGACCCTGGTGCTGGAGGCCATTGCCGCCGGCAAGCACGTGGTGACGGCCAACAAGGCGCTGCTGGCCGTGCACGGCACCGAGATCTTCCAGGCCGCCGCCGACAAGGGCGTGATGGTCGCCTTCGAGGCCGCGGTGGCCGGCGGCATCCCCATCATCAAGGCGCTGCGCGAGGGCCTGACGGCCAACCGCATCCAGTGGATCGCCGGCATCATCAACGGCACCACCAACTTCATCCTGTCCGAGATGCGCGACAAGGGCCTGGACTTCGACGCCGCCCTGAAGGACGCGCAACGCCTGGGCTACGCCGAGGCCGACCCCACCTTCGACATCGAGGGCGTGGACGCCGCGCACAAGGCCACGCTGATGAGCGCCATTGCCTTCGGCATTCCGGTGCAGTTCGACAAGGCCCACGTCGAGGGCATCACCCAGCTGGCGGCCACCGACATCAAATATGCCGAGCAGCTGGGCTACCGCATCAAGCTGCTGGGCTTTACCAAGCGGCGCGAGGGAAACGAACTGACGTCCTCACCGGCCGTCAGGGGGGTCGAGCTGCGCGTGCACCCCACGCTGGTGCCGGCCAAGCGCCTGATCGCCAACGTCGAGGGCGCCATGAACGCGGTGGTGGTCAACGGCGATGCGGTGGGCACCACGCTGTACTACGGCAAGGGCGCCGGCGCAGAGCCCACGGCCAGCGCGGTGATCGCCGACCTGGTGGACGTGGCGCGCCTGGCCACCAGCGACCCGCAGCACCGCGTGCCGCACCTGGCCTTCCAGCCCGGCGCGATGCGCGACGTGAGCGTGCTGCCCATGGACGAGATCGTCACCAGCTACTACCTGCGCCTCACCGTGGCCGACGAGGCCGGCGTGCTGGCGCGCGTGGCCACCATCCTGGCCGACGCCGGCATCAGCGTCGACGCACTGCTGCAGCGCGAGGCCGACGAGGTGGGCGGCGAGGGCAGCACGCAAACCGACCTGATCATCCTCACCCACGACGCGCGCGAAGGCGCCATGAACGGCGCGCTGGCGCAGCTGCAGGCCCTGCCCACCGTGCTGGCGCCGATCGTGCGCATCCGCAAGGAAGAACTGAATTGAATTGACGGGCGGCGCCGCGGGCGCCGCTGGTTCGACCGACCCCATGAGATACCTGTCCACGCGCGGTGAAGGCGCATCACGCCGTTTTTGCGACATCCTGCTGGAAGGCCTGGCGCCCGACGGCGGGTTGTATCTGCCCGAGCGCTACCCACGCATCGACGCCGCCGAGCTGCAGCGCCTGCGCCAGGTGCATGCAAGCCACGGCTATGCCGCGCTGGCCTTTGAAATCCTGTCGCTCTACATCGACGACATTCCGGCTGCCGACCTGAAGGCCATTTGCGACAAGACCTACACCGCCCAGGTGTTCGGCACGCCCCAGATCACGCCGCTGAAGCCCCTGGGTGAAGGCTTTTGGCTGCAGGCCCTGTCCAACGGCCCCACGCTGGCCTTCAAGGACATGGCGATGCAGCTGCTGGGCAACCTGTTCGAGTACGAACTGGCGCGCCGGGGCGAAACACTCAACATCTTGGGCGCCACCAGCGGCGACACCGGCAGCGCGGCCGAATACGCCATGCGCGGCAAGAAGGGCATCCGCGTGTTCATGCTCAGCCCCGACGGGCGCATGAGCGCGTTTCAGCAGGCGCAGATGTTCAGTCTGCAAGACCCCAACATCCACAACATCGCCATCGAGGGCGTGTTCGACGACTGCCAGGACATCGTCAAGGCCGTCAGCAACGATCTGGAGTTCAAGCGCAAATATCGCATCGGCACCGTCAACTCGATCAACTGGGCGCGGCTGCTGGCGCAGGTGGTGTACTACTTCGCGGGCTACTTCCAGGCGACGCGGAGGAATGACGAGCACGTCGACTTCACCGTGCCCAGCGGCAACTTCGGCAACGTCTGCGCCGGCCACGTGGCGCGGCAGATGGGCCTGCCGATCGGGCAGTTGGTGGTGGCCACCAACGAGAACGACGTGCTCGACGAGTTCTTCCGCACCGGCGTGTACCGCGTGCGCGGCAGCGCCGACACGCACGAGACCAGCAGCCCCAGCATGGACATCAGCAAGGCCAGCAACTTCGAGCGCTTCGTGTTCGACCTGCTGGGGCGCGACGGCGCGCGCGTGAAGGCGCTGTTCGACGATGCGCTGCGCCACGTCGGCCGCTTTGATCTGAGCGGCGATCCTGCTTTCAAGCAGGCCCATGAGCGCTATGGTTTCGTGAGCGGGAAAAGCACGCATGCCGACCGCCTGGCTACCATCCGCGCCGTGCATGCGCAGCAGGGCCTGACGATCGATCCGCACACCGCCGACGCCGTGAAGGTCGCGCGCGAGCAGGTGCGGCCCGGCGTGTCCATGATCGCGCTGGAGACGGCCTTGCCCATCAAGTTCGCCGTCACCATCGAAGAGGCGCTGGGCCACCCGCCCGAGCGCCCGCCGGCCTTCGAGGGCATCGAGCAACTGCCGCGCCGCGTGCGCGTGCTGCCGGCCGACGCGGGGCAGGTCAAGCGGCTGATCGAGCAAGAATGTGAATGAAATGGGGCTCTGGCGCCCGCCAGACAAGCGCAACCAGCTATTGAGTTGATAGTGATCGGATCGAACGGATGAAGGTGGTGGGCTTTGCCGGCTATTCCGGCGCCGGCAAGACAACGCTGATCGAGCAGGTCATCGCCGCCTTGCGCGCGCGGGGCCTGCGCGTGTCGGTGATCAAGCACGCGCACCACCGCTTCGACATCGACCGCCCCGGCAAGGACAGCTTTCGCCATCGCGAGGCCGGCGCCGTCGAGGTGCTGATCGCCTCGCGCCATCGGCTGGCGCTGATGCGCGAGTTCGAGCGCGAGACCGAGCTCAGCGTGCACCAACTCATCGCGCGCCTGGATGCCGGGGTGGACTGGGTGCTGGTCGAAGGCTTTCGCGGCAGCGACCTGAGCAAGATCGAGGTCTGGCGCGCCCCCACCGGCCACGCGGTGCTGTATCCGCACGACGAGCACGTGATCGCCGTCGCCACCGACGATGCTGCGCGCCTGCCCCAGCCCGCCGGGCGGCCGGTGCTGGACCTGAACCGGGGCGCCGCCGTGGCGGACTGGCTGATTGCCCAGGGCGAGCGCCTGGCTTACGCGGCGCCGGCGCAGTGACTTTCGCCTGCTCGTGAGCGGGTGCCGTCGCGGGTCGATAAGATCGACCGTCATCGCATCCCTCATCGCAGCGCCTTCATGCCCCCAGTTGCCGAACCATCCGCCAAGCCCGCCGCCCGCGCGCCCCTGATGCCGCTGGACGACGCCATCCGGCGCCTGCTGGCCCGCGCCCAGCCCGTGCTGGGGGCCGAGTCGGTGTCCACCTTCGACGCCGACGGCCGCGTGCTGGCGCAGGACGTGATCTCCGGCCTGACGGTGCCGCCGGCCGACAACAGCGCCATGGACGGCTACGCCGTGCGCAGCGCCGACTGCGCCACGGCCGGCGTCGAGTTGCCGGTCAGCCAGCGCATCCCGGCCGGCAGCGTGGGCCGGCCGCTGGCGCCGGGCAGCGCGGCGCGCATCTTCACCGGCGCGCCCATCCCGCCCGGTGCCGACGCGGTGGTGATGCAGGAAGACACCGAGGCGCTGCAGGGCGGCGCGCGCGTGCGCATCCGCGTCGTGCCCAGGGCCGGCCAGTCGATTCGCCGCGCCGGCGAGGATGTCATGCGCGGTGCCGTGGTGCTCTCGAAAGGAGAGCTGCTCACGCCCGCCAGCACCGGGCTGGCGGCCGGAATCGGCCTGGATCGTCTGAGCGTGGCGCGCCGCCCGCGGGTGGCCATGTTCTCGACCGGCGACGAACTGGTCACGCCCGGCACGGTGGCCCCTGAGGCCCTGCCGCCCGGCGCCATCTACAACAGCAACCGCTATTTCTTGCGCGCGCTGCTGCAGCGCCTGGGCTGCGAGGTGACCGACCTGGGCATCGTGCCCGACAGCCTGGACGCCACGGTGGATGCGCTGCGCGGCGCGGCGGCCGGGCACGATCTGATCCTGACCAGCGGCGGCGTGTCGGTGGGCGAGGAAGACCACGTCAAGCCCGCCGTCACGCGTCTGGGCGCACTGGACCTGTGGCAGATCGCCATCAAGCCCGGCAAACCCTTTGCCTACGGCCACGTCGGGCGGGCCGATGGCGGCGCGGCGCACTTCATCGGCCTGCCCGGCAATCCGGTGTCCAGCTTCGTCACCTTCCTGCTGCTGGTGCGGCCCTTCGTGCGCGCGCTGCAGGGCGCCACGCGGCTGGACGCGCCGGCCTTTGCCCTGCGCGCCGACTTCGCCATCACCAAGGCCGACAAGCGCCGCGAGTTCCTGCGCGTGCGGCGCAACGCGCAGGGCGGGCTGGATCTGTTCGCCAACCAAAGCTCGGGCGTGCTGACGTCGATGCACTGGGCCGACGGTCTGGTCGACCGCCCGGCGGGCACGACGATCGCCCAGGGCGACATGGTTCGCTTCATCCCGCTGGCGGAGCTGCTGGCATGACGGTGCAGGTCACGGTGCGCTACTTCGCGTCGTTGCGCGAGGCGCTGGGAAAGGGTTCGGAAGCACTCGACACCGATGCCGCCACGCTGGGCGCGCTGCGCCGCGAACTGGCCGCGCGCGGCGGCGCCTACGCCGAGGTGCTGGCCCCGGGCCGCGCCGTGCGCATGGCGCTGGACCAAGTGATGGCGGCCGACAGCGAGCCCCTGCGCGCCGGTGCCGAGGTGGCGTTTTTCCCGCCCGTCACGGGGGGATAAGCGGCGCGCGGCGGAGGGTGGCCTGGTCAGCGCAGCCACTTCGGTGTGGGCGTCTTCGTCCGGCTGCGCGCGGCAGTGCCGAATTGGCTGCGGTGCCAACGTGAGAATGCGCTCGGCGCGGCGAAGCCCAGCAGGTCCGACACCTCGGACAGCGGCCGCGCCCCATCGCCCAGATAAGCTGCCAGCAGTTCGCCGCGCACGCCGTCCACCAGCGCGCTGAAGCTCGTGCCCTCGGCCGCCAGATGCCGGGCCAGCGTGCGGCGATCGACCCCCAGATGCTGCGCCACGGTGTCGGCGCGGCAATGCCTGCGCGGCAGCAGCACGGCAACGAATTCGCGTACGCGGGCGGAGACCGTGGGCCGCGCGCCCGGCGCCTGGTCGAGCAAACGCCGCGTGTAGCGCTCCATCACCGGATCCGCACCGGGGTTCGGCACATCGAGATCGGCCGCGTTGCAGACGATGCCGTCGAACTCGTGGCCGAACTCGACCGCGCGGCCGAACACGCGCCGGTGCACCGCGAGACTCTGCGGCGCGCGGTGCGCAAAGCACACCAGCCGGGGCCGCCACCCGGCGCCCAGGAACACGCTGAGTACCCTGAACGTCACGCCGATCACCAGCTCGGTCGCCTGACGGTACGGGCCGTTCGTGGCGTCCAGCTTGGCGCGGATCGAGACCAGGTTGCCGACCTGCTCGATGCGCACCGACAGCGCCTCGTTGTGCGCGTGGATGTGGGTCACCAGCGTTTCCAGTGCGTGGCGCAGTGTCGGCGCATCGCGCACCAGCAGACCGAGTGGCCCGAGGTTGGACAGCCGGCGCGCCTCGGCCATCCGCAGCCCGAACGCCGGCTCGCGCCCCTTGGCTGCCGCGAGTTCCAGCAGGCGCCCAACCGCGTGCGCAGGCACCATCAGATCCGGCTCGTCCAGGCTGGCGCGCGGCAGTGCGGCTTCCGATGCGAGCGCGTGCGCATCGAGCCCACATTCGGCGGCCAAGGCGGCAAAGCCGGTGAGGCTGGCGCTGCGGACGAGGGCGGACATGGCAATCGCTCGGATGTCCCGAAATGGTAATTCGCTGCCCCGAAACGTCAAGCGCCAACGCCGCCGCAGCCCAACAATTCGAACCCTAGCAACGGCAGCCACGGAACACCGCCATGACCGAAACGACGACCGGAACAATGTCCACCACCCCGCTCTGCGACCAGCTCCGCGCGGCAGGCCAATGGAATCCCAACTGGGATCCGTTCTACGAACTGGACCCGGCCTGGACCGAGAAATTCATGGTGATGGGCCTAGCGCCGATGCAAAGCGGCGTGCTCGACGCGAAGACCATCGAATTCATCGCGATCGCGGTCGATGCGTCCTGCACCCATATGTACGGCCCCGGCGTGCGGCGCCACATCCGCCAGGCACTCGCAGTCGGCGCGACGAAGGAAGAAATCACCGCCGTGCTGCAGTGTGTGTCGGTGCTCGGCATCCACACGATGAGCCTGGGCGCGCCGATCCTGCTCGAAGAACTGGCGGCGCATGAGCGCCGTGACCCTGCCACCACCACCAACCGCTAAAAGGAAACCATCATGCAATTCCTCGACGATTCCCTCTTGCCCGAAAACCAGCCGCCGCTGGTGATCCAGGTCGCGCCCTACGGCCCGCAGTGGCTGCCCGGCGACTCGGACGACATTCCGCTGACGATGGACGAACAGGTGCAAAAAGCGGTGGACTGCTGGAACGCCGGCGCAACCGTGCTGCATGTGCATGTGCGCGAGGCCGACGGCAAGGGCAGCAAGCGCCTGTCGATGTTCAACGAGATGCTGGCCCGCCTGCGCGAGGCGGTGCCCAAGATGGTGCTGCAGGTCGGCGGCTCGATCTCGTTCGCGCCCGAAGGCGAAGGCGCCGAGGCGAAATGGCTGAACGACGACACGCGCCACATGCTGGCCGAGCTCGACCCCAAGCCCGACCAGGTGACGGTGGCGATCAACACCAGCCAGATGAACGTGATGGAGTTGATGACCGAGGCCGACATTGCGGGAACCTCGCTCACCAATCCGCTGATGCAGGCGGCCTACCGCGACATGATCGTGCCGTCCAATCCGTCGTGGCACGAGGAGCACATCCGCCGCCTGGTGGCCGCAGGTATCCAGCCGCATTTCATGCTCGGGAGCCTCACGGGGCTGGAGACGGTGGAGCGCCTGATCCGGCGCGGCGTTTACGCGGGGCCGCTGATTCTGAACTACGTGGCGATCGGCGGTGGCGCGTCGGGCCTGCACCCGGCCGATATGCTTGAATTCGTGCGCCGCACGCCGGACGGCGCTGTGCTGGCTCTCGAGACGCTGAACCGCAACGTGGTGCCGATGAACACGATGGCGATCGCGCTGGGCCTGCACGTTCGCGTCGGCATCGAGGACACACTATTTGGCCCCGATGGCCAGCGCGCGACCTCGGTGCAGCAGATCGAGAAGATGGTGCGCATCGCCCGCGAACTCAACCGGGAGGTCGCCAGCGGCGAGGACGCGCACCGCATTTATCAGACGGGCACGTTCTGGAATGGCGCCGATGAGACGCTGGCGCGCCTGGGCATGGTGCCCAACCGCCAACCTGCACAGCGCGGCGTTCCCCTGCGCCGGGTGGCCTGAGCGCCGCAGGCAGCACGACAAAAATGGAGACATCGATGGGCTGGAAGAACCACCCGCGCACCGTGCTGCTGGCCTTGCTGGCCGCGCATACGCTGGCGCACATCGACCGCAACATGCTGCTCGGCTTCGCGCCGCAGATCACCCGCGATCTTGCATTGAGCAACGCGCAGTACGGCTTTTTGACCGGCGCGGTGTGGGTGCTCAGCTTCGGCGTGATGGCCGTGCTGCTGGGCTCGATCGCCGACCGCTTCAGCCGCACCCGGGTGATGGCCGCCGGCATCCTGATCTGGAGCGCGTGCACCGCCGCTTCGGGCTGGGCACACGACTTCGAGCAGATGGCCGCGGCGCGCTTCTTCGTCGCCAGCGGCGAGGCGGCGCTGGTGCCGGCCGCCGTGTCGCTGCTGACCGATCTGTTCAGCGAGCGGCGGCGCGGCGGCGCGATGGGCATCTTCTTCATGGGCATTCCGCTCGGCCTGGGCCTCGCATTCGCGCTGGCCGGCATGTTGAACAGCGCGTTCGGTTGGCGCGGCAGCTTTCACGCGCTCGGCGTGATCGGCGTCGTGGTCGGCCTGGCGGCGTTGCTGTTGAAGGACCGCCGCGGCGGGACCGGCAGCACCGAGCGCGGCGCGCCCTTCCCGCAGCAACTTCGCAACGTCATGCGCCTGCTGCGCGGCAATCGGGCGGTGGCCAGCACGGTGATCGGCTTCGTGTTCCTGCACCTGGCCTTTGTCGGCATCACGTTCGCGCAGCTGTGGCTGGTGCGCGAGCGCGGCATGGACGCGGCAACGACGGCGCGCACCGTCGGCCTGCTGGGCATCGTGTTCGGCGTGCTCGGCACCTTGATCGGCGGCGTGCTGAGCGACCGGCTGGCGCGGCGCCTGCCCGGCGGCCATGCCGGCTTCGTCGTGCTGTTGATCGGGGTCTGCGGTCCGCTGATGCTGGCCTCGCGCTTTGCGGGCACCGGTTCCGCGCTGCTTTATGTCGGCCTGTGCGCAAGCTTCTTCCTGCCGCTGGCGGCCTACGGTCCTTCCATCGCGCTGATCCAGGGATCGACGCCGGACGCGATGCGCTCGACCATCACCGGCATCACGATGCTGCTGATCAACGTGTTCGCGATCGCGATCGGCAACCTGGTGGCGGGTGTGGTGAGCGACCATCTGGCCGCGGGCGGTACGCGCCACGCGCTGACCGGGGTGCTGATCGCCACCGACGTGCTCGTGATCATCGGCGCGCTGTTCTACGCGATGGCCGCACGCGGGCCGCGCATCGCCGCAGCGCCCAAGGGCGTGGTCGCCCGCTGAACCGGAGTCGAACCATGGCAGACCAAAACAATGCTGGGCGCGGGCGCCTTCAGGGCAAGGTTGCTCTCGTCACCGGCGCCGGGCCGGGGCTGGGCGGCGCAATCGCCACCGCGATGGCCGCCGAGGGCGCGAAGCTGGTGATCTGCGACATTGCACAGGGAGCGCTGGAAGCGACGCAGGCCCGGCTCGCGGCGATCGGCGCCGAATCGCTCTGCGTGCGCTGCGACGTCTCGGACAGCGCCGCGGTCGACGCGATGTTTGCCACCGCCTTTGAGCGCTTCGGCACGGTCGACATCCTGGTGAACAACGCGGCGCGGGTGCCGACCTCGCCCGCCGAGGAGGCCCGGCGCAACCTGCACTACCAGTAGATGACCACGCCGATGCCGCGCCAGGCGCTGGGTATCGTCGCGTCGCTGTCGGACGAGGACTGGCTCAAGTGGTGGGGCGTCAACATGCACGGCGTGTTCTACTGCACGCGCGCCGCGTTGCGGCTGATGACGCCGCGACGCGCGGGCAAGATCATCAATATCGCGTCGATCGCCGGCCTGGGCACCGTCAGCACGCACAGTCCCGGTTATTCGGCGACCAAGGCCGGCGTGATCAGCCTGACCAAGACCACGGCGCTGGACGTGGCGGGCGCCAACATCTACGTGAACGCGATCGCCTGCGGCGGCGTGCTGACGGCGCCGTTCCAGGACTATCTCGACCGGATCAGCGACGAGCAGAAGAACCGCTTCTTCCAGATGGTGCCGCTCGGGCGCATCGGCCGGCCCGAGGAATACGCCTCGCTCGCGGTCTACCTCGCGTCGGACGAGCATTACCTGGTCGGTCAGGTGATCAGCCCGAACGGCGGGCTGGCGATCTGATCTGGCGGCGGGCCCCCGTTCGTCGCGCGACTGTCAATCGCCACGCACGAGCAGCGAGCGAGCCGTGCCCGGGCGAAGGCGATTCGTGCAGCTATTTCTCGCCTGAATCGAGAAACCGATCGACCGCTGCGGCCGACTCGGTCGCCTTGGTGAACAGGAACAGGTGCCCGTCGTCCAACTCGACCAGCGTGCTGTGCGGAATCAGCCGCGCCATGATGCGGGCATTGACCAGGGGGACGATCGGGTCGTCGTTGCCCGCCATGATCAAGGTGGGCTGTCGCAGCAGGGGCAGCAGGGGCGCGCTGATCCAGCCGGCCAGGGCCATCTGCTGGTAGAGGTAGCCACGCCGGCTGGGCGAGCGCGACAGGCGTGCGAAATCGGTCAGCGCCTCGGGGTCGGTGCGGGCCACGCCGCCGTAGAGCGCGCCCAGGTTGTCGCGCATGAAGTTGGGGTCCTTGAACCGGCGCGGCGTGGTCATCTTGGCCAGGACGCGCAGGTCGCCCGGAATCAGCAGCCCGCCCGCGGCGGTGGCCGCCAGCACCAGCCGGCGGCAGCGGCGCGGGTTTTGCAGGGCAAACTGCTGGGCCAGGGTGCCGCCCCAGGAGACGCCCAATGCGTCCACGCGCTCGACCTTCAACTGCTCGAGCAGGTGCCCTACCAGGCGGGCCATCATCCACAGCCGGTACGGGAACGGGGTGGCCGGCGATTCGCCGGTGCCCGGAACGTCCAGCGCGATGATCTCGCGCTCGGGGTCCAGGTGGTCGACAAACGGCGCCATCAGCTCGATGCGCGAGCCGATGCCGTTGAACAGCAGCAAGGGTGGCTTGTCCGCCGACGTACCCGCCCACACCGCGATGCGCAGCTCGTGGCCGTCGACGGTCCGGCGTTCGAATCGCGGTTCGGCCCGGTTGGCGGTCGCGGTGTCGGGGGAGTCCATGGTGTCGATCAAGACGATGCCTTTTCATGCACGTAGGTGCCCGGTGCCTTGCCCAGGGACGGGTGGGTCTTGTTGCCGGGCTTTTTGGGTGCGGCGACCATTTTGCCCGAGCGCTTGGCGCACCATTCGACGTAGTACGGCCACCAGCTGCCGTCGACGCGCTGGGCGTCGGCCAGCCAGCCGTCGCTGTCCTTGGAGTTGTCAGGGTTGAGGAAATAAAAGTCCTTCTTGCCGCCCGGCGGCGCCACGATGGTCTGGATGTGGCCGCGCCCGCCCAGCAGGAAGTCGCAGCGCTTGCCCAGCATCTGGGCCGAGCGGTACACCGACGGCCAGGGGCAGATGTGGTCGGTGCGGGCGGCGATGACCAGGCTGTCGAAGCCGAACTTGGAAATGTCGGCGATGGGCGTGTCGCGATACTGCATGGCGCCGGGCGTGGCCAGCGGATTGCGCGCGCAGAAGGCCTGGAAGTCGCGGTTGTACTGGGCGGTCATGCCGGTGGCATCCGAGTTCCAGGCCAGGATGTCGAAGGCCGGCGGCCCTTCGCCCATCAGGTAGTTGTTGACCCAGTAGTTCCAGATCAGGTCGTTGGGCCGCAACATGGCAAACAGCAGGGTGAATTCGTCGGCGCTGATGCGGTCGCTCTTTTTTGGCAACACCTTGGTCCACTTGCTCAGCTTGGGGTCGTTGAAGTCACCCAGCACGGGTGTGTCGTTCATGGCGGCGCAGTCCAGCGGCGCCACGAACAGCGTCATCGAGCCGATGCTTTTCGAATGCATGGCCTCGTGATAGCCGGCCACCGTGACGGCCAGCGGCGCCGCGCCACAGACGGCCAGCACGTTCGGATCGGCGCAGCCCGAGATGCTCTTGACCGCCTGCAGCGCTTCGTCCATGCCGTTCATGTAGGTGTCCATGCCCCATGAATCGTGCTCCTTGCCGGGGTTTCGAAACACCATGACGAACAGCGTGAAGCCGTTTTGCACCAGGTATTCGAGCAGGCTGCGTCCGGGCGCCAAGTCGAACGCGTAGTATTTGTTGATGATCGAGGGAATCACCAGGATCGGCCGCTCGTGCACCTGCTCGGTCTGCGGCGCGAATTGCAGCAGCTCGAACAGTTCGGTGCGCAGCACCACGTCGCCGGGCGTGGCCGCCAGGTTGTCGCCGACCTTGAACGGCCGCGTGTCCACCTGCGAGGGCACGGGGCGGCGCGCCGTCACGTCGCTCAGCCAGTTCTGATAGCCGCTGAGCAGGCTCTTGCCGCCGCTCTCATAAGCGCGCTTGAGCGCGGCCGGATTGCCCAGCAGGAAGTTGGTGGGCGCCAGCGCCTCGGTCACTTGCGACACCAGGAACTTGGCGCGGCCCGTCTGCTTGGGCTCCAGCCCCGCCTGGTCGACGAAATTCTGCAGGGACTGCGCCCACGCCTGGTACGCCGGCAGCCACCGGCGGTACAGGCCGTTGTTGCGCCAGGCGGAGTCGCCAAAGCGCGGATCGGGGCTGGGCGCCGACTCGTCGCCATCGCCGCGCACGATGATCTTGGCCAGCTTGGCATAGAACGCCGCGCTTTCCCGCGCGAAGACTTCGGGTTGCCGCAGTGCCTGCAGCCACAGCTCGACGGCGCTGTCGCGCAGGTCGTCCAGCCGCAGGTCGCCCAGGGCATTCAGTCCGCCGACCGATTGCGTGGCGTCGGTATCGGTGTCGGTATGGGCTTCAGCGGTCGCCGTCGCGCTTGCCTTTTTTCTGGCCATGGCCTGTCTCCTCGTGGTGCGAACAAGTGCTTTCTGCGCCCATCACTGGATCAGCATGGCCAACATTTCGGCCACCAGGGCGGGTTTGCCTTCCCCTTCGATTTCCAGCGTGTTGCGCGTCTTGATGAGGGTGTTGCCGCCGCCCTTGTCCTCGGCCGACATCAGCTCGACGCGGCAGCGCACGCGCGTGCCGGCCTTGACGGGCGCCATGAAGCGCAGCTTGTCCATGCCGTAGTTGAGTCCGGCGCGCGCGTCGGCCGGCACGATGCCCACCTCCATCGCCATCGTCGCCACCATCGAGAGCGTCAGAAAGCCGTGCGCGATGGTGCCGCCGTACGGGCTTTCGGCCCTGGCCCGCTTGGGGTCGACGTGAATCCACTGGTGATCGCCCGTGCACTCGGCGAACTGGTCGATGCGCGGCTGATCCACCCGCACCCAGCCCGATACCCCCAGTTCCTTGCCGACAAAATCGGGCAGTGTCCGCAAGCTGTAAGCCTCGATCGCCATCCCGGTCTCCTTGAGGTGTTTTTATGGGTTGAGCGTCAATTTAGCCGAATCGGGAACCGTCGTCACCTGTGTCCGGCCGTTTCACTTCAGCCACTTGTCGTCGATGGCCTTGAGCGCGCCGCGCTGATTCAGACGCTGGAAAAGGGCGCTCCGCTGGCTGTCCGCCGGGTGCCACAATCGGCCTCATGCAAGCGATCAAGGCGGGACGCGGTCCCCGGGTGAGCATTCAGTCGCACGACTTCGACCTGACGCAGGAGGTGGCGCACTTGCGCGCCGGCGACGCGCGCATCGGCGCCGTGTGTGCCTTTGTCGGCACGGTGCGCGACCGCCACGCCGGCGCCGAGGCGGGCAGCGTGAGCGCGATCGAGCTGGAGCACTATCCCGGCATGACCGAGAAGGCCATCGAGGCCATGATCGATGCCGCGCAGCAGCGCTTTGCCATCCTGGGCGCGCGGGTGGTGCATCGGGTCGGCCTGCTGCAGCCGCTCGATCAGATCGTGCTGGTGGCCGTCACCTCGATGAATCGGCGCGAGAGCTTTCAGGCCTGCGAGTTCCTGATGGACTACCTCAAGACCCAGGCGCCGTTCTGGAAGAAGGAGGCCACGCCCGAAGGCGCGCGCTGGGTGGACGCGCGCGTGAGCGACGACGCGGCGCTGGCGCGCTGGGGACTGAGCCTGTCCAACGCCTGAGCCACGACGCGCAGCCCGTTGCCGAAACCGCTCGTCCGAAGCGAGCCGGCCTTCGACCTCGTCGTCGCGCAGTCGCTCCTGCTCGCAAGGGGGCTATCGACGTGCGCGCTCGCGCAGGCGCTGCAGCCGGTAGCTCAGTTGCGGCCGGGTGAGGCCCAGGGCGCGCGCGGCCGCCGACAGGTTGCCGGCAGCGCGGTCGACCGCTTCGTTGATCAGCGCGTCCTTGAGCGCTTCCAGGCTGAGCTGCCGGCGCTGCAGTTCGTCATACAGCGCTCCCGAATCGTCGGTCGGCCGGCGCTCGAGCTCGCCCGAGGCGTTGACGGTGACCGGCGTCGACGTCGGAGCAGCAGCAAACAGTGCGTCCACGTCGATCGGCTCGCCGGCACTGGCGAGGATGACGCCGCGCTCGATCAGGTTTTCCAGTTCGCGCACGTTGCCGGGCCAGGGATGGTGGCGCATGGCGTCGAGCGCGCGGTCGGTGAACCCGGTGACGCGCTTGTCGTGCAGCGCGCAGAAACGTTGCAGCAGGTGCAGCGCCAACGGCTCGATGTCGTCGGCGCGCTCGCGCAGCGCTGGAATGCGGATCGGATAGACGTCGAGCCGGTACAGAAGATCGCGCCGGAAGCGACCGGCGGCGACCGCGGCCTCCAGATCGACGTTGGTCGCGGCGATCACCCGAACGTCCACCTTGCGCACCTGCGTGGCGCCCAGGCGTTCGATCTCGCCCTGCTGCAGCACGCGCAGCAGCTTGGCCTGCGCGGGCAGCGGCAGCTCGCCCAGCTCGTCGAGCATCAGCGTGCCGCCGTTGGCGCGCTCGAAGCGGCCGGGTCGCGCAGCACCGGCACCGGTGTAGGCACCTTTCTCGGCGCCGAACAGTTCGCTTTCGATCAGCTCGCCCGGCAGCGCCGCGCAGTTGACCGCGACGAACGGCTTGTCCGCGCGCGCGCTCATCGCATGCAGTGCGCGCGCGAAGCGCTCCTTGCCGACGCCGGTCTCGCCGGTCAGCAGCACCGTCACCTGGGTCACGGCGGCCTTGCGCAGCAGGTCCACCGCGCCCGTGAACGCCTTGGAGCGGCCCACCAACGGGCCCAGATCGTCGGCGGGTTCGAGCGAGGAGCGCAGCGTCTCGACCTGGGAATGGAGGTCCTCCAGGCGCACCAGCAGCGAGTCGGCGTCGTAGTCGCGGGCCATGGCCTCGCCGTCGGGCCAGTCGGCGAGCGGGCGGCCCTCGATGCGGCAGTGCGCATCGCCGCAGGCGCAGCAGGCGACCTCCTTGTACAGCACGGGGCGGCCGAAGAACGCGCTGGTGTAGCCCGAGGCATAGCCGAGCAGCATCCAGCACACCGGTTCTGCCTGGGGACCGAAGTCGCGCACATGGGTTTCCACCTCCCAGGAATGGTCCCAGCGGAAGATGCCGTGGTAGCGGCCCTGGTCGACGTCGGCCTCGAAGCGCTCCGCCGTGACCTGCACGGCGCCCTCGAGCATGTGCAGCTGCGGGCCGACGGCGAACATTTCGAACAAGGACGCCTCGCTGCGCACCTGGCGCGCCAATGCCGCATCGCGCTCGCCGGCGGCGTAGCCGGAACGCATCAGCACGCGGCGCGTCGTCTCGCGGCCGATGGTCTGCATCAACTCGCGTCGCAGCGATCCCAGGGCCGCGGCATGGATCAGCACCATGCGCTGGCCGGCGAGCCAGATGCGCCCGTCGCCGGCCGAAAAGTGCACCAACCGACGCAGATCCGCGTCTGAGGGCAAGGGAGGGAGGGCATCCTCGATCATGAATCGATTATCGATAATGAATTCAACCCTGTCCATGCCGCGCGAATCGAGTATTGATCAATTCATCAAGCCGATATTTTTGGATTTCATGATTTGATGAAAAAACGAGAGTCAATATCACCAGAAAATCAGAGAAAACCCGATATGAAATCTCGCATTATTTATTTTTGACCTGGGTTTATTTCGGGGTTTTCCCTGAAATTATCGATATTTTTGAGGATTCCCCTGGTCGTGGCATGGCTCATGCATTCATTGTCGGTGCATTGTGCCGAGCCTGACCCATGACCCCGATCGACCTGTCCCTGGAACTGCCCGCCTGCGATCCGTCGCGCAGATACGTGAGGCCGCTTGCCCCGCGTGCCGACGGGTTGGTGGCGTTCGAATTCTCGATCGGCTGGCCCGAATTGGCGGTGGAACTGCTGTTGCCCCGTCCGGCCTTTGCCGAGTTCTGTGCCGCCAACCGGGTGCAGCAGCTCGACGCGCCTTCCCCGAATCAAAACCCTCAGGAGACCCGCGAATGAACATCGATCTGCAGGCGCGCGAAATCAAGCCGCTGCGCCAGACCTTCCAGCGCGTGGCGGCGTACGTCGGCGACAAGCCGGCATCGCGCTACGAAGAGGCCATGCTGGGCGCGCAGCCCTCGGCCAACTTCCACTACCGGCCCACCTGGGAGCCCAGCTTCGAGTTGTTCGACGTCGGCCGCACGGCGGTCCGGATGGCGGACTGGTATGCGTTGCGCGATCCGCGTCAGTACTACTACGCAAGCTGGACCATGGCACGCGCCCGGCAGCAGGACGCGATGGAGGCCAACTACGACTTCGTCGAGTCGCGCCAGCTCGTCGCCAAGATCGCCGACGGCGTGCGCGCCCAGGCCTGCGAAGTGCTGATGCCGCTGCGCCACGTGGCCTGGGCCGGCAACATGAACAACTGCAACATTTGCGCGCGCGGCTGGGGCACGGCCTTTACCGCGCCGGCGATGTTCCACGCGATGGACCAGCTGGGCGTGGCGCAATACCTCACGCGCCTGGGCCTGGCGCTGGGCGAGCCCGGTGCGCTGGAGGCGGGCAAGAACGACTGGCTGCAGGATCCGCGCTGGCAGGTGCTGCGCCGCTACGTCGAGGACACGCTGGTGCTCAAGGACCCGTTCGAGCTGTTCGTGGCGCAGAACCTCGCGCTGGACGGCTTGCTCTACCCGTTGATCTACGGCCATTTCGTGGACGACCGCATCGCGGTGCAGGGCGGTACCGCCGTCGCCATGCTGTGTGCCTTCATGCCCGAGTGGCATGACGAGGGTGCGCGCTGGGTCGATGCCGTGGTCAAGGTCGCGGCGGCGGACAACGCCGACAACCTGGCGCTGATCAGCGGCTGGTACCGGCACTACGCCGACCTGGCGCAGGCCGCGCTGGCGCCCGTGGCCAGACTGGCGCTGGGCAACGACGGCGAGGCCTTGCTCGATGACGTGCGTGCCACCCTCGATGCCCGTGCCCGCAAGGCCGGCCTTGCCAGGAGCGTCGCATGAACGCCCCGGTCGTATCCAACGTCTTCATCGCCTTCCAGGACAACGAGGAAGCCCGCCCGGTGGTCGATGCCATCCTGCACGACAACCCCAGCGCCAGCGCCCGGCGCTCGCCCGGCCTGGTCAAGATCGACGCGCCCAGGCGCCTCGTGATTCGCCGGGAGACCATCGAGGAGCAGACCGGCCGCCGGTTCGACCTGCAGCAGATTCACATCAACCTGGTGACGCTGTCGGGCCACATCGACGAAGACGACGACGAGCTCTCGCTGAGCTGGCGCGACTGAGTCGCCGCGCCCACTGCCCACCCACCCCATCGAAGGAGACACCACCATGGACGCACCCGTTGTCAAGAAGAAGCTCAGCCTCAAGGACCGCTATCGCGCGATGACGCGCGACCTGCACTGGGACACCACCTACCAGCCGATGGACAAGGTGTTTCCCTACGACAAGTACGAGGGCATCAAGATCCACGACTGGGACAAGTGGGAAGACCCGTTCCGCCTGACCATGGACGCCTACTGGAAGTACCAGGGCGAGAAGGAAAAGAAGCTCTATGCCGTGATCGAGGCCTTCGCGCAGAACAACGGCCAGCTCTCGATCAGCGATGCGCGCTACGTGAATGCGCTCAAGCTCTTCATCCAGGGCGTCACGCCGCTGGAGTACTACGCACACCGCGGCTTTGCCCAGGTGGGGCGGCACTTCACCGGTGCCGGCGCGCGCGTGGCCGCGCAGATGCAGTCGATCGACGAGCTGCGGCACTTTCAGACCGAGACGCATGCGCTGAGCCACTACAACAAGTACTTCAACGGCATGCACCAGTCGGCGCACTGGTTCGACCGCGTCTGGTTCCTGTCGGTGCCCAAGTCCTTCTTCGAGGACGCGATGACCGGCGGGCCGTTCGAGTTTCTGGTGGCCGTCAGTTTTTCGTTCGAATACGTGCTGACCAACCTGCTGTTCGTGCCCTTCATGTCGGGCGCGGCCCACAACGGCGACATGTCCACCGTCACCTTCGGCTTCTCGGCGCAGTCCGACGAATCGCGCCACATGACGCTGGGCATCGAGTGCATCAAGTTCCTGCTGGAGCAGGACCCGGCCAACGTGCCGATCGTGCAGAAGTGGATCGACAAGTGGTTCTGGCGCGGCTACCGCGTGCTCACGCTCGTGGCCATGATGCAGGACTACATGCTGCCCAAGCGCGTGATGAGCTGGAAGGAGGCCTGGGAGATGTACGCCGAGCAGAACGGCGGCGCGCTGTTCCGCGACCTGGCGCGCTACGGCATCCGCGAGCCCAAGGGCTGGAAGGAAGCCTGCGACGGCAAGGACCACATCAGCCACCAAGCCTGGAACGTGTTCTACAACTACTGCGCCGCCGCGCCCTTCCACACCTGGGTGCCCAGCGACGAGGAAATGGCCTGGCTCAGCGAGAAGTACCCGGACACCTTCGACAAATACTACCGCCCGCGCCTGGAGTATTACCGCGAGCAGCAGCAAGCCGGCAACCGCTTCTACAACAAGACGCTGCCCATGCTCTGCACCACCTGCCAGATTCCGATGTTCTTCACCGAGCATGGCGATCCGACCCGGATCAGCTACCGCGACAGCGAGTACCTCGGCGACAAATACCACTTCTGCAGCGACGGCTGCAAGGAATGCTTCGACCATGAGCCCGAGAAATACGTGCAGTCCTGGCTGCCGGTGCACCAGATCTACCAGGGCCATTGCTTCAAGCCGGGCACCGACCCGACGAAGGAAGGCTTCGACCCGCTGCTGGCCGTGCTCGACTACTACGAGATGAACGTCGGCCGCGACAACTTCGACTTCGAAGGCTCGGAAGACCAGAAGAACTTTGCCGCCTGGAACGGCCGAGCCGCCACGGGAGAACAGGCATGAGCGTGACCGCCGTCGAAACCTACGATTTCCCTGCCAGGGACGTGCGTGGCAACTTCCCCGCGCCGCTGCTGTACATCGGCTGGGAAGAACATCACCTGATCTGCTCGCCGGTGTGCCTGCCGCTGCCGCCCGACATGCCGTTCGGTGCACTGGCCGAGGCGGTTCTGCCCGGTGTCTATGGCTTCCACCCCGATTTCGCCAAGATCGACTGGAGCCAGGTGCAGTGGTTCAAGTCGGGGCAGGCCTGGACGCCGGACCCGGCGAAGTCACTGGCCGACAACGGCCTGGGGCACAAGGACGCGATTCGCTTTCGCACCCCCGGCCTGACCGGTATTGCCGGGTCCTGTTCCTGAGGTGTCGCAACAGACTGCGCATTCCACTGATGGCGGACAGTGATTCCATTCCCATCGCGGACAGCGTTCCATGCGATGGCGGACACGCTGCGCGAGTGTCCTGAGTGACGAGCAAATCGTAGCCGAAGTGTCCGCCATCAGCATGGAACGGGTGGCTGCTCG
>JAFKGE010000088.1 GCA_017307865.1 Burkholderiales bacterium | reverse complement strand
CCTCTCCCCGGAGGGGCGAGGGCGATCGGCCGCGCCGGTTTTTACTCCCTCTCCCCCTGGGAGAGGGCGGGGGTGAGGGCCTGCGCGCTCAGAAGGTGTGAATGAATCCGGCGTGTCCGAGCGGGCCGCACAAACGTGCCCCATCAAGGCGCAAAGCGCAGCCATAGCTTGGGCTATGGCGAGCATTTGCTTGCGGCGTGGGGGTGCGTTTTTGCGGTGCGAGCGGGCATGGCGAATTCGTTCACACCTTCTCAAACCGCGTCCAGCGCCTGGTGCAGGTCTTCGAGCAGGTCGTCGATGTGCTCGATGCCGATGGACAGGCGCACCATGCCCTCGGTCACGCCGGCCTTGGCCAGTTCCTCGGCGCTGAGCTGGCGGTGCGTGGTCGATGCCGGATGCGTGGCGAGCGACTTGGCGTCGCCGATGTTCACGAGGCGCGTGAACAGCTTGAGCCCGTCGAGGAACCGGGCGCCCGCCGCGCGCGCGTCGCCGGCCTTCAGGCTGAACGACAGGATGCCCGACGCCCGGCCGCCGAGTTGGCGCTGCACCAGCGCGTGGTCGGGGTGCTCCGGCAGGCCCGCGTAGCGCACCCATTCCACCTTGGGGTGCTTCTGCAGCGCCTCGGCTATCTTTTGCGAGTTCTCGCAGATGCGGTCCATGCGCAGCGCCAGCGTCTCTATGCCCTGCAGGATCAGGAAGGCGTTGTGCGGCGAGATCGCCGCGCCCGTGTTGCGCAGCGGCACCACGCGCACGCGGCCGATGTAGGCGGCCGGGCCCAGGGCCTCGGTGTAGACCACGCCGTGGTAGCTCACGTCGGGCTCGTTCAGGCGCTTGAAGCGCGCCTTGTGCTGGCCCCAAGGGAACTTGCCGCTGTCCACGATGGCGCCGCCCATGCTGTTGCCGTGGCCGGCCAGGTACTTGGTGAGCGCGTGCACCACGATGTCGGCGCCATGCTCGATGGGGCGCAGCAGGTAGGGGCTGGGCACGGTGTTGTCCACGATCAGCGGCACGCCGTGGGCATGGGCCACGTCGGCGAGGGCCCGGATGTCGGTCACGTTGCCCAGCGGGTTGCCGATGGATTCGACGAACACCGCCTTCGTGCGCTCGTCGATCAGCTTGCCGAAGCTGGCCGGGTCGCGCGGGTCGGCGAAGCGCACCTCCAGGCCCTGCTGCGGGAAGGTGTGGGCGAACAGGTTGTAGGTGCCGCCGTAGAGCGTGCTGGCGCTCACGATGTTGTCGCCCGCCTCGGCGATCGCCTGGATGGCATAGGTGATGGCCGACATGCCCGAGGCCACGGCCACGGCGGCGATGCCGCCCTCCAGCGCCGCGACGCGCTTTTCCAGCACGTCGGTCGTGGGGTTCATGATGCGCGTGTAGATGTTGCCCGGCACCTTCAGGTCGAACAGGTCGGCGCCGTGCTGCGCGCTGTCGAAGGCGTACGCCACCGTCTGGTAGATGGGCACGGCCACGGACTTGGTGGTCGGGTCGGGCGAATAGCCGGCATGGACGGCCAGGGTTTCGATGCGCATCGGTGTCTTCCTTTGGTTGGGTTGCGTGACAGCCGGACATTGTCGGCCAAGCCGGAGTGGGCGTGAACGATGGCCTGGGTATGTGCTTAGAACGTGTTCACGATCTTTTCATGGTGTCCGCAAGGCAGCAAAAAGCCGCAATCTAGGCGCGCGCCGCAGGCCATGCTGGTGGCCTGGGCAAGGTGCGCAACGACGAGTGCGGCTTTTTGCTGCCTTGCCCGAAGGGTTGCCCCGCAAAAGCAGCGTCTGCAGCGTTGCAAATCCTCGCCGGGCCACCAGCCCGGCTGCGGTTTGCGCCTTGCATCCACTGCTTTTGCGGGGCAACGGACACCATGAAAAGATCGTGAACACGTTCTTATGCGGGCCGCGTGCGATAGAAGCGCAGGGGCTTTTCCTGCATGTCCCTGAGGTGCTGGTTCATCACCGACTTCTTCATGCGCCCCACCACGTGCATCTCGCAGGGCTTGCAGTCGAAGCGCAGCGTGAGCTTTTCCTTGCCGTTGACGAGCTGCAGCGGCTCGGCGCGGATGGTGCCCTTCACGCCGATCACGCCCTTGGCCTGCTTGGGGCACAGGCTCATGCTGTAGCGCACGCAGTGCTTGGTGATCATGAGGCTCACCTCGCCTTCTTCCTCTTTCGATTCGTAGGCGGCGGCGATCACCTTCACGCCGTGGCGCGCGTAGAAGTCGCGCGCCTTGTGGTTGTAGACGTTGGCCAGGTAGGTCAGCGTGTCCTCGGGGAATGGCACGGGCGGCTCGACGGGCGCGGCGCGCGGCAGGCGCACGAGGCCCTCGGCGCGCGCGTGCTCCAGCGCGGCCACGGCGTCGCGGCGCAGCTGGTTGAGCGCGGAGGCGGGAACGAACCAGGGCTGCGAGAGCTGCAGCGCGATGTCGTGCACCTGGAAGATGGTCGCGCCGAAGCGGCCGAGCTGCTCGCGCAGCGTGGCCTCGGCCCTGGCCGCGTCGGTGGCGGCCTGGTGCGGCTGGGCGATGGCGGCGCTGCCGGTGAAGCCGTCCTCGTCGGTGAGCGTGAGCGTGAAGCCGCCCGGCGTTTCCGACAGCTGCGCCCACACGCCGATGCGCCGCTCGCTGGACTTCTTCTCCAGCGTGCGCACCCAGTCCATGTCGCGGTTGCGGTTGATCTCCCGCCCAAGCGCCAAGTCCTTGAAGCCGGCGATGGGGTCCTTGGGGAACACGCGCCACACACCGCTTTTCACGCTCTCGGCGCGGTTGATGTGCACGCCCACCAGTTCCTTCTGCAGGTCGTAGTAGCACAGGCCGTCGCCGTTGTGCAGCTGGGTGGCATGGTCGCTCGTTTCCAGTTCGAACCACTTGTCGCCGACTTGTGTGACCCAGCCGATGGCGCGGCCCGGCGTCTTGGGCGTGTCGAACGCTCCGATGTCGTCCTTGCGGCCATTGACGAAGTAGTCGGTGAACTCGCGGTTGAAGTTCTGGTCGGGGTCGGGCGTGAAGCTGAACGCAGTGCGCCCGCCGGACGACCGCGCGAAGCCCCCTTCCTCGACGATCTCGTCGAGCAGCCTGCGGTAGTGCGCCGTGATGTTCTTCACGTAGCCCATGTCCTTGTAGCGGCCCTCGATCTTGAAGCTGCGCACGCCCGCGTCGATGAGATCGCGCAGGTTGTCGCTCTGGTTGTTGTCCTTCATCGAGAGCACGTGCTTCTCGTGCGCGATGATGCGGCCCTGGCCGTCCAGCACCTCGTAGGGCAGGCGGCAGGCCTGGTTGCAGTCGCCCCGGTTGGCGCTGCGGCCCGTGTGGGCGTGGCTGATGAAGCACTGGCCCGAATAGGCCACGCAGAGGGCCCCGTGCACGAAGAACTCGATGGTGGTGCGCGCCGGGTCCGTCGCTGCGCGGATGGCGGCGATCTGCTGCAAATCCAGTTCGCGCGCGACCACGATCTGCGACAGGCCAGCGTCCTGCAGGAAGCGCGCCTTCTCGGGCGTGCGGATGTCGGTCTGCGTGCTCGCGTGCATCTGGATCGGCGGCAGGTCGATCTCCAGCAGGCCCATGTCCTGGATGATGAGCGCGTCGGCGCCGGCCTCGTACACCTGCCAGGCCATGCGGCGCGCGTCCTCCAGCTCGTCGTCGCGCAGGATGGTGTTGAGCGTGACGAAGATGCGGCTGTGGAAGCGGTGCGCGTGGCGGATCAGCCGCTCCAGGTCGCGCAGCCCGTTGCCCGCCGTGGCGCGCGCGCCGAACGCCGGGCCGCCGATGTAGACGGCGTCGGCGCCGTGGTTCACGGCCTCGATGCCGATGTCGGCGTCGCGCGCGGGGGAAAGCAGTTCGAGCTGGTGGGGAGCAAGGGACATAGGGGGTGGATTATCCCAGCGCGGCTACATTCCTGCCTCTGGAGCACACGCCATGTACCTGCCGCCGCAATTCCATTCCAAGGACCCCGCCCACGCCGCCGCGCTGATGCGCGCGCACCCGTTCGCCAGCCTGGTCAGCAACGACGACGAGGGCTTTCCCTTCGTCACCCACCTGCCGCTGCACCTCGAAGAGCGCGCGGGCGGCGAATGGGTGCTGCTGGGCCACTGCGCGCGCCCCAACCCGCACTGGCGCTACCTGCGCTCGCGGCCCGAGGCGCTCGCGGTCTTCCAGGGGCCGCATGCGTACATGTCGCCCTCGGTCTACCCCGACCCCGCGCGCGTGCCCACGTGGAACTACCTCGCGGTGCACTGCCGCGTGCGCGCCACGCCGGTCGAGGGCCACGCGGCCACGGACGCGCTGCTCAAGGCCCTGATCGCCGACCACGAACCCGCCTACGCCGCGCAGTGGCGCGCGCTGGGCGAGGAGTTCGCGCACAGGATGATGGCGGGCATCGCCGCGTTCGAGCTGCGCGTGCTGGACGTGCAGTGCAAGATCAAGCTCAACCAGCACCGCAAGGAAGCGCACGCCGCCATGCACGCGCAGTACGCCGCGGGCACGCCCGACGAGCGCGCGCTGGCCGAATGGATGCGCAGGCTGGGCATGGCAGGTGAAGGATTACAGTAAAAAATGCCTCCAGCGCCCATCCATAAAGCGCTGATAGCTATGGAAACATGAGCGAACCCGAAGACGACGCCACCTGGATGCGCGAGGCCCTGGCCCAGGCGCGCGCCGCCCTGCAGGACGGCGAGGTGCCCGTGGGCGCCGTGCTGGTGCGCGGCGGCGAGGTGATCGCCACCGGCCGCAACGCGCCCATCGCCGGCCACGACCCCACGGCCCACGCCGAGATCGCGGCGCTGCGCGCGGCGGCCGCGCGGCTGGGCAACTACCGGCTCGACGGCTGCACGCTCTACGTCACGCTGGAGCCCTGTGCCATGTGCAGCGGCGCCATGCTGCATGCGCGCCTGGCGCGCGTGGTGTTCGGCGCGCCCGACCCCAAGACCGGCGTGGCCGGCTCGGTGCTCGACCTGTTCGCCG
>JAFKGE010000042.1 GCA_017307865.1 Burkholderiales bacterium | reverse complement strand
CCCTCCCCTGCCCTCCACCAGCGGGGGAGGGAGAAAAACCGGATGATGCGCGCATCCAGCATGCGCGGGGCGCTATCAAAATAGCCTTTTTTTTGCGCCCTTTGCGATTCCTTTGCGCCCTCTGCGTTCGGCTGTTCAGTCTCTGGGCGCAACCGGCATGACGCGCAGCGGAATCGTCACCGGCCCGTCATTGATCAGCGCCACCTGCATGTCGGCACCGAATTCGCCCGTCGCCACCACCGGGTGGGCCACCCGGGCCGCCGCGACGAAGTAATCGTAAAGACGTCGCCCTTCGTCCGGCGGCGCGGCTTGGGTGAAGCTGGGCCGGTTGCCGCCCGAGGTGTCGGCCGCGAGGGTGAACTGACTGACGACGAGCAGGCCGCCGGCCACGTCCTGCACGCTGCGGTTCATCTTGCCCGCGTCGTCGCCGAAGATGCGCAGCTTGAGCAGCTTGGCCAGCAGCCGGTCGGCCACCACCTCATCGTCGCCACGCTCGGCGCACAGCAGCACCAGCAGGCCACGTTGAATGGCGCCGGTCTCGCGCCCGGCCACGGTGACGCGGGCCTGCGCCACGCGCTGGATCAGGGCGTGCATGCGTCCTCCTCAGCGACGGCGGGCACGCCCGCGGGCTCGGTGTCCAGCGGCAGCAACTGGACGCTGACGTGCAGTTGCGGCAGGGCGGCCAGCAGGGCGCGCTCCAGCTCGCCCCCCAGGGCGGCGGCGCGGCGCAGGCTCCAGTCGGCCGGCAGGTGCAGGTGCACGCTCAGAAACAGGCGCTGGCCGGCGCGCCGGCTCATCGCGTGATCCACGCGCAGGCCGGGCGTGGCGGCCTGCGCCTGCACGAAGCGGCCGACCACGGCGTCGACCTGGGCCTGCACCTCGGGCTCGACGGCGGCGTCCATCAGGCCCTGGGTGGAGCGCCAGATCAGCTGCCCACCCTCGAACAGGATGTTCAACGCCATCACGATCGCCACCGCCGGGTCCACCCAGTGCCAGCCCGTCGCCATCACCAGCAGCAGGCCCAGCACCACGCCGGCCGAGGTCCAGACGTCGGTGATCAGGTGGCGCGCGTCGCCCTCCAGCGCCATCGAGCGGTGCCGGCGCGAGGCGCGCAGCATGATCCAGCCGAGCGCGCCGTTGAGCACCGCGCTCAGCACCGACAGCGCCAGGCCCGGTCCCAGCTGCTGCAGCGGCTGCGGGTGCCAAAAGCGCGGCAGCGCCGCCCAGACGATGGCCAGCGCCGCCACGATGATCAGGATGCCCTCGAAGCCGGACGAGAAATACTCGGCCTTGTCGTGCCCGAAGGGATGATCCTCGTCGGCCGGGCGCGCGGCCACCGTCACCATCCACAGGCCGAAGGTGGCGCCGGCCACGTTGACCAGCGACTCCAGCGCGTCGGACAACAGGCCGACCGAGCCGGTCAGCCACCAGGCCAGGGTCTTGAAGCCCAGCGTCAGCACGGCGACGGCGATCGAGGTCGCCATCAGGCGATGCGGCGTCAGCCAGGCGCTGTCGGGGCGTGTTGCCATGCGGTGATGCGCGGCCGGCGCCGGCTCAAGCCAAGGTCACGCGCGCGAACTTGCGCTTGCCCACCTGCACCACGTAGGTGCCGGCGGCCAGTTTCAGGCCCTTGTCGCTCACCACGCTGGAGTCGACGCGCACGCCGTGGCCGTCGATCAGGCGGTTGGCCTCGCTGGTGGAGGGCGCCAGGCCCGCCTGCTTGAGCACCAGGCCGATGCCCAGCGGCGCGCCGGCCAGCCGCACGGCGGGGATCTCGTCGGGCACGCCGCCCCGGCTGCGGTTGGCGAAGTCCTGCTCGGCCGCGGCGGCCGCAGCCGCGCCGTGAAAGCGCGTGGTGATCTCACGCGCCAGCAGCACCTTGGCGTCCTTGGGGTTGCGTCCGCCGGCCACCTCGGCCTTCAGCGCCTCGATGTCGGCCAGCGAGCGAAACGACAGCAGGGTGTACCAGCGCCACATCAGCTCGTCGCTGATGGACAGCACCTTGGCGAACATGGTGTTGGCCGGCTCGGAGATGCCGATGTAGTTGCCCTTGCTCTTGGACATCTTCTCGACGCCGTCCAGCCCCTCCAGCAGCGGCATGGTCAGGATGCACTGCGGCTCCTGGCCGTATTCCTGCTGCAGGTGGCGGCCCACCAGCAGGTTGAACTTCTGATCGGTGCCGCCCAGCTCCAGGTCGCTCTTGAGCGCCACCGAGTCGTAGCCCTGCATCAGCGGATACAGGAACTCGTGCACGCTGATCGACTGCCCGGCCTTGAAGCGCTTGTGGAAGTCGTCGCGCTCCATCATGCGCGCCACGGTGTACTTGGCCGCCAGCTCGATCATGCCGCGCGCGCCCAGCGGGTCGCTCCACTCGCTGTTGTAGCGAATCTCGGTCTTGGACTCGTCCAGCACCAGCTTGGCCTGGGCGAAGTAGGTCTCGGCGTTGGCGCGAATCTGCTCGACCGTCAGCGGCGGGCGCGTGCTGTTGCGCCCGGACGGGTCGCCGATCAGGCTGGTGAAGTCGCCGATCAGGAAGATCACCTGGTGCCCCAGGTCCTGCAGCTGGCGCATCTTGTTGAGCACCACCGTGTGACCCAGGTGGATGTCGGGCGCCGTCGGGTCCAGCCCCAGCTTGATGCGCAGCGGCTGGCCGCTCTGCTCGGCGCGCTGCAGCTTGGCCTGCCAGTCGGCCTGCGGCAGCAACTCGTCGACGCCGCGCAGGCTGATGGCCATGGCCTCGCGCACGGCATCCGAAATGGGTGCGTTGGTTACTTTTGTATCAATATTCATCAGAAATCGCTTGTGGGCCGGCGGGTACGTCGATATACTCGGGCGCTGAGCCTGATTTTAGGGGCCCGCTCAGTTCTTGAGCGCCATCGCCAGAATGCCGGTCGGATTCTGGCACCCCCCACTCCCGGAATTTGCTGCGCGTGAAGCAAGAATTGATCTCCTCTGGTTTGGCGATGGCCGACTTCATCCATCGTCATCCCAGGCGCATCGTGGCGGCCCTGGCCGCCCTCTTGCTGTCCACCGGCGGTGGCGCTTACGCCGTCGCCTCGCTGGGCGCCAACGCCGCTCCCACCGACCCGCTGCGCCTGGTGACCGAGTCGGTCAGCCCCGAGGCCGTGGCGGCCCAGTTCGAACAGCTCGACAACTTCAGCTTCACCCTGTATCGCAGCGAGACCACGCGCGCCGCCGACACGCCCGAGGCCCTGCTCAAGCGCCTGGGCATTGCCGACCCGAGCGCCGCCGCCTTCCTGCGCCGCAACGAAACCGCCTGGAAGGCCGTGTTCGGCCGCGGCACCACCGGCCGCACGGTCACCGCCGAGGCCGACGACCGCCAGGGCCTGCTGCAGCTGCGCACGCACTGGCTGGATGGCGACAACGACCGCCAGTTCAAGCGCCTGGTGGTGCAAAAGCAGGGCAGCGACTTCAGCGCCCGCATCGAAACGGCGCCGCTGGTGGCCACGCAACGCCTGTCCAGCGGCACCATCGGCAGCACCCTGTTTGCCGCCACCGATGCGGCCGGCATTCCCGACAGCGTGGCGCGGCAGCTCACCGAGGTGTTCGAGTCCAGCATCGACTTTCGCCGCGGCCTGCGCCGGGGCGACCGCTTCTCGATCGTCTATGAAGCGCTCGAGGCGGACGGCGAGCCCCTCAAGACCGGCCGCATCCTGAGCGCCGAGTTCGTCAACCGCGGCAAGACGCAGGACGCGGTGTGGTTCCAGGCCGAAGGCAGCGACACCGGCGCCTATTTCGACTTCGACGGCCAGAGCCTGCGCAAGGCCTATTTGATCGAGCCGCTGGCCTTCACCCGCGTGACCAGCGCCTTCGGCATGCGCCGCCACCCGCTGTCCGGCGACATGCGCGGCCACACCGGGGTCGACTTCGGCGCGCCCACCGGCACCCCGGTGCGGGCGGTCGGCGACGGCACGGTCGAGTTCGCCGGCGTGCAGCGCGGCTACGGCAACGTCATCTACATCCAGCACACCGACCAGCGGGACACCACGGTCTACGGCCACCTGTCGCGCATCGACGTGCGCGAGGGCCAGAAGGTGCAGCAGGGCGTGAAAATCGGCGAGGTGGGCTCCACCGGCGTGGCCACCGGGCCGCACCTGCACTTCGAGTTCCGCGTCAACAACGAGCCGGTCGACCCGCAGGAAGTGATGGCCGAGCAGCGCGAGACCCCGCCGGTGCCCGCCGCGGCCCGCGCGGCCTTCGCCAAGCTGTCGACCAGCATGCAGCAGCAGCTGGCGGCGGCCGGCCAGATTCAGGGCAGCCCGTTCCAGTAAAGCCCTCTTTCTTCCCGCAACAAAAAAGCGCCGCTGAGGGCGCTTTTTTGTTGGCCGGTCGACGGTTCAATCGGTGGTGAACGAGGAACCGCAGCCGCAGGTGGTCGAGGCGTTGGGGTTGCGGATGACGAACTGCGCGCCGTTCAGGTCGTCCTTGTAGTCGATCTCGGCGCCCACCAGGTACTGGTAGCTCATGGCGTCGATCAGCAGGGACACGCCGTTCTTGCGCATCACCGTGTCGTCGTCGTTGACCTGCTCGTCGAAGGTGAAGCCGTATTGAAAGCCCGAGCAGCCGCCGCCCTGCACGAACACGCGCAGCTTCAGCTCGGGGTTGCCCTCTTCGGCCACCAGCGCGGCGACCTTGGAGGCCGCGGCGTCGGTGAACACCAGCGGGTCGGGCATGGCGAGGGTGGATTCGGATGTGGCGGCATTCATGGCGGGTTCGGGCATGGACAGAGGGAACAAGTGTAAGACTTACTCGGTTTTGTCGGGGCGCAACTCGAAGGTCGGCTCGATGGGCGCGGCCTCGGGTGCCGCGGGCTCCACCGGCGCCGGCAGCTCGCGCACCGGGGGCGGCGTAACCTGGGGCTGCAATTGGCCGGCCACCACGGCGCCGGGCTGCATCTCCAGCGTCTTGTAGCGCACATCGCCTTCGATGCGACCGCTGGCCAGCAGTTCCAGCCGCTCGCGCGCCAGCACCGGCCCGACGACCAGGCCGGCGACGACGATGTGGTCGGCGCTGATGGCGCCTTCCACTCGACCGCCCTCGTGGACCAGCAGCATGCTGGGCGCGCCTTCGTCGCCCGTCACGTCGCCCAGCACCGTGCCTTCGATCTGCAGGCCGTCCTGAAAGCTGCAGCGCCCGCTGACCTGCATGCCGGCGCCGATGGCGCTGCGAACGGCGGGTGGCGCCTGCTTCTTGTTGATACCCAACATGAAACGCTCCTCGTGAGATGGGCTACTTTTACCACGAGCGCCCGGCAGGCCCAAAAAAAGAAACCGCGCCGACCCATGCGGGCAGGCGCGGTGGATGGGCGCAGGCCCCGCGGGCTCGATCAGCGCTTGCTGAACTGCTTGCGGCGGCGCGCGGAGTGCAGGCCGACCTTCTTGCGCTCGACCTCGCGCGCATCGCGCGTGACGTAGCCGGCAGCCGACAGCTGGGACTTGAGGTTGGCGTCGTAGTCGATCAGCGCGCGGGTGATGCCGTGACGCACCGCGCCGGCCTGGCCCGATTCGCCGCCGCCGGCGACGTTGACCTGGATGTCGAAGGTCTCGACATGCTCGGTCAGCACCAGCGGCTGCTTGCAGATCATGATCGAGGTCTGGCGGCCGAAGAACTCTTCGATGGACTTGCCATTGACCGTGATCTTGCCGCTGCCCTTTTTCAGAAACACGCGGGCGACGCTGGACTTGCGACGGCCGGTGCCATTGTTCCATTCACCAATCATCTCGGCTCCTTAGACTTCCAGCGCCTTGGGCTGCTGGGCGCTGTGCGGGTGCTCGGCGCCGCCGTACACCTTCAGCTTCTTGATCATGGCGTAACCCAGCGGGCCCTTGGGCAGCATGCCCTTGACGGCCTTTTCCAGCGCGCGGCCGGGGTGCTTGGCCTGCATGTCGCGGAAATTGGTTTCGCGGATGCCGCCCGGGTAGCCGGTGTGGCGGTAGTATTTCTTGTCGAGCTCTTTCGCGCCGGTGACGCGGAGCTTGGCCGCGTTGACGACCACGATGAAGTCGCCGGTATCGACGTGAGGCGTGTAAATGGCCTTGTGCTTGCCGCGCAGACGGAGGGCAACTTCGCTGGCTACCCGTCCGAGGACCTTGTCGGTCGCGTCAATCACAAACCACTCGTGCGTCACGTCAGCGGGTTTCGCGCTGAACGTTTTCATGAGTTTTCCTTGAGGGAAGCTGGTTTGGTCGGCCCTTTTCCACGGTCGGTGCTCCTCTAGGACGGGAGCCTCTTAGGTGGTGGTATTGCTTTTGCCGCGGGGCCGCAAATCGCTGCAAAGCCGAGCATTTTAACCGGTTTTTCAGCGCTGGCCAAGGCGCCGGCGAGGCCCGCCCGGCCCGGCTACCATCGCCCCCATGTTCAGCTATCGCCACGCCTTTCACGCCGGCAACCACGCCGACGTGCTCAAGCACCTCGTGCTGATCGCCACCGCGCGCCACCTGATGCAAAAAAGCGGGGCGCTGACGCTGATCGACACCCACGCCGGCGCCGGCATCTACCGCCTGGACGACCAGGCGGCGCAGACCTCGGGCGAGGCGCTGGCGGGCATTGCGCGGCTGCAGGCGGCGCTGGCGACCGATTTCAAGACAAATGTGGCTGCAGCCGGCGTGGATCAAGCGCAAGCAGCTATTGATTCAGAAGCGAACATCCTGCAGGACTACCTGCGCTTGATCGCCGGCTTCAACCGCAGCGCGGCGCCGGGCGCGGCCTGGAAGGTCTACCCGGGCTCGCCGCTGATCCTGCATGCGCTGATGAGCGAGCCCGGGCGCGCCGCCGTGCACGACCGCCTGCGCCTGTTCGAGCTGCACCCCACCGACTGGCAGGCGCTGCAGGCGCACGTGGCGCAGCTGGGCGCCGGCCGCCAGGTGAGCATGGCGCGCGAGGACGGCTTTGCCGCGCTGAAGGCGCTGCTGCCGCCCCCGGCGGCCGCCGGCGGCTCGCGCCGCGCGCTGGTGCTGATCGACCCAAGCTACGAAATCAAGAGCGACTACGCCAAGGTGGCTGCCGCCGTGCAAGACGGTCTCAAGCGCTTCGTGACCGGCGTCTATGCGGTCTGGTACCCCATCATCGCGCGGCCCGAGGCGCACGCCCTGCCGCGCCGCCTGAAAACGCTGGCGCAGCAGGCCGGGCGCGACTGGCTGCACGCCACGTTGCACATCGGCGTGCCGCCTGGCGGCGCGCCCGGCCTGAGCGCCAGCGGCATGTTCGTCATCAACCCGCCGCACACCCTGGCCCCCGCACTGCGCGACGCCTTGCCCGCCGTGGTGCAGGTTCTGGGCCGCGGCCGCGGACAGGGCTACACGGTGGACGCCGGCTGAGCACCACCGCGGGCGCCGCCGAAGCGCTGCCGGCTGGCGGCGTCGGGCGGCGGCAGCGGCTGCCCGTCGGCGCGCTGCAGCAGCGCGTCCAGATGCCGCTCGGACGGCGCCAGCAGGCGCCGATACAGCTCGCGCGTGAGCTGGCGCGCCGCGCGGCCGGGCCAGCCGGCCGGCAGCAGCACGTCGGGCAGCTCCGGGTCGCGCAGCAGCAGGCGCCGCCAGTCGTGGATCAGCAAGGTGCGCAGCAGGAAGGCGTCTTCCGGCGTGATGGCCTGGCCCACTTCGTCGGCCTGCAGCGCGCGCGCGATGGGGCCATAGTCGGCGTCGAAGCGGCTGTAGGCCTGGGCCAGCTCATCCAGATTCCAGGCGCGGCGCACCAGTTCGGCGTCGCTCTGGCCCAAGCCGTGGCGCGCGTCGCTGGCCAGCAGGGGCAGCAGCTGCGCCGGCGCCTCGGCCAGGCCCTCCGTGACCAGGGCCTGCAGCGCCTCGCCCAGATCGGCGCCGGGGTGGACGAAGCAGTCCGCCCCCAGCTGGCCGAAGCCCTGCCACGCCAGCGCGCGGCGCAGCGGCTCGCGCGCCTTGGCGTGCAGCTCGCGCACCAGCAGCAGCAGGCGCCAGCGCCCGTCCCAGGCGCGCGGCTGGGCGGCGTAGATGGTGCGCGAGGCCTCCTCGAAACGCCGCTGGCCGGCCTCGGTCAGCAGGTAGTCGGCGCGCCGGCCATGCGACTCGATGCGCAGCCAGGCCTGCTTGGCCAGGCGCGAGACGGCGGTGCGCACCAGGCGCTCGTCGATGCCCAGCGGCTGCAGCAGGCGGATCAGGCTGCCCACCCACAGCCGGCCGCCGCGCGGCGCCACGGCATCGCCGAACAGCGAAATGATGAGCGCGCCGGCGCGCACGCGGCTTTGCTGGCGGTGCGCGTCGATGCGCGCGCGCGCCAGCTCGGCGGCCGACGCGGCGGTGCGCCTCACTGGACGACCCTCCGCGCTGCGCGCTGCGGGATTCGCGCTTGGGAGCGGCCCGGCGCGCTCATGGATGGGGCAACAGGTGCTCGCGGTCGGCGACGGTGGGTTGCTGCATGGCGAAAAATCCTTCGGTGTAGATCATGTCGGCGCCGGCGCCCAGCGCCTTGGCCGTCTCCACGCAGCTGGCCGTGAACTCCGGACTGCCGGCGGCGAACACCGTGTGCCTGGCCAGGTTGGGCAGCAGGCCGGGCAGCACGGCGTCGACGCGGCCGTGCAGAAAGCCCTCGGCCTGCTCGCGCGTGAGCGTGACACGATAGTCGAAGTTGCGGTGCTTGGTGCGCCACCAGGCCATCAGGCCCTGGGCGTAGGCGTCCTCGCGCGTGCGCGCCGACAGCAGCAGCATGACGGGCTTGCGAAAGCCGCGCCGCAGCGCCGCCTCGGTCAGCGCCAGGATGGGTGCCAGGCCGGTGCCGGCGGCCAGGCACAGCACCGGCGTGTCCACGGCCGGATCGCCGATGAAGGTGCCGTAGGCGCCGCTGATCTTGATGCTCTCGCCCACCGCCAGCCGGTCGTGGATCCAGGCGCTGGTCAGGCCGCCGTCGGCGCGCGCCACCTGCAGCACCAGCTCGCCGTCGGGGCGCGGCGCGTTGCTGATCGAATAAGCCCGCGCCGGCACGCCGCCGCACGGATCGCCCACGGTCACGTACTGGCCCGGCCAGTAGCGGATCGGCTGGCCCACCGGGCGCAGGTGCAGCTCGATGGCGCGCGCGGCCACCGGGCGCTTGTCGGTGACGACGAACAGCGCGTTCTCGCGCGGCGGAAACAGCTTGGGCCGCGCGTCGGCCGTGCCCCATTCGATCACCAGCTCGTCGGTGGTCGGCTTGGCCATGCACATCAGGCCGAAGCCGTCGCAGCGCTCCTCGTGCGACAGCGCCATGTCCAGCACCATGCCCTGGTCGTACTCGCCCGCCAGCACCTTGACCTTGCACTCGCCGCAGGCGCCGGCGCGGCAGTTGTTGGGCAGGGCGTAGCCGGCCTTTTCCAGCGCCATCAGCACGGTGTCGCCGGCGGCGACCTCGACACTTTTGCCCGAGGGCTGGATGGTGACGCGCGACATGTCGTCAGAACACCGGGATGATGTCGTCCATGTCGGCGTCCGACACTTCCTGGCCGGTGATGCCCACCTCGGGAATCGCCGGGAACGGGATGTCGTAGCGGTCCAGCACGCCCTTGAGGTTGATGATGGCGTTGCGCCAGTTTTCCTTCTTCATCTCGTAGCTGGGGATGCCGAAACCCGCGCCGCGCGCCACTTCCTCGGCCTCGCGCTGGTTGTCGATGAAGTCGGCCGGCAGGTCCCAGAACTCCATCGGCGGCTCGAACAGCACGGCCGACAAAAACAGGTAGCCGGCGCGGATCTGCTTGGTGACGATGGCCTTGTCGGCGTCCTTCAGGCCCGGGTAGTCGCGCTCCATCACGGCCATGCAGATCGCCATGTGGCGGCCCTCGTCGCGGCCGATGTTCTTGAACGCTTCCTTGAACACCGGCTCGCGCGCGCTCTCGTACATCTGCTTGAAGATGGTGGCCGCCGCGATCTCGCCCATCAGGAAGGAGCTGAACAGCACCGCCAGGTCGTACCTGGGCACGGCCTGCTTGTAGCCCGTCCAGTAGCGCCCGCCGTTGAAGTACAGCCACTGGGCGTTTTTCTGCAGGCGCCGGCCCAGCTCGGTCTTGGGCTGGTAGCTCAGCGGGTCGGGGTGGCCCAGCATGCGCGTGATGGCCTGGCCGCACATGATCTCGTGGTTCTGCTCGTCGCGCGTGACCGAGAAGAAGCACTTGCGCACCGGGTCTTCCTCGTGCACCTCGTAGGTCTTGATCAGCGCTTCGGCGAACACCGGCGGCGCCGAGGCGTCGAACACCGACAGCAGCGTCCACCAGTAGGCGATGGATTCGCGCTCTTCCCACGAATAGCTGTCCACGTCCAGCGTGTCCCAGGGCAGCTTCTCGGGCTCCCAGGCCTCGCGCAGCGAGGCTTCCCACACCTCCTGCAGCTTCTTGGTCTTGCTGTGCCACGACAGCGGGTAGATGTTGGGCTGCGGCGTGGCCGGCGGCAGTTCCATCTTGTCGGCAAAGCGTTCCTTGTGGGCGGACATGCGGGTCTCCTGGCTGTGATGGGTGGGTTCAGGCGTTTACATGACATTGACTGCCTGAAACTCGACTTTATTCGTCATATTACAAATAATCAACAAATCACATATTTTTTGTGATGTAATTGCCGCTGCAAGGGCGAACGCGCAGGCAGCAGAATTCCTCGACCGACTGGTCGGTCAATTCATCTACACTTGACGAGCGCCAGCCCCCAACGGAGACCCGTCCATGTACACCCAGTCCTTTTCCGTCCCCGACGACAGCGACGCCAAGCCCGGCACGCCCAAGGCCGCCGTGCAGGCGGTGCCGGCCGAAGACGCCGCGCACCAGGCGCGCTTCGACGCCCGCATCGACGCCGACGGCCGCATCGAGCCGCGCGACTGGATGCCCGCCGCCTACCGCAAGACCCTGGTGCGCCAGATCAGCCAGCACGCGCACAGCGAAATCGTCGGCATGCTGCCGGAGGGCAACTGGATCAGCCGCGCGCCCAGCCTCAAGCGCAAGGCCATCCTGCTGGCCAAGGTGCAGGACGAGGGCGGCCACGGCCTGTACCTGTACAGCGCCGCCGAAACCCTGGGCACCTCCCGCGCCGAGATGCTGGACGGCCTGCACAGCGGCCGCGCCAAGTACAGCAGCATCTTCAACTACCCCACCCTGAGCTGGGCCGACGTGGGCGTGATCGGCTGGCTGGTGGACGGCGCGGCGATCATGAACCAGATCCCGTTGTGCCGCTGCAGCTACGGCCCCTATGCCCGGGCCATGGTGCGCGTGTGCAAGGAAGAGTCGTTTCACCAGCGCCAGGGCTACGAGTCGCTCTTGGTGCAGATGCAGGGCACGCAGGCGCAGCGCGAGATGGTGCAGGACGCCGTCAACCGCTACTGGTGGAAGTGCCTGGCCATGTTCGGCCCGCCCGACGCCGACAGCCCGCACAGCGGCCAGGCCATGCGCTGGGGCATCAAGCGCTTTTCCAACGACGACCTGCGCCAGAAGTTCGTCGACGCCACCGTGCCGCAGGCGCGGGTGCTGGGCGTCACCCTGCCCGACCCCGAGCTGAAATGGAACGAGGCGCGCGGCCAGCACGACTACGGCGCCATCGACTGGGACGAGTTCTGGCAGGTCGTCAACGGCCACGGCCCGATGAACCGCGAGCGCCTGGCCACCCGCGTGAAGGCGCACGAGGATGGCGCCTGGGTGCGCGAGGCCGCCGCCGCGCACGCCGCCAAGCAAGCACAACGCAATTTGAAGGAAGCCGCATGAGCACCCAACCCGCATTGAAGGACTGGCCTCTCTGGGAAGTCTTTGTCCGCAGCAAGCAAGGCCTGGAGCACAAGCACTGCGGCAGCCTGCATGCCAGCGACAGCGCGCACGCCCTGCAGATGGCGCGCGACGTCTACACCCGCCGCCAGGAAGGCGTGAGCATCTGGGTCGTGCCCTCGCACCTGATCGCCGCCAGCGACCCCGAGGACAAGGAGTTGATGTTCGACCCGGCCAGCGACAAGATCTATCGCCACCCGACCTTCTACGACATCCCCGACGAAGTGGGGCACATGTGATGGACGCGCGCGTCAAACCCGCCGCCGCCTCCGTCGAGTACCTGCTGCACCTGGCCGACAACGCCCTGGTGCTGGGCCAGCGCAATGCCGAGTGGTGCGGCCACGCCCCCATCCTGGAAGAAGACCTGGCCATGGCCAACCAGGCGCTCGACCTGATCGGCCAGGCGCGCCTGCTGTATCAGCTGGCCGCCGCGCGCCTGAACGCCGAGGGGCGCACCCGGCGCCCCAGCGCCTGGCCGGCCGGCCCCATCACCGAAGACACGCTGGCCTACTTTCGCGACGACCGCGACTTTCGCAACTACACCCTGCAGGAGCTGCCGCACAACCCCGGCCTGGTGCCCGCCGCCGGCGGCACGCGCGACTGGGGCGTCGCCATCGTGCGCAACTTCTTCTACGCCACGCTGATGGAAATGGTGTGGGAGCGGCTGGCGCAGTCGCCCGACCCCGACCTGGCCGCCATCGCCGCCAAGAGCCTGAAGGAGGTGCGCTACCACGTGCGCCACGCGCGCGACTGGCTGCTGCGCCTGGGCGACGGCACCGACGAATCGCACCGCCGCGTGCAGGCCGCGGTGGATTATTTGCTGCCCTTCACCGCCGAGTTCTGGACCGCCAGCGCGGTGGACGCGCAGGCCGTGCCGGCCGGCGTCGACGTGCCCGCCCTGCGCGCCGCGTGGGAGCGCGCCGTCGACGCGGCGCTGCAGGAGGCCACGCTCGCGCGCCCGCCCGCCGTCGACGCCTACGTGCCGCAGGGCAAGGAGGGCGTGCATTCCGAGCACCTGAGCTACCTGCTGGGCGAAATGCAAAGCCTGGCGCGCGCGCATCCGGGGGCGGTGTGGTGACTTCGTATCCGCGCCCCCGGTTTGGCTCCCTCGCCCCTCTGGGGAGAGGGCTGGGGTGAGGGGCGCGGCCATGCCAGCGTTGAACACCCCTGCCCTCTCCCAGAGGGAGAGGGAGAAAGCCCCAGAGTTCGCCGCCCTGTGGAGCGCACTCGACGAGCTGACCGACCCCGAAATCCCCGTCGTCACCCTGCGCGAAATGGGCATCCTGCGCGCGCTGCGCGTGGGCGACGACGGCGTGATCGAAGTCGTCATCACTCCCACCTACAGCGGCTGCCCGGCGATGGAACAGATCCACGCCGACATCCTCGCCACCCTGCGGCGCCAGGGCGTCGCCGGCCGCGTGGTGACCCAGCTGGCGCCCGCCTGGACGACCGACTGGATGAGCGAGGCCGCGCGCGAAAAGCTGCGCGCCTGGGGCATCGCGCCGCCGCACGCCACGCGCGATGACTTGCGCGCACAGGGGCTGGCAGTGATCCACCTTGCTCCCAACATGAGAGCTGCCGGCGCTTGTCACACGGGCGCCAGAGCCTCATTTGATTCAAAACCCGTGGTGATGTGCCCGCAATGCGGCTCCGCCAACACCACCGAGATCTCGCACTTCGGCTCCACCGCCTGCAAGGCGCTGTACCGCTGCCTGGACTGCATGGAACCCTTCGACCACTTCAAGAACATCTGACCGACATGGCCGCACCGCGCTTTCACGACCTCACCGTGGCCCGCGTCACGCCCGAAGCGGCGGGCGCCGTGGCGCTCACCTTCGCCGTGCCGCCCGAGCTGGAAGGCACCTTCGCCTTCGAGCCCGGCCAGTTCCTCACCCTGCGCACCGAGCTCGATGGCGAGGAGCTGCGGCGCAACTACTCGATCTGCTCCACGCGCAGCCACTACCGCGCGGCGCGCGAGCTGCAGGTCGGCATCCGCCCGATGGAAGGCGGCCTGTTCTCCAACTGGGCTGCCACGCGCGTGAAGGCGGGCGACCGGCTGGCGGTGATGCCGCCCGACGGGCGCTTCACCATCAAGAAGCCGCGCGCCCTGCACCGCGTGGGCTTTGCCGCCGGCTCGGGCATCACGCCCATCCTCAGCCTGGCCGCCAGCACGCTGGAAGACAGCGAGCACGCCAAGTTCACCCTGGTCTACGGCAACCGGCGCATGGGCAGCGTGATGTTCAACGAGGCACTGCAAGACCTCAAGGACAAGTACAAGGACCGCCTGACGCTGATCCACGTGCTGTCGCGCCAGGCGCAGGAGGTGCCGCTGCTGGAGGGCCGCATCGACGCCGCCAAGGTGCGCCAGCTGCTGGCCACCTTGCTGCCGGCGGCCAGCATGGACGAGGTCTTCGTCTGCGGGCCCGAGGCGATGATCGAGGCCGTCGAGGCCACGCTGCTGGAAGCCGGCGTGCCAGCCGAGCGCATCCGCACCGAGCGCTTCACCTCGCCGCGCCTGGACGGCATGAGCCCGGCCGCGCGCCAGGCCGCCATCCAGCACGCCGACCCGGAGGCGCCGGTGGGTGAAGTGCAGCTGACCCTGGTGATGGACGGCAAGAGCCATCAGCTGGCCATGCGGCGCGACCAGAAGGTGCTGGACGTGGCCCTCAGCGTGGGGCTGGACGCGCCCTTCTCGTGCCGCGACGGCGTGTGCTGCACCTGCCGCGCCAAGGTGCTGGAAGGCAGCGTGAGCATGGACAAGAACTTCAGCCTGGAGCCCGACGAGATGGCCCAGGGCTTCGTGCTGAGCTGCCAGGCGCGGCCCACCACCGACCGGCTGACGGTGAGCTACGACGAGCGCTGAGCGGCGCCCGCGCCGGCCGTCAGCGCAGGCTGATCGAGTCTTCGGCGCTCACCAGCAGGGCGTCGACCTCGTCGCCCAGCACTTCGCGCAGCACCACGGTGTCGTGGCCGCGCTCGAGCATGCCCAAGGCCTTGGCGGCGGCGCGGCTCAGATCGATCACGCGGCCGGCGGCAAACGGCCCGCGGTCGTTGATGCGCACCACCACCTGCTTGCCGGTGCGCGGGTTCTGCACCAGCAGGCGCGTGCCGAACGGCAGGCTCTTGTGCGCGGCCGTGAGCTCATGCATGTCGTAGGGCTCGCCGCTGGCGGTGCGCTGGCCGTGAAAGCCCGGGCCATACCACGAGGCCACGCCGCGCTGCAAGGTGCGCCCGAGGGCACGGCCCAGGGCCGCCGGGTCCAGGTCGAGCTTGGGCGCGGCCTCGGCCCGTCCGCCCAGGCGCGACTTGAAGCCGGTGTAATTGGGGCAGCGCATGTCGTGCACGGCCTTGGCCGAGCTGCAAGACTGCGTCAACGATGAGGTGGAAGCGTCTGGCGACACCGTCTGGGCCGCGAGCGGCCCGCATGCCAACAGCAGGGCGCCGATCCACGACATGCGGCGCAAAATGCCTGAAGGCTGACGGCTTGCACTTCCCGAAACCGGCGCCGCCCCGCAGGGGGCGCCGGGAGAGGTGTCCCGTAACATGCGGCGGATTCTAGGGGCTGAGGCCCGCCCGGCAAGTGGTTTTATGTATCAAAACCGGGTTTTTAGATCAAAACGGTTGGCCAACCCCTTGGCGTTAGATACAAATGGTTGAATAACAAACATCCCCGGATCAGCGCCCAAGCCCCAGGCGCTGGCACAGGGCCAGCGTGGGCGCGGCCTGGTTGAGGGTGTAGAAGTGCAGTGCCGGCGCGCCGCCCTGGATCAGCCGCTCGCACTGGCGCGCCATCACGTCCAGGCCGAAGTCCTTGATGGCGGCCACGTCGTCGCCCAGGCTTTGCAGGCGCAGGCGCATCCAGCGCGGCACCTCGGCGCCGCAGTTGTCGGCAAAGCGCAGCAGGCCGGAGCTGTTGGTGATGGGCATGATGCCGGGCACCACGGGCACCTCCAGACCCAGCGCGCGCACCTCGTCGACAAAGCGGAAGTAAGCGTCGGCGTTGAAGAACATCTGCGTGATGGCGCCGTCGGCGCCGGCGCGCACCTTGGCCGCCAGCGCCTGCAGGTCGGCCTGGGGCGAGCGCGCCTGCGGGTGCATCTCGGGGTAGCAGGCGGCGTACAGGCGAAAGTGCTCGCCCGTCTCGGCGCGGATGAAGGCGATCAAGTCGCTCGCATACTGGAACTCGCCGCCGGCGCCGTAGCCGCTGGGCAGGTCGCCGCGCAGCGCCACCAGGCGCGTCACGCCCATGGCGCGCAGCTCGGCCAGCTGCGCGCGCACCGAGGCGCGCGTGGCGCCGATGCACGAGAAGTGGCTGACCGCCTGCGCGCCCTCGGCCAGCATCTCGGCCACCACGGCGAAGGTGCCGGCCTGGGTGGAGCCGCCCGCACCGTAGGTGACCGAGCAGAACTCGGGCGCCAGCGCGTACAGCTGCTGGCGCACGCCGCGCAGCTTGGCCACGCCCTCGGGCGTCTTGGGCGGGAAGAATTCAAAACTGATGGGCAGGGTCATGGCATGTGCGAGGGAGAAGCGAAGATGTGAGAACAGCCGAACGCAGAGGACGCAAAAAAATCGCAGAGGGCGCAGAAAAAAACCTTCTGAAAATGCTTTCAAAACAATAGCTTCTTGCGCTCACCAAGCAACAACTTCAAAGGATTTTCAATCATCTTGTTTTTTGAATTTTTTGCGTCCTCTGCGATTCCTTTGCGCCCTCTGCGTTCGGCTGTTGAGGCTGTTTTGGCCTGTCGCCCGCTCCACCCGCGTGAATGAAGAATTCGCGGTTGCCGTCGCCGCCGGCAATGGGGCTGGGCAGCCAGTGCAGCACCCTCAGGCCCAAGTCGGCGCAGGCCGCGCGCAGGCGCTGCTCGACCCGCGCGTACAAGGCCGCATCGCGCACGATGCCGCCCTTGCCGATGTCGGCCGGCTGCAGCTCGAACTGCGGCTTGACCAGCAGCAGCAGATGGCCCGCGGGCGCCAGCAGCGGCGCCAGCGCGGGCAATACCAGGGTGAGCGAGATGAAGGACAGGTCGCCGACGATCAACTCGAATTTTGGGTCTAATTGGCCTCCAGCGCACGCTGGGAAAGCGCCATCAGCTATCAATTGTGAAGCATGCAGGTGCCGCGCATTGACGCCCTCCAACACCCGCACCCGGTCATCGCCGCGCAAGCGCGGGTGCAGCTGCCCGTGGCCGACGTCGACGCCTGTCACGTGCGCGGCGCCCTGCTGCAGCAGGCAGTCGGTGAAGCCGCCGGTGGACTGGCCCACGTCCAGGCAGTGCCAGCCCGCCACCTGCAGGCCGGTGGCGGCCAGCGCGCCCTCCAGCTTGAGGCCGCCGCGCGAGACGTAGCGCGCCTCGGCCGCGTCCAGCAGTTCGACCTCGGCGTCGGGCGGCAGCGCGTCGGCCTTGGCCAAGGCGCGCCAGGCGCCGCCCGGCGGGCGCCAGCGCGCGCCGGCCGCCAGCAGGCGCTGGGCCTGGCTGCGGCTGGCGGCCAGGCCGCGGTCGAGCAGCCACTGGTCGGCGCGCATGGCGGTTTTTAAACGAAAGCGGCCTGCGGCGCCCGCGGATGAAGCGCCGGCAGCTATTCAATCAATAGCGATACGTATCCGACTTGTACGGCCCCTGCACCGGCACGCCGATGTAGGCGGCCTGCGCCTTGGTCAGCTGGGTCAGCTGAACGCCCAGCTTGGACAGCTGCAGGCGCGCCACCTTTTCGTCCAGGTGCTTGGGCAGCACGTAGACCTTGCCCTCGTCATAGCTCTTGGGCTTGGTGAACAGCTCGATCTGCGCCAGCGTCTGGTTGGCGAAGCTGGAGCTCATCACATAGCTGGGATGGCCGGTGGCGCAGCCCAGGTTGACCAGCCGGCCCTTGGCCAGCAGGATGATGCGCTTGGCCGGCTTCTTGCCTTGCCTGGGGAAGATCACGTGGTCGACCTGCGGCTTGATCTCTTCCCACTGGCAGTGCTTTTCAAGCGCGGCGACGTCGATCTCGTTGTCGAAGTGGCCGATGTTGCAGACGATGGCCTGGTCCTTCATGGCCGCCATGTGCTCGTAGCGGATGACGTCGCGGTTGCCGGTGGTGGTGACGAAGAGGTCGGCCTTGTCGGCGGCGTATTCCATGGTCACCACCTTGAAGCCTTCCATCGCCGCCTGCAGCGCGTTGATGGGGTCGATCTCGGTCACCCACACCTGGGCCGACAGCGCGCGCAGCGCCTGGGCCGAGCCCTTGCCGACGTCGCCGTAGCCGGCCACGCAGGCCACCTTGCCGGCGATCATCACGTCGGTGGCGCGCTTGATGCCGTCCACCAGCGACTCGCGGCAGCCGTACAGGTTGTCGAACTTGCTCTTGGTGACCGAGTCGTTGACGTTGATGGCGCGCAGCTTGAGCGTGCCCTTGGCCGACATCTCCTGCAGGCGGTGCACGCCGGTGGTGGTCTCCTCGGTCACGCCGATGATGTTTTTCAGCCGGCGGCTGTACCAGGTCGGATCGAGCTTGAGCCGCGCCTTGATGGCGGCGTGCAGGATCTTTTCTTCTTCGCTGGCGGCCTTGCCCAGCGCCTTGAGGTCCTTCTCGGCCTTGGCGCCCAGGTGCATCAGCAGCGTGGCGTCGCCGCCGTCGTCCAGGATCATGTTGGGGCCTTCGTGCTTGCCACCCTTGGCGCCGAACTCGAAGATGCGGTGCGTGTAGTCCCAGTAGTCCTTGAGCGACTCGCCCTTGACGGCGAACACCGGCGTGCCGCTGGCGGCAATGGCGGCGGCGGCGTGGTCCTGCGTGCTGAAGATGTTGCACGAAGCCCAGCGCACTTCGGCGCCCAGCGCCTGCAAGGTCTCGATCAGCACGGCGGTCTGGATCGTCATGTGCAGGCTGCCGGCGATGCGCGCGCCCTTGAGCGGCTGCGCCTTGGCGTATTCGGCGCGGATCGCCATCAGGCCGGGCATCTCGGTCTCGGCAATGGCGATCTCCTTGCGGCCCCAGGCGGCCAGGGACAGGTCGGCCACGGCCGAATCGAGGGCGGGTTTGAGAACAGCGCTCATGGTCTTCTCCAATCGAAGGTCTGAAAAAACCACGCCTTGGAGGGAAAGCACTCACCGCACTGCCAGCGTGGGTGAGCGTCGTTGCATGAAATGTCCGAGCCTCGTGCCCCGCGCGCGGGAGGCACTGCAACGCTCCTCGGAAGGGTTGAAATTATATCGGCGCGGCTTCAGCGCGGCGCCATCACGGGCGCGCCGCTCGTTGGCAATCCTTGCCATGCCCACGTAAAATCGGCCCATGAGCACCGTGACCATGAACATCTCGCTGACCGAGGACCTCAAGGCCTTCGTCGACGCGCGCATCAAGGCGCGCGGCTACAGCTCGGCCAGCGAGTACATGCGCGACCTGGTGCGTCGCGACGAGGAACGGGCCGCCGAGGAGCGCTTCGTGGCGCTGATCCAGGAGGGCATCGATTCGGGCCCGGCCACGCGCACCTGGGACGAACAGCGTGACGCGTGGACGGCACGCATCGCCACCGCCCGTGCCGCCAAAGCCGCGGCACGCCCGTGAGCCCCATCGCTCTCAGCCAACAGGCCGCCGACGATCTGGAGCAAGTCTTTGCGTATTACTTCGACGTGTCCGACCTGGCTCTGGCCGAGCGCTTCCGCGACGAAGTCAATGCCGCGCTGCAACACATCGAGAAACACCCAGGAACGGGCTCGCCCCGATACGCGCGCACCAGCGCCGCGGTCGGCCTGCGTTTCTGGACCTTGAACCACTTTCCCTACGCCGTCTTCTATCTCGCCGGGCCACAGCGCATCGACATCGTGCGCGTGCTGCACCAGGCGAGCGACCTTGCACGGCACCTGACTTCGCCATAACGTCTTCATCGTGTCCTACGCCTCCGAAACGCGCCGCCGCCGCACCTTCGCCATCATTTCCCACCCCGACGCCGGCAAGACCACGCTGACGGAGAAGCTGCTGCTGTTCTCCGGCGCCATCCAGATCGCCGGCGCCGTGAAGGGCCGCAAGGCCAGCCGCCACGCCACCAGCGACTGGATGGAGATCGAGAAGCAGCGCGGCATCTCGGTGGCGTCATCGGTGATGCAGATGAGCTACCGCGAGCACGTCATCAACCTGCTGGACACGCCCGGCCACAAGGACTTCTCCGAGGACACCTACCGCGTGCTCACCGCGGTTGATTCGGCGCTGATGGTGATCGACGCGGCCAACGGCGTGGAGGCGCAGACGCGCCGCCTGATCGAGGTCTGCCGCCAGCGCGACACGCCCATCATCACCTTCGTCAACAAGATGGACCGCGAGGTACGCGACCCGCTGGACATCCTGGACGAGGTGGAGCGCGAGCTCGGCATGCCCTGCTGCCCGATGACCTGGCCCGTGGGCCAGGGCAAGACGTTCGGCGGCATCATCGACCTGCGCACGCAAAGCATGACGGTGTTCCAGGCCGGCAGCGAGAAGCGCCCGCAGGACTTCGAGGTCATCCCGCTCACCGACACCGACAAGCTGCGCGCGCGCTTCGGCGCGGCCTTCGACCACGCCATGGAAAGCATGGAGCTGGCCGTCGGCGCCTCCGAGCCCTGGAATCACGAGGCCTTCCTGGCCGCCAAGCTAACCCCCGTGTTCTTCGGCTCGGGCGTCAACAACTTCGGCGTGATGGAAGTGCTGAACGCCGTGGTCGACATGTCGCCCCCGCCCGGCCCGCGCAAGGCATGGACCGAGGTCAACCGCCAGCGCGAGGAAGTCACCGTGCATCCCGAGGACGAGGGCTTTTCGGGCGTGGTCTTCAAGGTGCAGGCCAACATGGACGCCAACCACCGCGACCGCATCGCCTTCGTGCGAGTGGCCTCGGGCAAATACCAGCCGGGCATGAAGATGAAGGTGCAGCGCACCGGCAAGGAGTTGCGCCCGACCAGCGTGGTGACCTTCATGAGCCAGCGGCGCGAGGCGGTCGATGAGGCCTACGCCGGCGACATCATCGGCTTCACCATTCACGGCGGCGTGCAGCTGGGCGACTCCATCACCGATGGCCCCAACCTGCAGTTCACCGGCCTGCCCTTCTTCGCGCCCGAGATGTTCATGACCGTGGTGCTGAAGAACCCGCTGCGCACCAAGCAGCTGCAGCAGGGCCTGATGCAGCTGGGCGAGGAAGGCGCCATTCAAGTGTTCAAACCGGATGCGGGCGGCAACATGCTGCTGGGCGCCGTCGGCCAGCTGCAGTTCGAGGTGGTGCAGCACCGCCTGAAGACCGAGTACGACTGTGACGTGCGCCTGGAAGGCTGCCCCTACACCGGCGCACGCTGGATCACCGCCGACACGCCGGCCGAGCTGAGCGCCTTCGAGAACGCCTACCCCCTGCGCATGGCCCACGACGCCGCCGACACCCTGGCCTACCTGTGCACGTCGCCCTATGACGTGCGCCTGGCGCAGGAGCGTTTCCCGAAGATCCACTTCCACCCGCTGCGCGAGCATGCGGGGCTGGAGTTGCAGGCGACCTGATTGCGGATCATCCGATGACCTCGAGAGCGCAGGCCACGCACCCCGGCAACAACTTCGACGCCATCCGCATCGTCGCGGCCAGCATGGTGCTGGTCAGTCACCAATATGCGCTGACCGGGCAGGTGGAACCGACATTCTTCGGAGTGCACAGCGTGGGCGGATTGGCCGTCACTGTATTTTTTGTCCTCAGCGGCTACCTGGTCGCGGCCAGCTGGCAGCGCGACCCCAGCCTGTGGCGCTTTGCACTGCGACGCTTCTTGCGCATCTGGCCGGCGTTGACGGCCGCCATCGTACTCGCCGCGTATGGGCTCGGTGCCTGGGTAACCGAGCTGCCGCTGCAGCAGTACCTGACACACCGCGCCACCGCCAACTACCTGCAGGGGCTTTGGCTCAAGATCCATTTCGTCTTGCCCGGCGTGTTCGAGCACAACCCGTACGCGCTCGGCGTCAACGGCTCTCTGTGGACCATTCCCATCGAGGTGCGCTGCTACATCGTTCTGGGCGTGGCAGGGCTGCTGGGCCTGCTGCGCTTTCGCCTTGTACTGCTACTGTGCATAGCACTGTACATGGCTTGGTTCTTCGCCCATAGCAACGCCGACGTGACCGGCACCGTAAACTACGGCCGCGAGCTGAGCGCCTTCTTCCTCGCCGGAACCGCCCTATTCACGTTGCAAGCGCACTGGAGCCATCGCCCCGCAGTCTGGACCCTCATCATCGGACTGGCCTGCGCAATCGCTTGGGCGGTAGGTTGGCGACATACCGCACTCTTAATGGGCCTGCCTTTCGCGGTCATCTACCTCGGTACCAAGTCCACCCCGATCCTTCACCGCGCCGGGCGATGGGGCGATCCGTCTTACGGAATCTACCTGTACGCCTTTCCGGTTCAGCAAACCATCGTCCACTTCACCTGGCCCGGCCTGGGCTTTGCAGGCACTCTGGTCCTGTCGCTGGCCGTCACTGTCGGGCTGGCCTACGCCAGCTGGCATGGGCTGGAAAAGCCTGCGCTGAAATTCAAGCCGCGGACACCATGACCGCCATCCCCACTGTGAACAAAAAACTCCTGCGTTTCGGCGCTCTGTTTTTGTTTCTATTGGTCATTTACACCGCTTGGCTGGTCGCGTGCTGGCCTGGCATTCTGGGCCAGGACAGCTTGGCCATCTTGCGTGAGGTCGACACCCACCGGGAATTTCAGGCCAACAAGCCTGCTTTCTGGTACATGTACGTGAACTGGCTCTACGGCACGACGGGCCGCGTCGAAGTTCCGATCGGCTTCCAAATGCTGGTTGCTGCGCTCGTATGCACACGCATCCTCAGTTGGCTCTGGGCACAGCACATGCGGAAGAGTTTCGCCTACTGCCTATTCTTTGTCGCGCTGGCCCCAAGCGTGGTCTATTACAGCAGCAGCCTCTATTCCGATGGCATCTATGCAGTGGCGTTGAGCGGCATGCTTTTCGAGATATGGCGCTGCTGGTGCCTGCGCATCGTGGACAAGGCAGCAGCACTGCTGTTGCTCATTACCGTGCCATTTGCCTTGCTTGCGCGTCCGAACGGAATTCTGAACCTCTTGCCACTACTGGCCTTGGCTTGGATACTTCCCCGAACCCAGCGCGTTCGATGGGCTATCGTCGTACTACCCTGGTGCCTGATCGGCCTTTATGGGCAATTCACATACCCCTACAAGAATCCCATCGGCACCATCTTCCCCCTGACCCTGTACGAAACCGTAGGATTTTTGGAGCACCGCCCGATGGGCTTGTGGGAGCGCAACGAACCTCGAGTGACGCCAAGAACCACCGAGGCGCTGACCTCAAGCGGAAAAAGTCTGAAGCAAATTTCGCAGTTCTACGATCACTACTATTGGGACCCACTGATATTCTTCACTCAAGGCCCTGCTCTTCTAACCCTCTCCAAGGACGCAAAGCGCGTCATCGTCCGCGAATTCTTCAAGTACAACCTGTGGCACAACCTGCCCGCCTTCGCCGCAAGTCGCATCAATATATTTCTGTATTCAGCCTTAGCCAACGGCGGCATTCCAGACCCCACAGTGGCCCAGTATGTGCTGCCGCAAACCAAATCCGTCTCCACCACCAACGTGGTCGAATGGCCGACCACGCCTTTCTTGCGCGATTGGTTTGAATTTTCAATGCGCTACCGTGCCCTGCTTTGGGCGCCGTGGGTGGGCATCGCCTTGATCCTCATCGGCTGTCGACGCCTGCTGCGCGAGCGCCAACTGTCGCAGATCGCCATAGTCGGTACCTATGCGCTTCAATTGGCTGCCGTGTTCACCTTTTCAATTGCCGGAGAGTACCGTTATTTACTGGCATTTTTCACCGCCCCGCTTGCGCTATTGCCTGCGCTCTACCACACCACAAGCCGCGATGTCTAAGTACACGGTCGCTCTGACCCTTCTATGCGTGCTGTGCATCAGTCTGGGGCAAATCCTGTTCAAAAAGGCGGCCGCTGCATTCACCGAACCCATAACTTGGTACGCGCTGGTCTCCAATGGATGGCTGATAGGCTCATTTGCGCTCTACGGTCTGACCACGCTCGGTTGGGTATGGGTTCTCAAGCACGTGCCGCTGCACTTGGCCTATCCCTTCATGGGGCTGGCGTTTCTCATCGTGCCGACCTTGGCCTGGTTGCTGCTGGGCGAACCCCTGCATTGGCGCACCTTCGCCGGGGGGCTGCTGATCTTGCTTGGCGTTTCCCTGGCATCCCTGTGATGCTTTGACGCCATGCGCATCGCCGTCGCCATTCCCTGCTACAAGGTCACGCAGCACGTGCTGGGCGTGATTGCCGCCATCGGCCCCGAGGTGCAGGCCATCTACGCGGTCGACGACGCGTGTCCCGAGGGCAGCGGGCGCTTCATCGAAGAGCACAACCACGATGCACGGGTGCGCGTGCTCTACCACCCAGCAAACCGCGGCGTCGGCGGTGCCGTCGTCACGGCCTACCAGTCGGCACTGGCCGATGGCATGGACGTCGTGGTCAAGATCGACGGCGATGGACAGATGGACCCTGCGCTGATCCCACACTTCGTTCGCCCCATCAAGTTGGGGAAGGCAGACTACACCAAAGGCAACCGCTTCTACCGGCCCGAATCGCTGCGCGGCATGCCGCCGATCCGCCTGTTCGGCAATGCAGCGCTGTCCTTCATCAACAAGCTCAGCACCGGCTACTGGCCGATCATGGATCCGACCAACGGTTACACCGCCATTCATACTGCGGTGCTGCGCGAGTTGCCGCTGGAAAAATTGGAGCAGCGCTACTTCTTTGAAAGCGACATGCTTTACCGCCTGAATATCGTGCGCGCCGTGGTGCATGACGTTCCGATGGACGCCGTGTACGCTGACGAGCAGTCGGGCTTGAAAGTGTCGAAAGTGCTGCCGGAGTTCCTGCGCAAGCACACCTCGCGCTTTTTCAAGCGCTACGTCTATCAATACCTGGTGCGCGATTTCAGCATCGGCAGCCTCTACAGCATCCTGGGCGTCCTGCTGTGCCTCTGGGCGCTGCTGTTTGGCGGCGCCCATTGGGCGCTCAGCATTGCCAGCGGGCAACCGGCTTCGAGCGGCACGGTGATGGTGGCGGCACTGCCACTGATCATCGGCATCCAGTTCCTGATCGCATTCCTGCACCACGACGTGAGCACCGTGCCAAGGGACGCGCTCGCCCCCGAACTTAACGATGAACCCTGAGGTACCCCCCCAGGCCAACCTGAACTGGATTCAGGCGCTGCGCGGCATCGCGGCGCTGATGGTGCTGTTCTTCCACATGTTGCCGCATTGGGATCTGCATCCGCTGCTCGCGTGGACCCACGTCGCCACGCGCTGGGGCTTTGCGGGAGTGGACATTTTCTTTGCGCTCAGCGGCTTCGTGGTCTACCGCTCGGCCCGGCGCACCATCCCCGCACACGGCGTCTGGTCCTTTGCAAAGAAGCGTCTGATGCGCATCTACCTGGGCTACTGGCCAGTGCTGCTGCTGATCGCGCTCCTGACCGTGTTCGTTTACCAGAGCGAATTGCCCCCGCTGCGCAAAATGCTTTTCAGCACCCTGCTGCTGTACCCGAACATCTGGGACAACTGGCTGGCACCGGCGTGGTCGTTGACGATGGAAATTTATTTCTACCTGTGGATCGGCCTGATCGCCCTGCTGCCTCAGCGCCACCAGATCAAGACGATCGGCGTCGTGATGCTGCTGCTGGCCGCATGGGGCATCGCGTGGTTGCTGGCCGACCCGGTGCGGGTGTTCAACGGCGGGCAGCCGCTGCGCTACGTCTTCACGGGGCTGGGGATCGAGTTTCTGGCTGGGGCCTTGCTGGCCCACGCCTACGCCGGGCGGGCACGCATGTTCCACTTCACCCGCATCACCATGCCCTTGTGCCTGCTGCTGATGGCCGCTGGGCTGGCGCTGGGCACCACCTCGCCCTACTTCGACCGGGTCGAAGTCCTGCGAGCGGCCAGCTTCGGCGTCATGGGGGTATCCGCACTGGTGCTGGCGCTCACGCTGGAGCAGACGCACCGGCACCCGCCGGGCTGGTTGGTCGCGGTGGGCAATGCCTCCTACAGCCTGTACCTGCTGCACACCGTGCTGCTCGACGCCGGCGGCCGGTTGCGCGTGGCCTGGGGCGTCGCCTCGCCTCCGGCGCTGCTGGCATTTCTGCTGGCACTGCCCGTGGTCATCGTGCTGGCGAGCCTGTTGTGGTTTCGCGGGGTCGAGAAACCCCTGCTGAGGGCCGTGTCATGACACCCCTGATCGACTGGCCTGCAACCGAGCAGACGCACCTCGTCGGCCTATTCACCGACATCGACGACACCCTGACCACCGACGGCGCCATCACGCCGGATGCCTTGCAGGCGCTGACCGATCTGAAGGCGGCGGGCCTGCACGTCATCCCGATCACCGGTCGGCCGGTGGGCTGGAGCGAGCCCATGGCAGCGCACTGGCCGGTGGATGCCATCGTGGCGGAGAACGGGGCGGTGGCCCTGGTTCCGCAGAATATTGGCCAAATAGGCCTCCAGCGCCCGCCCAATAAGCGCAGGCAGCTATCAAAAATATATCAACAAGATGCTGCCACGCGCGCCGCCCACTTCGCGCGCATGCAGCAGGTGCTGGCCCAGATCGAGGCCACGGTGCCGGGCGCGCGGCGCGCGCGGGACTCGGCCGGGCGCGAATGCGACATCGCCATCGACCACAGCGAATTCACCCACCTGCCCCAGGCCGCCATCGACCGCTGCGTGGCGCTGATGCACGCGGCCGGCATGAACGCCACCGTCAGCTCCATCCACATCAACGGCTGGTACGGCACGCACAACAAGTGGCAGGGCGCGTGCTGGATCGTGCGCGAGCGGTTCGGGCGCGAGCTGGCGGCCGAGACGGACCGCTGGGTCTACGTGGGCGACTCGACCAACGACCAGCTGATGTTCGAGCACTTTGCGCACAGCGTGGGCGTGGCCAACATCGCGCGCTTCGTGCCGCAGCTGGCCACGCTGCCGCGCTACGTCACCCGTGGCGAGCGGGGTGCGGGCTTTGCGGAGCTGGCGCGCGTGCTGCTGCGGGGGCGCTGACCAACGACGCCGGGTCCGCGGCCACGGCGGCCGCGCGCGCCAAGTCCTCGCGGCGCACCTGCTGCCAACCCACCCAGGCCAGCCAGGCCACGGCGATGGTGGCAGCGACACCGATCAGCCACTGGCCCAGGCGCACCTGGTCGTCCAGCAGATAGGCGTTGCACAGGCGCAGCGGCGAATCGACATAGAGCGAGCCGACCACCGCCATCATGGGCAGCACGTTGCCCAAAAAGAAAAACTGCAGCACCAGCCCGGCCGGCCGCCAGGACAGGCGCAGCGCGGCGCCCGCCAGCAGCAGCGCGGCCAGCTTGGTCCATTCCACCTCGGGACGCAGCAGGGCCAGGTCCAGCACGCGCGGCACCATCCCCACCGCCAGCGCCAGCGCCACCCCCACCAACCCGGTGATGCCGTAGGCGTTGCAGCGCGCGACGAGGGCACGCGCACGCGCGGGCAGGGCCGCCACGAGCAGCGCACCGGCCGCCATCCACAGCGGAAACTGCAGCATCATGTGGCGCCACATGCCGGCCTCCATGGCGTGGCGCACGGGCGCCAAGGCCAGCACCGCCAGCAGGGCCGCGCCGATGAGGGCCTGGGCGCGCGCGTTCACAGCAGGTCCTTGTGCACGCCCTGGCGCGCCAGGTGGCGCGCGTAGTCCAGCGCCAGTTGCTGCTCGGCCAGGTCGAATATGCGCACCATGCGCCCGCGTGCGTCGAACACCAGCAGCGCGGCGTTGTGCTCGAAGTCGCCGCGCCCGTCGGGCACCACCACCACGCCCAGGCGGAGCAGCAGGGCCTGCTGCTGGGCCGCGTCGGGCACGCGCACGAAGCGCCACAGCTCGGGCTCGGCCTTCAGGCCCTGGGCGTAGGTCTTCAGCGCCGCCGGGTCGTCGTGCGCACCGTCGAAGCTGATCGACAACAGGCGCACGCCGCTCGGCTTGCCGGCGCGGGCGTCGGCCTGCAGTGCGTCCTGCAATTGCTGAAAGCTGCCGCCCAGCGTGCGGCACACGGTGAGGCAGCGGGTGTAGATGAAGTCGACGATGGTCACGCCGCCGTGCCGGGCCAGCAGCTGCGGCAATTCCAGCTCGCCCACATCGGGGCCCTGGGCCACGACGCGCGGTGCGGCTATCGGTTCGAGGGCCACCTCCAAGCGGCGCGCGCCTTCGTCGGTCCAGACCTGGAAGCCGTCCGTCAGCCAGGTGGCGGCGCTCCAGCCGCACACGAGGAGCAGCGCGCTGGCAAGAAGGGTGCGCCACATGCTGCGCTCCGGCGGCCGCCTTCGGCTACTTCATCAGCGCCTTGAGCGCCGCGCCGCCCTCGAAGGGCGCGGTGCGCGACGCGCCGGCCTTGCGCTCGGCCTCGAACACGCTGGCCTCGATGGCCTCGGACTTGTTGCTCCAGCTGCTGCGGATGTGACTGGCCACGGCGGCCAGTTCGGCGTCGCTCAGTTGATGAAACGAGGGCATCTGGCCATTGAACTTCTGGCCCTCCACCTCGATTTCACCGGTGATGCCGTGCAGCAGGATGTTGGCCAGGATGCGCGGCTCGCCATGCACCCATTCCGAGCCGTCCAGCGGCGGAAAGACCCCCGGCAGGCCCTTGCCGGTGGCCTGGTGGCAGGCCACGCATTGGGCGGCAAAGATGGCGGCACCGTCGACCTTGCCGCCAGCCGCGCCCGGCGCCGGCCCGGAAAGCTCGGCCAGGGTGCGCTGGTCGCCAAACCGGGAGTTGTCCAGGGGCTCGGAGTACAGGATGTAGACCACGCCCCAGAGCGCCATGACCACGGCGATCAGCAGCACCACCACCGGCATGGGGCGGACGGCCTCCTCGGGGTCTTCGCTTTCGCGACGCTGGGCGTCTTCAAGCGGTTTGTCTTGACTCATGACTTCGGTCCTTTCAAGACGCGGCTGGAGATTTGCCAGGCGCCGGTGCCGCGGAGGTCTTGGCGCCGCCCGCGGCCTGCGGCTCGGGCGGCAGAATCGGATAGTTGCGCTTGAGGGATTGCAGGTACTTGACCAGATCCAGCGCCTCCGGCTTGGGCACCACCACCTTGCCCTGCGGCGCGTAGTCGGGTGGCAGGTTCACCACCTGCTCATCGGGATCGGCCTTGTCCTTGACGTCGAACAGATAGGGGTAGGACGGCATGATGGAGCCCGGCACATAGGCACGCGGCTGATACAGGTGCCCCAGTTGCCAGTCCTTGCTCGGCTGGCGCACGCCGATGTTGAGCAAGTCGGGGCCGGTGCGCATGCTGCCCAGGAGGTGCGGCCGGTCGTAGACGTAGTCGCCCGGCACCGAAGCGCGCCCCCAGCCCCGTTTGGCATCGGCGGGGGCAAAGCTTTCGGAGCGCGGCTGCTGGCTGTGGCAGTACATGCAGCCGTTGGAGATGTAGACCGAACGCCCGCGCAGCTCGGCCGTGGTATAGGGCTTCAGCCCTTCGGGCGCCTTCACGTCATGCACCTGAATGAACGGCAGGATCACCAGGGCCGTGACAGCGATGGCAAAGGTCACCATCGCGCCCGCAGTCAGCTTGACTTCATTTTCCATTGACCGCCTCCATGGCCTGGGCCTGGGTCGAGAACAGCGCCGCACCGACCCGATTGGGGCCCATGTGCAGCACCATGGCCAGGAAGTGCAGAACGAACACCACGTGGCTGGCCACCATCAGGCTGCCGCCGACGCTGCGCCACTCCAGGTAGGGGATCGTGACCCGGACCGACTCGATGAACGGCCTGGCCGGGTCCAGCATCGCCAGGCCCTGCAGCCACCCGCCATAGCTCAGGAACACGAAATAGATCAGGATGCCGATGCTGGCCAGCCAGAAGTGCCAGGAGATCAGCTTGGGAAACGGCCACTCGTGGTGCAGGATGCGCGGCATCATGAAATAGATGGCGCCAAACAGCACCATGGTGACGAAGCCGTAGGCGCCCAGGTGCGCATGGGCCACGGTGTAGTGCGTGAAATGCGCCACCTTCTGCACCGAGCGCAAGGCCTCGAACGAGCCCTGCAGGGACGACATCAGGTACATGAAGCCACCGAACATCATGAAGCGCAGCACGGGCGAATAGCGCGCCAGGTGCATGCGCCCCCTCATCGTCAGCGCCATGTTGATGCCGAAAGCCAGCACCGGGATGATCATCATCATGCTCTGCACGATGGACAGCGTGACCAGCCAGCCCGGCACCGGCCCGCCCACCAGATGGTGGCCGCCGACCTGGGCGTAAAAGAAGGCCAGCGTCCAGAAGCCCAGGATGGACAGGTTGTACGAGCGGATGGGCCGCGCAATGATCTTGGGCAGAAAATAGTAGATGGCGCCCACGGCGACCGGCGTGAACCACAGGCCCAGCACGTTGTGGCCGTACCACCAGTTCATGGCCGCCTGCTGCACGCCGAACTGCACGCCCGGCACCTTGCCGACGATGAACAGCAGCGTGATCCACAGCAGCGCCGCGGTGTGGTACCAGGTGGTCACGTACAGCGACTCGACCCGGCGATTGACCAGCGTGTAGATCACCGGGCCGATGATGCAGATCATGCCGGCGGCAAAGAAGATCCCGATCTGCCAGGGCATTTCGAGGTACTCCAGGCCGTCCGTCCAGCCCGCGCCGATGGCGCCGACGCCGCTGGCAATGGCGACGTTGACCAGCGCGCCGCCCAGCATGATCCACATCGGCCCCATCAGCGGGCGACGCAAGAGGCGCGGCATCAGCCAGATGATGATGCCCAGCTCGGCGTTGGTGATCCAGCCGTAGAGCACGGCCGTCAGGTGCATGGTGCGCATGCGCCCGAAGGTCATCCACGCCTCGCTCACCAGCCAATCGGGCCAATGCAGCTTCAGCGAGGCGGTCAGGCCCGCGATGCCGCCGAACAGCAGCCACATGCAGGCGAAGCTGATGAACATGAAGACCGGAAACGCACTCGAACGGTCGGCCGCCAGGCGCTCCTCCAGCTCCTCGGCATCGGGGGGGTGCACCGTGTCGCCCGGCTCGACCGCAGCGGCCTGCAGGCTGGCCTGCCCCGCCGGCTTGAGCGCCGGATCGTCCACCCGCCCGATCTCGCCCTTGAGGAAGATGGCCGAGGCCGCCCGGACGTTTTCGACCAGCAGGCCTTTTCGGAGCGACCAGATGAAGGCAAATAAACCCAGCAACGACAGCAGAAAGGCTGCCAGCAGGCTCAACAGGGCGCTGTCCATGGTTTTGAGTCCTATGAGATTGTCGGCCACCGCATGGGGCCGGTGAACGACCCGCGCCCAATCATCCCGATGCGTTGGCGCGCCCGGGCACGGACCCAGAACCCGTGCTCACCGCGCGCGGCCCCGTTTATGCCCCAGCCGCGCGCACTTGTCACCTTGACCTGGGGCAAGGCATGGCTGGCAGCAGGGTTTCCACGCACGAATCCGTCCTGCAGCTGTCCGTTCAGGCCACAAAAAAGCCGCCCGAAGGCGGCCTTTTTGATCAGAAACCTGGTTGCGCGAGGAGGATTTGAACCTCCGACCTTTGGGTTATGAGCCCAACGAGCTACCAGACTGCTCCATCGCGCGGCAAGCTTGAAATTATAACCGATATTTATTCGGCCTTGGGTTCGTCGCCCGTCTCGGGGCGATCGAGCAGCTCGACGAAGGCCATGGGGGCGTTGTCGCCGACGCGAAAGCCCATCTTCAGGATGCGCGTGTAGCCGCCCGGGCGGGTCTTGAAGCGCGGGCCCAGGTCGGCGAACAGCTTGGCCACGCTGGCGTCGTCGCGCAGGCGGGCAAAGGCCAGGCGGCGGTTGGCCACGCTGTCGTTCTTGGCCAGGGTGATCATGGGCTCGATCACGCGGCGCAGTTCCTTGGCCTTGGGGACCGTGGTCTTGATCGCCTCGTGGGCGATCAGCGAGTTCATCATGTTGCGCAGCATCGCCAGGCGATGCGAGCTGGTGCGGTTGAGTTTGCGCAGGCCGTGACCGTGTCGCATGGTGCTTTTCCTTTCTTGCCTTGTTGTGCAGGCCGCCGGATCAGGTACGGCCTGGTGCACGAAATGCCGCCCATGGATGGGCGACTACTATGAAATCAATAGCTGTCAGCGCTTGTCCAGTCCCGACGGGGGCCAGTTTTCGAGCTTCATGCCCAGGGTGAGGCCACGCGAGGCCAGCACTTCCTTGATCTCGTTGAGCGACTTGCGGCCCAGGTTGGGGGTCTTGAGCAGCTCGTTTTCGGTGCGCTGGATCAGATCGCCGATGTAGTAGATGTTCTCGGCCTTCAGGCAGTTGGCCGAGCGCACCGTCAGCTCCAGCTCGTCGACCGGACGCAGCAGGATCGGGTCGAACTGTTGCCCGCCGCGCGGCGGGGTGGGCTCCAGGATGCCGCCCAGCTCGGGGCCTTCCAACTGAGCGAACACCGCCAGCTGCTCGACCAGGATCTTGGCCGAGGCACGCACGGCTTCCTCGGCGGTGATGGCGCCGTTGGTCTCGATCTCCATCACCAGCTTGTCCAGGTCGGTGCGCTGCTCGACGCGCGCGTTCTCGACCGCGTAGCTGACGCGCTTGACCGGCGAGTAGGAGGCATCGAGCACGATGCGGCCGATCGACTTGGTGGCTTCGTCGGCGTAGCGGCGCAGCGTGCCGGGCACGTAGCCGCGGCCGGTCTCGACCTTGATCTGCATGTCCAGCTTGCCGCCGTGCGACAGGTTGGCGATGACGTGCTGCGGGTTGACGATCTCGACATCGTGCGGGGTCTGGATGTCGGCCGCGGTGACGACGCCTTCGCCGTCCTTGCGCAGGCTGAGCGTGACCTCGTCGCGGTTGTGCAGCTTGAACACCACGCCCTTGAGGTTCAGCAGCAGGTTGACCACGTCCTCCTGGACGCCGTCGATGCTGGAGTATTCGTGCACCACGCCGGCGATCGTCACCTCGGTGGGGGCATAGCCCACCATGGACGACAGCAGCACGCGGCGCAGCGCGTTGCCCAGGGTGTGCCCGTAGCCACGCTCGAAGGGTTCGAGCGTGACCTTGGCCTTGTGCTCGCCCAGGGGCTCGACGTTGATGGCTTTGGGTTTCAGCAATTGGCTTTGCATTCTTCAGACTTCCTCTCAATACCCCCGGCTCGTTACACCGGTAAGGCTGGTGAAGCGCCAAGCCCGCCAGGGATGGCGGGCTGGAACTGGGTGCGTCGGTGGGCGCGCAAGAATCAGCGCGAGTACAGTTCGACGATCAGCGATTCGTTGATGTCCGCGCCGAATTCGTCGCGGTCGGGCACCTTCTTGAACGTTCCCTCGGCCTTGTCGGCATTGACCTCGACCCAACCCGGAAAGCCCACCTGGCCGGCCAGTTGCAGCGCCTCGAGCACGCGCGTCTGCTTCTTGGACTTCTCGCGCACGGCCACCACGTCGCCGGCCTTGACCAGGTACGACGGGATGTTGACCGGCTGGCCATTGACGGTGACCGCCTTGTGCGACACCAATTGGCGCGCCTCGGCGCGGGTGGAGCCGAAGCCCATGCGGTAAACCACGTTGTCCAGGCGCGACTCCAGCAGCGACAGCAGGTTGGAGCCGGTGTTGCCACGACGGCGCTCGGCCTCGGCGAAGTAGCGGCGGAACTGCTTTTCGAGCACGCCGTACATGCGCTTGACCTTCTGCTTCTCGCGCAGCTGCAGGCCGTAGTCGGAGGTGCGCTGGCCCGAGGTGCGGCCATGCTGGCCGGGCTTGGATTCGAACTTGACCTTGTCGGTGATCGAGCGGCGCGCGCTCTTCAGGAACAGGTCGGTGCCTTCACGGCGGGAGAGTTTGGCCTTGGGGCCGAGATAGCGTGCCACGTGAGCTTCCTTTTAAATTCATCTGCCACGGCCATTTCCGCCGTGGGAGCCGTGATTCAATCGATCACGGCAGTGGTCTTGGAAAAGCAGGGACACGGCGCGCGAAGCAACGCCGTGTCGAACCATTCGTCAAATCCGACGGCGCTTTTGCGGCCGGCAGCCGTTGTGCGGCACCGGCGTCACGTCCGAAATCGAGTTGATGCGAATGCCCAGTGCCGCCAGCGCGCGCACCGAGGATTCACGACCCGGGCCCGGGCCCTTGATCTCGACGTCCAGGTTCTTGATGCCCTGGTCGATGGCCGCGCGGCCGGCCACTTCGGAGGCCACCTGGGCGGCGAACGGCGTCGACTTGCGCGAACCCTTGAAACCCTGGCCACCCGACGAGGCCCACGACAAGGCGTTGCCCTGGCGGTCGGTGATGGTGATGATGGTGTTGTTGAACGACGCGTGCACGTGGGCAATGCCGTCCGCGATGTTCTTGCGGATCTTCTTGCGCACGCGTTGCGCGGCGTTGCTGGCAGGAGCTTTGGCCATGTTTGAACGGTTCCTTGATTATTTCTTCAGCGACTGGGCGGCCTTGCGCGGGCCCTTGCGGGTGCGCGCATTGGTGCGCGTGCGCTGACCGCGCATCGGCAGGCCACGGCGGTGGCGGAAGCCCCGGTAGCAGCCGATGTCCATCAAGCGCTTGATGTTCATCGTGGTTTCGCGGCGCAGGTCGCCCTCGATGGTGTACTTGGCGATCTGGTCGCGGATCTTTTCCTGGTCGGCGTCCGTCAGGTCCTTGACCTTCTTGGAGTACGCAATGCCGCAGGCCTCGCAGATTTCGCGCGCGCGGGTGCGACCGATGCCGAAGATCGCCGTCAGACCGATCTCGGTGTGCTGATGCGGCGGAATGTTGATACCAGCAATACGTGCCATGTGGGTATGTCCTCTTGAACTATCTGACCGGCAGGCGGGGCTCAGCCCTGGCGCTGCTTGTGACGCGGGTCGGTGCAGATGACGCGAACCACACCCTTGCGACGGATGATCTTGCAGTTACGGCAAATTTTCTTGACCGAAGCTGACACTCTCATTTCATTCTCCTAAAACCCTTGTGTCCGGGGCCCCAGGCCCTGTTGGACGGCAATCATGTTGACGTTGGCGAAACCACTAGCAAAGCTGGCACTCAGCCGCCGAGCGTGGTCTTGAAGTTGGCCTTCTTGAGCAGCGACTCGTATTGCTGGCTCATCATGTAGTTCTGCACCTGGGCCATGAAGTCCATGGTGACCACCACCAGAATCAGCAACGAGGTGCCGCCAAAATAGAACGGCACGTTGTAGCGCAAGATCAGGAACTCGGGCAGCAGGCAGACCAGCGTCACGTAGATGGCGCCCACCAGCGTCAGCCGCATCAGGATCTTGTCGATGTACTTGGCGGTCTGCTCGCCCGGACGAATGCCCGGAATGAACGCCCCGCTCTTCTTCAGGTTGTCGGCGGTTTCGCGGCTGTTGAACACCAGCGCCGTGTAGAAGAAGCAGAAAAAGATGATCGCCGTCGCATACAGCAGCACGTAGATCGGCTGGCCCGGCGACAGCGTCGAGGCGATGTCCTTGAGCCACAGCATCGAGTCGCCGGTGCTGAACCAGCCCACCACCGTGGCCGGCAGCAGGATGATCGACGAGGCGAAGATGGGCGGAATCACGCCGGCCATGTTCAGCTTCAGCGGCAGGTGCGAGGACTGTCCCCCGTACACCTTGTTGCCCACCTGGCGGCGCGCGTAGTTGACCAGGATCTTGCGCTGGCCACGTTCGACGAACACCACGAAGTAGGTCACCAGGCACACCACGGCGACGATGAACAGAGCCACGATGATGCTCATGGCGCCCGTGCGCACCAGCTCCGCCAATCCGCCCACGGCGCCCGGCAGGCCGGCCGCGATGCCCGCGAAGATCAGGATCGAGATGCCGTTGCCCAGACCGCGCTCGGTGATCTGCTCGCCCAGCCACATCAGGAACAGGCTGCCCGCCGTCAGGCTGACCACCGCCGTCAGGCGAAAGCCCCAGCCCGGGCTGATGACCAGGCCCTGCGAGGCCTCCAGCGCCACGGCGATGCCGAAGGACTGGAACATCGACAGGCCCAGCGTGGCGTAGCGCGTGTACTGCGTGATCTTGCGCTGCCCGGCCTGGCCCTCTTTCTTGATCGCCTCGAGCGCGGGCACGACGTAGACCATCAACTGGAAAATGATCGACGCCGAGATGTACGGCATGATGCCCAGCGCGAACACGGTGAAGCGCGACAGCGCCCCGCCCGAGAACATGTTGAACAGGTTGAGGATGCCGCCCTGCTGGCTCTGGAACAGTTGACGCAACTGGTCCGGATTGATGCCGGGCACGGGAATGTGCGCACCGATCCGGTACACGACCAGTGCGCCCAGCAAAAAGAACAGGCGGCGGCGCAGATCGCCGTACTTGCCTGTCTTTGCGACTTGGTTTGCGCCCGTGGCCACTTCAGTCCTTCACTTGGGGTTTGGCCGCGTTCAGGCCAGCGCGCCGCCGGCCGCCTCGATGGCTGCCTTGGCACCCGCGGTGGCGCCGATGCCGGTCAGCTTGACCGCGCGCGTCAGCTCGCCGCTCTTGATGACCTTGACCACGCGCGCCAGCTCGCGCACCAGCCCTGCCTGCTTGAGCGTGAGCAGGTTCACCTCGGCCTGGCCCAGGCGATCGAGCTCGGACAGCGTGATCTCGGCGTTGTACTTGAGCGAAGCGGACTTGAAGCCACGCTTGGGCAGGCGACGCTGCATGGGCATCTGGCCGCCTTCGAAGCCGACCTTGTGGTAGCCGCCCGAACGCGACTTCTGGCCCTTGTGGCCACGACCGGCGGTCTTGCCCAGGCCCGAGCCGATGCCGCGCCCGACGCGGCGGCGCGCGCGCTTGGCGCCGTCACCGGGTTTGATGCTGTTGAGTTCCATGTCGCAAATTCCTTAGACGATGCGGACCAGGTAGTCGATCTTGTTGATCATGCCGCGCACCGCGGGCGTGTCCTGCAGCTCGCGCACGCTGTTGACCTTGCGCAGGCCCAGGCCGCGCACGGTGGCACGGTGGTCCTCTTTGCAGCCGATGGGGCTGCGCACCAGTTGGACCTTGACGGTCTTGGTTTGCTGTGTCATGCCATCACTCCTCAGGCGGCGAAGATGTCTTCGACCGACTTGCCGCGCTTGGCCGCCACTTCGGAGGCCGTGGTGCAGTTGTTCAGCGCATCCAGCGTCGCACGCACCATGTTGTAGGGGTTGGACGTGCCGTGGCTCTTGGCCACGATGTCGGTGATGCCCAGCACCTCGAACACGGCGCGCATCGGGCCACCGGCGATGATGCCGGTGCCGCGCGGCGCGGGCGCCATCATCACGGTGGCGGCGCCGTGGTGGCCCGTCACGTTGTGGTGGATGGTGCCGTCCTTGAGCGAGACCTTGCGCAGATTGCGGCGCGCCTCGTCCATGGCCTTCTGCACGGCGGCGGGCACTTCCTTGGACTTGCCCTTGCCCATGCCGACACGGCCGTCGCCATCGCCCACCACGGTGAGCGCGGCAAAACCCAGAATCCGGCCGCCCTTGACCACCTTGGTCACACGGTTGACCGAAATCATCTTCTCGCGCAGGCCGTCCTCCGGACCGTCACCTTGCGTTCTTGCCTGAAACCTTGCCATCTTGTCCGTCCTCGCAATCAGAACTGCAGACCCGCTTCACGGGCCGCTTCGGCCAGCGCCTTGACGCGGCCGTGATACGCAAAACCCGCGCGGTCGAACGCCACCTGCTCGACGCCGGCGGCCTTGGCACGCTCGGCGATGCGCTTGCCGATCACCTGGGCGGCCGCCACATTGGCGCCCTTGCCCGCGGCACCCAGCTGCTGGCGCATCTCGGCCTCGGCCGTGGAAGCGCTGGCCAGCACCTTGGCGCCATCGCCGGAAATGACGGTGGCGTAAATGTGCAGGTTGGTGCGGTTGACGGTCAGGCGGGCCACGCCTTGCGTCGCGATGCGGATGCGCGTCTGGCGGGCACGGCGAAGACGCTGCTCTTTCTTGGTCATCATGATGCAGGTCCTTATTTCTTCTTGGTTTCCTTGATCACCACCTTCTCGTCCGCATAGCGGATGCCCTTGCCCTTGTAGGGCTCGGGCGGACGAGCGGCGCGGATCACGGCAGCCATCTGGCCGACGGCCTGGCGATCGGCGCCCTTGACGACGATCTCGGTCGGCGCCGGGGTCTCGACCTTCAGGCCGGCCGGCATGTCGAAGTTGACGGGGTGCGAATAGCCGATCGACAGGTTCAGCTTGTTGCCCTGCGCCTGCGCGCGGAAACCCACGCCGACCAGGGTCAGCTTCTTCTCGAAGCCTTTGCTGACGCCCACCACCATGTTGTTGACCAGCTGGCGCATGGTGCCGCTCATGGCGTTGGCCTCGCGCGACTCGTCGGCCGGCGCGAAACTCAGGTTGGCGCCGTTGGCGGCGACCTTGACCAGCGGATTGGCGGCCAGCTTCAGCTCGCCGCCGCTGCCCTTGACGGTGATCTGCTCGTCACCGAGCTTGACGTCCACGCCTGCCGGCACGGACACACCCATTTTTGCGATACGTGACATCTGAGACTCTCCTTAGGCCACGTAGCACAGCACTTCGCCGCCGACACCGGTGGCGCGCGCCTTGCGATCCGTCATCACGCCCTTGGGGGTGGTGACGATGGCCACGCCCAGGCCGTTCATGACCTGGGGAATGGCGCCCGCGCCCTTGTACACGCGCAGGCCGGGGCGGCTCACGCGCTCGATGCGCTCGATGACCGGGCGGCCGGCGTAGTACTTGAGGGCGATTTCGAGTTCGGACTTGCCGGCATCCTGCTTGACCTGGAAGCCGTCGATGTAGCCCTCGTCCTTCAGGACCTGGGCAATGGCGACTTTCACCTTGGACGACGGCACCGACACGGTCTGCTTGGCCACCATCTGCGCGTTGCGGATGCGGGTCAGCAGGTCGGCAATGGGATCACTCATGCTCATGTTGCTTTACTCCTGCCGATTACCAGCTGGCCTTGGTGACGCCGGGGATCTGGCCCTCGAACGCCAGCTCGCGCACCTTGGCACGGCCCAGGCCGAACTGGCGGAACGTGCCGCGCGGACGACCGGTGATTTCGCAGCGGTTGCGCTGGCGCGTCGGGTTGGCGTTGCGCGGCAGCTTTTGCAGCGCCAGGCGGGCCTGCGCGCGCTCGTCGTCGCTGCGCTTGACGTCGCCCGCGATGGCCTTCAGCTCGGCATGCTTCTTGGCGTACTTGGCGGCCAGTTTCTCGCGCTTGAGTTCGCGCTCGATCAAAGCGGTTTTTGCCACGGGTTCACCCTCAGTTCTTGAACGGAAAACGGAAGCCCGCGAGCAGCGCCTTGGCTTCCTCGTCGTTCTTGGCCGTCGTCGTGATGGAGATGTTCAGGCCGCGCAGGGCGTCGACCTTGTCGTACTCGATCTCGGGGAAGATGATCTGCTCTTTGACGCCGACGTTGTAGTTGCCGCGGCCGTCGAAGGAGCGCCCCGAAATGCCGCGGAAGTCGCGCACGCGCGGCAGCGCCACGGTAACGAAGCGGTCGAGAAATTCGTACATGCGCGCGCCGCGCAGCGTGACCATGGTGCCGATCGCCTGTTGCTCGCGGATCTTGAAGCCGGCGATGGCCTTCTTGGCCTTGGTGACCACGGGCTTCTGGCCGGCGATCTTGGTCAGGTCGGCGACGGCGTTGTCCATGATCTTCTTGTCGGCCACGGCCTCGCTCACGCCCATGTTGAGCGTGATCTTGGTGATGCGCGGCACCTCCATGGGCGACTTGTAGCCGAACTTCTTGATCAGTTCGGGCGCCACTTTTTCGCGGTAGTGTTGTTGCAGTCGTGCCATGGTTTACCTCAGGCCTTGATCTCTTCGCCGCTGGACTTGAACACGCGCACGCGGGTGCCGTCCTGCAGCGTCTTGACGCCGACGCGATCGGCCTTGCCGCTCGCCTTGTTGTAGATGGCCACGTTGGACTGCTGAATCGGCATGGCCTTTTCAACGATGCCGCCCTGGACGCCCTTCATGGGGTTGGGCTTGGCGTGCTTCTTGACGAGGTTGATGCCATCGACCAGCACGCGATCGGCGTCCACGCGCAGCGACACCGTGCCGCGCTTGCCCTTGTCGCGCCCGGCGATCACGATCACTTCATCGCCCTTGCGAATCTTGTTCATGTCTCGCGCCTTTCCTTACAGGACTTCGAGAGCGAGCGACACGATCTTCATGAAGCGCTCGGTGCGCAATTCGCGCGTGACCGGGCCGAAGATGCGGGTGCCGATGGGCTCCAGCTTGTTGTTGAGCAGCACGGCGGCGTTGCCGTCGAACTTGATGAGCGAGCCATCACCGCGGCGGATGCCCTTGGCGGTGCGCACCACGACGGCGCTGTAGACCTCGCCCTTCTTGACGCGACCGCGCGGGGCGGCCTCCTTGACGCTCACCTTGATGATGTCGCCCACGCTGGCATAACGCCGCTTGGAGCCGCCCAGCACCTTGATGCACATGACGGACTTGGCGCCGGTGTTGTCGGCCACCTCGAGTCGAGATTCAGTCTGGATCATTGTTCAATGTTTCCCAACTTGCATCCGGCTCAAGGATTGAGCCGGATCAGTCTTGGGCCCGGCGCTGCACGCCTGTCGCCAGGCGCCCAGTGCTTTCGCGGGGCTGAAATTCTTCCGCCAGTGATGGCGAAGCCCGCGATTATGGCCGATTCGCGGCAAGCGGTCAAGCGCCTGCCGCCGCGTCCTGTTGCGCGTAGGCGGCGGCCAGCTGCTCGAAGGGGGCCTGCGCCGCATCGCGCCCCAATTCGTCCTGCAGCACGGCGACGACGGCGGGGGCGGCGCGGGCGGCCTGGGCGGCGTCCAGAAACAGCAGGCGGCAGCGGCGCGCCAGCACGTCTTCCACCGTGCGGGCGTATTCGTGGCGGGCGGCAAAGCGCACCATGGCCTCGGTCAGGCCGGGGGCCAATTGGCGCTCGGCGCCGGGCAGGCTGGCGACTTGGGGCGCCTCGGCGCCGTAGGAATGCAGGCCCTGCGGCTGGCTGATGGCCACCGGCGCGCTGCCGGCCGGCAGGTCGGCGCCCACCAGCTTGAGGCCCGCCGTGCGCGAGGGGCCCAGCGCCGCCAGCCGGCCGCTGTCCACGCAGTGGGCCAGCACGTCCTCGGCCATGGCGCGGTAGGTGGTCCATTTGCCGCCCGTCACCGTGACCAGGCCCGAGCGCGCCACCCGCACCGTGTGCTCGCGGCTGATCGACTTGGTGCTGCCGGCGTCGCCGCCGGGGCGCACCAGCGGGCGCAGACCGGCCCAGCTGCTGAGAATGTCGGCGTGAGTGGGCGCTCGCTTCAGGTAGCGCGCGGCCTCGGTCAGGATGAAGTCGAGCTCGGCCGCCAGCGGGCGCGGCTCCAGCGGCACGTCGTTGCGCGGCGTGTCGGTGGTGCCCAGGATCAGCTTGCCCAGCCAGGGCACGGCAAACAGCACCCGCCCGTCGCGCGTGCTGGGCACCAGCAGGGCGTGCTCGCCGGGCAAAAAGGCCTGGTCGACCACCACGTGCACGCCCTGGCTGGGCTCGACCATGGGCGCCAGCCTTTGCCCGGCCAACTGGGCGTCCTGCTGGCGCAGGGTGTCGACCCAGACGCCGGTGGCGTTGACTATGCAGCCGGCCTGCACGCGGAACTCGCGCCCGCTCTCGGCGTCGCGCAGGCGCAGGCCCACGGCCTGGCCGGCGTCGTGCAGCACCTCCAGCGCTTCGCAGTAATTGATGGCCAGCGCGCCGTGCGCGGCGGCGGTGCGTGCCAGCGCCAGCGCCAGGCGGGCGTCGTCGAACTGGCCGTCCCAGTACTTGACGCCGCCCTTCAGGCCCTGCGGCTGCACGCCCGGCAGCAGGCGCTGGGTTTGGCCCGCGCCCAGCCATTGGGTGGCGCCCAGCCCGGCGCGGCCGGCCAGCAGGTCGTACATCTTCAGGCCCACGCCATAAAACGGCGTCTCCCACAGCTTGTACGAGGGCATGACGAAGGCCAGCGGCTGCGCCAGGTGCGGCGCGCTGTCCAGAATGTGCACGCGCTCGTGCAGCGCCTCGCGCACCAGGTGGATGTCGCCCTGCGCCAGGTAGCGCACGCCGCCGTGCACCAGCTTGGTGGCGCGCGACGAGGTGCCCTTGGCGAAGTCGTGCGCCTCCACCAGCAGTACGCGGTGGCCGCGCTGGGCCGCGTCCAGCGCCACGCCCAGCCCGGTGGCGCCGCCGCCGACGACGGCCAGGTCGTAGCGCAGCGGCTCGGCCAGGCGCGCCAGCAGGGCGGTGCGATCGGTGGGCAAAGGGGCGCTGGTCATGACGGATAAACTATATATTTGATAGCTGCTCGCGCTTGATGGACAAGCGCCAGGGGCCGATTTTATTCATGAAACCTGGACCCGGGCAGCTTAGGCATCTTCGCGCGCCCAGCCGCGCGCACGCGCCACCGCCTCGCGCCAGCGGGCCACGCGCTGGCGTCGCGCCGGCTCGGACAGCTGGGGCGCGAAGCGCCGGTCCACCGCCCACTGCGCCGCGATGTCGCCGCCGCCCGACCACACGCCGGTGGCCAGCCCGGCCAGGTAGGCCGCGCCCAGCGCGGTGGTCTCGGTCACGCGCGGGCGCACCACCGGCACGCCCAGCAGGTCGGCCTGCAGCTGCATCAGCAGGTCGTTGCGGCTGGCGCCGCCATCCACGCGCAGCTCGGTGAGCTGGATGCCGGCGTCGCGCACCATGGCGCCGAACAGGTCGGCCGACTGCAGGGCGATGGCCTCCAGCGCGGCGCGGGCGATGTGCGCGCGCGTGCTGCCGCGCGTCAGGCCCACCAGGGTGCCGCGCGCGCGGCCGTCCCAGTCGGGCGCGCCCAGGCCGGTGAAGGCGGGCACCAGGAACACGTCGCCGGTGTCGGGCACGCTGGCGGCCAGCGCTTCGATGTCGGACGCTTTTTCAATCATCTGCAGGCCGTCGCGCAGCCATTGCACGGTGGCGCCGGCCATGAACACGCTGCCCTCCAGGCAGTACGCCGTGCGCCGCGCGCCCAGTGTGGCCGGGCCTTGCCAGCCCACCGTGGCCAGCAGACGGTTGCGGCTGCGCACCGCGCGCGTGCCGGTGTTCATCAGCATGAAGCAGCCGGTGCCGTAGGTGTTCTTGGCCATGCCGGGGGCGAAGCAGGCCTGGCCGAAGGTGGCGGCCTGCTGGTCGCCGGCCACGCCGGCAATCGGGATCGGCGCGTCGCCGAGCAGCCCCGGCGCCGTCTCGCCCAACACGCCGCTGGAAGGCACGATGGCCGGCAGCACGGCGCGCGGGATGTTGAACAGGCGCAGCAACTCGTCGTCCCACGCCAGCCGGTGGATGTCCATGAGCAGGGTGCGCGCGGCGTTGCTGGCGTCGGTGGCGTGCACGCGCCCGCCCGTGAGCTTGTAGATCAGCCAGCTGTCGACGGTGCCGAAGGCCAGATCGCCCGCCTCGGCGCGCGCGCGGGCGCCGGGCACCTGGTCCAGCAGCCATTCGAGCTTGGTGGCCGAGAAGTAGGCGTCCAGCACCAGCCCGGTCTTGCGCTGGATCAGTGCAGCCTTACCCGCGCGGCGCAAAGCCTCGCAGCGCGCGGTGGTGCGCCGGTCCTGCCAGACGATGGCGCGCGCCACCGGGCGGCCCGTGGCGCGCTCCCACAGCACCGTGGTCTCGCGCTGGTTGGTGATGCCGATTGCTTCAATTTGAGGAGCTGCCCGCCCTTGTCCTGCCTGCGCTGCAGCCAGTTTTTGCAGGCATTCGCGCGCCACCGCCAGCTGCGTGGCCCAGATCTCGTCGGCGTCGTGCTCCACCCAGCCGGGCTGCGGAAAGTGCTGCGCGAACTCGCGCTGCGCCAGCGCCGCCACCTGGCCGCGCTCGTCGAAGGCGATGGCGCGGCTGCTGGTCGTGCCCTGGTCGAATGCAAGGATGTATCGCATGGCGGCGAGCGTAGCGGAACGCCCGTGGCCCTACACTGCGGACAAACCTCAAGCGCATCGAGCCGCCATGTCAGACCAGCCCCTGCCCCCCTCCACCCGCATCGCCTTCATCGGCGGCGGCAACATGGCCAGCGCCATCCTCGGCGGGCTGATCCAGCGCGGGCTGCCGGCGGCGCAGATCGCCGTGGTCGAGCCCTTCGAGGCGGCGCGCACCGCGCTGCGCGAGCACCATGGCGTCACCGCCCTGCCCGCCGCCAGCGCCGCGCTGGCCGGCAGCGACCTGCTGGTGTGGGCCGTCAAGCCGCAGAGCTTTCAGGCCGCCGCCGCGCCGGTGGCGCCGCACGTGGGCGGCGCGCTGCAGCTGTCGGTGATGGCCGGCATCCGCGCCGACGCCATCGCCAAGGCCACCGGCGCCGCCCGCATCGTGCGCTGCATGCCCAACACGCCGGCGCTGGTGGGGCGCGGCATGACGGGGCTGTTTGCCGGCCCCGCCGTCGGCGCCGCCGACCGCGCGCTGGCCGAGACGGTGATCCGCACCACGGGCGACGCGCTGTGGGTGCAGCGCGAGGAGCAGCTGGACGCCGTCACCGCGCTGTCGGGCTCGGGCCCGGCCTATGTGTTTTATTTTCTGGAGGCCATGCAGCAGGCCGGCGCCGAGCTGGGCCTGAGCCCCGAGCAGGCGCGCCGCCTGGCGGTGGGCACCTTTGCCGGCGGCGCGCATCTGGCGGGCGCCTCGCCCGAGCCGCTGGCCACCCTGCGCGAGCGCGTCACCAGCAAGGGCGGCACCACCTACGCCGCGCTGACGGCGCTGGAGCAAGCGGGCGTGAAGGCCGCCTTCGTGCAGGCCATGCACGCGGCCTGCGTGCGCGCGAAAGAGCTGGGCGACGAGTTCGGCGCCTGAGGTTCAGCCGGCCACCGCCAGCGACAGCGCGATGCCGGCGAACACCGTCGCGCCCAGCCAGTGGTTCTGGCTGAAGGCGACGAAGCAGCCCTCGCGCGTGCGGTCGCGAATCAGCGTGTAGTGCCAGGCGGCCTGCGCCGCCGCCAGGGCAAAGGCCGCATACAGGATGGGCGAGGGCGCGCGGGCGGCGCTGATGGCCAGCCACACCGCCAGGTAGACGACGTAAAAGCCCATCACCGCCGCCACGTCCCAGCGGCCCAGGGTGATGGCCGAGGTCTTCATGCCGATCTTCAGGTCGTCGTCGCGGTCGACCATGGCGTATTCGGTGTCGTAGGCCAGCACCCAGAAGCCGTTGCCCAGCAGCAGCAGCCAGGCCTCGGGCGGCACCCGGCCCTGCACCGCCGCGTACGCCATCGGAATGCCGAAGCTGAACGCCACGCCCAGCACGGCCTGCGGCATGGACACGTGGCGCTTGGCGAACGGATAGACCAGGGCGATGGCCAGCGCCGGAAACGACAGCGCGATGGCGGTGGCGTTGGTGGTCAGCACCAGGGCGAAGGCGACCAGCGCCAACACCGCGCCCAGCGCCAGCGCCTCGCGCACGCCGACCTCGCCCGTCGTCACGGGGCGTTTGGCGGTGCGCTTGACGTGGCGGTCGAACTCGCGGTCGGCCACATCGTTGACGCAGCAGCCGGCCGAGCGCATGAGGATGGTGCCGGCCACGAAGACGATCAGCAGGTGCCAGCCCGGAAAGCCGCCCGCCGCCAGCCACAGCGCGGACAGCGTGGGCCACAGCAGCACCAGCCAGCCGGCCGGGCGGCTCCAGCGGATCAGGTCGAGGTATTGGGCGAGCTTGCTGCGGGGTAGGGCGGTGGCGGTCATGCAATGAAATTGATAGCTGATGGCGCTTGATGGACGGGCGCTGGATGGCAATTTTGCTTGAAATCGATGGCCCGTTGCCGGGTGCACCGCCGCTGGCCCTCACCCCAACCCTCTCCCGGCGGGAGAGGGAGAAAACCCCTCACGACAGACGCGTCACCCCCGGCAGCTCGCAGGCGTAGACGGCGTTGCGCAGCGCGGCGATGGCCTCGTAGCGGGTGAAGCTGCGCCGCCAGGCCAGCACCACGCGGCGCGTGGGCGGGGCGGCGCCGGCGTGCTCGTCGACCACGGGCAGGTAGCGCAGCAGCGGCTCGGTGCCGTGCACGTCGGGCGCGGGCACGGCCAGCGCGGGCACCAGGGTGACGCCCATGCCGGCGGCCACCATGTGCTTGATGGTTTCCAGCGACGAGCCCTCAAAGCTCTTGCGGATGCCCTCGGCCTGGCTGGCGAAGCGCGCGAACTCGGGGCACACCTGCAGCACGTGGTCGCGAAAGCAGTGGCCGGTGCCCAGCAGCAGCATGGTCTCGCCCTGCAGCTGCTGCGTGGTGATGGACTTCTGCGCCGCCAGCGGGTGATTGACCGGCACGGCGGCGACGAAGGGCTCGTCGTACAGCGGCGCGACGGCCAGGCCCGTGTCGGGAAAGGGTTCGGCCAGGATGGCGCAGTCGATCTCGCCGGTGCGCAGCATTTCCAGCAGGCGCACGGTGAAGTTCTCCTGCAGCATCAGCGGCATCTGCGGCGTGCGCTCGATGTTGCGGCGCACCAGCTCGGGCAGCAGGTAGGGGCCGATGGTGTAGATCACGCCCAGCCGCAACGGGCCGCCCAGCGGGTCCTTGCCGCGCTTGGCGATTTCCTTGATCTCGGCCGCCTGCTCCAGCACGCTTTGCGCCTGGCGCACGATCTCCTCGCCCAGCGGGGTGACGGTGATCTCGCCGCTGCTCCTCTCGAACAGCTTGAGCTCCAGCTCGTCCTCCAGCTTCTTGACCGCCACCGACAGCGTGGGCTGCGAGACGAAGCAGGCCTCGGCCGCCTTGCCGAAGTGCTTTTCGCGGGCGACGGCCACGATGTATTTCAGTTCGGTAAGAGTCACGGGGCGTCACGATGTCGGTCTTGCCGCGAAGGATACGCCAGCCCCACCGGGATACCAAAACGGCCTCGGTGTCCACCGAGGCCGTTGTCAGATCAGGCGCGGGCGCTCAACTGGCCTTGGCCGGAAACTGCTTGGCGATGCCGTCGGACAGCACGTCGGCGATCATGTTCATGTGATGCTCCATGCCGGCCCACAGCTCGGCCTGCTGCGCGGCGGGCGCATTGGCCATCATGGCGTCGACCTGTTGCTTGTGGTCGCCCACGTGCATCAGCAGCGCGCCCTGCAGCTGGCCGACGGTCCAGTTCTGCGGGTTGGCGCCGGCAAAGAACTGCGCGATGGCCGTGGCGTTGGCGGCCAGGTCGTCCATGGCCTTTTGCTCGGCCGCCGCGTCGTGCGCCTTGGCGGCCAGCGTCAGCGCCTTCACGCCGGCCCAGTGGCCGCCCAGCGCCTTCAGCGTCGCGTCACCCGCCGACGCGCCGTAGAAGCCGCCCACCGCATGGGCGATCTGCTTGGCGTTGTCGATCACGGCCGCTTCGGCCTTTTGCTCGGCCGCGGCGTTGCCGGCGTGCACGGCCAGCGCGTAGTCGCGCGTGGCGACGATGTGGCCGTGCCACAGCCCGCGCATGGCGGCGTGCAGCTTGGGCGCGGTGGTGGTGGCGGCGGCGGCGCTGCTGGCCATGGCCGCGTGCGTGCCCGCCGGCTCGGTGGCTGCGCAACCGGTCACCGCGACGCCCAGGGCCATGACGGCGGCAAGGGCGACAAGACTGAATTTCATGATGCTCTCCTGTGTTGATGACTGATGAGCAGGTGTAGCGCCGAACGAATAGCTTCATCGGCGTCGCATGGACTCGTCACGACATAGGATGGGAGCACCGCGCGCCGCGTTCCGGCGCGCGGTGGTGGGCCGGACGGCTTACGCCTTCAGGTAGTCGGTGCGCGCGCCCAGCCAGCGCTCGACGTGGCGCGCGGCATCCTGCGGGTGGCGTGCCCACATCGCCGGCGCCGTGGCGCGCGCCCATTGCAGCAGGGCGCTGTCCTCGGCCAGGTCGGCAAAGCGCAGCAGGGCATCGCCCGACTGGCGCGCGCCCAGGAATTCGCCCGGGCCGCGAATCTCCAGGTCGCGCCGCGCGATCTCGAAGCCGTCGGCGGTCTCCAGCATGGCCTTCAGGCGCGCGCGCGCGGTTTCGCCCAGGCGGCCGCCCTCGGGCACGCTGTACAGCAGCACGCAGGCCGAGGCCGCCGCGCCGCGTCCCACGCGCCCGCGCAGCTGGTGCAGCTGCGACAGGCCGAAGCGCTCGGCGTGTTCGATCACCATCACGCTGGCGTTGGGCACGTCCACGCCGACCTCGATCACGGTGGTGCTGACCAGCACGTCGATGCGGCCGGCGACGAACTCGGCCATCACCGCCTTCTTCTCGGCCGGCGGCAGGCGCGCATGCAGCAGGCCCACGCGGGCGGCGGGCAGCGCGGCCGACAGCTCGGCGTGCGTCTGGCTGGCGTGGCGCAAGTCCAGCGCCTCGCTTTCCTCGATCAGCGGGCACACCCAGTACACCTGCCGGCCCTCGGCGATCTGCGCGCGCAGGCGCTCGACCAGTTCGTCGCGGCGGTGCTCGGCCAGCAGCTTGGTGACCACCGGCGTGCGGCCGGGCGGCAGCTCGTCCAGCGTGGACACGTCCAGGTCGGCGTAATAGCTCATGGCGAGGGTGCGCGGGATGGGGGTGGCGCTCATCATCAGTAGATGCGGTTCCGTGGCTCTTTCCCCTATTGGGGGAAGGCAGGGATGGGAGCTCGCCCCGGCTTCACCTTGCACCTCCGCGCCCCCACCCCGGCCCTCCCCCAGCGGGGGACG
>JAFKGE010000087.1 GCA_017307865.1 Burkholderiales bacterium | reverse complement strand
CCACCCGTTCCATGCTGATGGCGGACACTTCGGCTACGATTTGCTCGTCACTCAGGACACTCGCGCAGCGTGTCCGCCATCGCATGGAACGCTGTCCGCGATGGGAATGGAATCACTGTCCGCCATCAGTGGAATGCGCACAAGCGCGAACACACCAAACACATGCTGCGCCTGCGCCACGCCAGCCAGATCAACGGCGCGGAGGCTAACGAAATCGTGCTGCTGAACTCGCACGACGGCACGAGCAGCTATCAGATGCTGGCCGGAATGTTCCGCTTCGTTTGCAGCAATGGCCTTGTGTGCGGCGACACCGTGGCGGACGTGCGCGTACCCCACAAAGGCGACGTGGCCGGTTCCGTCATCGAAGGCGCTTTCGAGGTGTTGAGCGGCTTCGAGCGCGTGAAGGAATCCCGCGATGCCATGCGCGCGATCGCGCTGGATGAAGGCGAAGCCGAAGTGTTCGCCCGTTCTGCGCTGGCCCTCAAGTACGACCCCGCCGACAACAAGCCCGCGCCCATCACCGAATCGCAAATCTTGATGCCGCGCCGGTTCGACGACCGCCGCCCGGACTTGTGGAGCGTGTTCAACCGCACCCAAGAAAACCTGACCAAAGGCGGATTGCATGGCCGCAACGCCAACGGACGCCGCCAGCAGACCCGCCCGGTGCAGGGGATTGATTCCGATGTGCGCCTGAACCGTGCCCTCTGGATGCTGGCCGATGGCCTGCGCCAGTTGAAAGCCTGAATCCCCACGCGGCAGGGGCAGGCAGCAGCCCTTGCCGCTTTCTTCGCTGCTGCATTTCCTAACCGCAAGGAGTTATCACCATGAACGCCATCACCCAAACCGAAGCCCGCGCCATCCAAGCCCCCGCGCTGGAAGCTGCCGACCCGACCAAGAACCTGATTCTGGTTCCGCTGTCGCGGCTGGTGCTGCGCCCCACGGGCCGCAACGTGCGCAAGACCCCGCGCATGTCCATCCCCGAACTGGCCGCATCCATCCAGCGCGTGGGTCTGCTGCAAAACCTGATCGTCATTGCATCCGCCGATGGCGAGCATTACGAAGTGGTCGCCGGTGGCCGTCGCCTCGCCGCGTTGAAGCTGCTGGCGAAGAAACACCGCATCAGCAAGGAATGGGAGGTGCCTTGCTTGCTGGTGGCCGATGGCACCGCCCGCACGGCCAGCCTCACCGAGAACGTGCAGCGCGAAGCCATGCACCCCGCAGACCAGTTCGAGGCATTCGCCGCGCTGGTGGCCGAAGGCCGACCCATCGAGGACATTGCAGCGGATTTCAGCGTCACGCCGCTGGTGGTGCAGCGCCGCTTGAAGCTGGCGAACGTCTCGCCGCGATTGATGGCCGACTATCGCGCCGATGCCGTGAGCCTTGACCAGTTGATGGCCCTTGCCATCACCGACGACCACGCCGCGCAGGAAGGCGCGTTCTACGATGCGCCAACGTGGCAGCGTCACCCGTCCAACCTGCGCGAACGCCTCACCGAGCGCGAGATCGACGCCTACCGGCATCCGCTGGTGCGCTTCGTCGGACTGGACACCTACGAGGCCGCAGGCGGCGGCATCCGCCGCGACTTGTTCGCGGAAGGTGACGCGGGCGTGTATCTGACCGATGCCGCGCTGCTGGAACGGCTGGCACAAGACAAGCTGGCAGGCATCGCCGCCGAGGTGAAGGCCGAAGGCTGGGCATGGGTGGATGCCACGCCGGGCGTGACCCATGCCGACCTGCACGCCTTCCAGCGTGCGCCGAGGGAATGGCGCGAGCCGAACAAGCGCGAAGCCGCCCGCATCGAGAAGCTGCAAACCAAGATGCACGAACTGGCCGAAGCCGTCGATGCCGCACTGGACGCCGACGACGAGGACAAGGCCGACGCCTTGCAGGAGGAAGGCGAAACCGTGGGCGAGCAGTTGCAGGCGCTGGAAGATGGCTTGCAGGACTACGGCGCGAACGTGAAGGCCGCAGCCGGTGCCATCGTCACCATCGACCGCAACGGCGAAGCCGTCATTCATCGTGGCCTGATGCGCGAGGCCGAGGCCAAGGCGCTGCGCACGCTGGAACGGCTGCGCCAAGGTTTCGGCAGCGAAGGCGAAGCCGAGAACGACGACGAAGGCGAGGACGGAGACGACGACAGGCAGCCCATGACCGCCGCCATATCCGACCGGCTGGCGCAGCGCCTGAGCGCGCACCGCACCGCCGCGCTGCAAATCGAAGTCGCACGGCACCCGCAAGCTGCGCTGGCCGCTGTGGTGCATGGCATGGTGCAGACCGTTTCGCAGGAACGCCACTATGGCCACGATCTGCCGCTGGGCGTGAGCCTCAAAGTGCAAGACCGGCTGGAAGGTATGGCCCCGGACTGGCCGGAATCGCCTGCCGCCGTGGCGCTGCGCCAACTGCAACAGGTGGCAGGCGAAGCCTTGCCGGAGGACAGCGCTGAACTGTTCGCCGCGCTGCTGGCGAAGCCGCAAGACGAACTGGTGCGGCTGCTGGCCGTGTGCGTGGCTTCCACGGTGGACGTGGTGACGCCTCGCGCCACGGCGCACCAGCCCGGCGAGGAACTGGCGCAGGCCGTGGGCCTCGACATGGCCGCATGGTGGAAGCCGACCGCAGAAGGCTACTTCAAGCACGTTTCCAAGGCCGTGATTCTGGATGCCGTGGGCGCGTTTGCCCCGGAATCCGTCGCCCGGCTGGCGAAGTTGAAGAAGGCCGACATTGCCAGCGAAGCGGAGCGGCTGGCCGATGGCACGGACTGGATGCCTGCCATCTTCAAGGCCGCAGGCTCGCAGGATGCAACGCAGGCAGCAGGCCCAGAGCAGGACGCCCCGGAGGATGCCGAGGCAATGGTGGATGAACCCGCCGAGGCGCTGGCCGCTTGACCCGTGCCGAAGGCAAGCGCCCCGGCCTCGACCGGGGCGCTTCGCTGCAAGGAGAAGCCCCCAATGACCCGCACCACCACCAACCGCCCGCGCATGGCGGCGATCTACGCCCCTGGCACGGTACGCGCCCGCCGCTGGCGCGGCGATGGCGACGTGCGCGGCTACCGCCCGCCCTCGGGCTGGATGGCCAGCGCCGACCCCACCGACATTCATCCCATCACGGGCCGAGTCTTGTCGCGTGCCGTGTGGTGGCTCATCGAGACGAAGGAATAACCGCGTTCAGCACCGCGCCCAGGCCGTTCCGTCCTGGGCGCGGTGAACGCAAAAAATCCGGGCGCGGCAGTAGCCGCGCCCGGTGTTCAAGGCCAGCCGCTTCAAGCCGCAGTTTGGAGCAGCGCCATCATGCGGTCACCAGCGCCGCCAGATGATGTTCAAAGCTGCCCGCGCTGCTGGCGGCGTTCACATGGTCGAAGTAGTCGTACCAGCCGCTGGCCTTGATGCCCGCCAGCAGCGCGTTCCGGGCGTGCTGGTCAGGGAAGCGCCAGATACCGAGGAAGCGGTGTTCGCTGCCTTGGTCGATGTGGGGTTCGGTTTCGGCCAGCGTCAACACTTCCACCCCCATGCTGGCAAGGCCAACCATCGCATTGGCGACGTTGGCGAGGAACTGCTGGCGCTGCTCGACCGGCAGCGCATTCCATGTGGCGTTGGGGGTATAAAGTTCGACGAGGTAGTGAGACACGGGTTTCTCCTTTGTGGTTATGCGAGGTTGCGCTGGGCGCGTTGACAAATGCGGCGGGTTGCATCGGTTGATGTACCTTGCAGCCACTGGGTACAAAGATCACGCACGAAAGCGGGTTGATCCTTGGCGGCATCGTTGAGCCAGTTGGCCACCGAGTCCTGCACGTAAGCAGATGGATCAGCGCGCAATGGCGACAAAATGGGCAGCGCCTGTGCGGGTTCGCGCTTGAGCGCGGCGATGTGGGCGCACCACACGCCACGCGGACGCAGGGCTTCGCTGGCGAATCGGCGCAAGCGCTCGGATGACTCCGCCGTCCATGGCGCTAAGTGCGCGATGGACTCCGCCAGTTCTTGCGCCAGGTGCGGGCGCACGGCCATCCACGTCCATTCGCGCACGCCGAAATGCGCGTCGTCGGCCAGCGGGCGAATGGAAGTCAGCCGCGCTTGCAGATCCAGCGCGGGCTGCGCGCCGATCATGAAGCAGGCCCAGCCACGCACGGTATCGGCAGCGTGGCTCTGGCACTGTGCAATCCCATCCGTTCCCAGTTCGTCCAGCAGCACTGCACCGATGCGGGCCATGCGCTTGAGGACGCCCAGCGCGCAGGCGGTATCGACGGCCTTCAACGCAGAGGCCGACAGGCCGGGGAACACAGTTCGCACCAGCATGGCCTGATCGAGCGCCAGGCATTCGGCCAGCGTGGCGCTTTGCATCTGGCCGCGCGATAGGGCGTGCAGCACATCGGCAGGAATGTCGGCGGCGCGGATCGCGCCTTTGCGGGCGGGCGTCATGGCGCAGTCCCTGCGAGATTGCCCGCGACCTTTTCCAGCAGCGTCGTCAGTTGCTTGCGCTCCGGTGCGGAGAGATTGCCGTACAGGCTGGCGATCCAGCGGCCATGCTGCTCGAATGTGACCTTCGCAACCCGTTTGCCCTTGCGCGTGAGCCGTATGCACAAGGCGCGGCGGTCGGTGGCATCGGCATGGCGCTCGATCAGTTCTTCACGCTCCAAACCATCGAGCAGGCCCGTCACCGTAGCGCGGGTGACGCCGGCACGTTCGGCCAGTGCGTTGGGTGCTAGCCCGCCGGGTGCGGCATCAAGCAGGAACAGCAGTACGAAGCGGCCCTCGGAGAGACTGTGAGGTGCCAGCAACGTGGCGCAGTCGCGGTCGATTCCAGCAGCCAGCGAGAGCGTCTGGAAGCATAGGCGAATGCCATCCACGTCGGGCATCTTGCGTTGCTGCGCTTCCTGTATCAGCGCCAGATATTTTTGTTCCAACTTCATGAAAATGCCGCCATATTGTATGGCGACTAACTATATCAGATCAGACACCCATCGAACATTGCGTGTCGGCGCGTAGCGCCGCCGGGCTTTCGGGCTGCGCCCCGTGCCGACTTCGTCGTCACGGCCATTCGGCTTCAATCCCTCACGCCTTCGCGCCTGCGGCGCTGCGCGCTTCGCTTGCCTCCAGGGGAAAGCCCTGCGGGCTATCCCCGCCGCGATGGACGGGACGCTGGCGAACACGCTGGCGCTTGCTGCGGCAGGTTGCGCAGGTGCGTGCCGTCCTCAACGCTTGCGGTTCCTGCTTATCACGTCACGAAGGACGGTTCACGGACAACCCGCCCGGCATCGCTATGGAGCTTCCACACCGCGCCTCAAGACCTGCGCCGCAAGATGCGGCAGGGGCGTTCTCGCTTGTCGTTGGGGGAATGACCAGGCCCGCGTCAATGCGCGAGCCGGAGAAGCCTTCGGGCGGGAATGCCAAGCCGGCCATATCTCCTTTCGGAGCGGTTTGGCCCAAGGCGTCCTTGTCTCGTTGTGAATCCTGGCGGGAGCGCGGCTGCGCCTCGGGCTTCATGGCTGCAACCGTTCGGCGAAAACAATTTCCCTGCCGCTGCGCGGCTTCCTCGCGCAGCAAATTCTTTTCGCCTCCCGGCTCTCCACTGCGTTTCGACCGCAAGCGGTGCAGCCAGCCCGTCCCCCGCCGGCCGGATCACAACAAGGACGCGATGGGCGCGAACCTTGTTCAACCGAAAGGAGAAAACATCATGGCCAACATCGGCACCTTCACCACCGACAAAGACGGCTTCACCGGCACGC